>NZ_JAUEUL010000030.1:0-60662 GCF_032487575.1 Bradyrhizobium sp. SZCCHNRI1009 | reverse complement strand
CTGGCGCAGCCGTCACGTCCATCGCAGCCCACCTCAACGTATCGTGACGACGCGTACGTCCCTCTGCTCGAGGCGGGGTACGCACAGATAAGCACAATTTCTGAAATTACGCAATAGAATTATTATTACCGGAAGATTAAGCGATCAGCGCGGGCAACGGGACGAGGCCGACCGGTCGGTCAGGATGTCGCGCGCGGCCACCGCGATCCGCCGACACAAGGACAGCGCCGTCTCCTTGTCCTTGACATGGAATATCCCGTCGCTGATCAAGCGGTCGTCGAGCCAGGCGCGAAACGCCTGTTCGCTGTCCGGCGTGAACGTCCCCTCCTCGTAGATAAAGCCGCTCAGCGGGCCTTCAATCACGTAATCGGTGTCGGCGGCATATTGAGAGGGACGCGCACATTGCGCCCAGATGCGGCCGTCAGCGTCCACAAAGGCCAGGACGCCATCATCACGCTCGTCAATTTTCACCCGAACCTCCTCGCCACATCCCCGAACGAGCTCTCTCCTTGCGAGCGCAGCGAAGCAAGCCAGAACCATGGCGGGACTCTGGGTTGCCTCGTCGCGTCGCTCCCCGCAATGACGGAGGCCCTCATGTCGAAGCGGCTCAGGCATGGACCGTTCTCCAGGTCCGCAGCCTCGATCAGCAATCGGCGCGAGCGGCGAGCCAACCGACCGAGATCACGATCCGGCGGCATCGCCACCCCGCGTGCGCGTCGGACGTTCGACCGCTCGCGGAGATCGATACAAGACTTATGCCATGGAAAGCCGCACGTGACGGGCCACGACGACGGATCGTTCCTACACGGCGCGGGCGGGACGCAGCAGGGATGGCGTCAGCCGGCGTCGTCACGCGCGGCGCTCAGCCGCGCCGCTTGCGGCCCTGCGCTGCCGCGGCCTGCTTGCGCAGACCCTCGGCCGCGCTGCCGACGATCTCGGAAATCTGCATCAGTTGCTTGGCGAGCGGGCTGGTCTTGCGCCAGACCATGCCGACCGTGCGCTGCGGCTGCGGATCGGCGAAGCGCGCCAGCGACACCGACGCCGAGCGCGTCTCGACGCCGACCGCCATCTCCGGAATCAACGTCACGCCCATGCCGGCGCCGACCATCTGCACCAGGGTCGACAGCGAGGAGGCATCGAGCATCTCGCGCGGCGCCTGCATGTTGCAGAACGACAGCGCCTGGTCGCGGAAGCAGTGCCCCTCCTCCAGCAACAGCAGCCGCATCTCGCGCAGCATCTCGCTGCTCGGCACGTCAGCGCCTTCATATTCCGGCGGCCGCACCAGCAGGAAGTTCTCCGCGAACAGCGCGACCTCGGTCAGCGAGGGCTCCGAGACCGGCAGCGCGACGATCGCCGCATCGAGGCGGCCCTCGACCAGTTCCTCGATCAGGGTCGGCGTCTTGGACTCGCGGACGTGGATGTCGATCTCGGGATGCTTGCGCGTCAAGTTCCCGATCACCTTGGGCAACAGATAAGGCGCGACAGTCGGGATCATGCCGAGCCGCAGCCGGCCGGTGAGCTTGTCGCGCGAGGCGCGGGCGAAGTCGCCGAGCTCGTCGACCGAGCGCAGGATCTCGCGGACGCGTTCGGCGAGCTGCTCGCCGAACCGGGTCAGCACGACCTGACGGGCGTTGCGCTCCAGCAGCACGCCGCCGAGCGCCTCCTCCATCTCCTTGATCTGCATCGACAGCGCCGGCTGCGAGATCGCACAGGCCTCGGCGGCGCGGCCGAAATGCCCCAGACGCGCCAGCGCGTCGAAATAGCGAAGCTGCCGCATCGTCAGATGTATCATCAGATTATCTTATCGCTCATCGACGCGAAGTCAATTTTCCCTGACTACAAGCCTGAGGTGTGTCGCCAACGTCTGGCATCGTTTTGCGTTTGGACGGGCGTCACACCGCGTTCATCAGATAATCTTATCGTTATGATCATCAATCTCAATTTCCCCTGATCGAAGTAGCCGCGTAGGGTCCCGGCTCCCACCCCAGGGGGAACCATGACGATCACGTCAGGAGGCAAACATGGATGACGTCAGCAAGTGCCCGTTTTCGGGCGGCTTGAAGGGATTTTCGAACAAGGATTGGTGGCCGAACCAGCTCAATCTGTCGGTCCTGCATCAGCACTCGAACCTGTCCGATCCGCTCGGCGAGACGTTCGACTACTCCAAGGAATTCAAGAGCCTCGATCTCGACGCGGTGATCAAGGACCTGCACGCGCTCATGACCGATTCGCAGGATTGGTGGCCGGCGGACTTCGGTCATTATGGTCCGCTGTTCATCCGCATGGCCTGGCATGCCGCCGGCACCTATCGCATCGGCGACGGCCGCGGCGGCGCCGGCACCGGTCAGCAGCGCTTCGCGCCGCTGAACAGCTGGCCCGACAACGCCAACCTCGACAAGGCCCGCCGCCTGCTATGGCCGATCAAGCAGAAATACGGCCAGAAGATCTCCTGGGCCGACCTGTTCGTGCTGACCGGCAACGTCGCGCTGGAATCGATGGGCTTCAAGACCTTCGGCTTCGGCGGCGGCCGCGCCGACACCTGGGAGCCGGAGCAGGACATCTATTGGGGTCCCGAAGGCAAGTGGCTCGCCGACGAGCGCTACAGCGGCGACCGTCAGCTTGCCGGCTCGCTCGCTGCCGTGCAGATGGGCCTCATCTACGTCAACCCGGAAGGCCCGAACGGCAACCCCGACCCGCTGGCGGCCGCGCGCGACATCCGCGAGACCTTCGCCCGCATGGCGATGAACGACGAAGAGACGGTGGCGCTGATCGCCGGCGGTCATACCTTCGGCAAGACCCACGGCGCGGGTGACGCGTCGCTGGTCGGGGCGGAGCCTGAGGGCGCCGACATCGCGCAGCAGGGTCTCGGCTGGGCCAGCAAATACGGCTCGGGCAAGGGCGGCGACACCATCACCTCCGGCCTCGAGGTGATCTGGACGACGACGCCGACCAAGTGGAGCAACAACTTCTTCTGGAATCTGTTCGGCTATGAATGGGAGCTGACCAAGAGCCCGGCCGGCGCGCACCAGTGGAAGCCGAAGCACGGCGCCGGCGCCAACACGGTGCCGGACGCACACGACAAGTCCAAGCGCCACGCGCCGTCGATGCTGACCACCGACCTCGCGCTGCGCTTCGATCCGGACTACGAGAAGATCTCGCGCCGCTTCATGGAGAATCCGGATCAGTTCGCCGACGCCTTCGCCCGCGCCTGGTTCAAGCTGACCCATCGCGACATGGGCCCGAAGGTGCGCTACCTCGGCCCGCTGGTGCCGAAGGAAGACCTGATCTGGCAGGATCCGGTGCCGGCCGTCGATCATCCGCTCGTGGATGACAAGGACGTCGCGTCGCTGAAGGCAAAGATCCTCGCCTCGGGCCTGTCGGTCTCTCAGCTGGTCTCGACCGCCTGGGCTTCGGCCTCGACCTTCCGCGGCTCGGACAAGCGCGGCGGCGCCAATGGCGCGCGCATTCGTCTGGCCCCGCAGAAGGACTGGGCGGTCAACAATCCGGCCGAGCTTGCCAAGGTGCTCTCGACGCTCGAGGGCATCCAGAAGGAGTTCAACGCGCAGGCCAGCGGCGGCAAGAAGGTGTCGCTCGCCGACCTGATCGTGCTGGCCGGCAATGCCGGCGTCGAGGCGGCCGCCAAGAAGGCCGGCGTCGAGGTGACGGTGCCGTTCGCGCCGGGCCGCACCGACGCCTCGCAGGAGCAGACCGACGTCGAATCGTTTGCGGTGCTCGAACCGACCCATGACGGCTTCCGCAACTATCTCAGCGGCAAGCAGTGGCTGTCCGGCGAGGAGCTGCTGGTCGACAAGGCGCAACTGCTCACCCTGACCGCGCCGGAGATGACCGTGCTGGTCGGCGGCCTGCGCGTGCTCGGCGCCAACGCCAACGGCTCCAAGCATGGCGTGTTCACCGCGCAGACCGAGACGCTCTCCAACGACTTCTTCGCCAACCTGCTCGACATGAGCGTGGCCTGGCGTCCGGTCGATCAGGGCGAGCACACCTTCGAGGGCCGCGACCGCAAGACCGGCGCGATCAAGTGGACGGCCACCCGCGCCGACCTCATCTTCGGCTCGCACTCGCAACTGCGCGCGCTGGCCGAGGTCTATGCGAGTTCGGATGCCAAGCAGAAGTTCGTCAAGGACTTCGTCGCCGCCTGGACCAAGGTGATGAACCTCGACCGGTTCGAGCTGAAGGCCTGAGGCGAGACGCCGACTGACTGCTCATACAGAGAAGCGGCGCTTCAGCGATGAAGCGCCGCTTTTTTGACGGAACAGGCTTATCAGTCGCGGGCCTGTCAGCGCGCCGCGGCCGAGCCGCCGCCGTCGATCTGGCGGCCCATCAGCGCGATCGCCTTCTGATAGACGCCGGCGGCGTTCCAGGCCTCGATGGCTGCGAAGTTCGGCTCGCCCGGCTGATATCCGGCGCCCGCCTTCCAGCCATTGGCACGCAGGAAGTTCGCCGTCGAGGCGAGCGCATTGGCGGCGACGTCGAGATTGCCGACGCCATAGGCCAGGATGTTCTTCGGCATGAACTGGGTCTGCCCGACCTCGCCATGCATCGAGCCGCGGGTGTTGCCAGAAAGCACGCCGCGGTCGATCAGCTTGAGCGCGGCATAGAGCTGGTCGGTGAAGAACTCCGGACGGCGGCAGTCATAGGCGAGCGTCGCGATCGAGGACAGCATGTGCTGATTGCCGCGCTGGCTGCCGAACGCGCTCTCCATGCCCCAGATCGCGATCAGCGGTCCGGGCGGCACGCCGTAGCGCTGTTCGATCGAGGCGAACATCGCGGCCTGCGACTGCTTGAGCTGGCGCCCGCGCGCGACGATCGCAGCAGCGCCGCGCTTGACGAGGAACTGATCGAGCGACAGCGAGAAGCTGCGCTGGCCACGATCGGCCGCGATCGTCGCCGAGGCGTAGTTGGTCTGCATCAGCGCTGATATCGCGGTGCCGCCGACGCCCTTCGCCCTCGCCTCCTCGCTGAATTCGCGCTTCCACGCCTCGAACCCCGCCGGCGACGAGCCGCACTGCGCCGCCTGCGCAACGCCGCCGCAGGCAGCGAGCAGCGTCGCGGCGGTGAACGTGAAGGTGATCATGGCCCGGCGTTTGCTCATTCAGACTCCTCTGGTCGCGTCCGCCGATGCGGCTCGCACCATTATCCTGCGGGACATCGGACGCCGCTGGCGGCGGTCATATCGGCTGCCCCGGTTTGCAACGGCGACAACCTACCGGAAATGGAAGAAAATCATAGCCGGGCGGGAATTAGCCGCAGATGAACGAGCGTCGACCATCGCCTGTGTGCGCACCAGCACCGCTGGCGGAACCGATCGCCATGCGGGTTCCAACGATCGCCTTCTGAAATCGCGATGCCCGGCTGCGGCCGCATCGGAGTTCGGCCCACCCGGCATTATTATACGGTTTCGTTTAGCGAGAGCGGCGTGAGACGCGCGGGCGCGTTCGCGCATGGACGGGTGCGTCACCAACGTCGAGATCGTCGGCCTCGACCACGATCTCCGCTCCGCTCGTCCGCGGCCTCGAGAGCCGCGCAGGAATGGGTCTCTTCTGGATCCAGACATCTCCCGGGGGAGCCAACCTTGACAGGTCCTCCGGCCGTCATTATAAAACGATACAGTTTCGTTTTATCGCAACCATTTCCCAAGGGAATGCTCTACAAGCACCGACCGAGATCGGAGACAGCAGGCCGTCATGAAACGAATCATTCTTTTGAGCTTGATCCTGCTGTCGTGGACTCCCCTGGCGCACGCCGTCGCCGGGACCGGCAGCGGCATGCAGACCGAGAGGGATCCACAAGTCTCCACCGATCCGGCACTGAGTCAGGAGACGATCGATCGCGAGCTCGACAAGTTCCGGCGGACGGAGGTGTCACTGCACCAGGCGCTGCGGATCGCCGAGAGGATTCATCCGGGCTCCAAGACCGCGGACATCAGCTTCGAAGGTGGGCTCGACGCCCCCGTCTACAAGGTCCGAACCCTACAGAGCGGACGGATCTGGGAATCCGACATCGACGGCACCACGGCAAAGGTGCGCAACAGCGTGCTGTTCTCCACCGTGGATGGACTGAGCGAAAGCGACCGTAACAGCCTGGCTGCCCTCACCACGGTCCGGCTCAAGATGTCGGATGCGATTCGGATCGCCGAGCGCTCGGCGGCCGGCCGGGCGATCAGTGGCGGCCTGATGAACAAGGACGGCAAGCTCGCCTTCGTCGTGGTCGTCGTCAGCGGCAACGATCTCAAGCAGGTGACGCTCGAACCGTCATCGCTGCGGCGACGCTGATCGCGCCGCTCACGCCTTCGGCTGCAGCGTCAGGAACGTCTTGACCCGGTCACGGACGAAGCCGGGCAGCTCCCTGCGGATCGTCCTTTCGCTCTCGCCCATGAGCGAGCGCATGATCACCGGCATGACGATCAGATCGATGAAGATCTCGGCAGAGGCGGCCGACGCCTTCGACGGCGTCCGGCGGGCGGTCGTGGCCGAGGCGCCGATCGTCTCGCCGAGCAGCACCGCCACGGCATGGGCGGCCCGTTTGCGTGAGACGTCATGAAACTGACAACTGAGATCGGGAAACCGGTAAGCCTCCCCGATCGTGACCCGTAACAATCCCAGCGAGTCCTTCAGCGCGCGATCGACGATGGCGATGGCAAGTCCGACCAGTTTCTCCTGTGCGGTGCCGGCCACCGGCGTGTAGGATCCCAGATTCATCACGTCGTTGATGGAGCGCGCGACGACGGCGGCAAACAAGGCGGCCTTGCCGGTGTATCGGGCATAAATCGTCGGCTTGCTGGCGGGAGCGCGTTCAGCGATCTCGTCGATGCTGGCACCGTCGAAGCCACGCTCGAGAAACACCGCGCGCGCAGCGTCCAGAATACGCTCCTCGATGTTTCCAGCGAGCGCCTTCGGCGGCCGTCCCACCCGCCCGCGAAACGCTTCCGTGCGGGCAACGTCCGTACGTTTCAATTTGGCCTGCGTGCGGGCCATACTCAACGACCTCGACTCGACATGAAGACATGTCGTCAAGGGATTACACGTTCTTGTCGAGACGGCAATAGAACGACCACGCCACGCGGCTATGCGCATGGTGGCGTACATAATCGGCAACGTATCACCACAAACACCTCAAAATACCTCAGGCAACAAACTCCCCGAGGTCATCGAGCACGGCGAGCGCACCGTCGAACGTGTCGTCATGAAAGTAGAGGCTGCGCGTGATCAGCACGGGAACGCCGGCGCGGGTCGCAGCCATCAACCCGTTACCGGAGTCCTCGATCGCGATGCAACTGGCCGCGGGTAGATCGAGCTGCGACAAGACCTCCAGGTAGACATCCGGTGCAGGCTTCTTGCGCGCGACATCGTCGGCCGCCACGACGGCGGCAAATCCTGCCTCCCAGTCGGCGCCCAGCACGGGCGCCAACAGGGCATCGATATTGCCGCGCGTGGTCGTCGTCGCGATCGCGAGCCGCTGCCCGCGGGCCGAGGCAGCCTCCAGCAAGGCTTGAACGCCCGGGCGCAACGGGCAGCCCTTGTCGGCCATCAGCGCGGCAAACCGCTCCGTCTTGATGCGATGAAGCCGGGCAACGACGGCGTCGCTGAGCGGCGGACCCGTGCGCCGCATCTGGTCGAACGCACGGACGCGCTCCTTGCCACCGGTGACACGCAGCAGCTCCTTGTAGATGCGGCGGCCCCAGTGCCAGTCTATGCCCACCGCGACGAACGCCTCATTGAAGGCCTCGCGATGGATCTCCTCGGTCTCGGCCATCGTGCCGTCGACGTCGAAGATCAGTGCGCCGGCGTCGGCGATGCGGCGCCGGAGGTCGTCGAGCGGCGCGTTCCTCACCAGAGCCAGACTCATGATTGCGCCTCCACCCTGCCGTCTCCCGCGTCGGCCCCCTTGGCGAACACGCGGCTTGCCAGCACGTCGCTGGCTTCGATCGACATCACGTCATCGGACGTCAGCACGCGGTCGAGCCGCGACACCAGCCGGTTGGCCTGGCGCAGGCGGATCCGATCGAGCGCGTTGCGGATCGAGCGCGCGTTGGAGAACAAGGACTGGGTGCGCCGGACGGCGATGTACTTCTCGAAGGCGGCGCGGGCCTCCGGCGTGAAGCGGTAGTTCTGCCCCTCCAGCATCATCTCGGAGATCGTCAGCAGCTCGGCTTCCGAATAGTCGGGGAAGTCGATGTGGTGGGCGATGCGCGAGCGGAAGCCGGGATTGCTCTGGAAGAACTTCTCCATCCGGTCGGCATAGCCGGCAAGAATGACCACGAGGTCCTCGCGCTGCGACTCCATGATCTGCAGCAGGATCTCGATCGACTCCTGGCCGTAGTCGCGCTCGTTCTCGGGACGGTAGAGATAATAGGCCTCGTCGATGAAGAGGACCCCCCCCATCGCCTTCTTCAGCACCTCCTTGGTCTTCGGCGCGGTGTGGCCGATATATTGGCCGACGAGATCGTCGCGGGTCACGCTGATGACGTGGCCGCGGCGGACGAAGCCCAGCCGATGCAGGATGCCGGCCATGCGCAGCGCGACCGTGGTCTTGCCGGTGCCGGGATTGCCGGTGAACGACATGTGCAAGGTCGGAAACGTCGTCGCCAGCCCCATCTTGCGGCGGATCCGCTCCATCATCAGCAGCGAGGCGATTTCGCGGATTCGCGTCTTGACCGGGGTGAGCCCGACCAGCTCGCGGTCGAGCTGCTCCAGCACGGGTGCGATGTCGACGCTCTCGAACTCGCGGCGCAGGTCGACGGTGTCGACCGGCGTGGCCTTGTCGGCATCCGCCTGCGTGGCCTGCATCATGGGCTGGTGCTCCGCTTGGCCGAAGTTCGCACACGCTGGCGGCAGATCCTCCCGCGAACTCCGGCAAGCAGGGGACGCCGTCGAATCGGACTTGATCAATGCGGCAGAGCCGGCGCTGAAGTCCCCTCCCCGACGGGATGGGACTTCAGCGCGGTATTCTTATGAGTAGCGTTCGCCTTCAGGGCGCTCGGCCGCATAGGACCGCGTCGAGTAACGCAGATTGCGTCCGACGGTTTCCTGGCGGTCGAGCCGGAAGCCCGGCTCGTTCTGCGGCCGGTTGACGATGAAGGACAGCCGGATCGACTCCCAGCCATGGCTGGAGTCGAAGGCCGAGATGCGGATGTAGCGGTCGCCATAGATCTTCCGGCATTCGGACAGCTCGCGCATGATGCCGGCGGCGTCGCGCAGGTCGAACATCGGCAGGCCCCACATCTCCCAATAGGTGTTGCGGGGATGCGGATCGTCGGTGAACTCGATGTTCACGGCCCAATTCTTCTCGAGGCAGTACTGGATCTGGGCCGTGATCTGCTCGTCGGTCAGGTCGGGCAGGAAAGAAAAGCAACCCTGGGTCACGCGCATGTTGAAATCTCCTGATGTTGTGCTGCCGGGCGAGCCGGTGTCCGGCCCGCAGCACGGCGACGCATCGAACGTGGTTCAAGCGGCGGGGGTCACGGTCGGCACGAAGTCCGGCGAGTCCGTCGATTCGTAGTTGAAGGTGACGTCCTTCCAGATCTCCAGCGCCTCGCGCAGCGGCGTGCAGGTCTGTGCCGCCTTGGCCAGGATCTCAGGACCTTCATGCACGTAGTCGCGGCCCTCATTGCGGGCCAGGATCATCGCTTCCAGCGCGACGCGGTTGGCAGTCGCACCGGCGGCGATGCCGCGGGGATGGCCGATGGTGCCGCCGCCGAACTGCAGCACGACGTCCTCGCCGAGCAGGTCGAGCAACTGGTGCATCTGGCCGGCATGGATGCCGCCGGAGGCCACGGGCATCAGCTTGTTCAGGCTCGCCCAGTTCTGGTCGAAGAACACGCCATGCTCCAACCGCATCGGGTTGAAGTCCTCGCGGCAGATGTCGTAGTAGCCGCGGGTCGTGTTGGGATCGCCTTCGAGCTTGCCGACCACGGTGCCGGCATGGATGTGGTCCACGCCGGCGAGCCGCATCCACTTGGCGATGACGCGGAACGACACGCCGTGCGAGCGCTGCCGGGTGTAGGTCGAGTGCCCGGCGCGATGCAGATGCAGGATCATGTCGTTCCGGCGCGCCCACTTCGCCATCGACTGGATCGCGGTGTAGCCGATCACGAGGTCGATCATGATGATCGTCGAGCCGAGCTCCTTGGCGAACTCGGCACGCTCATACATGTCCTCCATCGTCGCCGCTGTCACGTTGAGGTAGGTGCCCTTGATCTCGCCGGTCGCCGCCTGCGCCTTGTTGACCGCCTCCATGCAATACAGGAAGCGCTCGCGCCAATGCATGAACGGCTGCGAGTTGATGTTCTCGTCGTCCTTGGTGAAGTCGAGTCCGCCCTTCAGCGCCTCGTAGACCACGCGACCGTAGTTGCGGCCGGACAGGCCGAGCTTCGGCTTGACGGTGGCGCCGAGCAAGGGACGGCCGAACTTGTCGAGCCGCTCGCGCTCGACGACGATGCCGGTCGCCGGACCCTGGAACGTCTTCACATAGGCGACAGGAAGCCGCATGTCTTCGAGCCGCAGCGCCTTCAGCGGCTTGAAGCCGAACACGTTGCCGATGATCGAGGCCGTCAGGTTGGCGATCGAGCCCGGCTCGAACAGGTCGAGATCATAGGCGATGTAGGCGAAATAGCTGCCCGGCGAGCCCGGCACCGGCTCGACCCGGTAGCACTTGGCGCGATACTTCTCGGCGGCGGTCAGGCGGTCGGTCCACACCACGGTCCAGGTCGCGGTCGAGGATTCACCGGCGACGGCAGCGCACGCCTCGACCGGGTCGACGCCATCCTGCGGCGTGACGCGGAACAGCGCGATGACATCGGTGTCCTTGGGCTGGTAGGACGGCTCCCAGTAGCCCATCTTCTTGTATTCCATCACGCCGGACTTGTAGCGATCCTTGCCGCGGACGGTGATCGATTGGTCGTTCATGTGTTCCTCCTGAATGTTCATTATCGCCGTTGATGTCAGGCAGCTTCAGTCATTCCCCCAATTCGCGGATCGAGCGCGCCGGAGCGGTAGCGCTTGGCCATCTCCGACAGCGGCAGCACCTTGATCTTCGAGGCGTTGCCGGCGGCGCCGAACTGCTCGAACCGCTCGCGGCAGAGATCACGCATCGAGTCCATCGCCGGCTTCAGGAACTTGCGCGGATCAAATTCGACCTTCGAGGACGCGCCGACCTTGCGGAAGATCGCGGTCATCGCCAGCCGGCAGTCGGTGTCGATGTTGACCTTGCGGACGCCGTGGCGGATGCCGCGCACGATCTCCTCGACCGGCACGCCCCAGGTCTGCGGCATCTCGCCGCCGAACTGGTTGAACATGTCCTGCAGGCTCTGCGGCACCGAGGACGAGCCGTGCATGACGAGATGCGTGTTCGGCAGCCGGCGATGGATCTCCTCGATGACGTTCATGGCGAGGATCTCGCCATCCGGCTTGCGCGAGAACTTGTAGGCGCCATGCGAGGTGCCCATCGCGATCGCCAGCGCATCGACCTTGGTGGCGCGGACGAAATCGACCGCCTGGTCGGGATCGGTCAGCAGTTGGTCGCGGCTGACCTTGCCCTCGAGGCCGTGGCCGTCCTCCTGCTCGCCGCCGCCATGCTCGAGCGAGCCGAGCACGCCGAGCTCGCCCTCGACCGAGGCGCCGACCCAATGCGCCATGTCGGTGACGCGGCGGGTGATGTCGACGTTGTAGTCGTAGTCGGCGGCCGTCTTGGCATCGGCCTTGAGCGAGCCGTCCATCATCACGGACGTGAATCCGTATTTGATCGCGGTGGCGCAGGTCGCCTCGTCGTTGCCGTGGTCCTGATGCAGGCAGAGCGGGATCTGCGGATACATCTCCTCCAGCGCGTCGATCATCTTCGACAGCATGATGTCGCCGGCATAGGTGCGCGCGCCGCGCGAGGCCTGGATGATCACGGGGGCATCGACCGCCGCGGCCGCCTCCATGATCGCGAGCCCCTGCTCCATGTTGTTGATGTTGAACGCCGGCACGCCGTAGCCGCGCTCGGCCGCATGGTCCAGCAATTGTCTGAGCGTGATCCGCGCCATGTTGGTCTCCGTCCCTGTTTCGATGTTCTGTATGGCGGCGCGGCTCAGGACGCCCGCGCCCGGATGATGTTGCGCATCGCCGCATCGGCGACCGCCGCAGGCGTGATGCCGAATTCGCGGTACAGCACCTCGGCCGGCGCCGAGGCGCCGAAGCCGTGCATGCCGACGAACTCGCCGGCATCGCCGAGCCAGCGCGCCCAGTCACCCTCGATCGCGGCTTCGACTCCGATACGTGGCGCAGCGCCGAGCACCTCGGCGCGATACTCGGCGGACTGCTTGCGGAACAGCTCGAAGCAGGGGGCCGACACCACGGCCGCCTGGACGCCTTCGACCGCCAGCAGCTTGGCCGCCTCCAGCGCGATCGCCACCTCCGAGCCGGTCGCAATCAAGGTCACGTCGCGCCCAGCCTCGGGCTCGACGACCACGTAGGCGCCGAGCGCCACCTTGTTTTGATCAGATGCTTCGGTACGGAACGCCGGCAGCCCCTGCCGCGACAGGCACAGCACCGACGGCGAGGTCTCCGCACGCAGCGCGCAGTCCCAGGCTTCCGCCGTCTCGACCGCGTCGGCCGGGCGGAATACCAGGAGGTTCGGAATGGCGCGCAGGCTCGCGACATGCTCGACCGGCTGATGCGTCGGGCCGTCCTCGCCGAGGCCGATGGAATCGTGCGTCATCACGTGAATGACGCGGATGCCCATCAGCGCGGCCAGGCGAATCGCCGGCCGGCTGTAGTCGGCAAAGGCAAGGAAGGTGCCGCCATAGGGAATGAAGCCGCCATGCAGCGCGATGCCGTTCATGGCCGCAGCCATCGCGTGTTCGCGCACACCATAGTGGATGTAGTTGCCATCCATCGCGGCCGGTGTGACGGATTTGTGCGTCTTCGCCTTGGTCAGGTTGGAGTGGGTCAGGTCCGCCGAGCCGCCGAGCAGGTTCGGCAGCACCGTCGCGATCACATCGATGACGTTCTGCGACGCCTGGCGGGTGGCGATCTTCGGCCGCTCGGCCGTGAGCTGCGCGATGAACTGCGCCATGCGCTCGGCATAGGCGGCCGGCAGCTTCCTGTTCAGCGCATCATGACAGGGCGAGCGGTCCGCGGTGCACAGCCTGCGCGCACGCTCCTTCCAGGCCTGGCGCACGCTGCGGCCGCGCGCGCCGATCTCGCGCCAGCTCACCAGCACGTCGGCCGGGACCTCGAACGGACGGTGCGGCCAGTGCAGTGCCGCGCGGGTCTTTTCGACCTCCTCCGGCCCGAGCGGCGCGCCATGCGCCTTCTCCGAGCCCTGCCGTCCGGGTGAGCCGAAGCCGATCGTGGTCCGGCACGCGATCATGGTGGGGCGGTTGCTCTGCCGCGCCACAGCGATCGCAGCCTCGATGGCTTCGGGATCATGGCCGTCGATGCGGGACGTCGCCCAG
Organism: Bradyrhizobium sp. SZCCHNRI1009; assembly: GCF_032487575.1. Lineage (NCBI taxonomy): Bacteria > Pseudomonadati > Pseudomonadota > Alphaproteobacteria > Hyphomicrobiales > Nitrobacteraceae > Bradyrhizobium > Bradyrhizobium sp. SZCCHNRI1009. The sequence goes on along the minus strand of NZ_JAUEUL010000030.1, from coordinate 47,206 downwards.
CCCGACGCGGCGAAGCGTCCGAGCTGATCATCCGAGCAGGCGAGATCGGTCGAGCCGTCGATCGAGATGCCGTTGTCGTCGAACAACACGATCAAGCGATTCAGCTTGAGATGACCCGCGAGCGAGATCGCCTCGTGGCTGATGCCCTCCATCAGGCAGCCGTCGCCGGCGATCACGTAGGTGTAGTGATCGACCAGATCGTCGCCATAGCGCGCGTTCATCAGGCGCTCGGCGAGCGCCATGCCGACCGCCGTCGCGATGCCCTGCCCGAGCGGACCGGTGGTGGTCTCGACGCCGGGCGTGTGGCCATACTCCGGATGGCCCGGCGTCTTGGCGCCCCATTGCCGGAACCGCTTCAGCTCATCGATCGTGACGGCCTCGTAGCCGGTCAGATGCAGCAGCGCATAGAGCAGCATCGAGCCGTGACCGGCCGACAGCACGAAGCGGTCGCGATCGGGCCAGGCCGGATCGGCGGGATCGAATTTCATGAAGCGCGAGAAAAGGACGGTTGCCACGTCGGCCATGCCCATCGGCATGCCTGGATGACCCGATTTCGCCTTTTCGACGGCGTCGATCGCGAGGAAGCGGATGGCGTTCGCCATCTCGGCATGGCTGGGATCGGCTTTCGGAGCCAGCGTCTGCACGGCGTTGGCGGTCATAGCGTGCGCCTCTTTCGGTCCATCAGTTGCATGATCATGGGGGTGAGAATGAGCTGCATCGCGAGATCGAGCTTGGCGCCGTGGATCACGATCGAATTGGCGCGCGACATGAAGCTCTGCGGGATCATCGAGAGCAGATAGGGAAAGTCGATGCCGCGCGGGTTCTTCAGCCGGATCACGACCATCGATTCATCGGGCGTCGGGATCCAGCGGGCAACGAACGGGTTCGAGGTGTCGACCGTCGGCACACGCTGGAAGTTGATGTCGGTCTCCGAGAACTGCGGGATGATGTAGTTCACGTAGTCTGGCATGCGGCGCAGGATCGTGTCGGTGACCGCCTCGGTCGTGTAGCCGCGCGACGCGCGGTCGCGGTGCAGCTTCTGGATCCACTCCAGGTTCATCACCGGAACAACGCCGATCTTCAGATCGGCGTGCTGCGCGATGTTGACCTTCTCGGTGACGACCGCGCCGTGCAGGCCTTCGTAGAACAGCAGGTCGGAGTCCTCCGGCAACCGGCTCCACTCGGTGAAGTTGCCGGGCCTCGTGTCGTAGAGCCGCGCCTCCTCCTCGTCGTGGACGTAGTGGCGCGTCATGCCGGTGCCGGTCTCGGAGTAGTCGCGGAAGGTCTTCTCGAGCTCCTCGAACAGATTGGTGTCGGGGCTGAAATGGCTGAAGTGCTTGTTGCCGAGCTCGGCCTCCTCGACCATCTTGCGGCGCATCTCCTCGCGATTGTAGCGATGGAAGGCATCGCCCTCGATATAGGCCGCCTTGACGTTCTCGCGGCGGAAGATGTTCTCGAAGGTCTTCTTGACCGACGTGGTGCCGGCGCCCGACGAGCCGGTGATCGAGATGATGGGATGACGACGTGACATGAACTTTCTCCGGAAGGCGCGTTCGGCAGGCGGGCTCAGCGGAACAGGCCGCGCCGCGCGAACAGGGGCGCATCGCTGGTTTCGAACAGCGGCTCGATGCCCTCATGCAGTTGGTCGACGTCGCGGACGAGGCGGACGTCGCCCATGATCAGCGGCGCGCGCTGATGCGGCGAGCGCGCCGACAGTTCGAGGATGCGCGCGCGGCCGCTCGAGGCTGAGCCGCCGGCCCATTCCATGATCAGCGCCATCGGATGCGCTTCGTAGACCAGCCGCAGCCGGCCCTCGCGATAGCCCGGGCGGGAGTCGGCCGGATAGAGGAACACGCCGCCGCGCATCAGGATACGATAGGCCTCGGCGACCAGCGAGGCGATCCAGCGCATGTTGAAGTCGCGGCCGCGCGGGCCGGCGGCGCCCGACAGGCATTCGTCGACATAGTTGCGCACGGTCCCGCTCCAGTGGCGGCGGTTCGACGCGTTGATGGCGAACTCCGGCGTATCCTGCGGGATGCGGATCCCGGACTTGGCGAGCATGAACTCGTGCAAGGTCGGATGCAGGACGTAGAGATCGACGCGATGGTCGATCGCGAGCACCAGGCAGGTCTGCGGTCCATAGACGAAGAAGCCGGCGGCAAGCTGTGCCGTGCCGGGCTCGAAGAAGCTGGAGAGCACGTCGCGCCCCCGCGGGCGGATCGAGAAGATGGTGCCGACGGAGATGTTGTTCTGCAGGTTCGACGAGCCGTCGAGCGGGTCGATCGCCACGCAAAGTGGGGCAGCAGCATTGACCGTTTCCGGCCGGTCGCCCTCTTCGGACAGGATGCCGGCGACCGGAGCCCGGCGCAGCGCCTCCCGCATCAGGTTGTCGGCGACGATGTCGAGCGCCTTCTGGACGTCGCCGTCGGCGTTCACGGTGGCAGCGCCTTCGTCGACGCCGGACAGCGGCGCGACCGCGATCTGCCGCGCGAGCTCGCGCGCCGCCCCGGCCAGAGCCGCGATGACCGCGGCGCAATCGGCGTCGGCACCCTGCGCCGCCAGATGTGCCTGCAATGTCTGATGATGATCCATCTGGTGATCCATGGGCCACTCCCTCGCCATCAGATCCTCTGCCGGGAACTTGATGAAGCCGCACGAATGCGTCGTGCCGCGCTGCTATCAACACTCGATTTGCCTAATTAGGGAAATTTCAATATCTTTGGATAGACCAAAGTTTTCCTTATACTGGCGATCTCACCGAGGGTTCCATGAGCCGGCACTTCTCCCGCGATCTCACCATCCGCCAGCTTCGGGCGCTGGCCGCCGTGCAAAACTCGGGGTCGGTGACGTCAGCGGCCGGTCGGTTGAACCTCACGCAGCCGGCCGTGACCCTGCAGATCCGCAATCTTCAGGAGCTCGCCGGGCTGCCGCTGATCCAGCGCACCACCGACGGCATGATCCTGACCGAGGCCGGGCGCAGCGTGCTGGCGCTGGCCGAACGCGTCGAGGCCGCCTTGCAGGATTGCGAGCAGGCGCTCGACATTCTCGCCGGACGCAGCGGCGGCCGCGTGGCGATCGGCGCGGTCAGCACCGCGAAATATTTCGTGCCGTTTGCGATCGCGGAATTCTCGCGGCGCTTCCCCAAGATCGACGTCACCTTGCGGATCGGCAACCGCGACAGCCTGCGCGAGGCGCTGCGCGGCTACGATCTCGACATCGCCATCATGGGCCGGCCGCCGGCCGACGTGCCCGTGGATATGCGGCCCTTTGGCAAGCACCCGCACGTCATCATCGCCCCGGCCAACCACCGGCTGGCGCGCCGCAAGCGGATCGCGGCCGGGGATCTCGCCGGCGAGGTGTTCATCACCCGGGAGCCGGGATCGGGCACCCGTCTGCTGATGGAGACATTCTTCGAGAAGCATGGTCTGAAGCCAAAGACCAGCATGGAGATGGACAGCAACGAGACCATCAAGCAGGCGGTCATCGCCGGCCTCGGCATCGCCTTCATCTCGCAGCACACCGTCGCCCATGAGCTCAGCGAGGGGCGGCTGGTGACGTTGAAGGTCGCGGGCCTGCCGATCATCCGGCAGTGGCACGCGGTGCGCCGCGCCGACAAGCTGCTGCTGCCGCCGGCGCAGGCGATGCTGGATTTCCTCGGCAAGGAGGGCGCGCGGTTTCTGCCGAGCTGAGCGCCGCACCCGATGCCAAGGCGGCGTCGCGTCTCGCATGGCGCCGTCTCACCAATCGATCTCGAACCGGCAGGCCTCGTCACCCCAGGCTTCGCAGGCGATCTCACGCGCATGGGCGTCGGGGTGCACGAGCGTTGCGAACAGCGTCTCGAAGGTCGCAGCGTAGAAGTCGCAGATGGCGTGATCGCCGTGATGGCCGCGGCACAGCGGACAATGGCTGATCTGGTAGATGGTGGGCCGGCCCGGGCGTGCGGTGAAGGTGCCGGTCCCGGCAAACGTCCAGGCATGCGCGGATATCGCCCGCGTCAGCGCGCGGCTCGCGAGCCGGGCCGGCAGCAGCCGGAGCACACGTTGCGCCGCGCCGGGGATGCGATGCGCAAGCAGATAGGCGCCGGTCAGCCGCCCTGCCCTGGTGCTGACGGCACGCGCGGTCTCGTCGTCGAGCTCGGTCCGAAGCGCACGATGGAGCCGCGAGACCTCGGCTTCGTCGACCATCGCCGCTGGAGGCGTCGCGAGATAGGTGTCGAGCCGCGCGGCCGCGAACACGCAGCGCGCGGCCTCCTCACCGTGCAGCAGGCGCAAGGCTTCCGCGGTCTGGATGATCGCATTGGGGCCGATGCGCCCGGCGATGTGGCTTTCAGCGAGACCGTCCGCATGGTCCGACGTAGCGGCCGCGCGCCGCAGCGGAACATGCTGAGCGCGCGTGCCGTGCATGTCAGTGCACCCTCGTCTCGGCCTCTTCGCTCATCTGCTCGGTGCCGCCGCCGCAGGCCATCAGCTGGGCCTGCTGCGGTCCGCTCAGCTTGCGATTATGGCTCGTCTTCCATTCGATCTTGCCGGGATCAGCGCGCTTGCGCGACGTATCGAAGCCGAAATCGACCTTGCCCTTGGACTGCGGCCCCCAGTAATTGACGCGGCCAAGATCGTAGAATTTCCGCTCGAAGCCGGATTTCAGGAACGCCTTGAGGCAGCCGAGCAGATAGCGCCTGCGCTCGCCCGAGCCGGCCCACGGGTACGAGAACAGCGCCTTGTGCATGTAGAAGCGGCGGTAGTTGTTCATGACGCCGTCGAGCAGCTCGCCGCGATCCATTGCGTCGGGCTTCATGATCGGCGTGACGAAATTGTACTTCTCGTAGTCGAAGATCTCGACCTTGTCGCCGAGGTCGCGGAACAGGTCGGAGAATGGCCACGGCGTGTACATCGCCCAGTTGGCGAGGTCCGGCTTCCAGTCGCGCGCCATCTGGTAGGTCTCTTCCAGGGTCTCGCGGGTCTCGTTCTCCAGGCCGACGATGAACTGCGCTTCGACGACGATGCCGGCGTCGCGCAGCAGCTGGATCGCCTTCTTGTTCTGCGCGACCGTGGTCTCCTTGTTGAAGCGGTCGAGCTTCATCTGCGCCGCGGCTTCCGTCCCCAGCGAGACGTGGATCAGGCCGGCCTTGCGGTACAGCGGCAGCAGCGCCTCGTCGCGCAGGATGTCGGTGACGCGGGTGTTGATGCCCCAGAGGATCTTGAGGTCGCGGCGGATCAGCTCCTCGCAGAAGGCTATGAACTTCTTCTTGTTGATGGTCGGCTCCTCGTCGGCGAGGATGAAGAAGCCGACATCGTGCTCGCGCATCAGTGTCTCGATCTCGTCGACCACCCTCTTCGGGTCTCGGATGCGATAGTCGCGCCAGAACTTCCACTGCGAGCAGAAGCTGCAGGTGAACGGGCAGCCGCGCGCCATGTTGGGGATGGCGACGCGCTTGTTCATCGGGATATAGATGTATTTGCTCCATTCGAGCACGCTCCAGTCGGGCGTGATCGCATCGAGATTCTTCACCGTCGGCGCCGCCACCGTGGCCACCACCTCCGAGCCGTCGCGATAGGCGATGCCCCTGATGCTGCGGCGGTCGTTGTCCCAGCGGCCGTCCTCGCGGGCGCGCATCAGGTCGACGATGATCTCCTCGCCCTCGCCGCGCACGATGGCGTCGATCCACGGCGCCTCGGTCAGCACCTGCTGGTACATGAAGGTGGCGTGGATGCCGCCGAGCACGGTGAGCGCGTCGGGATGCTCTTCCCTGGCGATCTCCAGCAGCCGCTCGGCCTTGTAGATCGAGGGTGTGATCGCGGTGCAGCCAATCACGTCAGGCTGTTCGCTGCGCAGAATGGCGCGGACCTGATCCTCGGAGAGATCGTTGGTCATCGCATCGATGAAGCGAAGGTCCGTGAAGCCCGCGGCCTTCAGCGCGCCGGAGATGTAGGCCGCCCAGGCCGGCGGCCAGTTGCCGGCGATCTCGGCGCCGCCGGAGTGATAATTCGGATGCAGCAACAAGATCCGCACGGCGTTCTCCCCGACTACCAATTTGTCCAACAATCTTAACGTCAAGTTAGATTGACAAATTGATATGGCTCAAACGCCGTGCAATTCCTCTTCCGTCAGGCCGCCAGCGCGAGGCCCATCTCGGCCCAGATCTCCGAGAGCGCCGACACCAGATGCTCAATGTCCGCATCGGAGTGATAAGGCGACGGCGTGATGCGCAGCCGCTCGGTGCCGCGTGGCACCGTCGGATAGTTGATCGGCTGCACATAGATGCCGTAGCGGTCGAGCAGGACGTCGCTGATCCGCTTGCACAGCACGGGGTCGCGCACCATCACCGGCACGATGTGGCTGGGATTGTCGAGATGGCTGACGCCGGCCTCGTCGAGCCGGCGGCGCAGCCGCGCGACGCGGTCTTGATGCCTTGCACGCTCGACATTGCTCGCCTTGAGATGCCGGATGCTGGTGAGCGCGCCGGCGGCGACCGCGGGGGGCAGCGAGCTGGAGAAGATGAATCCGGAGGCGAAGCTGCGGACGAAATCGCAGACGGTGCTGGACGCCGTGATGTAGCCGCCGATCACGCCGAACGCCTTGGCCAGGGTCCCCTCGATCACGGTCAGGCGATCGGCGACACCGTCGCGCTCCGAGATGCCGCCGCCGCGCGGACCGTACAGGCCGACGGCGTGGACCTCGTCGAGATAGGTCATGGCGTTGTATTCGTCGGCGACGTCGCAGATATCGGAGATCGGCGAGATGTCGCCGTCCATCGAATAGACGCTCTCGAACGCGATCAGCTTCGGCGCCTTGGGATCGAGATCCGACAGCTTGTCGCGGAGGTCGGCGACGTCGTTGTGGCGCCAGATCCGGGTCTCGCAGCGGCTGTGGCGGATGCCCTCGATCATCGAGGCGTGGTTGAGCTCGTCGGACAGGATCACGCAGCCGGGCATGCGCGCGGCCAGGGTCGACAGCGAGGTCCAATTCGAGACGTAGCCGGAGTTGAACAAGAGCGCCGCCTGCTTGCCGTGGAGGTCGGCGAGCTCCTCCTCCAGCAGCACATGATAGTGATTGGTGCCGCTGATGTTGCGGGTGCCGCCGGCGCCGGCGCCGCAGCGGTCGAGCGCCTCGTGCATCACCTCCAGCACCTTGGGGTGCTGGCCCATGCCGAGATAGTCGTTGGAGCACCACACCGCGACATCGCGCTCGCCATGGGGGCCACGATAGGTCGCACGCGGGAAGGCGCCGGCCTTGCGCTCGAGGTCGGCGAACACGCGGTAGCGTCCTTCGCGCCTGAGACCGTCGAGCTGGCGGCGGAAATAGTCTTCGTAGTTCATGGTACTCCCCCCTGTGCTGTGTTCGGATCGACCGGCGGCGTGACCGACACCGCGGCCAGTCCCGTGATGGTTTGCGCCTGCGCGTCAGCGCGGGCCTGGCGATAGGCCTGGCGGAACTGCTCTTCGAGCCGCTGCCGCGCCAGGGCGGCAGCAGTCTTCTGCGCCGACATCGACGTCTTTGGCGCAGGCATGGGGCGCTCCACCTCAGGCGTGGCCGGCACGACGGCCAGCACCGGACGCGCCATGGGCATCACGGGCGCCGGTGCCGGGATGGCAGCGACGGTCGCCATCGCGGGCTCGACTGGCGCGCTCCAGCGCCACAGATTGATCACCGGCATCGGCAGCGCCATGAAGCCATGCTCGAGCAGGCCGAGCGCGATCAACGAGGCGAGCAGTGACAGCGCGACGCCGTCGAAAGAGGATTTGGCGCCGAGCGCGGCAGCAGCGACCAGCACGGTCGCGGTGGTCGCCGCGGCAATCGAGAATGGGAACAGCAGGTTGGTCGACTTCTTGGCGAAATAGCTGCGCATGAAGCGAACCTGCTGCGGCAGCAGTTCGTCGTTCAAGGTGCGCACGCCGAGGAACAGATTGATCTTCGCGCTCTGCCTGAGCACCAGCAGCGCGGCGAAGGTCCACCAGCTCAGACGGTTGGGCGCGCCCGATGTCACCGCGAAGACGAGGCCAGCGGTCGCGATCAGCGCCAGCTCGTGATAGGCGATCGCCTGCAGCGCGAAGCCGACGCGCGAGGCCGGCGTGCAGTCGCGCGGGCACGGCTCGGGGCGTGGGCCGGTGATCCAGCCGGCGAGCAGCGACATCTCCACCGTGCCCCACAGCAGGATCGCGCAGGTGAAGGCGCAATAGGCGTTGGCGTCCTCGGCGGCCTGGCTCGACACCGCGACGCCCGACAGGGCCGCGACGAACGCCGCGGCCGTGCCCCATTTGAACGCGGCCGGATGGCGGGCGGCGAGCCCGACCAACGCCAGCACGGCGCCGGTCGAGAACCACCAGACGAACACGACATAGGGAATGGCAATCGCGGTCGCGCCCATGGCCGGCTCCTTGTCACCAGGCGGGTTGCAGCCTGATCTCCCGTGGCAGCGCGTTGCTCTTGGCCGGCAGCATGTAGAGCCGGCCGAAGGTCAGCGCCGCCTTGAGCGGCAGCACGGCGCGCTTGAGCGTGCCCATGATGCCGCCCTGCGCCTTGGCATCCGCAATCGCCTCCGATATCCCGCGCAGCCGCTTCAGGCCGTCCCAGAAGCGCGGATTGTCGATGTCGAGCATCACCGGGAAGACCTGCCGCGAAATCTCCGAGGTGATGCGGAACACGCGCATGTCGTACTCGTCCACGGGCATGCCGAGCGCCTCGTAGAAGGCGGGACGCATGTGGTCGCGGACGTGCATCGTGGCGAACACTGCGAGCAGGAAGAACTTGATCCACAGCTTGTTGAGGCCGTTGAGCAGCTTCGGATCGGCGCGCATCAGCAGCGCGAACGCCTCGCCGTGGCGGAACTCGTCGTTGCACCACCTCTCGAACCACTTGAAAATCGGGTGAAACTGGCGCTCCGGGTTCCGCTCCATCTGCCGATAGATGGTGATGTAGCGGGCATAGCCGATCTTCTCGGAGAGATAGGTCGCGTAGAAGATGAACTTCGGCTTGAAGTAGGTGTACTTCTTCGTCTTGGTGAGGAAGCTCAGATCGACGCCGATGCCGTGATCCTTGAGGATTTCGTTGATGAAGCCGGCGTGGCGGGCCTCGTCGCGGCTCATGAACTGGAACAGCTCGCGGATGTCGGGATTGGTGATCCGCTTCTTGATCTCGGCATAGAGCACGCAGCCGGAGAACTCGGCGGTCAGCGACGACACCAGGAAGTCCTTGAACTCGGCGCGAAGCGCCTCCGGAAGATCGTTGAGATCCTTGTCGAATTCCGGCGTCCGCACGAAGTGCTTGCGGTTGTGGTCGGCGCGCAGCTCGGCCATGACAGCATCCCATTCGCGGCGCACCAGGTCGACATTGAGCCGGTCCATCGCCGCGAAATCCGTGGTGTAGAAGCGTGGCGTGAGGATCGTGTCCTCCAGCGCCATCTTGGTGGAGATATTGCCGGATCCGCCTTCCATTGCGATCATCTGACCCTCCCGTCCGAAAAGCTGACGTCGTACAGTTCCGTGAGCTCGAGATAGCCCGCGACATGCATCATCGCGCGCTTCAAGGGACCGGCCCGAACGACGGTAGCGGTGCGCCGCAAATTGAGCTGCTCGCCGAACTTGACCGTGATCGGCTCGCCATGAATGACGACCTCGTCACCCGGGCGGATGCCGACATCGCGGTCCAGAGTGACATGCGCGTGCAGCGTTTCCGAGGTCTGCTCGACCTCGATGCTGCAGCCGATCTCGAAGCGGCGCGGCTCGTTGGCCCATAATCCTCTCATCGCGTTTCTCCCATCGTCATCAGCTCCGTGAACCGGCGCTTGTTGTCGTTGCCGAACGACCCGAGATCGACGCGCCGTCCGGTCGCCGGATCGTCCAGGCTCATGCGTCCATCGGACCAGCGGTTGATCGTGAAGGCCGGCCCCGAACCGATCGCGTGACGCTGGCGATCGAACGCCATGCTGCGCAGGACCGTGCGCAGGAAGCCGTCGCCGCCGGCCTCGACGACTCCGACCACCTTGCCGCTGTCGGGCGACACGACGGAGATGCCGCCATCGGGACGGTCCTCGAACCGCAGCGCCACCGTTTGCACGGCGACAGCGTGATCGATGTGGACAGTGCCTACACCCGTCCAGCGGCCGACGCCGGCCGCAACCAGGGTGAAGGCAACCAGTGCGAAGGCCGCGCGCAGCGCGCCCTTCGGAATGACGATCTCAGGTTCGGCGTGAACATCGACATGGCTCTCGGCTTGGCTCATGACATCCTCCTGATCACGCCGCGCTGGCGACCGCACCCGCAGGCGACGCGCCTTGCGGCTGTCCGTTGCCCGCGGCGATCGGCTGCGCCGCGACCGCGCCGTCCGAGGCCGCGACCAGCGCCTTTGCGAGGATCTCGGCCGCCTCGCGGGCATCAGGCACGCCGCGCAGCATCGGCTCGACCTCGTTCAGCCGCCACGGACGCGCATGCGGCCACAGCAGCAGATAGGACAGCCGCTGCTGGGCGGTGACGCCGAGCGGCAGATCGCCGGAGCCGTCGGAGAACAGCTTCACGTCGGCGCGCGAGACCTGCTTGAACGGCACGTTCAAGGTCATCGGCAGCACGGCGCCGAACTGCAGCAGCACGCGGCGGCTGGTGATGGTGTAGCGCGTGGTGCGGCTGTAGAGCACCGCGAGGCCCGTGAGCAGCAGCGTCGCGAGCGCCACAGGCGTCACCAGCGAGGACGCGCCGGCGAGCGAGGCCGCGAGCGGCTGGTGATCCAGCGTGCCCGTCACCACGCGGGCGCCGAACAGCGCCGCGAAGTAGGCGAGCACCAGGCGCAGGTGGAAGACGCGCAGCAGCAGCGCCTTCACCGTGGGCTGTCCCTGCCACAACAGGCGCTCGCCTGCCGGCAGCATCAGCTGATCCTGGTCCCGACCGGTGCTCACAGCAGCGGCTCCTGGCGTGCAGGGGTCGCATAGAGATGGCCGCCGCCGTAGTAGCCGACGATCTTGTCCTCCTCGAGCTTGGTGACCTGATCGGGGCTGGCGAGACCGGGCACGCTGGCGAATTGCGAGCCGAGAATGGCGTCGACCAGCACCGCCTTGCGCGACTTGTCGACGATGGCCATGGTCATCGGCAGCAGCACGTGGCGTCCGACGATGCCCTCGACCTCGACTTCGAGATAGCGGATCAGCATCTCGGCGCGGTCGACCCAGACCTCGCGGACCTTGCCGCCGAGCCTGCCGTCGCAGCCGATCACCGGCATGCCGCGCGGATCCGGGTCCTCCGAGGCGATGAAGATGCTGCCGTCGACGCGCAGCGGCACGATCGCGGGGATGTTGTCCATGGTCAGCTCCGGCTCGTCCTTGCGCGCGGCGAAGGAGCCCGGGCCGACGCCGTCGAGCATCGGATTGCCGGTCGGCAGATAGGGCGTGCCGGGCCAGGGATACATCGGCGTGACCGGCACATCGGCGCGGTCGTTGTCCCAGTTCGGCAGAGTCGCGGTGCGCCCGCCATGCATGTGATAGGTCTTGGGTGACGGCGGCGTCGGGAAGCCGTGACCGCTCGACGCCGTCTGCCGGCCGATCCGGCCTTCGAACTGCAGCGGATAGCCTTCGCGCTTGTCCTCGGTGCGCAGGTAGAAGATCAGGCCTGCGAAGAACACCCAGAACCCGTAAAGCACCACCTGGGCGACATCGATGTAGCTCGTGAAAGACGTCATGGCTTCCTCCCCGACTGGGCTAACCTGGAAATTCAACGATTCCGAATTGAAGCTGCTGTGGCTCCGCCGCCCGCCGCCGCACCAGCGGCCCGATCACCGCAAGGGTGACGAACAGCAGCGCGATCTCGACGTGGTAGACGATGCTGTAGCCGGTCGCCGGCCCGGCGAGCGCGACGCCGAGGCTTCCATTCGATGCCAGCTGCGACATCACATCGCGAATGGCGCCACCGCCGGCGATGGCTACACCCGCTGACGTCGCCTGCACTGCGCCCCAGGCGCCGAGCGCGAGCCCGCTCTCGCCGTTCTGCACCAGCGCCATCGCCGCCGTCAGCGTGCCAACCGCGAACAGGCCGCCGCCGAATCCGATCAGCGTCGTGCCGATCCGGAACAGCAGGGGCGAGGCGAGCGGCGCCGAGAAGATGACCGCGGAGAACGCGAACAGCCCGACGAGTCCGCCGAGCGCTGCGATCCGATAGGGATCGGCGCCCTTGCCCAGCTGGCGCGCCGACAGGCCGAAGCCTGCGAGCGTGCCGGCTGCGAACAATGCGGTCAGCGCCGTGGTTTCGCCGACCGTGAGGTGAAGGATCTCCGCGCCATACGGCTCGAGCAGGATGTCCTGCATCGTGAAGCCGGCCGTGCCGAGCCCGACCGCGACCAGCACCCGCATCGAGCCGCCGGCCTCGCGGAACTGCCGCCAGGAATCGCCGAAGCGCGGCCGCTCACGTGCAGCCGACGTGCGCGAGGGATCGCGCGCCTCCTGCTTCCACAGCGCGATGATGTTGAGCACCATCTCGGTCAGCGCCGCGCCCTGGATGACCTGGATCAGCCGCATCTCGCTGAACTCGGCGAGCAGCCCGCCGAAGGTCAGCGCGCTCGCCATCATGCCGAACATCAGCATCACGTAGAGGAAGGCGACCACGCGCGGGCGCGACTGCTCAGGGGCAATGTCTGTGGCAAGGGACAGGCCGGCGGTCTGGGTCGTATGCAGGCCGGCGCCGACCAGCAGGAAGGCCAAACCCGCACCGATGCGGCCAGCGATCACCTGGCCCGGCGCGTCGCCCGACGACAGCAAGAGCAGCGCGAACGGCATGATCGCGAGGCCGCCGAACTGCAGCAAGGTGCCCATCCAGATGTAGGGCACGCGGCGCCAGCCCAGCACCGAGCGATGATGGTCGGACTTGAAGCCGATCAGCACCCGCAGCGGCGCAAACACCAACGGCAGCGCCACCATGGTCGCGACCAGCCAGGAGGGCACGCCGAGCTCGACGATCATGACGCGGTTGAGCGTGCCGTTGAGCAGCACCACCGATATGCCGATCGAGACCTGGAACAGCGACAGCCGCATCAGGCGCGACAGCGGCAGCTCGGTCGAGGCGGCATCCGCGAACGGCAGATAGCGCGACGACAGCCGCGTCCACAGTTGCAGGACCGATGGTGCGCGCGCGCTCATGACGGACGGAGCTCCAGCGCTTGCGAAATGTAGAAGCCGTTGGCGATGCGGCTGCTGCGCGCGCAGCGCCAGTCGGCGAGATCATGATTGTCGGCGATGAGACGATACAGCTTCTGCTCCGCGACCGGCTCGATCGACGGCGCGCGATTGCCACGCGGAAACAGGCCGCCGACCGCATGCATGACGGCCAGCAGCGGCGTGCGCGGTGCGTAGGTCATCAGAATGGATTCGGAAGTGCGCGCGGCGAGGCCCGCCACGATCCGCACCGCATCCTCGGCGCGGTAGTGGATGAAGGAATCCATTGCGACGACGAAGTTGAAGCCGCCATGCTTGGGATCGAGCATGTCGCCCGCCACGAACTTGATCGCGCTGCGGCTGATGTCGTCGGGCAGCCGGCGCTGGGCGATCTCTATAAGCGTGGGCGAGATGTCGACGGCGACCACCTCGGCGCCCCGCCGCGCGGCCTCGATGGAAAAGCTGCCGGTGCCGCAGCCGGCGTCGAGAACCCGCGCGCCGCGCAGATCGAGCGGCAGCCATGACAGCAGCGTCCGCCGCATCTCGTCACGGCCGGCCCGCACCGTGGCGCGAATGCGGCCCACCGGCGCGTCCGAAGTCAGCCGCGTCCAGGCGGCGACCGCGGTGCGGTCGAAATAGGTCTCCACTTCACTGCGCCGGGCGAGATAGTCCGCTGTGGTCATCGGCTAGCTCCACTCAATCGAAGCCAAGGAGATCGAAGATGTCGCGGTCCTTGAGCGGCACCGCCTGCATCGGCTCGACGCCGGCGAGCAGCGAGGCGGCGAGGCGCAGATATTCGTTCTGGGCGCGCTCGACGTCCGGCGAGGGCTCCATCTCGAACAGCGTGCACTTCTTCAGCCGGCTCTTCCGGATGACGTCGAGATCGGGAAAATGCGCCACCGTCTTCAATCCGGCGCGCTCGTTGAACTTGTCGATCTGGTCGGTGGCGGCGCTGCGGTTGGCGATCACGCCGCCGAGCCGCACCGGATAGTTGCGCGACTTGGCCTGGATCGCGGCGACGATGCGGTTCATCGCGAAGATCGAGTCGAAATCGTTCGCAGCCACGATCAGCGCACGATCGGCGTGCTGCAAGGGCGCGGCGAAGCCGCCGCAGACGACGTCGCCGAGCACGTCGAAGATCACCACGTCGGTGTCCTCGAGCAGGTGATGCTCCTTGAGCAGCTTGACGGTCTGGCCGACGACATAGCCGCCGCAGCCGGTGCCGGCCGGCGGCCCGCCGGCCTCGACGCACATCACGCCATTGTAGCCCTGGTAGACGAAGTCCTCGGGGCGCAACTCCTCGGCGTGGAAATTGACCTGCTCGAGGATGTCGATGACCGTCGGCACCAGCCGCTTGGTCAGGGTGAAGGTCGAGTCGTGCTTCGGATCGCAACCGATCTGCAGCACGCGCTTGCCGAGCTTGGACAGCGCCACCGAGAGGTTCGACGAGGTCGTACTCTTGCCGATGCCGCCTTTGCCGTACACCGAGTACACCTTCGCGGTGTCAATGACCACGTTCGGGTCGAGTTGCACCTGGACGCTGCCGGCCCCGTCAGGTCGGCGCGGCGCCGTCGTCGGCGGAGGTCTCAAAGTCACGTTCATGCGGCAACTCCCACGCCTTCGAGGCGATCTTCGAGCTCTTCCCCGGCCTTGCGCAGCACGTCGAGCATTTCGGGGTCCGGGGTCCAGTAATTGCGCTCATGCGCCTCGATCAGGCGATTGGCGATCTTCGCCGACGCGGCCGGATTGAGCGAGGCAAGCCGCTCGCGCATCGCGGGGTCGAGCACGAAGGTCGTCGTGATCTGCTGATAGACCCACGGCGCGACCTGGCCCGTGGTGGCCGACCAGCCGATCGTGTTGGTCACGTGCGACTCGATCTGGCGCACGCCCTCATAGCCGTGAGCGAGCAGCGCCTCATACCATTTCGGATTGAGCGTGCGGGTGCGGGTCTCCAGCGCGACCTGCTCCGACAGCGTGCGCACCGTGCCCTCGCCGCGGGTCTGGTCGCCGATATAGACCGGCGCGGCCTCGCCCTTGGCGCGCTTCACCGCGCGGCTGATGCCGCCGAGCGTATCGAAATAGTGATCGATGGTGGTGACGCCGAGCTCGACCGAGTCGACGTTCTGATAGGCCGCATCGACCCCGGCGAGCACATGGCCGAGCAGCGCGTCGCGCCTGACAGGGCGGCCGTCGGGGCCATAGGCAAAGCCCTTGCGGCGCGTGTAGACGTCGGCGAGCTCGTCCTCGTCGGTCCAGGCGCCGCAATCGATCAGGTGATTGACGTTGGCGCCATAGGCGCCCTCGGCATTGCCGAACACGCGCAGCGCGGCATCGGCGATCTCGCCGCCATGGGCGGCCTGGAACGCCAGCGCATGCTTGCGCACGTAATTGAATTCGGCCGGCTCATCCGCCGATGCCGCGAGCAGCGCGGCTTCGGCCAGCAGCTTGGTCTGCAGCGGCATCAAATCGCGGAAGATGCCGGAGAGCGTGATCACGACGTCGATGCGCGGGCGTCCGAGCTGCTCCAAGGGGATCAGCTTCGCGCCACAGAGACGGCCATAGCTGTCGTGCCGCGGCTCGGCGCCCATCAGCCAGAGCGCCTGCGCGATCGGACCGCCCTCGGTCTTGAGATTGTCGGTGCCCCACAGCACCAGCGCGATCGTCTCCGGCAGCTTGTGGCCCTCGCCGGCATGGCGGGCCAGCAGCCGCGCCACCTGGCGCTCGGCATCCTTGAGCGCGAAGGCGCTGGGGATGCGGAACGGGTCGAAGCCGTGGAGGTTGCGGCCGGTCGGCAGCACGTCGGTGTTGCGCAGCAGATCGCCGCCCGGCACGGGGCGGATGTAGCCGCCGTCGAGCGCATGCACGATCGCGGGCGTCTCGCTGTCGGTGGCGAGCAGCCGGTCGAGTTCGGAGCGCTTGGCCAGATCGGTGATGCCGGCGAGGTCGAGCAGCTCGGCGCGCTGCTGTTGCAGCGGCGGCGCGCCGACGATGTGCAGGCCATGCGGGATCAGCGAATATTCCAGCTCCAGCACGCTGGCGGAGAGCGCAGCGATGCGCGCGTCGCGCTCACCGCTCCACAGCGGCTCAGCCGCGGCGAGATCGACCGCCGCCGCCTGCGCCTGGATCAGCGCGGCGCTGTCCGTCCTCACCTCCTCGGTCGCATCCGGCGACAGATTGCGCCAGGCATCCAGCGAGGACTTCAGGTCGGCAAGGCCCTTGTAGAGACCGGCACTGGTGATCGAGGGCGTGAGATAGCTGATCAGGGTGGCACCGCCGCGCCGCTTCGCCAGAGCGCCCTCGGACGGATTGTTGGACGCGTAGATGTAGAAGTTCGGCAGGTCGCCGATCAGCCGCTCCGGCCAGCATTCTGCGGACAGCCCGGCCTGCTTGCCCGGCATGAATTCGAGCGCGCCATGGGTACCGAAATGCAGCACGGCATGGGCGCGGAAGTCCTCGCGCAGCCAGCGATAGAACGCCGCGAACGCATGCGTCGGCGCGAAGCTGCGCTCGAACAGCAACCGCATCGGATCGCCTTCGTAGCCGAAGGCGGGCTGCAGGCCGACGAACAGATTGCCAAACTGCTCGCCGAGCACCAGGAGGCTGGCGCCATCGGTCTGATGACGGCCGGGCGCCGGGCCCCACTGCTTCTCGATCTCGGCGAGATGACGTTCGCGCCGGACATGCTGATCGACGGGAATGCGCGCCGCGACATTGGCGACGGTGCCGAAGCGCTCGGCATTGCCCTTGAGCACACGGTTGCGCAGCGCGTCCACAGTATCCGGGACGTCGATCGTGTAGCCTGCCGCACGCAGCGATGTCATCACATTGTGCAGCGACTCGAACACCGAGAGATAGGCCGCGGTGCCGGCGCTGCCGCCGTTCGGCGGGAAGTTGAACAACACCACGCCGAGCTTCCGCTCGGCGCGCGCCGAGCGGCGCAGCTCGACGAGCCTCGCGACGCGCGCGGCGAGTTGCGTCGCGCGCTCCGGCAGTGAGGCCATGTCACGGCCGGCATCGGCCATCGCCGACCGGCCGCCGAACACGGTGGGGCCGACGGCGCCGTCGAGCTCGGGGATCGCGACCATCATGGTGGCTTCGACGGGCGTCAGACCGCGCGCGTCGTCGTGCCACTGCTCGACGGTCTGGAACTCCAGCGGATGCGCCGCGATCAAGGGCACATCGAGGCCGGCCATGACCTGCTCGGCCGCACGCGCGTCGTTATAGGCGGGACCGCCGACCAGCGAGAAGCCGGTGAGCGAGATCACCGCGTCGACGGTGGCGACACCGTCCTTCTGGAAGTAACGCGCGATGGCGGGGCGCGAGTCGAGCCCGCTGGCGAACACCGGCACCACGGCGAGCCCGCGCGCCTCCAGCGCGGCGATCACACCATCATAATGCCCGGTGTTGGCGGCGAGCAGATAGGAGCGCATCAGGATCACGCCGACGCGGCCAACCGCCTTCGATGTGGTGGGCAGCTCGTCGGCGCGCTCCACGATCCGCTGCGGCAGACGCGGGTGGTAGAGCCCGACATCCGGATAGGTCACCGGCTCGGCGGCATTCAGCCTGCCGCGCAGCGAGGCGCGCGGCCCGTCGGCGTAGCGGCCGACTAGGAAGCGCACCATGTTCGCAAAATTCTGCTCGGAGCCGGCGAGCCAATATTGCAGCGTCAGGAAATAGGCGCGCAGATCCTGCGCGGTGCCAGGGATGTAGCGCAGCAGACGTGGCATCCGCTGCAGCATCTTCATCTGGCCCTGGCCGCTGGAAGAGCCTGAGCGGTTGCTGCCGCGTAGCCGCTTCAAGAGGCCGAGCACGCCGGTGGCCGAGCCCGACATCGTCAGCTTGCCGAGCCGGGTCAGGCGCACGACCTCGCCGGCCGACAGGCAGCCGATCATGGCGTCGCAGTGGTCGCGGCGCGCCGCCAGCGCGGGCAGCACCGGCTGGATGTGGTCCTCCATGAACAGCATGGTGGCGACCACGATGTCGCCGGTGGCGATGTCGTCGAGGCAGTGCGCGAGCGCGTTCGGATTGCAGCCCCACTCGTCGGCCGCGTGAACCTTGAGATCGAGACCGGGCAGCTCCGCCTGCAATGTCGTGCGTGCACGCACGGCAGCCGAGGCGAGATGGCTGTCCATCGTCACGATCACCACCCGGATGGGTGTGACGTCAGCGACCGAAATGCGCTTTGGCATCGTACAAGGTCTCGAGCGTGATCAGGTTGACGTTGCGCTCGCGCGCGAACCGTTCGGTGTTGCGGCGCGCCTTGCCGCGCACGAAGAAGGGAATCTTGGTCAGCTCGCGCTCGGCGTCGGAGGCCCAGGCGAGTTCAACCGATGCGACGGTTTCAACGACGCGCAGCTGCGGCTGCTGTGGCGGTGCCGCTGGCGCGGCACCGAGATGCGATGGCGCGTGATCGGCGAATTCGTGATCCTCGCGGAACATGCCGAGCAGATGCTCCTCCAGGCCCATCATCAGCGGATGCACCCAGGTGTCGAACAGCACGTTGGCGCCTTCGAAGCCCATCTGCGGCGAGTAGCGCGCCGGGAAATCCTGCACGTGGCACGGCGCCGAGATCACGGCGCAGGCAATGCCGAGCCGCTTGGCGATATGCCGCTCCATCTGCGTGCCGAGCACGAGCTCCGGCCGCAGCTCGCCGACGCGGGCCTCGACCTCGAGATAATCGTCCGTGATCAGCGGCTCGACGCCGTAGATCGCGGCGGCTTCGCGGATCTCGCGAGCGAACTCGCGCGCATAGGTGCCGAGGCCGACGACCTCGAAGCCGAGCTCCTGCGTCGCGACGCGCGCTGCGGCGACCGCGTGGGTCGCATCGCCAAAGATGAAGACGCGCTTGCCGGTGAGATAGGTCGAGTCGACCGAGCGCGAGTACCACGGCAGCCGGCTCTCGGTGCGCGCCAGCACGGGCTCCGTACCGACGCCGGCAAGGCTCGCGACCTCCTTGATGAAGTCGCGTGTCGCGCCGACGCCGATCGGGATCGTGCGCGTATAGGGCTGGCCGAACTGGCGGTTCAACCATTGCGCCGCCGTCAGCGCGATCTCGGGATAGAGAACGATATTGAAATCGGCTTGTGGCAGACGAGCGAGATCTGATGGCGTCGCATTCCACGGCGCGACCACGTTGATCTCGATGCCGAGCTCCACAACCTGCCTGGTCACTTCCGCGAGGTCGTCGCGATGACGGAAGCCGAGAGCCGTCGGACCAAGCAGGTTGCAGACTGGACGGGCGCCTGTCTTCCTTTCACGGCGGGGGGAGCCATCAGCGGAAGACGCAGCCAACGCCCGTACAATCCGGTAGAACGTTTCCGAAGCGCCCCAATTCTCCTTGCGCTGATAGGCCGGCAGCTCGAGCGGGATCACCGGAATCGGAAGCCTCAAGGCCTGCGCCAGCCCGCCGGGATCGTCCTGGATCAGCTCGGCCGTGCAGGACGCGCCGACCAGCATCGCAGCCGGCTGGAAGCGCTCATAGGCCGCGCGTGCCGCGCTCTGCAGCAGATCCGCGGTGTCGCCGCCGAGATCACGCGCCTGGAAGGTGGTGTAGGTGACCGGCGGCCGGCGGTCGCGGCGCTCGATCATCGTGAACAGCAGATCGGCGTAGGTGTCGCCCTGGGGCGCGTGCAGCACGTAGTGCACGTCGCGCATCGCGGTCGCGATGCGCATCGCTCCGATGTGCGGCGGTCCTTCATAGGTCCAGACCGACAGCTGCATCTCACACCGCCAATCGGGTTTGCCGCAGCAAGGGCCGCGCGAACAGCTCGGCGAGATCGCCGGCCTGCTCAAAACCCTGGATCGGCGTGAAGATCAGCTCGATCGACCATTTCGTCGTCAGGCCCTCGGCCTCCAGCGGGTTGGCAAGGCCGAGTCCGCAAACGACGAGGTCGGGCCGGGCTTCGCGGCAACGATCGAGCTGCCGCTCGACGTCCTGGCCCTCGCTGAGCTGCGTGCCATCAGGCAGCAGCGCCAGCTCGGAGTCGAGATGCTCGCGGTGCAGATAGGGCGTGCCGACCTCGATCAGCTCCATGCCGATCTCGCGCGCCAGGAAACGCGCCAGCGGGATCTCGATCTGCGAATCCGGAAACAGGAAGACGCGCTTGCCGGCGAGCTGCGCGCGGTAGCGCGCCAGCGCCTTCTCCGCGCGCGCCTTGAGCGGCGCGATTGTCCGCTCGACATGCGCGCGCGACACGCCGAAGGCGTCGGCCGCGGCTACGAGCCACAGCGCCGTGCCTTCGCCGCCGAGCGGGAATGGCGCCGCGATGCGGCGGCAGCCGCGCTCTTCAAGCGCGCGTGCGGTGTCGCCGAGGAAGGGTTGCGCCAGCAGCACCCGCGTTTGCGGGCCGATCGCCGGCAGCTCCGACGAGCGCCGCGGCGGCAGGAACGCAACCTGATCGATGCCGAGCGCCGCAAAACTCCGCCTGAACTGATCCTCGACGACATCGGCGAGCGCGCCGACCACGAGCAGCGATGGCCGCGCAGCCCGATCGGCTGCGGGGAGCACCGGCACGAGCGACGCGAGGCAGGCATCCTCGCCCTGCGTAAACGTTGTCTCGATGCCGCTGCCGGAGTAGTTGAGCACGCGCACATCAGGTGAGAAGCGCTGCGACAGCCGCAGCGCCGCGCGTGACAGATCTAGCTTGATCACTTCCGATGGGCAGGAGCCGACCAGGAACAGCAGCTTGATCTCGGGACGGCGCGCCAGCAGCTGACCGACGATGCGGTCGAGCTCGTCATTGGCGTCGACGAGCCCGGCGAGATCGCGCTCCTCCATGATCGCGGTGGCGAAGCGCGGCTCCGCGAAGATCATCACGCCGGCGGCCGACTGGATCAGATGCGCGCAGGTGCGCGAGCCGACGACGAGGAAGAACGCGTCCTGAATCTTTCTGTGCAGCCAGACGATGCCGGTCAGGCCGCAGAACACCTCGCGCTGGCCGCGCTCACGCAGCACGCCGTCCGGCGAAGCAGGTGGTTTCACGGCACAGGCTTGTGCATGAGCATTCATGACGCGCGCTCCGCACGGGACGTCGCCGCCATCGCCTCGTCCTGCAGCCGCGCCGCGCGCAGCTTGAGCAGGAATTGCGCGGCGTTGATCGCATAGGCTGCGTAGGCGGCGAGCACGAGCAGCATCTGCTGCTGGGCGCTGCCGACATGGCCGATGATCGCAGCCAGATAGGCCGTATGCAGCGCGATCACCAGCATCGAGAACACGTCCTCCCAGAAGAAGGCCGGTGCGAACAGATAACGTCCGAACACGACCCGCTCCCAGATCGAGCCGGTGATCATGATGGTGTAGAGCAGCGCCGTCTTGAGAACGACGGAGGCGGTCGCGAGCCACAGCCCCTCGCCGGTCGCGAGATAGCGCGCCACGAGGCCGAGGCTGATCAGGAAGACGAGAAATTGCAGCGGCGCCAGAATGCCCTGCACCAGAGTCCATGGCGTGGCGTCGCGCCGGCGCTTTTCCTCAGCCGTGTAAAGCGCTTGCCGCTTTGCACGCGACGCCGGGTCAGGCGTGAAGCAGAGCTGGCTCCAGAGCGACGGATCAGTGGCGGATGTGAACTGCGCATCACACGATGTGTAAAGATGATTTGACAACATCGGTGCCCAGTGATGCGATGACGACAACCACAGGGGGATTGGTGGTGCACCGCACTCGGTCTGATCAACGTCACGTTGTGCAGTTCGCAGGTGGCGCATCGCAAATCCCCGAGTGCGAGCCCGATGGGGAAACGCTAGACCTGGGCAGGAAGAGTGTCAATCAAAATTGACGTCAAATAATATTGACGCAACGAGTGACGTGCGCTCATATGGAGGGGAGGCGCTTATGACCGAGCTCAATGAGACAGCCCGATTTCCGCGAGCCCGCTTTCGGACGAAGCGTGGGCAGCCCGGTTTTCATTCGCCGGCATCGCCGCGCATCGTCGCGCCGCTGCGCACCACACGCCATCCCCAACTCAACGACGCGATCGAAGCCGAGATCATTCCGCGGCTCGTGATGGCCCATGCCTCCGCGCTGGAACGCGTCCCGGCGATCATCACGGCCTCGGCGCAGGAGGCGGCTGATTTCGCCGAGCTCGTGCTGGACGCGGACGATGTTGGCGCGGTGGCCTGCATCCAGGCGCATCGCGATCACGGCGAGACCCTGGAGCGCATCTATCTCGATCTCCTGGTCCCCACCGCGAACCATCTGCGCCATCTGTGGGCGGACGACGAGCGCGACTTCGCCGACGTCACGCTCGCGCTGTGGCGGCTGCAGCAGCTGCTGCGGCATTTCAGCCCGGCCTTCTGCGCCGAGCTCGCGGTCGCGCCCGCAGGACTGCGCGTGCTGCTGACCACGGCGCCGGGCGACAGGCGCGAGCTGGGCCACATGATGTTCGGTCTCGTGCTGGCGGGCGAGTTCTTCCGTCGCGACGGCTTCGACACCTGGATCGAGCCCGACACGGCCGATCGCGGCTTCGTCGAGACGCTTCGCTCGCAGTGGTTCAATGTCGTCGAGTTCTTCGCCACCAGCGACAGGAAGCTTGACGATCTCGCCTCAAACATAAGGATGGTCCGGCGCGAGTCCTCCAACCAGGACGTCGGCGTGCTGGTCTGCGGTCCTGCTTTTATTGAACGGCCTGAACTCGTTCTCCTGGTCGGTGGCGACGGTGTCGTCTCCGATCCGAGCAGAGAGGCTTCGCAAGCCCGGCACGTCGTCAGTCTTCTGACCGAACGGCGATAGCTGAGGGTGCAGTGAAGATGAATGCTGGAACGAGACTTGCCGCGCGAAGGCTCCTTGACTGGGAGGACAACGGCGTTGGTGAGGGCGTTCAGAGCTCCGAAAGAGTCGCTTGGCGACCTCAATGCGGATGTTGCGGGCATGCTGGTGGCCGCAGCGTCCGACATTGCGCTCGCGCTCGACGCCGACGGCAACATTCAGGACCTGGCTTTTCAACAAGCCGGCCTGCCGCTTGAACTGAGAAACACAGACGCGTGGATCGGCCGATCCTGGCAAGCAACAGTGTCCGAGGAAAGCCAGACAAAGCCAGAGCTGCTGCTCACGGAGGCCTCCCAGCGCAAGGTGTCGCGCTGGCGCGAGGTGCGTTATCCGGCCGCGCGCGGGCCTGACATCCCGATCCTGTTCGCGGTGGTGGCGATCAAGGGCGCGGCGCGCTTCATCGCGGTCGGCCGCGACGTGCGCGCCACCGCCGCGCTCCAGCAGAAGCTGATCGAGGCGCAAGTTGCCATCGAGCGCGACTATTCGCGCATGCGCAACGCCGAATCGCGCTACCGGATCCTGTTCCAGATCACGTCGGAGCCGGTCCTCATCGTCGATGCGGTGAGCCATCGCATCGTCGAGGCCAACCCGGCCGCGGCCGCCCTGCTCGATCACGGCGCCGCCAATCTGATCGGCAAGCTGTTCCCCGATGCGCTGCTGCTCGACGACATGGCGATGTCGCAATCCCTGTCGCTGGCGATCCGCTCGCAGGGCAAGATCGAACGCGCCAGGATCCGGCTCGACGGCGGCCGCGACTATCTGCTCGACGGCACCTTCTTCCGGCAGGACAACGCGTCGCTGTTCCTGCTGCGGTTCTCGCCGCTGGCCACGCAGCCTGCACTCCCGAAGAGCTCCGACGTCAACACCCAGCTCGTGCAGTTCGTCGAATCGGCCCCCGACGGATTCGTCATCACCGACATGGACGGCCGCCTGCTGCACGCCAACGCCACCTTCCTGCAGCTCGCGCAGATCGAGAACATGCACCAGATCCTGGGCGAGACGATCGACCGCTGGATCGGCAAGTCGGCGATCGATTTCTCGGTCATGCTGACCAATCTGCGCCAGCATGGCAGCGTGAAGCTGTTCTCCAGCGTCGTCCGCGGCGAGCACGGCTCGCCGGTCGACGTCGAGATCTCCGCCAGCACGGTCGGGGCGCCCGGCCAGGCCAGGCTCGGCTTCACCATCCGCAATGTCGGCCCGCGCATCTCCAGCGACGGCGGCGACCACGGCTATATTCCACGCTCCCGTGAGCAGCTCGCCGAGCTGATCGGCCGCGTGCCGCTCAAGGAGCTGGTGCGCGAGACCACCGACGTGATCGAGCGGATGTGCATCGAGACCGCGCTCAAGCTGACCGGCGACAACCGCGCGACCGCTGCCGAGATGCTCGGCCTCAGCCGACAGAGCCTCTACGTCAAGCTGCGGCGCTATGGCCTTGCCGAGCCGAGCGAAGAAGACAGTCAGTTGGAATAGGTGGAACAGTTGCAATGACCGAGATCGCGCCCGTCCCGCTCGCTCCAGGGATTCCATCAAGGCTTCAGCCCTCGGCCGTTCTCGAGCTGTTGAAGCCGATCACGTGGTTTCCGCCGATCTGGGCGTTCGGCTGCGGTGTGGTGTCGTCAGGCGCGCCGCTGGCGTCGCGCTGGCCGATCGTGATTGCGGGCCTCGTGCTCGCCGGGCCGATGGTGTGCGCCACCAGCCAGGCCGTCAACGACTGGTTCGACCGTCATGTCGATGCGCTCAACGAACCGGACCGCCCGATCCCGTCGGGCCGCATTCCCGGACGCTGGGGTCTCCATATCGCGCTGATCTGGACGGTGCTGTCGCTTGGCGTCGCCACCCTGCTCGGCACCTGGGGCTTTGCCGCGGCGGCGCTCGGCCTTGCGCTCGCCTGGGCCTACAGCGCGCCGCCGATCCGGTTGAAGCAGAACGGCTGGTGGGGCAACAGCGCCGTCGGCCTCTGCTATGAAGGACTGCCCTGGATCACCGCGGCGGCGATCATGAGCGCGCAGGCGCCGTCCTGGCCGGTGCTCTCGATCGCCCTGCTGTATAGCGCCGGCGCGCACGGCATCATGACCCTGAACGACTTCAAGTCGATCAATGGCGATCGCGTCAGCGGCGTCAATTCGCTGCCGGTGCTGCTCGGGCCCGAGCGCGCCGCGCGCCTCGCCTGCATCACGATGGCGCTGGCGCAGGTCGCGGTGCTCGTGCTGCTGATCGTCTGGAGCCGACCGGCCCATGCCACGATCGTCGCAGCGCTGATCGCGGCCCAGCTGGTGCTGATGCGGCGCTTGATGACGAATCCGCGCGAGCTCGCGCCCTGGTACAACGGGACCGGCGTGCTGCTCTACGTGCTGGGCATGCTGGTCACGGCCTTCGCGCTGGCGGGGTTGCCGGCATGAGCAACGCTGCGCCCGCTCCTCTGTCCTGGTTCGGCATCGTCAGGTTGGGCCTGGTGCAGACCGCGCTTGGCGCGGTCGTGGTGCTGACCACCTCGACCTTGAACCGCGTGATGGTGATCGAGCTCGCTCTGCCGGCCATGATCCCCGGCCTCCTGGTCGCGATCCATTACGCGATGCAGGTGCTCAGGCCCTGGCTCGGTCATGGCTCCGACGTCGGCGGGCGTCGTTTCGCCTGGATCGTCGGCGGCATGGCCGTGCTCGCCGCCGGCGGCCTGCTGGCCGCCGCCGCTACCGCGCTGATGGCGACGCATCTCGCTCTCGGTCTCGCGATCGCCGTGGTCGCCTTCATCATGATCGGCATCGGCGTCGGCGCCGCCGGCACCTCGCTGCTGGTGTTGCTCGCCAAGCGCACCGCGCCGGCGCGGCGCAGCGCCGCCGCCTCGATCGCCTGGATCATGATGATCACCGGCTTCATCGTCACGACCGCGGTGGCCGGCAAGGCGCTCGATCCGTTCTCCGGCGAGCGGCTGATGCTGGTGTCCGGCACGGTGTCGGCGATCGCCATGGTGCTGACCTTGCTGGGTGTCTGGGGGATCGAGCAGCCCGACGCGTCTCCTCACACGACCTCCGGCGCCGCGAATCGCTCCGGCTTCATGGAAGATTTCCGCGAGATCTGCCGGGAGCCGCAGGCGCGGCGCTTCGCGATCTTCATCTTCGTCTCGATGCTCGCTTACAGCGCGCAGGACCTCATCCTGGAGCCGTTCGCCGGCAGCGTGTTCGGCATGACGCCGGGCCAGACCACGCAGCTCTCTTCCGTGCAGCACATGGGCGCGCTGATCGGCATGATCCTGATGCCGGCGATGGCGAGCCTGCATGCCGACTGGCGGACGCGGCCGCAGCCCTGGATCATCGGCGGCTGTCTCGCCTCGGCGCTGGCGCTGCTCGGCCTGGTCGCCGCCGCCACCGTCGGCCCGGCCTGGCCGCTACGCGCGTCCGTGCTGCTGCTCGGCATCACCAACGGCGTCTACGCCATCGCCGCGATCGGCGCGATGATGAACATGGTCAGCGAAGGCCGCGACAATCGCGAGGGCACGCGCATGGGCCTGTGGGGCGCCTCGCAGGCGATCTCGTTCGGCATCGGCGGCTTCGTCGGCACCGCGGCGGCGGACGCCGCGCGTCACCTTATGCCGTCGACCGCCTCGGCCTACGCGGCGGTGTTCGCCGCCGAAGCCGCCTTGTTCGTTCTCTCCGCCTGGCTCGCGATCTGGATCAAGCGCCCGCGCGAGCAGACGTCGCCGCTTCAGCCACAGCCGGCCAACCAGGGAGCCTGACCGATGAGCCCCTCCTCCAGCCCCAAGACCTTCGACGCGGTGATCATCGGCGGCGGACCGGCCGGCGCAACGGCCGCGAATGATCTGGCCCGTCACGGCCATCACGTGCTGCTGCTCGACCGAGCCGGCCGCATCAAGCCGTGCGGCGGCGCCATTCCACCGCGGCTGGTCGCCGAGTTCGAGATTCCCGACCATCTGCTGGTGGCCCGAATCTCGTTCGCCCGCATGGTGTCGCCGAGCAACCGGGACGTCGACATGCCGATCGACGGCGGCTTCGTCGGCATGGTCGATCGCGAGCATTACGACGAGTGGCTGCGCGCACGCGCGGCGGAAGGCGGCGCGATCCGCCGCACCGGAACCTTCAGCCATATCGCGCGCGACGACGACGGCAGGTCGGTGGTGCACTACGTCCGGCGCATGGACGACGGCAGCGTGCGCGAGGACAGCGTGCGGACGCGCGCCGTGATCGGCGCCGACGGGGCGGTCTCGGCCGTGGCGCGCCAGTGCATCCCCGAAGCCGGCGAGATGCGCTACGTGTTCGCGTATCATGAGATCATCCGCTCGCCGGACCGCAGCCATCCGGTGTTCGATGCCGCGCGGTGCGATGTCGTCTATCGCGGCCGGCTGTCGCCGGACTTCTACAGCTGGGTGTTTCCGCACGGACCGACCACCAGCATCGGCACCGGCAGCGCGCATAAAGGCTTTTCGCTGCGGGGCTCAGTCGCCGAATTCCGCAAGGCTGCCGCGCTCGACGATCTCGACACCATCCGCCGCGAAGGCGCGCCGATCCCGCTGAAGCCGCTGTCGCGCTGGGACAATGGCCGCGACGTCGTGCTGGCCGGCGATGCGTCGGGCGTGGTGGCCCCGGCCTCCGGTGAAGGCATCTATTACGCGATGGCTGGCGGCCGCGCGGCCGCCGACGCCGTTGCCTTGTTCCTTAAGACCGGCGATGCAGCCGCCCTGGCGACGGCCCGCAAATCCTTCATGCGCAGGCACGGCGCCGTGTTCTTCATCCTCGGTCTGATGCAGCGCTACTGGTACACGAGCGATGCCCGCCGCGAGCGCTTCGTCGCGATCTGCCGTGACAAGGACGTCCAGCAGCTGACCTGGGACGCGTACATGAACAAGGAATTGGTCCGCGCCAAGCCGCTGTCGCATGTGCGCATCTTCTTCAAGAACATCGCGCACCTCACCGGGCTCGCGAGGGCGGCGTAGCGGCTCGCGCGATGGATGAGCTGTTTCACAGCCCGCATCTGGTCGACCTGATCCTAACGGTGGTCGCGGTGGAGCTTGCGGCCGTGACGTGGATCTGGCAGCGCCACCGCCGCGGCATCAGCCCGCTCGCGCTGCTGCCCAATCTGCTCGCCGGGGTGTTCCTGCTGCTGGCTGTACGTTGCGCGCTGACCGGGGCGCCGTGGTTCTGGCTCGCGGGCTGCCTCGCCGCCTCCGGCCTCGCCAACGCGGCTGATCTCAGGCAGCGGTGGCGTTGAGGCATATCGCCTCTTCAAATGACTCATGCGCTCGGCCCGCGCAAACCCCGCTGACGCAAAGGGCACCCACAGCTGTCGTCCCGGCGAACGCCGGGACCCATAGCCACCGGCAACTATCGGTTTCACAGAAGGCTCAACGCGCAGCGTGCCCCAAGGGAGATCACGCGGTATGGGTCCCGGCGTTCGCCGGGACGACACGGGTGCGTGCGGAAGGTGCGCGGGCAACCGCTCAGAACCTGAGCGCGGTACCGACGCCGCTCACTTCTTCTCAGAGAACGTCTTCAGATACGCGATGACGTCCTTGCGCTGCTGCTCGTTGGCGAGCTTGAACACCATCTTGGTCGAGCCGGTCGCCTGATCCGCCTTGCCCTTGTCGGTGAGGAACTTCTTCAGGAAGGCGTTGGGATCCGGGAGGTATGCGAAGATATTGTCCTCGGTCCAGACGAGCCCCGCCTCGCCGGCATGCTTGTTCAGCTCCGAATAGGCAAAGCCCGGATAGGTCCCGGTGGGCCGGCCGACGACGCCGGTGAGGACCGGACCGACGGCGTTCTTCGCCTCCGGTCCGATCCGGTGGCACGTCATGCACTGCTTGAAGACCTGCTCGCCCTTGGCAGCGTCCCCGCCGTCCAACGCGAACGCGGCACCCGCCGACATGGCAGTCATGACCACTGCAACCAAACCCGATCGAAGCATATGCGACCTCCCGATGCGTCGTTTCGTTCGCCCTTGTGATTTGCTCCTTACAGGTAACAGTGTCATGCGATCTTGTCATGTCTGGTTCAGGCGAAAGTGAGCGAATAAGTCGCAGCTCGAACATGCAATAGGCGCAGGGATACCAACGAAAGCTGGATGCTCCGAAATAAGCCTTGACAGCGAGCGCCCTGCATGGGCTAACGACATTCTCAAGACTCTCAATACGTTAGCGGGATGGGGCGCAACACCTTCAAAATGCGCGCCAAATGAAC
This sequence comes from Bradyrhizobium sp. SZCCHNRI1009, assembly GCF_032487575.1. NCBI lineage: Bacteria > Pseudomonadati > Pseudomonadota > Alphaproteobacteria > Hyphomicrobiales > Nitrobacteraceae > Bradyrhizobium > Bradyrhizobium sp. SZCCHNRI1009. Next base: position 18,135 of record NZ_JAUEUL010000030.1, on the reverse strand, counting down.
TGGCCGCGATCCCCCGAGCGTCTCAAGAGGGTGCCAAAGATAACGGGTGCCAAGACCATGGCCGAGTTTCACGGTCCACGACCCGACGTGACATTGCTGCTGGACATGGACGGCGTGATCCGTGAGGCGACGCTGTCGCCGAACATGTCAGCCGAGAATGTCGACATCTGGCTCGGCCGTCCCTGGTCCGAGATCGTCGATGATGCGAGCGAGAAGATCGAGCGCATCATGCAGGACACCAAGCGGACCGGCATTTCCGCGTTCCGGCAGATCACGCAGCGGTTCCCGAGCGGTCTCGAACTGCCGATGGAATTCACGACCGTGCTGCTCGGCGGCCGGGCCGGCATGCTGGCGATCGGCAAGAATCTGCAGGCGGTCGCGGAGCTCCAGGCCCGGCTGATCTCGGCCCAGCAGACCATCGAGCGCGACTACTGGAAGCTGCGCGAGATCGAGACGCGCTACCGCCTGGTCATCGAGGACTCCAACGAGGCTGTGCTGCTGACGAAAGTGTCAGATCTGCGCATCGTCGAAGCGAATCGGACGGCGGCGGCCGCGCTCGGCGTTTCAAGCCGTCGCCGGGACAATCTGGTGGGCCGCGAGTTCCTGCAGGAGATCCCGCAAAAGGATCGCGAGCCGGTAGAGCTGATGCTGAGGCGCGTCCGCGACCAGGGCAAGGCGCCGGGCATCGTGATTCACCTCGGCCACGACACCGCACCCTGGATGCTCCGGGGATCGCTGATGACCAGCGAGACCGCGCCGATGTTCCTGCTGCAGATGGCGCCGATCGGCAAGGCCGCGCAGCCCGGCCCGGTTCCCGACGATCCCGAAGCGCTGATCGACAATCTTCCCGATGCTGTTATCAGCATCGATGGCACCGGTGCCATCAAGCGGGCCAATCGGGCCTTCCTGGAGCTGGTCGAGGTCGGATCGAAAGAGGCGCTGATCGATGAGAAGCTGAGCCGGTGGCTGACGCGCCCCGGCGCCGACCTTTCGGTGCTGATCTCCAACGTCGAGCGCCATGGAGCCGTCCGGCTGCTGTCGACCACGATCCAGGGCGAGCTCGGGACCGAGACCGAGGTCGAGATCTCGGCTGCCGCCCATGGCCTCGACGGCCAGCGCCGGATCGGCCTGGTGTTGCGCAACATCGCCAGGCGGTTGTCGCCCGCGGCGGAGCATGACAATCTGCGGGTCGCCCTCGCGGGCCTCAATGAATCCGTCGGCAAGACACCGTTGCGCGACCTGGTGAGGAGCACGGTCGAAGTCGTCGAGCAGCATTACGTCCGCGCTGCGCTCGAGCTCGCCAACGGGAACCGGACGTCGGCTGCCGAAATTCTCGGCCTCAGCCGCCAGAGTCTTTACGCCAAGCTCGATCGGTATAATCTGAGCCAACTCGAAGAAAGCGACGAGGAAACCGAAAAGGGGAGATAGTTGCCCGTTCCGCTGACAACGCCGGCCTTCGGCCACGCTACTCTTGCGGATTGCGAGCGTGAACAGATTCATCTCGCAGGCTCGATCCAGCCGCACGGCATTCTCCTGGCGGTCAAGGAGCCCGACAACATCGTCATCCAGGCCAGCACCAATGCGGCCGTCTTCCTCAACACCGGCTCCGTGGTCGGCCGTCCCTTGCGCGATCTTGGCGGCGACCTGGCCCTGCAGATCCTGCCGCATCTCAACAGCCCGCTCCATCTGGCTCCGATGACCCTGCGATGCACCGCCGGGGCGCCGCCGCGCCGGGTCGACTGCACGCTTCACCGACCCTCGAATGGCGGGCTGATCGTCGAGCTGGAGCCGGCGACGAAGACGACCAACATCGCGCCTGCGCTCGACAGCGCCTTCCACCGCATCACCTCGGCCTCATCGTTGCTCGGCCTGTGCGACGAGACGGCGACCATCTTCAGGGAGATCGCCGGCTACGACCGCGTCATGGTCTATCGCTTCGACGAGGACGGCCATGGCGAGGTCTTGTCGGAGCGGCGGCGGCCGGATCTGGAGGCCTTTCTCGGCAACCGCTATCCGGCATCCGACATTCCGCAGATCGCGCGCCGGCTCTACGAGCGCAACCGCGTGCGCCTCCTGGTCGACGTCAACTACACGCCAGTGCCGCTGCAGCCGCGCATCTCGCCGCTCAACGGCCGCGACCTCGACATGTCCCTGAGCTGCCTGCGCAGCATGTCGCCGATCCACCAGAAATACCTGCAGAACATGGGCGTCGGCGCGACGCTGGTGTGCTCGCTGATAGTCAGCGGAAGGCTGTGGGGACTGATCGCCTGCCATCACTATGAGCCGCGCTTCGTGCCGTTCGACATTCGCGCGGCAGGCGAGGCGCTGGCCGAGACCTGCGCGATCCGGATCGCGGCGCTGGAGAGCTTTGCCCAAAGCCAGTCCGAGCTGGTCGTGCGCCGGCTGGAGCAGCGGCTGGTCGAAGCGGTGTCGCGCGACGGCGAATGGCAGGCGGCGCTGTTCGACGGCTCGCAGTCGCTGCTGCAGCCGCTCGGTGCGAGCGGCGCGGCGCTGCTGTTCGAGGGCCAGGTCACGACCGCCGGCGACGTCCCCTCGACGCAGCGCATCCGGGATCTCGCGGCCTGGCTCGATCGCCGGCGCAACACGCCGGGAGCAGCCCCCGAGGGCTTGACGGCGACCAGCTCGCTGACGCTCGACGAACCGTCCTTTGCCGACATCCGCTCGATCGCCAGCGGCCTGATCGCCGCACCGCTGTCGGCGAGCGAGGGCGAGTATCTGTTGTGGTTCCGGCCGGAGCAGGTGCGGACGGTGACCTGGGGCGGCGATCCGCTCAAGGCCGTCATCATCGGCGACGATCCGTCGGATCTGTCGCCGCGGCGCTCGTTTGCGAAATGGCATCAGCTGGTCGAAGGCAAGTCCGAGCCGTGGTCGAGCGCCGAGCTCGCCTCCGCCCGCGTCGTCAGCGAGACGGTCGCCGACGTGGCGCTGCAGCTGCGTTCGGTGCGCATGGTGATCGCGCAGGACCAGCTCGCCACGATCAGCGCCCAGGTGCTGCGCTCGGAGCAGCCGGTCATCATCGCCGATGTCGAGGGCCGCATCCTGCTGATGAACGAAGCATTCGAGCAGCAGCTGCGCGCCTCGCATCCGCACATCCCATATCTGCGCGACCTCGGCAGCTACTGCACCGCGCCGGCGGAATTCCGCGCCAATCTCGACGACCTCATGCGCAACAAGCGCAGCTGGCGCGGCGAGCTGACGCTGACGGGCGGCGCCTCGCCGCAACGGCCGTTGATGGTGCGCGCCGACCCGGTGATCGCGCCGTATGATCGCGTGCTCGGCTTCGTGCTGATCTTCTCGGACTTGACCGAGCGCAAGACCGCCGAGGCGGCCCGGGCGCGCTTCCAGGAAGAAATCGACGGCGCCCGCCGGCCCACGCTGCGGCTCGATCAGAGCGCAAGCCTGATCTACAAGGAGCTCGCCGCGTCTACCGTCGAGAACGCGCAGCTCGCCGCGCTGGAGGTGACGCACGGTGCGCAGGCCGGCAGCATGCCGGAGATGCTGGAGAGCATCCGCAATTCGACCACGCGGACGCTGGAGATCCTCGAGCACCTGGTGTGGTATCGCTCGCAGAGCGAGGAGTGAGACGAGGGAGAGTGTCTGCGGTACGTCGTTGATGAATGCCGTCCCGTACCCGCTTTGACCACGTAGCTCGTACTTTGACGATATCGCCCGATATCTCACCACGCTCTCGGTCTACTCCCCTCCCCCTTGCGGGCAGGGCTATCGCATATGGTGAAAGAGGCTGGGCGCGCAGTCGTCCCGCGACCGTCCTTCGAGACGCCCGCCTCCGGCGGGCTCCTCAGGACGAGGCCAGTTTCGCGGCAGGATTCTCAATCCTCATGGTGAGGAGCGCCGTCTTCGGCGCGTCTCGAACCATGAGGCCCCTAACAAGGGCCGGGTCATATGCGATGGCCCTGCCCTTGCGGGGAGGGGAGCCGGCCGTCGCCGGCGGAAACACATCGGCTCCAACGCCGTGCCCTGTCGGACGAGATCGATTTGAGCTGGACGTCGGCGGCCTCAGCCAGCGAGCCCAGCCGCCTGCTGGAGCGCCTGCGACAGCGCGATGTTCAGCTGGAAGGCCGTGGCGGCTTCCTCGATGACCGCATCATGCTCGGCCATCGCCGCGCCGGCCTGCTCCAATGCGTCCCTGTAGTGATCCTTGAAGCGCGGAATATCGGCGATCTCCGTAAACTCGTAGAACGATAGCGCCGCGGGCTCCAGTTCGAGCGAGCGCGCCAGGATCTTCTTGATGATCTGGCCGCCGCTGAGATCGCCGAGATAGCGCGTATAGGCGTGCGCCAGCAGCGGATGGCCGGAGCCGGAGCCTGCCTCGTGGATAGCACGAACATAGGCGATCGCCTCGGGCAGCAACGGCAGATTGCGCGCTTCGAGCTCAGCGAGATCGGCCTTGATCGCAGCGCTGCGATGCAGCTCCAGCCGCACGATGCGGCCCGTCACTGGCGTGCCCTGATGGCGGAGCAGCTCCGCTTCGAGCGTCTCGTAGACCGGCAGCAGATTGCGCAACAACAACGCGTAGGCCTGTCGCGTACCGCGCCCCCGCAACAGCTCGGCCACGATGCCGGTCCGCTCCGCGGTGACGTGGAGCGCCTTGGTACGCTCCCGCATCGCCTGCAAAAGACTGGCCGGACGCATGCTGCGCCCGGCCATCTCGATCCGATCCAATTCGACTCTGTCCAACATGCCTCGACCTGCAGGACTTCAGCGCGGCGGCGCCAGCCCGTGTTTCACGCCCCAGTCGAACCAGTTATCGACCACGGTGCCCGACAGTAGGATACCGATGCCGCCGGTCAAGGTGCAAAGCACGGCGAACCACCAGGCCCAGCGATGGATCGACTCGGCCGTCGCATTGAAGCCCATGGTCCAGCGCCAGAACAGCGCACCACGTTCGAAGGCCGTGCCGCGATCGACGATCTGCTCGAGCTCACGCTCGCCGCCGTAGCGGCTGATCGCCAGCACCGTCGCGCCATGCATCGCGAACAGCAGCGCCGACCCGTACAGGAAGGCGATCGAGAGCATGTGGAACGGATTGTAGAACAGGTTGCCGTGGGTGATGGAGAAGTTGTTGGTCCAGTCGAGGTGCGGGAAGATGCCGAACGGCACCGCCTCGCTCCAGCTCCCCATGAAGATCGGCCGGATGAAGCCGAGCACCAGATAGAGCCAGATTGCCGACGCGAACGCCCACGACACATGCGTGCCGAGACCGAGCGCCCGCGCGCGGCGATAGGTCCGCGCCCACCACAGCAGGATCGACGTCGTCAGGAAGAAGCCGGCCATCAGCCACCAGCCGCCCTCCTGCAGCGGCGGGAAGATCTGCAGGCCGTATTCCGGCGCCGGCGGCTGCAGGGCCAGCCACGGGAACTGGCGGATGAACTCGAGCGGGCTCCAGTTCACCGACGCCAGCATGTTGAGACCGATGATCTCGATCGCAACGAAGCCCGACATCAGCGACGCGAGGCCGAGAAAGCCGAGATAGACCGGCCCGACCTGGGCATCGCCGAGCTTGCCGAACCAGTAGTTGAAGCTGCCCTTGCCGATGCGCTCCCAGACGCCGGGCTCGATCGGGATACCCGGATAGATCGCACTACGAACTTGGATCTGCGTGAAGATGTTCTGGTATTGGGCCATGACGACCTCTCCTTGAACTCATTGCGGCGGCGACCAGATCGGGACGTGGCGCCACCAGTCCCACCAGTCCGACCAGGCATTGCCTTCCGGCATCAGCCAGGCGGGACCGGAGATGACGATGCAGACGGCGCTGAAGAACACCGCCGACAGCGCCAGGAACAGACCGAGGCGATGGATGCCGAGCGTGCCGATGGAGTAGCCGAGGAGATCGCGGAACATGGTGTTTTCATGCTCCGGCGACTTCATCTCCTGGCCCTTGCCCGGGTTGGCGGCCGACAGGATCAGCGAGCCGTGCAGCGCGAGCGCGAGACACGTCGTGAAGAAGAACGTGATCGCGATCATGTGCGCAGGATTGTAGTGGAAGTTGCCGAACTGATAGCCGGTGTTCGACACCCAATCGAGGTGAGTGATGATGCCGTAGGGGAAGGCGTAGCTCCATGATCCCATCAGCACCGGCCGGATCACCTCCAGCGTAAAATAGGCGAAGATCGCAAAGCCGAAGGCGAACGGCACGTGATAGCCGATCGCGAGCTTGCGGCAGATCTCGACCTCGCGCAGCGCCCATGAGACGAAGGCGCCGAGCGCACACACCGTGATGAGCTGCCAGAAGCCGCCCTCGGTGAGGGGCGCGAACGACAGCCCATATTTGGCATCGGGCGGGTTGATGCTGATCTGCCAGAGATTCCACGTCGGTCCGAGCGCCGTGGCGTAGAGGATCAGCGCCACGCCGACAAAGGTGAAGAAGATCGTCGTCACGCCGAAGAAGCCGACGTAGAACGGTCCGACCCAGAAATCGAAGAGGTCGCCGCCGATCAACGTGCCGCCGCGGACGCGGTATTTTCGTTCAAAGCTGAGCATTGCCATCGGTCCTGCCTCCGCTGCCCGTCGCGCGATATGCTACGTGTCGTGAATTCGTTGGACGAGAGGATTTGGGAAGCGGGCGAACGGGGTCTGCCGCCGTCGCCCGTCCGCTTCCCTCTGGTCGTCGAGCTGCTAGCTGAGCTTCACCGGCGTTGCCGGATCGGAGATCGACGACGTCTTCGCTGCACGCGGCCCCTCCAGCCAGTTGAACCGGTTGGTGCTGAGCAGGATGAAGTGAATCACCAATGCCAGTCCGAACAGGAACACGCCGAGAGCCACGAGAACCCTGCGGGGATCGAACAACAACCACAAGCGCCACATAGTTTTCTCCTTTCGATCAGGTCAGGTAGGAGAGCGCGAGAGTGGCGTAGTGGGCTGCCCCATCCATCGCCGCCTTGTAGCCAGTCGGCCCGGGCAGCCAGGGACGCCACATCCAGGCGAGAATGTGGGCGACGATCGCAACCGCCGTGAAGACCACAAAGCTCGTCATGAAGATGCTATGGAATTCCCTCGCCTCCGCTTCGGTCAGCCCCGACAGAGAGCCTCCCTTGTTTGGTACGTCCACCATAGTGGTACCTCCTGGTGTTGGCCTTTCGGCCGGATGCCGTTCACCGAGATGAGCGGCGTCGAAGTGTCATCCCGTCGCCGGGATGACATCCGTGCGGCGAGCCGCACGAACTCCTTGCATATCCAGAGAGCGCACTGACCGCTCTCGAACTCAAAGTCCCATGAAGGACGAGGTCGCGCAGTTCGCGGCCTTGATCCTTGCTTCACCGACGATCGCGCCGAGCGGCGCGGGCCGGTGGCCGGTGATGATGGAGCCGATCCGGCGCAGCACGCCCTCGACCATCAGCACGGCGAAGCACATCGCGTAGACCAGGAGATAGTCGATGCGCTCGCGCGATCTCGGTGCGACGTCACGATCCATGCGTTCGTATAACGACATCGTCCTCTCCCTCTCCGCTATCCCCGCGCCTACGCGGCCTGGCCCGTTGCGAGCTGCGACCGCGCATGCGCGAGAACGTCCTCCGTCACCTTGTCGAGTCCCGCCTGGCGCGCACCGCGCTCGGCGGCGTCGCGCAGCCGCTTGGCCGCCGAGATCCGCACCAGCACCGGCTGGGTCTCGATGATCTGGTCGAGCGCGAGCTTGGCCCCGTCATCCCATGGCAGCTCACGCTCAAGCCGCGCCGGCGTCGCCGCGATCTGGTCGAGCTGGGTTGCGAGCGGCAGGATGTTGAACAGCGCATCGAACAGCGCGTTGCAGACCTCCTGCACGACGTAGGTCGCCCCCGCATAGCCCATGAACGGCGTGCCGGTGTGGCGCCGGATCACCGTGCCCGGGAACGAGGCCGGGATGTAGATCGACCGGTTGCCGGCTTCCGCCGCATACATGCGTTCGTTATAGCTGCCGAACAGCACCAGCGGCGGCCGCTCGTGGATGGCCTTGCGGATGGCGTCATTATCGGTCTTGGCGCCGGCACAGCGCGAGATCGCGAAGTGGCAAGGCAGCCCGAGCTCCATCTCCAGGAAATTGCGCAGACCGCGTGCGTAGGTCTCAGAGGCGACGATGCCGAAGCTCGCGGTGCCGAAGAAGTCCTGCGTCACCGAGCGCCAGAGGTCCCACAGCGGCTTGATCGTCGTATGCTTCTCCCGGGTGATGAACGGCTCGGGATCGAGGCCGAGCATCTCGCCCAGCGAGCGCAGGAATTTCGTCGTCGAATGCAGCCCGATCGGCGCCTGCAGATAAGGCCGCTCCAGCGTCTCGCACAGCAGGCGACCGAACTCGCGGTACATGCAGATGTTGACGTCGGCATTGACCAGCTTCGGCACGTCGGCGAGATGGCTGCCGAGCGGGAACACCATGTTGATCTCGGCGCCGATGCCTTCGACCAGGCGGCGGATCTCGGCGACATCCGACGGCATGTTGAAGGTGCCGTAGATCGGCCCGATGATGTTGACCCTGGGCTTCTCGCCGTCCGCGCGCGGCTTGCGCTCAGGAATCCGGCGTGGGCCGTATTCGCTCCACAGCCAGCTCAGCGCGCGGTTGGCGCTCTGCCACTGGTCCTCGTCGATGGTGCGCGGCAGGAAGCGCTTGATGTTGGAGCCTTCGGGCGTGACGCCGCCGCCAATCATCTCGGCGATCGAGCCGGTGACGACCACCGCCGGCAGGTCGGGATCGAGCGCGGCGCGGGCGCGCTTCATCGCCTGCTCGGTGCCCTTCTGGCCGAGCTCGTCCTCGCCTAACCCCGTCACGACGATCGGCAGCTCATGCGGCGGCAGGCCGTCGGTGTAGTGCAACACCGAGGTCACCGGCAGGTTCTCGCAGCCCACGGGGCCGTCGATGATGACCTGCAGGCCCTTGATCGCGGTGAACGCGTAGACCGCCCCCCAATAGCCGCCGGCGCGATCGTGGTCGAGGATCAGCATCACACCATCTCCTCGGACTTGCGCGCCTTGGCCTGCGCCGCGACCGCCTTGCGGTACTTGTCGCGGAAAGCAGGACGCGCGACAGGGGTGCCCTGCCACACGCCCGCGGTGTCGCCCTCACCGACACCTTCGAAGAAGTCGCGCATCTCGTCGAAGCGGGCCTTGCCTGAGATCGCCGCGTTGACGACCTGCGCCAGCGAGCCGGCTCCGGAGACGCCGAACAGCGGCCGCGCCGAAATGAGATTGGTGAAGTAGAGCGACGGGATCGCGCGCGCCTTGGCTTTCTGCACGATCGGCGTGGTGCCGATCGCAAGATCCGGCGCGAACGCATCGACCGCCGCGAGATCCTGCTCCAGCGAGGCGCGGTACTGCACGCGCACGCCGCGGCTCTCGAGCCAGGCACAGTCGGCCTCCGACCAGCGCGTGCGCGGACAGGCCGTGCCGACATAGCGCAGGTCGGCGCCGCTCTCGACCAGCAGACGCCCGACCAGCAGCTCCGATCCCTCATAGCCCGACAGCGTGATCCGGCCGCGGATCGGAGTCGCCGTAAGCGCGCCGCGGATCGCCGGCAGCACCGCGTTCTTGGCCGCATCGATCTGCGCGCGCCCGACGCCGCAGACCGCGCCAACGGCCTCCAGCCACTCCGCCGTGCCATCCCAGCCGACCGGCGCCGAGCCGATGATCGGACGGCCCGCCGCCTCGAACTCACGGATCGAGGCCGTGTAGAACGGATGGATCGCCGCCACGGCCGCGCAGTCCAACGCGCCATACAGCTCGCGCCATTCGCGCGTCGGCACCGCGGGACCCGCGGCGAGACCAAGCGGCGCCAGCATCATGCCGATGCCGACGGGATCGGCCGGAAACATCTCACCTAACAGCGCGATGGTCGGCCGATCGCCGCGCGGCACGCGTGGCGCCTGCACCGGACCCTGCTCCGCCTCGCGGCGCGCGTAGCTCAGCATCGCGCCGGCGAGCACGTCCTTGGCCTCGGCATGGGTCGGCACGCCAAACCCGGGCACGTCGATGCCGATGACGCGGACGCCGTTGATCTCCTTCGGGAGAATCTGCAGCGGCACGCCCGACGCGGTGGGCACGCAGAGATTGATGATGACGACGCAGTCGTAGTTGGCGGGGTCCGCCAGCTTGAACACGGCCTCGCGGATGTCCTCGAACAGCTTGCCGGTGACCAGCGTCTCGGAATTGAACGGGACGTAGCCGACGCTGCGCCGCGCGCCGTAGAAGTGCGATGTGAAGGTGAGGCCATAAACGCAGCAGGCCGAGCCCGACAGTACCGTCGCGGTGCGCCGCATGCGCAGGCCCACGCGCAGCGAGCCGAACGCCGGGCACATGCTCTGCGGCTGGTCGTGCGGCCCGGCCGGATAGTCGGCCGCGTAGCGCGCCAGCACCTCGCTCTTGCCGGCGGCATCGGCCGCACGCTTGAGCTCGGCCTTGCCGGCGTGGCAGCCGAGCGCCTCGGGCTGCGCCGGCAGAAGAGCTGCCGCTGCGCCGCTCTGCACGCTGATTGCCTGATGGACCACAGGATCGCTCATTGCATTACATTCCGCTCGCCGACCGATCCCATCACACGCTGTCGTAGATCACTTCGAGCGACGGCTTGGCCACTGCGGTGCTGCCGCACATGTCCTCGAGCGTCGCCTGCTCCAGCACCACGTCGCGCCCGACCTCCGAGGCCTTGAACAGCCCGAGAAGACCGTCATGCGTCAGCGGATGCGGATGCCGCGGCGGCGCCTCGGCGACGTTCTGGGCGAGGTGCTCAAACAGCGCCGCCCAGGGCGTGCCGGGGCGGCCGATGATCTGATAGCTCGCGCTCTTGCGGCGGATGTCGTCGTCGGCCGGGATCGAGGCCAGCACCGGAATGCCGGCGGCTTCCGCGAACGCCGCAGCCTCGCCGGTGCCGTCGTCCTTGTTGATGACGATGCCGGCGACGCCGACATTGCCACCGAGCTTGCGGAAATACTCGACCGCCGAGCAGACATTGTTGGCGACGTAGAGCGACTGCAGGTCGTTGGAGCCGACGATGATCACCTTCTGGCACATGTCGCGCGCGATCGGCAGGCCGAAGCCGCCGCAGACGACGTCGCCGAGGAAGTCCAGCAGCACATAGTCGAAGCCCCAATCGTGGAAGCCGAGCTTCTCGATCAGCTCGAAGCCATGGATGATGCCGCGTCCGCCGCAGCCGCGGCCGACCTCGGGCCCGCCAAGCTCCATCGCGAACACGCCGTCGCGCTTGAAGCAGACGTCGCCGATCTTGACCTCCTCGCCGGCGAGCTTCTTCTTCGACGAGGTCTCGAGGATGGTCGGGCAGGCCCGGCCGCCGAACAGCAGCGAGGTGGTGTCGCTCTTCGGATCGCAGCCGATCAGCAGCACCTTCTTGCCCTGCTGCGCCATCATGTAGGACAGGTTGGCGAGCGTGAAGCTCTTGCCGATGCCGCCCTTGCCGTAGATCGCGATGATCTGCGTGGCCTTCTTCGGCGCAGCCGTCACCGGCGCATCCGGCTCGATCGCGGCCTCGGCACGCAAGGCATCCGTCATCGCGGCAAGATTGGCGGTGATCTTGGTCGGGGCGTTCATGCGGCAGCTCTCCAGTCCAGGACCATCTTGAGACATGAGGGATCGTCGAACGCGGTCTGGTAGGCACTCTCCGCGGACAAGGCGTCGGCGTGGTGCGTGATCAGCCCGTCCAGCGACAGCCGACCGGTGTCGATGAGATTGCGCACCGCGAGCAGATCCTCGTGCGTCCATTCGGCGGCGACGCGGATCGCCGCCTCGCGCATGAAGGCCGGCGGGTAGGAGAAGGAGAGCGGCGCGCTGTAGAAGCCGGCGAGGATGATCTCGCCACGTGGCGCCAGGCGAGCAATGAGGCTGTCGAGCAGCCCGGCATCGCCGCTGGCATCGAAGATCAGCCGATAGTCGGGTCTGCTGTCCTCTGAGGGATCGATGACGCGATAGCCCGTCGCACCAACGGCGCGCTCCGGATTGCTTTCCCACACCACGGGCGGATCGCCGCCCATCGCCACGATCAGCCGCGCCAGCAGACGGCCGAGCACGCCATGGCCGACGACGCATTCGGCCTGGCCGTCACCACCGATCTGCAATGCATGATAGGCGGTGGCCGCCAGTGCCAGCAGCACGCCGCGCTGGCCCGTCGTCTCATCGATCGCAACAAGGCGCTGTGCGGGAACGTTGAGGCGCGAGGCGGCAGCACCAAACAGGCTCCTGACCTCGCCGAAGCAGCGCGCCGCGCCCGGCACGAACACGCGCTCGCCTTTGCGAAAGCCGGAGCTTGGCGCGGCGTGCGCGACGCGGCCCACCGCCTCGTAGCCCGGTACGAGCGGATAGCCCATGCCCGGGAAGGACGGCATCCGTCCCTCGTACAGCAGCCGCTCGGTGCCGGTGCTGATCGCGCTCCATTCGATGTCGACGGTCAGGCAGTCCGGGGCATCCGCCAGCTGCAGCTGTTGCAGCGACAACTCCCTCGGCCTCCCCAGTACGACGGCGATCGCGTCCATAGCCCAACTCCCCGGCGACGCCCGCTTAGTTACGGATGTGAGGTTAGTCCGACTATGGAGAGTGTCAATATATATTTACAGTTTGAGTGTCAGCTTTTCGCGACAATCACGCTGGCGATCAGCGGGATCCGGGTGCGAAGCACTCGCACCTGCGAAAAACCCGCCGCGTGGAGCAGCTCGCGCAAGCGGGCGGGGCTGCGCGGCCGCCCCTGCCCCATCGCGCGCAGATAGATCTCGAAATAGGCGCTGACGCCATCGCTGCCGCCGGCCGCCTCGCGCATCGGCTCGCCCAGCAGCAGCACGCCATCGTCAGGCAGCGCGGCGCGCAGCTTCGCGAGCAACCGCGCCACGGCCTCGTCGTCGTGATCGTGCACGACCCGAATCAGCGAGATCACGTCCGCGCCGGTCGGGAGCGCATCGTCGTAGAAGCTGCCGGCCGTGATCGTGACGCGATCGGCCAGCCCGGCCTTGGCGAGACGCTCCTGCGCGATCGCGGCGACCTCCGGCAGATCGAACAGCTTGAGCTGCAGCTGCGGCGCAGCCCGCGCGGCGGCGGTCAGGAAGCTGCCGTCGCCACCGCCGACATCGAGCAGGCAACGGTGGCCACTCAAGGGATAGGCTGCGAGGACGACGTCCGCGATCATCGGCTGCGACGCCGCCATCAGCGCCGTGTAGGGCGCGACGCTGTCGCGTGTCAGCGCATCGCCGGTCTTGTCCAGCGCATACGGCCAGTACTGCGCGAGCCGGCGCTCGCGGTCCTGTCCGCGCAGCAGCGCCACGGGATCGGTGAGATCGGCATACAGCGCGGCGTGATGTCGAACCATGGCGGCGATGCCGGGATTGCCGAGCAGCGCCGCGCCGAGCGGCCCGAGCCCGTAGCACGCACCGCGGCGCTCGAGCAGCTGAAGCGCGGACGCCGCCTCGCACAAGCTCTCCATCGCGGCCTCGGGCACCACCGCGCGCGACGCCAGCGCCGCGAGATCGCACGGCCCGGCGCGCAACGTCTCGAACAGATCGAGCTGCACGCAAGCCGCCAGCGTCTGCGAATAGACGAACCCTGCGCACAGGTCGAACAGCTCCGCCGCCCGCCTGCGCGCAATCGGCCGCGTCAACGGAAACGCCGACGCCCAGCGCTGGAACGCCGCACTCGCGAGCAGCGCGTCGCGCCAGCCGCGCCAGCGATCAATGAGGCTGATCGGGGGCGGAGTGTCGTGGCGGACGACGGTCGACACGGATCAATGCTCCAGTCGGCGGGCAATAGCGCATCGACGCGCACCACTGCCCACCCTCCCCTGGAGGACAGGGCAATCGCATGTGGCGATCGCCGTTTTGTGCTCGTCTCTCTCCACGTCGTCATGGCCGGGCTTGTCCCGGCCATCCACGTCGGCCGGCATGCTGAGAGCGACGTGGATGCCCGGGACAAGCCCGGGCATGACGGAGTAACTAACTTGCAGGATCGTTCGTCGCGACAGCCCGGAATTTCCACATGCGATTGCCCTCCCCTGAAGGGGGAGGGTCACCGCGCGCAACGCGCGCGGTGGGGTGGGGTGAGCCCGGAAACAGGTGAGGATGGGTCGAGGCAACATCAGGTTTGCCGGCACCGGCGCCCGCGAAGCCATCAGCACCACAGGCGCGGACAGTCCGTCACCCCACCCCGCCGCGCATGCCGCTGCGCGCATGCTCGGCGCCCCTCCCCCTCCAGGGGAGGGTGGGCACTGTGCGCGCGGCGCGAGCGTTGCCATTCAACGCGGCCGAAACATCACGCCGCCGACGCCGCCAGGCGGCGCGGCACCAGGCGCTTGGCTTCCTGCTCCATGAGCATGCGCAGCTCGTGCGCGTGGGCGCAGGGCGGCATGGTGCGGATGCCGTCGGCGACGAGATCGTGCAGATAGCTGACGGCGCCGGTGAGCCCATAGATCAGTACAGCGTTGGGCCGGCCATGCGCGGCGTCCTGGCCGACGGGCTTGCCCGCCTCCTCTTCATCGCTGGCGGCATCGCGGATGTCGTCGGCGACCTGATAGGCCTCGCCGATGGTCTCGCCCAGCGTGCGCCACGCCTCCGGATTCTCATGCCCCGCTGCAGCGGCGCCCGACACAGTGGCCGCCGCAAACAGCGCGCCCGTCTTGGAGCGGTGATAGCGCGACAGGTCGATCTGCGGCTCGCACTCCCAGGCTTGCCCGGCCGAGATGCCATGCGGCACGCCGACGGCATCGCCGATGGTCGCGATCAGCTGCGCCAGCCGCAGCGGCGAGCAGCGCGACTTGGCGAGCGTCTGGAATGCGAGCACGATCAGCGCATCGCCCGCGAGCACCGCGAGCGGCTCGCCGAACGCGGCATGCACCGAGGGCCGCCCGCGTCGCAGCGCCGCGTTGTCGAAGCACGGCAGATCGTCATGCACCAGCGAGGCGCAGTGCAGCAGCTCGATCGCGGATCCCGCCGCATCGGTCGCGGCCGGCTCGTCGTCGCCGCAGGCGCTGGCCACCGCATGACAGAGCCGCGGACGAACCCGCGCCCCCTTGGGAAACACCGCGGCCTGCATGGCGGCCGAGAGGCGCGGCGGGCATCCGGGCCGGTCGGCCAGGGCGACCGCTGTGACGAGGGATTTCTCGATCCGGGCCATCACGTCCATGCCAGCCTCCCCTGCCGCGAGGCCCATGCCGGTCCTCGCCTATGTAAATTTCAACTTACACCCATACTGTAAATCATGCTAGACATTTCCTGCGTCAGGCCGAGCGGACAGGAGCACAAGCGATGGCCGATCACCGCGTGATCGTGGTTGGCGCCGGCATCGCCGGCCTCAGCGCCGCGCTCACCCTCGCCGCGCGTGGCGCCGAGGTGACCGTGATCGAGCGCGCCGCCGCGCCTGGCGGCAAGATGCGCCAGATCGCGATCGGCCCTGCCCGGATCGACTCCGGCCCCACCGTGTTCACGATGCGCTGGGTGTTCGACGAGCTGTTTGCGGAGCTCGGCACGGCGCTCGAGGATCATCTCACGTTGACGCCGCTCGACATCCTCGCGCGCCACGCCTGGACCGACCGCAGCCGGCTCGATCTGTTCGCCGATGAGGAGCGATCGGCCGATGCCATCGGCCATTTCGCCGGGCGCAGCGAGGCCGAGGGCTATCGCGCGTTCTGCCGCGATGCTCGCCGCATCTTCGAGGTGCTCAGGGATCCCTTCATCCGCACCCCGGCGCCGAGCATGACGCATCTGCTGCGCAATGCCGGCTTCCGCGATCTCACGGCGATCCGTCCGTTCCAGACGCTGTGGAAGGCGCTCGGGGGCTATTTCCGCGATGCCCGACTGCAGCAGTTGTTCGGCCGCTACGCGACCTATTGCGGCTCGTCGCCCTTCCATGCGCCGGCGACGCTGATGCTGGTCGCCCATGTCGAGCAGGCCGGCGTCTGGCTGATCGACGGCGGCATGCATGAGCTCGCCGCGTGCCTCGCGGCGCTGGCGCGGCGCCACGGCGTCAGCATCCGCTATGACGCCGAGGTCGCCGGCATCGTTACGAGCGCCAGTCGCGCCGCGGGCGTACGGCTCGCGACCGGTGAGCAGATCACCGCCGACGCGGTGATTGCGACGGCCGATGTCGCCGCGCTGGCGCAGGGGCTGTTTGGCGCGGACGCCGCGCGCGCGCTGCCGGCGATCCCGCAGTCCGCGCGCTCGCTCTCGGCGATGACCTGGAGCTGCCTCGCGCGGGCCGACGGCTTTCCGCTGGTGCGGCACAACGTGTTCTTCTCGCGCGACTACCGCGCCGAGTTCGATCAGCTGATCGACCGCCGCGCGATGCCGGCCGAGCCCACCGTCTATGTCTGCGCGCAGGATCGCGACGACCAGCCGCGCGAGGCCGGCGGCAACGAGCCGCTGTTCGTCCTGATCAACGCGCCCGCGTCAGGTGATCATCATCGCTTCGCTCCCTCGGAGATCAGCCAATGTGCCCGCCAGACCTTCGACCTGTTGCAGCGCTGCGGCCTCAGCATCGCGACGACGCCGGAATTGACCCGGGTGACAACGCCGACGGACTTCAACCGGATGTTTCCTGGCACGGGGGGCGCGCTGTACGGCCGCAGCTCGCACGGCTGGATGGCATCGTTCCAGCGGCCGGGCGCGCCGACCAGGCTGCCGGGGCTCTACGTGGCGGGGGGCAGCGCGCATCCGGGACCGGGCGTGCCGATGGCGGCGCTGTCGGGCCGGATGGCCGCTGCACGGGCGACCGCGGACCTCGCTTCGACCGCATTGTCCCGGACCACGGCTATGCGTGGTGGTATGTCGACGCGCTGAGCGATGACGGCCGCTTCGGCATGACGCTCATCGCCTTCGTCGGCAGCGTGTTCTCGCCGTACTACGCGTGGGCGCGGCGGCGGGGAGCGGCTGATCCCGAAAATCACTGTGCGCTCAACGTTGCGCTCTATGGCGCGCGCGCGCGGCGCTGGGCCATGACCGAGCGCGGACGCGGCGCAATCACGCGCGAGCCTGCGAGCCTCGGGCTCGGTCCGAGCAGCCTCGCCTGGAACGGCCGCGAGCTCACCATCGAGATCAGCGAGGTCAGCGTGCCCTGGCCGCTGCCGCTGCGCGGTCGCGTCCGCGTCGTGCCGACGGCGCTGAACGAGATCGCGTTCACGCTCGATGCCGAGGGACGCCACCGCTGGCAGCCGATCGCGCCATGCTGCCGCGTGTCGGTCGATTTCGATCATCCGGATCTGCACTGGCGCGGCGACGGCTATTTCGACATCAACCATGGCGACGCGCCGCTGGAGCGCGACTTCCAGAGCTGGCAATGGTCGCGCGCGGCGACGCGCACCGGCACCGTGATCTCCTATGACACGGTCGCGCGCGACGGCGCCAATACGTCGCTCGCGCTGCACGTCGACCCCGCGGGCCGTCTGGAATCGATCACGCCGCTCACGGAGGCGCCTTTGCGCAAGACGCTGTGGCGCGTCGACCGCAGCGCCCGCGCCGACGCCGACGCACCGGTGCGCGTCGTGAGCACGCTGGAGGACGCCCCGTTCTACGCGCGCTCCCATCTCGCCGCCCGTCTGCACGGCGAGGATGTCGCGGTGATGCATGAGAGCCTGTCGCTCGACCGCTTCCAGATGCCGATCGTGCAGGCCATGCTGCCGTTCCGGATGCCGCGGTGGTGAGGGCTGGAGAGGACGAGGTTGATCAAGAGGCCGATAAGAACGCAAACGCTTCGCCCCAGGGCGTGTGCTTTCGCGAC
Organism: Bradyrhizobium sp. SZCCHNRI1009; assembly: GCF_032487575.1. NCBI lineage: Bacteria > Pseudomonadati > Pseudomonadota > Alphaproteobacteria > Hyphomicrobiales > Nitrobacteraceae > Bradyrhizobium > Bradyrhizobium sp. SZCCHNRI1009. Next base: position 432 of record NZ_JAUEUL010000030.1, on the reverse strand, counting down.
AAACCAACAGGTGTCGTCCCGGACAAGCTGTGACGCGCCCCAGCGCGTCACAGCGCCGATCCGGGATCCATACGCCGCGGCCTTAATGATGGGCAAAATGCCAATAGCCAGCCTGCCTCAAACCGCTCCCTGGGGGTATGGGTCCCGGCGTTCGCCGGGACGACGACTGAGAACATGGCGCCGACTTCCGATAAAAATAAATCTCTTGCGATTTTTCGTGAATCATGATTATCTCCGCGCATCCCGCCTCACTACAGAGGGGCGTAGCGCGCGATCGTCACGACACGCGAGGTGGGGATGCGATGGCCGCGATTTTGCCGCAGCGTGTCTTCGGATGCGCGGACGAACGGCAGCTTGCGGACGTGAAATCGCAGCGTCCTGATACCCCGACGCTGGTATCAAGCCGCGATGGCGCTGATGTGCCGCGTGGTG
>NZ_JAUEUL010000029.1:0-63403 GCF_032487575.1 Bradyrhizobium sp. SZCCHNRI1009 | reverse complement strand
CTCAGATCCAGCGACGGGCGGTTGGTCAGAACCGCCCGTTCGCACATTCTGGCAGGTTTCGAACACACAAGAGCGCGGAGCAGACGTTCAACCCATCGCGCAGGGAGGGCCGGGTCCGTCCGGCTGAACCTGTGGTACCTGCCGCCTGCATTTTTTTTCGCAGGCGGGCCACGGGCCTCAGTCGGGGCCCGGCCTTCCCTGCGCCCTTTGCGCCGTTGCAAAAGGGCCGACTGATCGCAAGCCTCGGGCACGATGTGCCGCGAGAATGCAAAGCCTTGTCCTTATTCTGTCGTCAGTTGTTTGAAACGTGAATGCGTCTTCTCGCCCCGCTGTCGTCCCGGACAAGCCGTGACGCGCGCCAGCGCGGCGCGGCGCCGATCCGGGACCCATACGCCGCGGCGGTCGTGTCGGGCAAAGGGCCAATGACCAGTGCGCCTCAAACCATTCCCTGGGGGTATGGATCCCGGCTCAAGGCCGGGACGACAGAAGGGGGCGGCGATACAGCGAGGCCTCCACCAACCGTCGATGATGCAGGAGGGCGCCGTGTTATCAGCTCAATGCGCCTCGTCCCAATTATCAGCCGCGCGTGCGTCGACGTGCAGCGGGACCGACAGCAGCACGGCCGGGAACGGCGCGTCCTGCATGACGTGCTGCACGACCGGCAGAGTTGCCGCGACCTCGTCGTCCGGGACCTCGAAGATCAATTCGTCATGCACCTGCAGCAGCATCTGAGCCGACAGCTTCTTTTGCGCCAGCGCCTCTTCCACCCGCGTCATGGCGCGGCGGATGATGTCCGCAGCCGTGCCCTGCAGCCGCGCGTTGATCGCGGCGCGCTCGTTGAAGGCGCGGACCGAGGCGTTCGACGCCTTGATCTCCGGGTAATGGCACTTGCGGCCGAACAGCGTGACGACATAGCCGTTCTTGCGGCAGAACTCGCGGGTCTCGTCCATATAGTCGCGGATGCCGGGGAAGCGCTCGAAATAGCGCTTGATGTAGGCCGAAGCCTCCTCGCGGGCGATGCCGAGCTGGTTGGCGAGGCCGAAGGCGGAGATGCCGTAGATGATGCCGAAATTGATCGCCTTGGCGCGGCGGCGCACCTCGCTCGGCATGTCCTTGATCGGCACGCCGAACATCTCCGATGCCGTCATCGCGTGGATGTCGAGCCCGTCCTTGAACGCCTGCTTCAGCACCGGGATGTCGGCGATCTCGGCCAGCAGCCGCAACTCGATTTGCGAGTAGTCGGCGGAGACCAGCTTGTGCCCGGGCGTCGCGATGAAGGCGCGGCGGATCTTGCGGCCGTCCTCGGTGCGCACCGGGATATTCTGCAAGTTCGGCTCGTTCGACGACAGCCGGCCCGTGGTGGTCGCCGCCAGCGCGTAGGTGGTGTGCACGCGATGCGTCTGCGGGTTGACGTAGGTCGGCAGCGCGTCGGTGTAGGTCGATTTCAGCTTCGAGACCTGGCGCCATTCCAGGATCTTGCGCGCGAAATCGTTGCCTTGCTCGGCGAGGTCATCGAGAATCGATGCGGATGTCGACCAGGCGCCGGTCTTGGTCTTGGTGCCGCCCGAAAGCCCCATCTTGCCGAACAGGATGTCGCCGATCTGCTTGGGGCTACCGACATTGATCGGCTCGCCGGCCAGCTCCTGCAGCTCGGCCTCGACGCGCGCCGCCGTCTGGGCAAAGTCGCCGGAGAGGCGCGACAGCACCTGCCGGTCGATCGAGATGCCGCGCCGCTCCATGCGTGCGAGCACGGAGACCAGCGGCCGCTCCAAGGTTTCGTAGACGGCGGTCATGCGCTCGGCCGTGAGGCGCGGCTTCAGCACGCGCCAGACCCGATGGATGACATCGGCGGCTTCCGCGGAATGCGCGGTGGCGCGATCGATTGCGACCTGCTCGAAGGTCAGCTTGTTCCGGCCGCTGCCGATCAGCTCGCTCTCGCTGAGCAGCGCGTGGGCGAGCACATGCTCGGCCAGCGAGTCGAGCTTGTGCGAGCCGCGTCCGGCGTCGAGCGCGTAGCTCATCAGCAGGATGTCGTCGACATTCGCAAGGATGATGCCGTGTTGCGCCAGCAGCACGGCGAGGAACTTGATGTTGTAGCCGATCTTCAGCAGCCCGGCCGTTTCGAGGATCGGCTTCAGCGCCGCAAGCGCATCGCTTTCCTTGATCTGGTCGGGCGCGAGCCCGGCATCGAACAACCCACCGCCATCGCCGGCCTGGCGATGCGCCAGCGGGATGTAGCAGGCCTCGTTCGGCGCCAGCGCCAGCGAAAGGCCGCACAGGCTCGCCTGCATCGGGTCGATCGAGCTGGCCTTCACATCGATCGTGACGCGGCTGAGATCGTGCACGCGCGCCAGCCAGGCGTTCAGCTCGGGCAGGGGGGTGCTCCGGAGGGACCGCTCGTGGAGCGCCCCCCTCCCTGACCCTCCCCCACAAGGGGGGAGGGAACGGAGGGAGCAGTGCCTGCGCCACTTTTCAACTGCTCATCCGCCGTCACATCCGCCGGATCGATCTGCGAATACTCCGCGACGCGTCGCGTCAGCGTCGAGAACTCCATCGCCTTGAGGAAGGCGATCAGCTTGCGCGGATCGGGCTCGTGGACGGCCAGATCGTCCAGCGGCACCTCGAGCGCGACCTTGTCGTCGAGCAGCACCAGCTGGCGCGAGATCCGCGCCTTCTCGGCGTTCTCGATCAAAGCCTCGCGTCGCTTCGGCTGCTTGATCTCGACCGCGCGCGTCAGCAGGCCTTCGAGGTCGCCATAGTCGGTGATCAACTGCGCCGCGGTCTTGATGCCGATGCCGGGCACGCCCGGCACGTTGTCGGTGGAATCGCCGGCCAGCGCCTGCACCTCGACCACCTTCTCCGGCGGCACGCCGAACTTCTCGATCACCTCGGCGACGCCGATGCGTCGGTCCTTCATCGTGTCGTACATCGTGACGCAGTCGTTGACGAGCTGCATCAGGTCCTTGTCGGAGGACACGATGGTGGTGGTGGCGCCGCGCTCGCAGGCGAGCCGCGCATAGGTCGCGATCAGGTCGTCGGCCTCGAAGCCCGACTGCTCCAGGCACGGCAGGTCGAAGGCGCGGACCGCCTCGCGGATCAGCGCGAATTGCGGGATCAGGTCGTCGGGCGCCGGCGGCCGGTGCGCCTTGTAGTCGGCATAGATCTTGTTGCGGAACGTGACCTCGGACTTGTCGAACACGATCGCCAGATGCGTCGGCCGGTCGGTCTCGGGCATGTCGCGCAGCAGCTTCCACAGCATGTTGCAGAAGCCGAGCACTGCATTGAGATTCAGACCGTCGGACTTGCGGTTGAGCGGCGGCAGCGCGTGATAGGCGCGGAAGATGTAGGACGAGCCGTCGACCAGGAACACATGATCGCCTTTGGCCGCGCCCTTCGCCAAATTCTTGGCGGCGGCAGGCACAGGGGCGGCGGGCGTGGCGGCGGCTTTCTGGGGAGCTTTGGGCATGGCCGCAATGTAGGGAATTTGGCCGGGATTGACACCCTCGGAACGGCAGAATCCGGCGCGTTCCCCACGCAAATCGGCGCCGGCTGCGAGCCGTGCTCGCGCCAAAAACTCCGCTGTCGTCCCAGGCAAGCCCCGACGGCGCGAAGCGCTGGCGGGGCGCCGACCCGGGACCTACACTCCCAGGCGGTGATGAGGCGGCATGCTGGAGCCACAGCGTGCCTCACATGGAGGACGGCGGTTATGGGTCCCGGGTCTTCGCCCGGGACGACACCATGGATGTGGCTACTCCGCCGGCTGCAACACAGCCTTCGGCTTTGGCGGCGCGATCCAGAACGCGATCGGGCGTTCGAACAGGAAGCGGGCGCCGGTACGCAGCGCGAGGCGCCAGATCGCGAGCGCGCCGAGCACGCCGGCGATGGTGACGAGCAGCGAGATCGTTCCGATGTCCGTGATGATCCCGGTCTTCAGCAGCACCGTACGCGTCGCCGCCATCGGCAGGAAGAAGGCGAGATAGATCACGATCGAATGTTCGCCGCAGAACCGCAATGCGTTGAGGAGCTGCGCGCGCGCCAGCAGCGTGCCGGCGATGATGATGGCGACGGCGCCGGCATAGCCGAGCATGAGGGAGACAGCCGGCCACTCGCTGACGCCGAGGTTCACCAGCGACTGGTTGATGACAGCCCAGGCGAGCAGGCCGATGATCGCGAGCATGGGCTGCGCGCGGGCCCGGTCCGACACTGCGAAGATGGTGGTCGCGAACAGATAGCCCGAATAGATGTAGACGAAGCGGGCGCAGAATTCGTCGATCACGGTCCAGCCGGTAACGATGTGCGCCATTTCGAGGCCGGCCGCGATGCCCCAGATCACCGGCGCCGGCAGCCTCCGTGTCAGTTTGATGACGACGAAGAAGATCGGCAGCAGATAGATGAACCACAGCGTGCCGAACGGCTCGATGAAGGATTCCAGATACATATAGCCGGCGTGCGGCCAGCCGGACGCGGCGGCGAAGCCGGGCGCCTTGAAGCCGAACTGGATGGTCACCCACAGCACGTAGAAATAGGCGAAATGCACGACCTTGCGGTCGAGATAGGTGCGCCAGTCGCGGTTGATGACCAGTGGCAGAAACAGGCCGGAAATCAGGAAGAAGTCGGGCATCCGGAACGGCTTGGCGAAGGCGACGACGGCGTGCATGAAGCCGGTCTCGCCGGCGGCGAGCTCGACGCCCAGCACCGAATGCATCATCACCACCATGATGATGCAGATACCCTTGGCGTAGTCCACCCAGTCGATGCGCGTCTCGGTTCCGGCCGTTTTCGGCGTACCATTCGCGGTCATGCTGTCCCTCTTTGGCGCGGAGCTGCCGCATTGTCGGGCAGAGCCGTTAATACTCCTCTCTGTCATCCAAACGTCATGCCGTTTTCTAAATTCCCCTTGAACCGCAAATGGTTTAAGACGCGAAAGTATTAACCTTGAAGGATGGGTTTCGATGCGAATTGCGATGATCGGCACGGGCTATGTGGGTCTGGTGTCCGGTGCCTGCTTCGCCGATTTCGGTCACCAGGTGACCTGCGTGGACAAGGACGAGAGCAAGATCGCCGCGCTGCATCGCGGAGAAATCCCGATCTTCGAGCCCGGGCTGGATGCGCTGGTCGCGGCCAACGTGAAGGCCAAGCGGCTCGATTTCACCACCGATCTCAAGCAGCCGGTCGCGGAAGCCGACGCCGTGTTCATCGCGGTCGGTACGCCGTCGCGGCGCGGCGACGGTCACGCCGACCTCACCTACGTCTATGCCGCGGCGCGCGAGATCGCCGCGTCGCTCACTGGCTTCACGGTCGTCGTGACCAAATCGACCGTGCCGGTCGGTACCGGCGACGAGGTCGAGCGTATCATCCGCGAGACCAATCCGGCGGCCGACGTCGTGGTCGCCTCCAATCCGGAATTCCTGCGCGAGGGTGCGGCGATCCGCGACTTCAAATGGCCCGATCGTATCGTGGTCGGTACCGACGATGACCGCGGTCGGAAGGTGCTCGGCGACATCTATCGGCCGTTGTCGCTGAACCAGGCGCCGGTCATGTACACGGCGCGGCGCACCGCCGAGCTGATCAAATACGCCGCCAACGCGTTCCTCGCGACCAAGATCACCTTCATCAACGAGGTCGCCGATCTCGCGGAGAAGGTCGGCGCCGACGTGCAGGAGGTGGCGCGCGGCATCGGTCTCGACAACCGCATCGGCGCCAAGTTCCTGCATGCCGGTCCCGGCTTCGGCGGCTCGTGCTTCCCGAAGGACACGCGCGCACTGATCAAGATCGCGCAGGACTACGATACGCAGTTGCGCATCGTCGAATCCGTCCTGGCCGTCAACGACAACCGCAAGCGTGCGATGGCGCGCAAGGTGGCGCATGCCGTCGGCGGCAATCTGCGCGGCAAGACAGTCGCTGTGCTCGGCCTCACCTTCAAGCCGGAGACCGACGACATGCGCGAGGCGCCGTCGATCCCGCTGGTGACCGGGTTGCTCGACATGGGCGCCAAGGTGCGGGCGCATGATCCCGTCGGCATCGAGCAGGCCAAGAAGGAGCTGCCGGAGATCGCCTATTACGACGATCCCTATGCGTGCGCGACGGGCGCCGATGCGATCGTGCTAGTGACCGAATGGGTGCAGTACCGCGCCATGGACCTCGATCGCCTCAAGGAGGTGATGGCCAGTCCTGTCGTCGTCGACCTGCGCAACGTCTACCGCCCGGACGAGATGGCGGCGCACGGCTTCGTCTACGAGAGCGTGGGCCGGCCGTCGGTGAAGGGCGCGTGATGCGGCGTGCGTGACATGGCGTTGTCATACCCCGCGAGGGCGGGGTATCCAGTACGCCCGATCTTCGTCATCTGCGAGATCTGCGTTCACTGGATGGCCCGCCTTCGCGGGCAATGACGGGTTCGACGATTGCCGCTTCGTTTCGATACACCGCTGCCCATCGATGCCGTGCTGGACGAACTGTCCGGCACGCTCGCACGCAGCAGCACCGCCGTGCTGGTGGCGCCGCCTGGTGCCGGCAAGACGACCCGGGTGCCGCTGGCGCTGCGCGATGCGCCGTGGGTCGGGACCAACAAGATCATCGTGCTGGAGCCGCGCCGGATCGCCGCCCGCGCCAGCGCCGAGCGGATGGCGAAGTCGCTCGGCGAGCGTGCCGGCGAGACCGTCGGCTATCGCGTACGATTCGGCTCGAAGGTCTCGCGCGCGACCCGCATCGAGGTCGTCACCGAAGGCATCTTCACCCGGCAGATCCTCGACGATCCCGAGCTCACCGGCGTCGCCGCCGTGCTGTTCGACGAATTCCACGAGCGCTCGCTCGATGCCGATCTGGGCCTCGCTTTGGCACGCGATGCGCAGCAGGGCTTGCGCGAGGATCTCCGCATCCTCGTGATGTCGGCGACGCTCGACGGCGCCCGCGTCGCCAGCCTGCTCGGCAATGCGCCGGTGGTCGAGAGCGAAGGCCGCGCCTATCCGGTCGAGACGCGCTATGTCGGCCGCAAGCCGGATGCGCCGGTCGAACGCCAGATGGCTGAGACCATCGCGGCCGCGCTGCGCGCCGACGCGGGCTCGGTGCTGGCGTTCCTGCCGGGGGCCGCCGAAATCCGGCGCACCCAGACCATGCTGGCCGAGCGCGTCCACGATGCCAGCGTCGAGATCGTGCCGCTGTTCGGCGCGCTCGATTCCGCCGTGCAGGACCGCGCCATCTCGCCCGCCCCGAAGGGGCAGCGCAAGGTGGTGCTGGCGACCTCGATTGCCGAGACCTCGCTGACCATCGAGGGCGTGCGCATCGTGGTCGATTCCGGCCTCGCCCGGGTGCCGCGCTACGAGCCGGACATCGGCCTGACCAGGCTGGAGACGGTGCGGGCTTCGCGCGCCGCCGTGGATCAGCGCCGCGGCCGCGCCGGCCGCACCGAGCCTGGCGTCTGCTACCGGTTATGGGACGAGCCGCAGACGGCCTCGCTGGCGGCCTATACGCAGCCGGAAATTCTCAGCGCCGACCTGTCCTCGCTGGTCCTCGATCTGGCGCAATGGGGTGTCAATGACCCCTCCACGCTGAGCTTCCTCGATCCGCCGCCGCAACCGGCTTGGAAGGAGGCGAGGGGCCTGCTGCGCGAGCTCGATGCGCTCGATGCCGATGGCAGGCTGACCGACGAGGGCCGGCGGCTGCGGGCGCTGGCGCTGCCGCCGCGGCTGGCGCGGATGATCGTCGATGCCGCCGACCACGGCGCGGCGGCGCAGGCCGCCGACATCGCCGCCATCCTGACCGAGCGCGGGCTCGGCGGCGACAGCGTTGATCTCGAGGTGCGGCTCGATCAGTTCCGCCGCGACCGCTCGCCGCGCGCGCAAATTGCCCGCGACCTGGCGCGGCGGTGGGCGCAGCAGGTGTCGTCCGCGTCCGCCCCCGCCGGAGAAGCGGATATCTCCACCGGCCTGATGCTCGCCTTCGCCTTTCCCGACCGGGTGGCGCGCAATCGCGGCAATGGCAGCTTCGTGCTCGCCAATGGCCGCGGCGCTGCCGTCGACCCAGCCTCGTCGCTGGCGCGCGTGCCCTATATCGCGGTCGGCGAGCTGACGGGAACGGCGGCCAACGGCCGGATCCTGCTGGCGGCGCCGCTGGCGATCGAGGACATCGAGCGCCACTTCGCCGGGCACATCGAAGCCAAGGACGAGGTCAGCTTCGATCATGGCGCGATGGCGTTGCGGGCGCGCCGACGGCGCAAGCTGCATGCGATCACCATGGCCGATGCGCCGGTCGCACTGACGCCGTCGGAGGAGACCGCGCGCATCTTCGCGGAAGGGATCTGCGCGGCCGGGCTCGACCGGCTGCCGTGGTCGAAGGCCGCCAGGCAGTGGCGCGACCGCGTCACCTTCCTGCGCAAGGCGGAAGGCGACAGTTGGCCGGACCTGTCGGATGCGGGCCTCGCCGAGCGGCGGGAGGACTGGCTGGTGCCGCTGCTGGCCGACAAGACCTCGCTCAAGGACATCTCGCCCGGCGACGTCTCCGATGCCGTGATGGCGCTGCTCCCGTGGGATCTGCGCGCCCGGCTCGACCGGGAGGCGCCGACCCATTTCGAGGCGCCGACCGGCACCATGCTGGCGATCGACTACGAGGCCGAGCAGGGGCCCACCATCGCGGTGCGGCTGCAGGAGCTGTTCGGCCTGAACGTCCATCCCTCGATCGCGCGGGGCGCGGTGCCGCTGGTGGTGGAACTGCTGTCGCCGGCGCAGCGGCCGGTGCAGGTGACGCGCGATCTGCCCGGCTTCTGGCGCGGCTCCTATGCCGCGGTCCGCACCGATCTGCGCGGCCGCTATCCGCGCCATCCCTGGCCCGACGATCCCGCCCATGCCGAGCCGACCCGGCGGGCCAAGCCGCGGGGGACATAGCTCATGCAAATTGTACCGCCGCCGTCGTTGTCGTTAACGCTTCACTCATCGTTTTCGCCAAAATGGCGGCGGCAGCCGGTCACTCGCAGTCGCCCGTCAGCGGCTTTGATGGTCAAATCGGTTGCGGGGTAAAGTCGGGCGTTTGCGTCATGCGTAACATAATGATCTTTGCGGCCGTTCTCGTCGGTCTCGGCACCTTCATGGCGCAACTGGCCGATCGCCTGACCCCCGCGTCGGCATCCGCGACACCGTCCGCGCGGGTTGCCACGGTGGAATCCTCTGCCGCAGGCCAGCGCAGCCTCAGCATTCCGACCGACCGTCGCGGTCACTTCCGCGCCGACGGCCGCATCGACGGCCAGCGCATCAGCTTCATGGTGGATACCGGCGCCTCGATGGTCGCGCTGAACGAGAGTTCGGCCGCCCGCTTCGGCCTCCGTCCGGCGCGCGGCGACTACACCGCCACCGTGACCACGGCGAACGGCACCGTGAAGGCGGCCCGCGCCAGGCTCGCGATGGTCGAGCTCGGCGAGCTCACCGTGCGCGACGTCGATGCCCTGGTGCTGCCCGATACCGCGCTGTCGGAGAACCTGCTTGGCCTGTCCTTCCTGTCCAAGCTGAAGCGCTTCGCCTACGCCAACGGCCAGATGGTGCTGGAGCAGTAGGCTGCGCCTTCACCGCATCTTGGTGCATGCAGTGACGGCCCCCATATACCGGCAGGCGGATTGGTTCAGCGGACGGGGCGGTCCCGCCTGATTGTTGCCTGCATTCATCTGCCTTCTGCCATTGTCGTCCGACGTCGTATCAGGCACGACTGCATTCTTCCGTTGATGTGATTTCCCGAGGCCGTCTCCTGATGTTTCCGAAACCCAAGCCCGTCCTGGTTCCCAATACCTACGCCTTCGAATCCGAGCCGATGGTGAAGCCGACGGGCTTCCGCGAATATGACGCGCGCTGGCTGTTCAACAAGGAAATCAACTTGATGGGGGTGCAGGCGCTCGGCATGGGGCTGGGCGCGCTGATCGCCGAACGCGGCGTCAAGCGGGAGATCGTGACCGGGCACGATTTCCGCGGCTACTCCGCCTCGATCAAATACGCCCTGATCTCGGGCCTGATGGCCGCCGGCTGCAAGGTGCACGACATCGGCCTTGCCGTGACGCCGATGGCCTATTTCGCCCAGTTCGATCTCGACGTGCCCTGCGTCGCCATGGTGACCGCCTCGCACAACGACAATGGCTGGACCGGCGTGAAGATGGGCGCCAACCGGCCGCTGACCTTCGGCCCCGAAGAGATGACCCGGCTGAAGGAGATCGTGCTCAACGCCGAGTTCAAGAACGCCGGCGGCGGCTCCTATCAGTTCCACGAGAATTTCCCTGCGCGCTACATCGCCGATCTCACCAGCAGGCCGAAGCTGAAGCGCAGGCTCAAGGTCGTTGCGGCCTGCGGCAACGGCACCGCCGGCGCGTTCGCGCCTGACGTGCTCGAGGCGATCGGCTGCGAGGTCATTCCGCTCGACACCGAGCTCGATCACACCTTCCCGAAATACAATCCCAATCCCGAAGACATGGAGATGCTGCACGCCATCCGCGATGCCGTGCTCGCGCATAAGGCCGATGTCGGCCTCGGCTTCGATGGCGACGGCGATCGCTGCGGCGTAGTCGACAACACCGGCGAGGAGATCTTCGCCGACAAGGTCGGCGTGATGCTGGCGCGCGACATGTCTGCGATCCACAAGGACGCGCAGTTTGTCGTCGACGTGAAGTCAACCGGCCTGTTCATGACCGATCCCGTGCTGCAGGCGCAGGGCGCGAAGACGGCGTATTGGAAGACAGGCCATTCCTACATGAAGCGCCGCACCAACGAGCTCGGTGCGCTTGCCGGCTTCGAGAAGTCGGGCCACTTCTTCTTCAACCGCCCGTTCGGGCGGGGCTATGACGACGGTCTGGTCTCGGCGATCGCGATCTGCGAGATGCTCGATCGGGCGCCGGGCAAGTCGATGGCCGACCTGAAGGACGCGCTGCCAAAGACCTGGTCGTCGCCGACCATGTCGCCGCATTGTGGCGACGAGGTCAAATACGGCGTCGCCGACGCCGTCGTGAAGCACTTCCAGGCGCTGCAGCAGCAGGGCAGCAAGGTGGCGGGGCAGCAGATCCGCGATCTCGTCACCGTCAACGGCGTCCGCGTCACGGTCGAAGACGGCAGCTGGGGTCTGGTGCGGGCCTCATCGAACAAGCCCGAACTCGTGGTGGTGGTCGAAAGCCCGGTGTCCGAGCGGCGCATGCACGACATGTTCGAGGCGGTCAACGAGGTGCTGCGGACGCATCCCGAAGTCGGCGCCTACAACCAGACGATCTGAGGCCGCGTTGATGATATCCCGCTAGGGTCGATGCTCGCGCCGATCCCATCCCATTCGATGCGATCAAGCGGCCCTCAGGGAGCTCAGGAACTGATCGACCTCGGATTTGAGTCGGCTCGATTGCGAGGTGAGTCCGTTCGCGGATTCCAGCAGCCGCGAGGCGGCGCTGCCGGTCTCGTCGGAAGCGCGGGTCACGCTGCCCATGCTTTGGCTGACCAGCCGCGTGCCTTCGGCCGCCTGCTGTACGTTGCCGGAAATTTCCCCGGTGGCGAGGCCCTGCTGCTCGACCGCGGTGGCGATCTCCTTGGAGATGTCGTCGATCTCGGCAATCGTTCCCCCGATCGCCTGGATGGCGGAGACGGCGTCACCCGTTGCGCTCTGAATGCTCTGCACCTGGCTGGAAATTTCCTCGGTGGCCTTCGCGGTCTGGTTGGCGAGCGCCTTGACCTCGCTTGCCACGACGGCAAAACCCTTGCCGTGCTCGCCGGCGCGCGCCGCCTCGATGGTGGCGTTCAGCGCCAGCAGGTTGGTCTGGCTGGCGATCGTCTGGATCAGCGTCACCACCTCGCCGATCTTCTGGGTGCCGGCAGCCAGGCTCTCGACCACCGTGTTGGTGCGGCGAGCTTCGTCCGCCGCTTTCGCGGCGATCTCCGCCGACCGCGTCACCTGCTGTGAGATATTGTTGATCGACGCGGTCAGCTCTTCCGTTGCGGCAGCGACCGTCTCGACATTGGTCGACGCCTGTTGCGAGGCGCCGGCCGCGGCCGACGTCTGGCGCGAGGACTCCGCGCTGCTCCGGCTCATCGACGAGGACAGGCTCTGCATCTCGTTGGCGGCGACGGCCACCGCCTCGACGATGCCGCCGATCTTGCGCTCGAAGCCTTCGGCGAGCTCGCGACGGGCAAGGTCCGCCTGCTGCTTGACGCGTTGCTCGGCCTCGAACCGCTCGGCGTTGGCGCGCGCCTCGGCAGCGATCGCCGATTCGGCTTCCGCGGTCTTGCGCGCGCTGGTTTCGAACAGCTGCGTCAGCTTGAGCGCAAGGGCGATGAGAACACCGGCCTCGATCAGCAGGATGACCGCATGCAGCACAACGCGGCCGAAATCAGCGCCGCCCGGGTAGATCGCTGCAGGAAACACGAAGTTCAGGACCAGATGATGAAGCGCGACGGCGACCGTGCCGGCCAGGATCGGCCGGTAGTCGCAATATGCGACCAGACAGGCGAGCGCGGCGAAAAAATACATGTGCAGGTCGATCTGCCAGGCATGTCCGGACATCTGGTAGACGAGCACGGATACGCCGCCCATGACGGCGACTGCGACGGTGAGCTGGGTCGACAAGGCGTCGCCGGCGCTGCGCCAGGAAAGGGTTGCCACCACTGCCATGACGACCATGAGCATGGTCGGCATCAGCCAGTCGCCGCGCGACAGCCCGATGATGAGGGAGAGCGGAACGTGAACCCAGAGCATCGCCAGCAGAAGCTTGCTGGTCGTGTGCCGGAGGGTTGCCAGATCGCTGGTCTCGACGTTCATTTCCGATTCCCCCAAAGAGATCATTTTGCAAAGCAGGCAGAGACCGCCTGCGGATCGATGATGAGCCAGGCTCCGGCCTCGCGCAGCCGCGCCGAGCCGTCATGTTCGCCGGGACGAACGACCAGCAGCGATGAAATGGCCGTTGTGCGCACGAGCGCGGCGTCAGCCGAGGCCGCGGCGAGCATCGCGTGTTGCGCGCTCCACCAGGGTGGGAAAGCGACGGCCACGATTTCGCTCCCCGCGCGCACTTGGAGTGACAGCGCGGCGACCGCGACAAAGCTCGCGATCAGAAGCGCCGTGGCATTGAGCCACGGGCGCGAAGACTGAGGTATGGTTGCACCGGACGTCATCGCATCCAAGAATAGAGGGATGGGAATAACTTCCGGTAAACGTTCGTTAGGGATGACGACTGAGATTGGGGACGCTAGCGCTGCAACATCGAAGCGGCCCGGAATGCTCGGCTCAGACCGGCGGCACCGGCAGCGCCGTGACCGACTTGATCTTCTCCATGGCGAAGCGCGAGGTGACGTTCTTGAGGGGCACCGCGCTGATCAGCTTCTTGTAGAAGACATCGTAGCTCTGCATGTCCGCAACGACGACGCGCAGCATGTAGTCGACGTCGCCGGCCATCCGGTAGAACTCCATCACCTCCGGCATCGAGCTGACCGCCTCGGCGAATTTGCGCAGCCAGGCCTCGGAATGGTCCGCGCTCTCCACCGACACGAACACGGAGATGCCGAGCCCGATCTTGTTCTGATCGACCAGGGCCACCCGGCGCAGGATCACGCCATCGGCCTCCAGCCGCTGGATGCGCTTCCAACACGGTGTCGACGACAGTCCGACCCGATCGCCGATCTCGGCGACGGACAGCGATGCGTCCTCCTGCAGGACCATCAGAATCTTGCGGTCAATCGCATCGAGCCGGCGATTGGCCTCGGAGCCTTGGGCGGCGAAATCGGTCATGGAGAAATTTGTTCCATATGAAGGCTATATGACCCACATATAGAGAAAATCGTTCCAAGACAAGGGTTGGCCGTTCAGCCCTTTGCGGCCGGGGCTGACGGTTTCCGCGGCGGGGTGGGGTGGTTTCCTACTACCGCTCGTCGTTCTCTTTCAACCAGCGGCCGACCAGATGATGAGCAATGGCGAACGGATGCGGTCCTGCCAAGCCATCCGGATGCTGCCGCAGCAGCATCTGCCGGGCCTCGTCGCGGCTGAACCAGCGCACGTCCTCGAGCTCGGTGCGGTCGATGACGATGTCTTCGTTGAGTGCCCGGGCGCTGCAGCCGATCATCAGCGACGACGGGTAGGGCCAGGGCTGGGTCATGTAATAAGTCACGTCGGTGCAGCGAATGCCGGATTCTTCGAACACCTCGCGCCGGACGGCGTCCTCGATCGTCTCAGCCGCCTCGACGAAGCCGGCGAGGCAGGAATACATGCCGGTCGGAAACTGCTTCTGCCGCCCGAGCAAGCACTTGTCGCCGGAGGCGACCAGCGAGATCACGACCGGATCGGTGCGCGGGAAATGCTCCGTCTTGCAGCTCGGGCATTCGCGCTTCCAGCCGCCCTCGCGCATGGCGGTCTTGGCGCCGCAATTGGCGCAGAAGCCGTGGCGCTGATGCCAGGACACCAGGGACTTGGCCATCGCGATGGTGGCGAGCTGGTCGACCGGGATCGCGCCCTGCATCGCCATGCCGCGCAGCTCGGTCACGGACACGTCCTCCCGCCCGGCGAGCTTCTCGACCGCGGCCGGCGAGATGCCCATGCCGAACACGGCCGCTCCGTCCTGCAGCCCGAGGAAGATCGTTCCCGGATTGGCACCGAACTTCAGCGCCTCGTCGATCGACAGCAGCGCGCGCAGCTGGTCGCCCTCGCGCTTCAGCACCAGCGAATCGCGATGCACGACATAGGCCCGCGTCGACGGCTTGCTCTCGAAGGCAATCAGCTTGTCGTCGTGGAAGCGCAGATGGGCGGCGCGATCGATCGGATGGCCGACGAAGGCCGGCTTGCCCAGCGGAAACAAGTCGAATGGCGACATCTCTCACCCTAGCCAGATCTTGCGCCTGATAGCGCTGATGAACTGCTGCACCTCCTGCGCATCGTGGGGCACAGGCGGCGCGGCGCCCCACACCGGTCGCGGCCAGGCCACGTCACTTGTGCGTCGCGCGATGATGTGGACGTGCAACTGCGGCACCATGTTGCCGAGCGCGGCGACGTTGAGTTTGTCGCATTTGGTGATCTCTTTGAGCGCGCGTGACGCCCGCGTGATCTCGGTCATCAGCTGCGCCTGCGCGACCTCGTCGAGATCGATGATCTCGACCGCGCCCTCGCGCCGCGGCACCAGCAGCAGCCAGGGATAGTTCGCGTCCTTGATCACCAGCACGCGGGACAGCGGCAGGTCGCCAATGTCGATCGTATCCTTCGCAAGTTGCGGATGCAGCGACCAGGCTGATTCGGGCATGCGGCGGTTCCTGGCGGATGGTCAGGCGGGAGCTCGACGGCACCTAAAGCCTTTCCGAGCTGCGGCACAAGCCCGCGGGGCGGTAGAGCGGGCCGGCGAAGCTCGCGCTTGCTTTCCGGACCATTTGGCCCCAAATAGGCAGCGGGAGATTGGCGGTGGACGAGCCACTCGCCAACCGGGTCAGGTCCGGAAGGAAGCAGCCCTAACGAGGTCCGGATCGGGTCGCTCGTCAGTCTCCTACCTGTTTTTTCGAGCGAATCGCGCAAAGATGGCGGGGACCCCGCGCAGGGCGGGCGCTCGACCGCGCTCCGGTTGATTGCGCCGAGGCTGATGGCGTCGACGATCGCGATCGATGCCGGACTGGAATGCTCACTTGCGGATCGCTCGATGACTGACGCTGGCGCCCCACCTGTTCCGCCTGACAGCGCCGACGCTCCCGCCAAGCCCTACCGGGTGCTGGCGCGCAAATACCGCCCCTCCAGCTTCGCGGATCTGATCGGCCAGGAGGCCGTGGTGCGCACGGTCTCGAACGCGTTCGAGACCGGCCGGATTCCGCAGGCCTGGATCCTGACCGGCGTCCGCGGCGTCGGCAAGACCACCACCGCCCGCATCCTCGCCCGCGCCCTGAACTACGAGCTGCCCGACGGTTCGGTGAAGGGCCCGACGATCCACATGCCGGTGCTCGGCACCCATTGCCAGGCGATCATGGAAAGCCGGCACATGGACATCCTGGAGATGGACGCGGCGTCCCATACCGGCGTCGACGACGTCCGCCAGATCAACGACAGCGTCCGCTATGCGCCGGCCAGCGCGCGCTACAAGGTCTACATCATCGACGAAGTCCACATGCTGTCGACGGCGGCGTTCAACGCCTTCCTGAAGACCTTGGAGGAGCCGCCGGAGCACGCCAAGTTCGTGTTCGCCACCACCGAGATTCGCAAGGTCCCGGTGACGGTGCTGTCGCGCTGCCAGCGCTTCGACCTGAGGCGGGTCGAGGCCGACGTGCTGATGAAACATCTTTCGGGCATCGCGACCAAGGAAGGCGTGACGATCGAGCCCGAGGCGCTCGGCATCATCGCGCGCGCCGCCGAAGGCTCGGTGCGCGATTCCTTGTCGCTGCTCGATCAGGCGATCGCGCACAGCGCCGGCGAGGTCCGTGCCGACGATGTCCGGCAGATGCTCGGCCTCGCCGACCGCACTCGCGTCATCGACCTGTTCCACCATCTCGCCAGCGGCGACATCGCCGCCGCCTTCAAGGAATTCCGCGAGCAATATGACGTCGGCGCCGACCCCGTGGTCGTGCTGTCGGACCTGGCCGAGTTCGTGAACTTCGTCACCCGGGTGAAGGTCGTGCCGGCCACGGCTGACAACGTCGCCTTCAGCGAGACCGAGCGGCTGCGTGCGCGCGACTTCGCCACCAAGCTGTCGATGAGGGTGCTGTCGCGGATGTGGCAGATGCTGCTGAAGGGCATCGCCGAGACGCAAGGTGCGACGCGCCCGGCTGCAGCGGCGGAAATGGTGCTGGTGCGGATTGCCTATGCGGCCGATCTGCCGACGCCTGACGAAGCCATTCGGATGATCGACCAGAACGGTGGTGGCTCGCCGATCGTCACGAACGGCGGCGGGGCGCGTCCTGCGCCGGCATCCACCATGAGCGCGGGAACGCCGCCTGTGATGACGTCGGCGCCGATGCAGGCGCCGCGCGCGCAAGGCCCGACGCTCGCCGCGGTCGGCGGTTCGATGCGCCCGCAGGCGATGTCATCGCAGCCGTCACCGGCATCGCAGGACCAGCCCGCGCTGCGCTTGGCGAGCTTCCAGGAACTCGTCGCGCTGGCCGGCAAGAATCGTGACCTGATCACCAAGAGCGCGCTGGAGATGGACGTGCGGCTGGTCCGCTTCGAAGAGGGACGGCTGGAGATCGCGCTGGAACGGACGGCGCAACGCTCGCTTGTCTCGGACCTCGGCCGCAAGCTGGAAGACTGGACCGGCCGGCGCTGGACGGTGATCGTTTCCAACGAGCCGGGTCAGGCGACCTTGCGCGAGCAGAATCTGCGCGCCAAGAGCGAGCGCGAGGCGGCGGCGGAGGCCGATCCGCGCGTACAGGAGATCCTGGCGCGGTTCCCGGGCACCAAGGTGGTCGAAGTGCGCCGGCTCGCCCCCGAGCCGCCCGAATCGGACGCCAGTGCTGTCGAGCCGCCCGACGAGTCCGACGATGACGATTTCTAGAGCATGATCCGGAAACGTGGAAACCGGTCTTCCGAAAGATCATGCTCAACAAGAAGGCTGATGATGAGGTGCTCCGATGGCTGACTTTCTCGGCATGATGAAACAGGCGGCGCAGCTGCAGACGAAGATGCAGGAAATGCAGGAGGAGCTCGGCAACGTCGAGGTCGAGGGCATCTCGGGCGGCGGTCTGGTCGCCGTGCGCATGACCGCCAAGATGGACGTGAAGAGCATCAAGATCGATCCGTCGCTGCTCAAGCCGGAGGAGGCCGAGATCCTGGAAGACCTGCTGGTCACCGCGCACGGCGACGCGCGGCGCAAGGCGGAAGCCGCGATGCAGGAGAAGATGCAGGCCATCACCGGCAAGCTCGGCCTGCCGCCAGGCTTCGGTTTTGGTTAGTTGACCCGATGACATTCGTGAACTGATGGCCGTCGCCGGTCCTGAGATCGAACGCCTGATCCAGCTGCTTGCGCGCCTGCCCGGCCTCGGGCCGCGCTCGGCGCGGCGTGCCGCGCTCCATCTGATCAAGAAGCGCGAGGCGCTGATGGTGCCACTCGCCTCGGCGCTGCAGGTCGCGATCGACCGCATCCAGGTCTGCAAGACCTGCGGCAACATCGATACCCAGAATCCCTGCACGGTGTGCACCGATCCGCGGCGCGATCCCGCGATGATCGTCGTCGTCGCCGATGTCGCCGATCTCTGGGCGCTGGAGCGCGCCAAGGCCTCGAACGGCCGCTATCACGTGCTCGGCGGCACCTTGTCGCCGCTCGACGGAGTCGGTCCGCAGGACCTCACCATCGACGCGCTGGTGCAGCGCGCGCATGCGCCGGAGGTGCAGGAGATCATCCTCGCATTGAACGCGACGGTCGATGGCCAGACCACCGCCCACTACATCACCGACCTCCTGCAGGAGGCGAACGTCAAGGTCACGCGGCTGGCGCATGGCGTGCCGGTCGGCGGCGAGCTCGACTATCTCGACGAAGGCACGCTCTCGGCCGCGATGCGGCAGCGGACCTTGTTCTAGGCACAGACGAAAGTGGAATGATGACGAAACGCGGATTCGGCAAACGGCTGGCTTTGGGCGCGATTTGGGTGGCGCTCTCGGCTCCGTCCGTCCTGGCGCAGCAGAGCGAGACACCGCAGAAGGTCGGCAAGCCGCTCAATGCTGGTGACGTGCTGTCCGGCGAGCTGAACGCGCTGAAGCTGAAAGGCGCCAAGCCGGGCCAGCCCTCCGCCGCCTATCAGATCACCAGCGAGCCGCGCCGCCTGCCGCCGCCGAGCGGGCTGTGCAATCTCGAGACCGGCCCGGAGACGTTCCAGCTCGTCACCGCGAACACGGCGCAGGCGTCGCAGCTCAAGGGGCTGCTCGGCAAGCAGATCGCGGTCAAGGTCGACGAGATCGCCTGCGCGCAGGATGCGGGACAGATGAGCGAGGCGGTCGTGACCAAGTGGAGCTTGGTGAAGCGTTGAGGCCGCTGGGAGCATTCACGCGAATGCAACGCCACGATTTCCGCTGTCATCGCCCCGCTTGACCGGGCGATCCAGTACGCCGCGGTCTCGCGGTCGATCGCCGACGTCTCCGCAATGCCGGATCACCCGCCTTCGCGGAGGATGACAGTCTAACTCCAGGCGGCAGCTAGACCTTCACTGGCCCCAATTCATCGAAATGCCCGCGCCGCTGCAGCCAAGCAAGCAGCACGAGGCTCGGGATCGCGACGAGCGCGCAGATGACGAAGAATGTGGGCCAGCCGGTCGCCTTCGCCACATAGCCCGCGCCCGATGACAGATAGGTTCGTCCAACCGCGGCGAGTGCGGTGAGCAGCGCATATTGGGTCGCGGTGTGCAGCGGATTCTGGCACAGCGCAGAGAGATAGGCGACGAAGATCACGGTGCCGATCGCGCTGGTGAAGTTCTCCGCAGAGATCGCCAGCGCCAGCGCCCATTGATTGACGCCGACGATGGCGAGCCATGAGAACGACAGGTTGGCCAGCGCCTGCACGATGCCGCCGATCCACAGGCTGGTGGCGAGCGAATAGCGCCGCGCGACGAAGCCGCCGGCAAAGCCGCCGGCGAGCGTGGCGGCGAGGCCGACGCCTTTCACGATCGCGGCGTAGTCGACCTTGCTGAAGCCGAGATCGATCACGAACGGCGCGGTCATCGTGCCGGAGAAGGCGTCGGTGAACTTGAACAGCACGACGAAGGCGAGCGCCGTGAGCGCATCACGTCGGCTGAGGAACTCGACGAAGGCTCCGGCGGCCGCATGCATCACGCGGGTGAGCGCGGTGTCCGCGCCCATCGCGGCCTCCGCCTGCTGCGACTGTGCCGGCTCGGTCGCCGCGAGGGCCGTGATCGTGCCAATCAGCACCATTCCGGCCATCGCGACATAGCCCCACATCCAGGACGACGGACGCGTCAACCCCGAGTTCTCGAATGCACTGACCACCACCAGCGCGCCGGCGGTCGAGACCAGCATGCCGATGCGGTAGGCGGCGACATACGCCGCCATGCCCGCGGCTTGCTCGCTCTCCGGAAGGCTCTCGACGCGGAAGGCATCGACCACGATGTCCTGGGTCGCCGACATCGCGGCGACCAGCAGCGCGGCCAGCGCGACCATGAACGGCGCATGCGCCGGGTCAGTCACGGCCAGCAGCAGGATGGCCGCGATCAGCAGCAATTGCGCGAACACCAGCCAGCCGCGCCGCCGCCCGAAGGCGCGCGTCAGCAGCGGCACGTGCAGCGCGTCGACCAGCGGCGCCCAAAGGAATTTCAGCGTGTAGGGCGTGCCGACCAGCGCGAACAGCCCGATGGTCCCGAGATCGACGCCGAGCTCGCGCATCCAGATCTGAAGCGTCGAGCCGGACAGCGCCAGCGGCAGACCCGAGGAGAAGCCGAGGAACAGCACCACGAGCACGCGCGGCTGCAGGTAGACGGCCATGCTCTCGCGCCAGGTGGGGGCGGGCTTGGCCTCAGGCTTTGCAGCGGTTGCTCTGATGTCGGAGGCGGCGTCAGGTGCGGTCATCGGTGGGTGGTAGCAGATCTGGACAGCTTTCGCGACGCCGCGGTCATTCCCCCGCCTGCATCCGCCCCGCCAGCGGAAACAGGTCCGGCGTCGCGCCCGCGCCCGGCGCAATGCGCGGAGAGTCCGCCGGCGCATCCGGCTTGCTGAAATCGAGCTCCTCGATCCGCGCGGCGCGCTTTTCGATCTTGTCGGCGGAGATGAGGATCTGGCGGATGTCCTCGCCGACATCGCCAAAATGCTTCTGCAGCTTGAGCACGCGCTCGCGCAGGCGGCCGAGGTCGTCGCCCAAATGGATCACCTCGTTGCGGATCTGGTCGGCGGCGTCGCGGATGCGCGCGTCCTTCATGATCTGCTGCATGACCTGGATCGCGAGCATCAGCAGCGACGGCGACACCAGCACGACACGGGCGCGATAGGCTCTCTGGATGACGTCGTCGAAGCCGTCATGGATCTCGGCGTAGACCGATTCCGACGGCACGAACATCAGCGCCGTGTCCTGCGTCTCGCCGACCACGAGGTACTTCTCGGCGATGTCGTTGACGTGGCGCAGCACGTCGGTGCGCAGCCGCTGCGCGGCGGCGCGCTTTTCGTCCTCCGTCTTCGCGTCGTGCAGCGCGGTCACTGCCTCGAGCGGAAACTTGGCGTCGATGCACAGCGGCCGCGTGTCGGGCAGGATCACGACGCAGTCCGGCCGCTTGCCGCTGGCGAGCGTGTACTGGAAGGCGTAGCTGCCCTTCGGCAGCCCGTCCTGGACGAT
Source organism: Bradyrhizobium sp. SZCCHNRI1009 (assembly GCF_032487575.1). Lineage (NCBI taxonomy): Bacteria > Pseudomonadati > Pseudomonadota > Alphaproteobacteria > Hyphomicrobiales > Nitrobacteraceae > Bradyrhizobium > Bradyrhizobium sp. SZCCHNRI1009. The sequence continues at coordinate 42,183 of NZ_JAUEUL010000029.1, read as the reverse complement.
CGCCTCCATGCGCGCCTGGCCGAATGCGCCGCGCGACTGCTTGTTGGCGAGCACGTCGCGCAAGGTCGTGACCTGTGTCGTGAGCTCGCTGAGATCGCGATGCGCGTTGTCGATGATGCCGAGCCGCTCGTGCAGCACGCGCAAGGAATCCATGGTGTGGCGCGTGGTCTGCTCCATCGATTGGCCGACGCGATGGGTGACGGCGTCGAGCCGCTCGTTGACGCTGCGCGCCAGGTCCACCTGCCGCCCGGCAAGCAGCTGCGCCATCGCGTCGACCCGGCCGGAGGCCTCGCTCTGCACCCGGATCATCTCGCCGAACCGCTGTTCGATCTCATCGGCGCGCATCGCCTGCTGGGCCGCGAGCTCGGCGCCGCGCCGGCCGGAGCGCACCACGGCCGCGACGATCATCAGCAGCAGGAGCAGAACCAGCACGCCAAACCCGATCAGCGCGTCGCTGGCGCGCACGGGCAGATCGCCGATCATGACGACGACAGGATTGAGGGACTGGCTGGCGGTCATCACCCCCATCTATCCGATTCGCAAGAGCTCGCGAACGAAGAGAGAACATTTATGGTTAAGGCCGGGTAAAGAATCATGGTTAACGAGACATTGAAATTCATGGTTAGCGAAGTCTTAACTGCGAGCCATCACATTGACCGCGCCGGTTCCGCGGCTTAAATCGCGCGCCATGTCCCTAAGAGAAATCATCATCCTGCCGGACCGGCAGTTGCGGCTGGTGTCCAAGCCGGTCGAGAAGGTCACGCCGGAGATCCGGCAGCTGGTCGACGACATGTTTCAGACCATGTACGACGCGCCAGGCATCGGGCTCGCAGCGATTCAGGTCGCGCAGCCGCTGCGCGTCATCACCATGGATCTGGCCAAGCCCGACGCGAACGGGGAAGGCAAGCGCGAGCCGCGCGTCTTCATCAATCCGGAGATCGTTGCCAAGTCGGACGAGCTGTCGGTCTACGAGGAAGGCTGCCTGTCGATCCCCGAATATTACGAGGAGGTCGAGCGGCCGGCGCGTGTGCGCGTACGCTTCACCGATCTCGACGGGCTGGTCCGCGAGGAGGATGCGGAGGGGCTCTACGCCACCTGCATCCAGCACGAGATCGACCATCTCAACGGCGTGCTGTTCATCGACTATCTGTCGAAGCTCAAGCGCGACCGCGTGATGAAGAAGTTCACCAAGGCTGCCAAGCGCGCCGGCGAGTAACGATCAACTCTCTCCTCCGTCATGCCCGGGCTTGACCCGGGCATCCACGTCTTGCCTCTCGCGTTGGCATTGCGACGTGGATGGCCGGGACGAGCCCGGCCCATGACGGCAGGATGAAGCCTTGAGGGGCGCACCAGATGCCGCTTCGCCTGATCTTCATGGGCACGCCGGATTTCGCCGTGCCGACCCTGCTCGAGCTCGCCGGCCACGGCCACGAGATCGTGGCCGTCTACACGCGCGCGCCGAAGCCCGGTGGCCGCCGTGGCTTGGCCTTGGTCCCGACTCCGATCGAGACCGAGGCGCGGCGGCTCGGCATTCCCGTGCTCACGCCGAAGACGCTGAAGACCGAGGACGCGCTGGCTGCGTTCCGCGCCCACCAGGCCGACGCCGCCGTCGTCGTCGCCTATGGCATGATCCTGCCGCAGGCGATTCTCGATGCACCAAAACTCGGCTGCTACAACCTCCACGCCTCGCTGCTGCCGCGCTGGCGCGGCGCTGCGCCGATCAACCGTGCCATCATGGCAGGGGACGCCGAAAGCGGCGTGATGGTCATGAAGATGGATGTCGGTCTCGACACCGGCGACGTCGCGATGGCCGAGCGTCTGCCCATCACTGACGCGATGACGGCGTCCGACCTGCACGATCGCCTGTCGCGCATCGGCGCCGACCTGATGGTGCGGGCGATGGCGGCGCTGGCGCGCGGCGGGCTGACGTTGACGAAGCAGGCCGAGGGCGGCGTGACCTATGCGGCCAAGATCGAGAAGGCCGAGGCGCGGATCGACTGGACGAAGCCGGCGCATTCAGTGCTGCGTCACATTCACGGCCTGTCGCCGTTCCCCGGCGCCTGGAGCGAGGTCATGCTCGATGGCGAGGCGGTGCGTTTGAAGATCCTGCGCTGCGCGCTCGCCGACGGCCGGGGCGAGCCGGGCGCCGTGCTCGACGAGCAGCTCACCATCGCCTGCGCCGACGGCGCCATCCGCGTGACCGAGCTGCAGCGCGCCGGCAAGGGCCCGATGAAAGCCGCGGATTTCCTGCGCGGCACGCCCGTCGCGCCGGGCCGGCGCTTCGGCTGACCAATTCAGCTCGTCATGCGCGGGCTTGACCCGCGCATCCATCTCGCGAACAAGCTTCGTCCATGGATGGATTGCCGGGTCAAGCCCGGCAATGACGGCCAAACGCGATCGAGGCGATGCCCCGCTACAAGCTCACCATCGAATATGACGGCGCGCCGTTCTGCGGCTGGCAGCTGCAGGCGACCTTGCCGTCGGTGCAGGGCGCGCTGGAAGCTGCGGTGCAGGCGACCTGCGGCGTGCCGACGCGCGTGCACGGTTCTGGCCGTACCGACGCCGGCGTCCACGCCATGGGGCAGGTCGCGCATTGCGACATCGCCAAGGAGTTCCTCCCCGACAAGCTGCGCGACGCACTCAACGCGCATCTGCGGCCGAACCCGGTTGCGGTGCTCCATGCCGAGATCGTGCCCGACAGCTTCGAAGCGCGGTTCTCCGCGCGGAAGCGGCACTACCGCTATCGCATCGTCAATCGCCGCTCCAATCTTGCGCTCGAGGTCGGCCGCGTCTGGCGCGTGCCGCAGCGGCTGGATTCGGAGGCGATGCATGCGGCGGCGCAGCGGCTGCTCGGCAAGCATGATTTCACGACCTTCCGCGATGCGGAATGTCAGGCGAAATCGCCGGAGAAGACGCTCGATCAACTCGATGTCGTGAGGGACGGCGATGCGATCACCATCCTCACCTCCGCGCGCTCCTATCTGCATAGCCAGGTGCGCTCGATGGTCGGCTCGCTGGTGTGGGTCGGGCAGGGCCGCTGGACCGCAGATGATCTCGCCGCCGCGCTCGCCGCGCGCAATCGCGCCGCCTGTGGCGTCGTCGCGCCACCGGAAGGGCTCTATCTCGTGAAGGTCGACTACTGATTGAGGCCGCTCCACTGGAGATCGCGGTGGCGCACAATTGAGGCGCGAAGCGATCAAGTCCGCTGCCACGGAGACACCCTGGATCCCTCGCTGTGCTCGCAATGATCCGCAGCGAGTGGGTCACGCGAAGTAGCGATCGAGAATGCCGCGATAGATCTTCGTCAGGGTGGCGATGTCGGCGACCGAGGCGCGCTCGTCGATCTGGTGCATGGTCTGGCCGACCAGGCCGAACTCGATCACCGGGCAGTAGCTCGAGATGAAGCGCGCGTCCGAGGTGCCGCCGGTGGTCGATAGCTCGGGCTTGCGGCCCGTCACGCTCTCGATCGCGGCAACCGCGAGGTCGGTGAACGGTCCGGGCTTGGTCAGGAACACGTTGGAGTTCGACGGCAGCCAGTCGATGTAGGCGCGGATGCTGTTGCCGCAGGCCTTCGCCAGCCGCTCCTCGACCAGCGCGCGCAGCATCTCCTGCGTATGGCAGTCATTGTAGCGGATGTTGAACTTCGCCCGCGCCAGTCCGGGAATGACATTGCTGGCGGTGTTGCCGACATCGACGGTGGTGAATTCGAGGTTCGATGGCTGGAACTGCGCACTGCCGTGATCGAGCGGTTCGTCCGACAAGGCCACGATCAGGCGCGAGATATCCGGAACCGGGTTGGAGGCGCGGTGCGGGTAGGCGACGTGGCCCTGCTTGCCCTCGACGATCAGGGTGCCGGACTGCGAGCCGCGGCGGCCGATCTTGATGCAGTCACCCATGACTTCCTGGTTCGACGGCTCGCCGAGCACGCAATGGTCGAATCGCTCGCCCCGCTCGGCGGCCCATTGCAGCAGCTTGATGGTGCCGTTGATCGAGACGTCCTCTTCGTCGCCGGTGATGAGGAACGATATCGAGCCCTTCGGCCGTCCACCATTGTCGCGCAGATAGTCCAGCGTTGCGGCGACGCTGCAGGCGATGCCGCCTTTCATGTCGACGGCGCCACGGCCATAGATGTATCCGTCCTTCACCTCGCCCGAGAACGCGGGCAGGCTCCATGCCGCTTCATCGCCGGGCGGCACGACATCGGTGTGACCGGCGAAGGTGATGTGCGGCCCCTCGGTTCCGATGCGGGCATAGAGGTTGTCGATGTCGGCAGTGCCGGCTTCGGAGAACGTCACGCGATGCGTGGTGAACCCCACCTCTTTCAGCAGGGTTTCGAGCACGCCGAGCGCCCCGGCATCGGCGGGGGTCACGGAGGGACAGCGGATCAGGTCGCGGGTGATGGTGAGGGCATCAGTCATGTCCTCCGCTTAACATGCTCATTTGGCAGCCGGCTAGTGCTGCCGATTGCCGCTCCGACCAGCAGCGGGGCTGCTCACATGTGGCTCGAATTCCAGCTCCTTGTGCTGGTCCCAGGCGCCCCGCGGCGGGGTCTGCTGGCCGGAGCGTCCGCTGGGCCCGACCTTCGCCAAGGGGCTCGGCCCAAACCGATTGGTCCAACGATCGCCAGCCAGGCAGTACAACTCGATGAAGCCCCACAGCGAGAGCAGTGCGGTCAGGCCCTCCATGATCGTCGGAAGGATCGTGCCGGGCAGGCGCTCGGCGTACTGGTTGGCCAGTCCGGGACCGACGAAGAACGGCACCATCCACCAGCCGCTCTTGTCGCGGTCGTGCAGCCGCTTGATGACGCCCGCAGCAAACACCCAGGCGAAGACCGGGGTGAGAACGACATGGACGGCGACGGACGGGAGATCGGCACGCGTCAGGCTGCGAAAGGTGTCGGGGTCGAGGACTGCAAAGATGTCGGCGAGATTGAGCTTGGCGACCGCCGGGCCGCCCAGCAGTTGGCTTGCGCCGGCCATCAGCGCTACGGCGAAGAGCATCCAGCCAAAGATCACCAGCAGCGACAGCCAGAGCTTGGCGCGGTTGATGCGGCCGTGGAAGCGGAACAGAAACCAGGTCCAATCCATGGGCGATCTCCGGACGGGCGGCGTGGCCCGTCCGGAGATTCGTCGTCTTCACCGCAATGGGGGTTCGATCAGTCGCGCAACAGCTCGTTGATCGAGGTCTTGGAGCGGGTGCGCTCGTCGACGCGCTTGACGATGACGGCGCAGGCGGTGGAGGGGCCGATCTGGCCGTTCTTCATCGGCTTGCCCGGCAGCGCGCCCGGCACCACGACGGCATATTCCGGCACCTCGCCGACGAAAACCTCGCCGGTCTCGCGGTCGACGATCTTGGTCGACGCGCCCAGGAACACGCCCATCGACAGCACCGCTCCCTTGCGCACGACCACGCCCTCGGCAACCTCGGAGCGCGCGCCGATGAAGCAGTCATCCTCGATGATGACGGGACCGGCCTGCAGCGGCTCCAGCACGCCGCCGATGCCGACGCCGCCGGAAATGTGCACACGCTTGCCGATCTGGGCGCAGGAGCCGACCGTCGACCAGGTGTCGACCATGGTCGCCTCGTCGACATAGGCGCCGAGATTGACGAAGGACGGCATCAGCACGACGTTCTTGGCGATGAAGGCCGAGCGGCGCACGATCGCGCCGGGGACGGCGCGGAAGCCGGCGTCACGGAAACGGTTCTCACCCCAGCCCTCGAACTTCGACGGCACCTTGTCCCACCACGACGCCTGGCCGGGGCCGCCGGGGATCACGCTCATGTCATTGAGGCGGAACGACAGCAGCACCGCCTTCTTGAGCCACTGGTTGACGCTCCACTTGCCGTCCGTGCCCCGCTCGGCGACCCGGGCCTCGCCCTTGTCGAGCAGCTCCAGCGCGCTCTCCACGGCGTCGCGGACCTCGCCCTTGGTCGTGGTCGAGACGCCATCACGGGCATCGAAGGCGCTGTTGATGGTGGATTCCAGGGCGGACAGTGACATCGGTCGATCCTCGCTTGGTCCCGGGCCGACCGGGATAGACTTGTAGAAGCTGGGGGCAGGGCGGCTTTTTCCGGGTTTGGGGCAAGGGAGTCAAGGCACCCACCGGCGTCGTCCCGGACAAGCGGAGCGCCCGGCTGTCGCTATTGAGACGACTTTATATCGCGAGCGCCGATCCGGGACCCATAACCACAGGGAGACGTGTTGGGCACATCCTTAGCCACTTGCGTGCCCACACATCCGCCGGTGGTTATGGGTCCCGGGTCAAGCCCGGGACGACGCTGAGTTTGTCGGACGGCCATCGCATCTCATGTCCGCCGGACGCTTCGCTTGTCCGGGACGACAGCGGAGCTATTCAGCCACCAGCCGCTGCAAGAACCCGGTCAGATCGTCCGTCACATGATCCACATGCGGATCATCGCGGCCCGACAGCTCCCAATCCTCGCGCACCACCTCCTTGGTGCCGTCCGGTACGACGAGCACCGTGGTCATGCCGAGGTCGTGCGGGACGACGAGGTTGCGGGAGAGGTCCTCGAACATCGCGGAGCGCGTCGGATCGACATCGTGCAGCCGGACGAATTTGTCATAGGTCTCGCGCGCGGGCTTCGGTGTCAATTCGGCGGCGATGATGTCGAACACGCCATGGAAATGGTCTGCGATGCCGAGCCGGCTCAGCACCGCGCCGACATGGTCCACCGAGCCGTTGGTCAGGATCAGCTTGCGTCCAGGCAGTCGCTCGATCGCCGCGCCCATCGCCGAGTTCGGCTCCAGCGGCGAATGGTCGATCTTGTGCACGTAGGCCAGGAAGTCGTCGGCATGCACGCCGTGCTCGGTCATCATGCCGCGCATCGTGGTGCCGTAGCGGCGGTAGTAGTCCTTCTGGATGCGGCGCGCTTCGTCCGCATCGACCTTGAGCCAGTTGGACACGAATTCGCCGATCCTGGCATCGACCTGCTGCCACAGATTGACGTGATGCGGATACAGCGTGTTGTCGAGATCGAACACCCAGGTGTCGACGTGATCGAAGGCGCGGGGGGACTTTGTCATGTGTGCCTCGGTCCATCATGCGTGGGTTCATTCGGCCACAGTGGCGCGGCATATTCCGCTGTCGTCCCGGCGAACGCCGGGACCCATACCGCGTGATCTGTCTTGAGGCAGGATGGCTGACGCTGGCGGCCCAAACCACGGCCGGTGGCTATGGATCCCGGCGTTCGCCGGGATGACGGCGGAATTTGTTGCGGTATCCCGGGACTCATCGATGCGTCCATCACGGCAACGCAAACCGCAGCGTCTTGCCGCCGCGGGTGATGTCGACCGAAGTGAAGCCGGTGGCCGCGAAGCCGCGGCTCGGGCAGTCGCCCTGCTCGGAGGTCTCGAACTTGTTCTCGCGGGTGCAGAGCTGCACCAGGCCGCCCCAGTTCAGCGGCTTGTTCTTCAGCTTGATGGTGCGGTTCTCATCGTCGACCGCCTCGGCGAAGCTGTAGACCTTCTTCGGCTGTCCGGTGATGTCGGGATGCAGGCACTTGCCGGCATCGATGCGGTACCAGCCGCGGCTGACGACAGTCCGGCCGTCGTCGGTGCCGACCGCGGCCATCACCTTGTGAGGTGTGTCGTTGCACCAGGTCAGGCCGGTCGGCGACGGTGTCTGTACCGCGTCCACCATCGTGGCGAAGAACGTCGGCTGCGAGACGACATCGGAGGACAGGCCTCGGCTCTTCAGAAAGGCGGCGAGCGCGGCCTGCGTCTTCGGTCCGTCGACGCCGTCGATCGGTGAGGCGTCATAGCCGGCGATGCCGAGCAGCCGCTGGATGCCGGCGAGCCGCGCCTGCTCGTCGTCATATTCGGCGCTCTCGGCGAGATAGGCGATCAGGGTGCCGTCATCAGTCTTGCTCGGCGTGACCTGTGTGAAGGCCGCCGGCGTCTGCCCGGTGCGGCACTGCCGGGCGGCGGCGATGACGAAATTGTCGGGCGCCACGCACAGCTGGTCGTTGCCGTTCTCGGCGAGCGGCGACGCGCCATACAGGCTGAGCGCGCGCGCATAGAGGAGGATGCGGTCCGCCGTCAGCGTCCCCTGCAGCACCACGCGGCAGGTCGCCGGATCGAGCCGGAACCAGCCGCGCGTTGCGGTCGCCGCCTTCTCGTCGATGCCGATTGCGGCCTCCACAACGTAGCTCATGCGATTGCAGAGCTTGAGGTCGGCGCGGGCAGGGGTGGTGAAGGCGAGGAGCGGAAGGAGGACCGTTAGGGCAAGTAAAGCGCGCGCCAGGATGGACTTCGCTCGTCCACCCTCTCCGCCGTCATGGCCGGGCTTGACCCGGCCATCCATCTTTTTGCGAGCACCAGAGAGTAAGGCGTGGATGCCCGGGCCTTCGCCGCGCCGAAGCGGCTTCGGCCGCGCAGGCGGGTCAAGCCCGGGCATGACGACCTTTAATGTGGTGGCGGCCGTGCCCATCACTTGTGGATCAGCGTGCCCGTGCCCTGGTTGGTGAACAGCTCGAGCAGCACCGCGTGCGACACCTTGCCGTCGAGGATGACGACGCCCTGCACGCCCTGCTCGAGCGCGTAGATGCAGGTCTCGACCTTGGGGATCATGCCGCCGGAGATGGTGCCGTCGGCGATCAGCTTGCGCGCGTCCTTGATCGAGATTTCCGGGATCAGTTTCTTCGACTTGTCGAGCACGCCGGGCACGTCGGTCAGCAGCAGCAGCCGCTTGGCCTTCAGCGCGCCGGCGACGGCGCCGGCGAAGGTGTCGGCATTGACGTTGAAGGTCTGGCCCTCCTTCGAGGTCGCGAGCGGCGCCAGCACCGGGATCAGCTCGTAGCCGATCAGCTGGTTCAGCAGCGTGAGATCGACCTTGTCCGGCTCGCCGACGAAGCCGAGATCGACCACCTTCTCGATGTGGCTGTCGGGATCGACCATGGTGCGGGTCGCCTTGACCGCGCGCACCATGTTGCCGTCCTTGCCGCACAGCCCGACGGCCTTGCCGCCAGCCTCGTTGATGTAACCGACCAGCTGCTTGTTGATCGAGCCGGCCAGCACCATCTCGACGATCTCGATGGTCGCGGCATCGGTGATGCGCAGGCCGGCCGCGAATTCCGAGACGATGCCGAGGCGCTTGAGCATGGTCGCGATCTGCGGCCCGCCGCCATGCACCACCACCGGGTTGATCGCGGTCTGCTCGAGCAGCACGATGTCGCGCGCAAACGCCTTCGCGGTGTCCTCGTCACCCATGGCGTGGCCGCCATATTTGATGACGATGGTTTCGTCGTCATACTCCTGCATGTGCGGGAGCGCTTCGGACAGGATGCGGGCCTGATCGAGCGGGCTGATGGTGGTCGCGTCGGTCATGTCTGGGAGGTCTCGGCTGTCGGGGGCGTCGCGCCGCGTTCTAGCCGATTGGAGCCCGCGGCGCAAAGCGCCGGATCAGGCCCGCCGCGGCCACAGCGCGCACACCGCGAGTGCGAGCCAGCTCGCGATCTGCAGGCTGCCGCCGATCGGTGCTGCGAACGGAAACAGCCGATCGCCGGTGAACTGCCGCATCAGGAGGTCGCCCGCGAACAGGGCTGGGCCGAGCACGAAGCCGATCGCCGTGGCCAGGCCGATGCGCCTCGCGACGACGCCGCGTTCGGCCAGCGCGATGGTGCCGAGCAGGGCGCAGGCATGGAACAGCAGCATGGTCGAGGCGGTCGCGAGCCGGGATGCATCGGGATCGTGCGCGGCCTTGGCCGCCAGCGCGACGCCGGCGGCGCCCATCAGCCCGGCCATTGCGACCAGGATTCGCCACGGCGTCATCATGTGCTCCGCTCTTCCAGCAGCCGCACCATGGCGGCGCGCAGCTCCGGCATGCCGGTGCCGGATCGTGACGACGTCGCCAGCACCTGCGGGAACGCCGCCGGATGCTTGGCGAGCGCGGCCTCGGTCTCGGCGATCCGGCTTGCGAGCTCGGCCGGCTTGATCTGATCGGCCTTGGTCAGGACGAGCTGATAGCTGACGGCGGACCGGTCCAGCGTCTTGAGGATCTCCTGATCGACTTCCTTCAGCCCATGACGGGCATCGATCAGCACATAGACGCGGGCGAGCGAGGCGCGGCCGAGCAGGAATTTGTGAATCAGCTCGGTCCAGGACGCGACCTTGGTCTTCGCCGCGGCGGCATAGCCATAGCCGGGCATGTCGACCAGCCGCAGCGGCGCATGCTCGGGCCCCTCGAAGAAGATCAGCTCCTGGGTGCGGCCCGGCGTATGCGAGGTGCGCGCCAGCGCGTTCTGGCCGGTCAGCGCGTTGATCAGGCTGGACTTGCCGACATTGGAGCGGCCGGCGAAGGCGACCTCGATCGCCCCCATCGGCGGCAGGCTTTCGATCGACGGCGATGCGTGCGTGAAGCGCCACGCCTGCGCAAACAGCTTGCGGCCTTTCTCGATCAGGCGGTCGTCTGCATCGGCGCTGGTGGTCATGACAAGCCTTCGCTCTTCGTCATGCCCGGGCTTGACCCGCCTGCGGGGCCGAAGCCCCTTCGGCGCGGCGAAGGCCCGGGCATCCACGCCCATTGCGCGGAATATCAAAACGTGGATGGCCGGGACAAGCCCGGCCATCACGGTAGATGGTTCGTTGCTTCAGCGGCTCACACCGCCTTGGTCGTCAAGCCGCTTTTTTCCTGAACGTGCCGCGGATGTTGTCGAACAGCTCCACCTTGACGCCGTTGCGGCGCATGATGAAGCCCTGCTGCAGCACCGACAGCGTGTTGTTCCATGCCCAGTAGATCACGAGACCGGCCGGGAAGCCCGCGAGCATGAAGGTGAAGATCAGCGGCATCCAGTTGAAGATCATCGCCTGGGTCGGATCGGGCGGCGTGGGGTTCAGCTTCATCTGGAACCACATCGTGATGCCCATGATGATCGGCCAGATGCCGAGCGCGAGGTAATGCCCGAACAGCGGCAGCTGGGTCGGATCGAAATGCAGGAGCCCGAACAGCGTGAACAGATTGGTCGGATCCGGCGACGAGAGGTCCTTGATCCAGCCATAGAACGGCGCGTGTCGCATCTCGATGGTGACGAACAGCACCTTGTAGAGCGAGAAGAACACCGGGATCTGCAGCACGACCGGCAGACAGCCGGCGACCGGGTTGATCTTCTCCTTCTTGTAGATCTCCATCATCTCCTGCTGCTGCTTCATCCGGTCGTCCGGATAGCGCTCCTTGAGCGCCTGGAGCTGCGGCTGGATCGCCTTCATCTTGGCCATCGAGGCGTAGGACTTGTTGGCGAGCGGGAAGAACAGGAGCTTCACCAGCACCGTCACCAGCAGGATCGAGATGCCGAAATTGCCGAAGAAACGGAAGAAGAAGTCGAGCGCCAGGAACATCGGCTTGGTCAGGAAGTAGAACCAGCCCCAGTCGATCAGGAGATCGAAATGGTTCAGCCCGAGCTTCTGGTTGTAGCCGCCGAGGCCGCCGATCGGGAAGTTGATGCCGACGACGCCGGCCTCCTTGGCGCCGGCGAACAGCCGCGTGGAGACGCTGGTCGAGCCGCCGGCCGGCACCGTCTGCGGGGTCTCGACATAGTCCGTCTGGTAGCGATGCTGGTTGTCGACCAGCTTCGACGAATAGTTCGCCTGCAGGCGGGCATCCGTCATCGGCAGCAGCGCCGCCGCCCAATATTTGTCGGTGATGCCGAGCCAGCCATTGGTGACGTCGAACTTCGCCGCCTTCTCGTCGTCCATCTTCTTGTAGGTGAATTCCTGCAGGCCCTTCTCGCCGAGATAGCCGATCAGGCCTTCGTGCAGGATGTAGTAGCCGGACACGTGCGGCGTGCCGTGGCGCGAGATCAGGCCGTAGGGATACAGCGTCACCGGCGCGTTGCCGGCATTGGTGACGTCATCCTTGATGGTGAAGAGATAGTGGTCGTCGACGGAAATGGTGCGCTGGAAAGTCAGGCCGTCGCCGTTGGTGGTGGTCAGCTTCACCGGGGTCGACGGCGTCAGCGCATTCGAGCCGTCCTGCTGCCAGACCGTGTTCTGGTCGGGCACCTGCACCTTGGCGCCGGCGGCGTTCACCCAGCCGAACTCGGCGTAATAGGGTTCGGCGGTGTTGGACGGCGAGAACAGCACGATCGCCGGCGATTTCGGATCGACCGTCTCGCGGTACTGCACGAAGGCCAGATCGTCGATCCGCGCGCCCTTGAGCGAGATGCTGCCGGTCAGCCGCGGCGTGTCGATCTTGACGCGCGGCGTGGCGGCGATGGCGGTGTCGCGCGGCATCACGCCGGTGCTGGTCACGGCGCCGCCCGGCGCGCTCGGGCTGCCGGTCGCGGTCGCGCCCGGCTGCGGGGTGGCCGACGGCGCGGCGCTGTCGGGCTGGGTTGCCGGCGCCTGCTTCTTGGCGAGCTCGGCCTGCATCTGCGCCTGCGCGCGCTGCTTCTCCATCTGCGGGCCGTTGTAGAAGACCTGCCACAGGATCAGCACGAGGCCGGACAGAATGACGGCGAGGATGGTGTTGCGATTGTCGGTCATCGTTTTCTTATCGTCTCGTCGTTCAATCCGGTTTGCGGGAATGCGCGTCCGGAGCGGAAGCGTTCTGCTGGTTCAGCTTGCGCGGCTGCGGCTTGGCCTGCGGCCGGTCGAGGCGGCGGAGCGTCGCCTGGAGGTCGGCGAGCATGGTCTGGAAGTCGCGTGACAGAGCATCCCGCCGGCCGACCAGCACGTAGTCACTGTGCGGCCGCATCGACAAGGGATCGAGCCGTTTCACAAGCTCGCGCAACCGCCGACGGATGCGATTACGCTCCGTGGCGGTGCCATTCTTCTTGGTGACGGTAAAGCCGATCCGGACCGGGCCCTGGTCCGGCCGTTCCCGGCGCTGGACCACGAAGGCAGGGCTGTTCGCCCGCACGCCATCGGCAACGGCGAGGAAGTCCGCCCGCTGCCGTAGCCGATCCATGATGGAAATCTCCGGGACAGACGCCCTGGCTTCAGGCGCTGAGACGCTTGCGGCCCCGGGCGCGACGCGCGGCAAGGACCTTGCGGCCGCCGGTGGTGGCGAGACGGGCGCGGAAGCCGTGACGGCGCTTGCGCACCAGTTTGCTGGGTTGATAAGTCCGCTTCACGGGTCGTTCTCCGCTGACGGGCAATTTGCCAGTTGACAACTTGCCTGCTTGAAATGTCGATTGATGTCCGGTGATGCTTCCGGGCCCGAAATGGACCGCTGCCGGCCCTGAAATCGAGCCGCTCCCGGGCGAGCCGGGTCATCGCGGACGGTTGGCGCGGCTTATAAGGGAGCGTCCCGCCTTCGTCAATCGCGGCAAGGCGTCATAGGCGGTGCAGGGATCGACGACGCCGAGATCTCGTAAAGACCTTCGTCACCAGCCGCGGGTCAGCGTCGCGAACGACACGAGGCAGGACGAGAACGCAAGACCCTGCGCACAAGACCCTGCGCACAAGACGAAGGCAAGAATAGCCTCGGCGCGGCGGGGTTGAAGATGTCAGAGATCGTGCAGTTTTGGGTTCCATTATGAACGATTTGGAAACCGGAACATGAGCGATCCGTAATTTGACCGGACTCCGGTGCAGTCCCATCTTGCGGTCCCGTAAGGGTGGGGGTGTCTCTTACAAGGGCGATACGTGACCGAGAGCGACAACCAGCCAATCCTGGAGCGTCTGCGACCGAAACGGTCGCGCCGGCTCGGCTTGTCTGGAAAGCTGCTGCTGTTGACCATTCCGCTGGTGATGATCGCGGAGGTGCTGATCTACGTACCGGCGATCGCCAATTTCTGGACCAACCGGCTCAACGACCGCCTGGCGGCCGCCAATACCGCTGCGCTGGTGCTCGACGCCGCACCGTCCGGCATGGTGCCGGATTCGCTGGCGCGGCAGATCCTCACCTCCATCAACGCGCGCGGCGTCGCCATCAAGATGGGCCAGCAGCGCCGCCTGCTCGCGAGCGCCGACCTGCCCGCCTCGATCGACCACGACTTCGACATGCGCGACATGACGGCGTGGTCGTCGATCGTGAATTCGCTGACGATGATGACGGAGACCGGCGATCACACCATGCGGGTGATCGGGCCGGCGCCGGGTCGGGCCCAGTTCATCGAGGTGGTCACCGACGAGAAGCCGCTGCGCAAGGCGATGTACCGGTTCTCGCGCAACCTGCTCGGCGTGTCGCTGCTGCTGGCGGTGCTGACCGCGGCGCTGGTCTATCTTGCTCTGCATTTCCTGTTCGTGCGGCCGATGCGGCGCCTCACCGCGAGCCTCGTCGGCTTCCACGAAAATCCGGAGAGCGTGGCGCGAATCATCGTGCCGAGCCAGCGTTCCGACGAGATCGGCGTCGCCGAGCGCGAGCTTGCCGACATGCAGCGCGACCTCGTCTCGATGCTGCATCAGAAGAGCCGGCTCGCCGCGCTCGGCCTCGCCGTGTCCAAGATCAACCACGACCTGCGCAACCTGCTGGCCTCGTCGCAGCTGCTGTCGGACCAGCTCGCCAGCGTGCCCGATCCGCGGGTGCAGCGCTTCGCGCCGAAGCTGATGCGCTCGCTGGAGCGCGCCATCGCGTTCTGCCAGTCGACCTTGTCCTACGGCAAGGTGCAGGAGCCGGCGCCGGACCGCCGCATGGTGGTGGTCGAGCCCGTCGTCGCGGAGGTGCGGGAGACCGCCGGCCTGTCGCCGGATGCCTCGATCACCTGGATCGCGGCGATCGAGCGCGGGCTGAAGATCGATGCCGATCCCGACCAGTTGTTCCGCGTGCTGCTCAACCTGGTGCGCAATGCCGCCCAGGCCCTGGACAGTCTCGCGGCGGATGCCGGCGTGCGCCAGATCCGGATCACCGGCCGCCGCGAGGGCGGGGTGGCGATCCTGGAGGTCTCGGACACGGGACCTGGTGTCCCGGCGAAGGTGCGAGAGCACCTGTTCGAGGCCTTCCGCGGTGCCGGTCGTCCGGGCGGCTCGGGGCTGGGCCTTGCGATCGCGGCCGAACTGGTCCGGGCCCATGATGGCGACATCCAACTGGTCGAAGGGACCCTGGGGGCCACCTTCCGAATCACGATCCCTGACCGCCCTGTCGAGCTGCAGACCTTCTGGACCGAGCGCGCCAGCGCCTGAACCGGACCGGCCCACCTGCCATTCCGGCGGGCGATGCCGCAGGCGTCGAGCCCGGAACTCCCGTTGTGTCGGAACGAGCCCGTCCGCTCCGGCCATGCCAAACCGTGCCGGCGCGTCTGCGGAAAAATGGTCGCAAAATGTCCCGCTCCAGCCTTGCCAAGCGGTCTCCGAGCCGTTAGTCAGGGGCCCTTCGCGAGGCCTGCCGGCGTTTGCCGCTCCGGCCTTCCGGGATCCGGCCCCTGGCCCGGAGCCTGCCAAATGCGAAAAACGCGCCCGTAGCTCAGCTGGATAGAGCATCAGACTACGAATCTGAGGGTCGGACGTTCGAATCGTTCCGGGCGCGCCATTTGCCGATGATCCACACCACGTTCAGTTCGCACGACCATCGCTTCCGATCGATGCGTCGATCGGCGGATCTCGGGTGCGCAGGAGAACAATCGTGAGTCGCTTCTGGTCAGAGCTCGTTCATGGGCTGTCGCCCTATGTGCCCGGCGAGCAGCCGCAGATCCCGGGCCTGGTCAAGCTCAACACCAATGAGAGCCCGTTCGGACCCTCGCCCAAGGCGATCGAGGCCATACGGGCGGCCGCTGCCGACACCTTGCGGCTCTATCCGGATCCGCAGGCAACGCAGCTGCGCGAGGCGCTCGCGGCCTATCACAAGGTCTCACCGGAGCAGGTGTTCGTCGGCAACGGCTCGGACGAGGTGCTCGCGCACACCTTCGCGGCGCTCCTGAAGCAACCCGCGCCGCTGCTGTTCCCCGACGTGACCTACAGCTTCTATCCCGTGTACTGTCGCCTGCTCGGCATCGACTACACGACCGTTCCGCTCGATGCCGAGATGCGCGTGCGTATCGACGATTATGTCGGTCGCCCCGGCCCGGTGATCATTGCCAATCCGAACGCACCGACGGGCATCGCGCTGCCGAGCGCCGAGATCGCGCGACTCGCGGCAGCGCGTCGCGACGCGGCCGTCGTCATCGACGAAGCCTATGTCGATTTCGGCGCCGAGACCGCGATTCCGTTGATCCGCGACTACCCCAACCTGCTGGTGGTGCAGACGATGTCGAAATCGCGCGCGCTCGCAGGACTCCGCGTCGGCTACGCGATCGGCGATGCCGCGCTGATCGAGGGCCTGACGCGGGTCAAGGACAGCTTCAACTCCTACCCGCTCGGCCGGCCCGCCCAGGCCGGCGCGATCGCCGCGATCGAGGACGAGGCGCACTTCCAGCAGGCGCGCTCGGTCATCATGAAGAACCGCGCCGACCTCACCGCTGCGCTGGTTCGTCTCGGCTTCGAGGTGCTGCCGTCCAGCGCCAATTTCGTCTTCGCCCGGCATCCGGACCATTCCGGCCAGGCGCTGTCCGCAGCCTTGCGCCAGCGCGCAGTGCTCGTCCGCCATTTCACCGCCCCGCGGATCGCGGACTATCTGCGCATCACGATCGGCTCGGAGACGGAGCTTGCGCGGCTGACGGACGCGCTGCGCGAGGTGCTGGCGAAGAACGATTGAGCCGTTTGCAGAGGCGCGTGCGAACGTCTCAGACACTTGCCAACAGTCGCTCGATGCGAGCCACCACCGTGCTCTCCAACTCCTCGGGAGAGCCGATCATCACTCCGCTGCCGTAGTAGCGGTCGACGGGGTGGCCGATTCCGATCGCCGCGATCCGAATGTCACCTGCAGCCTCGATCCGGCGGATCTGCTCGGGCAGGTGATGATGAAGATAGCGCTCGCCGTTCTCCATCAGCGTGGAGTCGTCCATCGGCGCGCCGTCGGACAGCACGATCAAATATTTGTACCGCTCCGCGCGTTGTCGCAGGCGCGCGGACGCCCAGGCGATGGCTTCGCCGTCGATGTTTTCCTTGAGAAGTCCTGGGATCAGCATCGCCGCGGCGTGTCGCGCGGTCAATGTCTCGTCGGCGCTGCAATAGACGATATGCAACAAGTCGTTCAGCCGCCCTGGATAAGGCGGCCGCCCGTCCTTCAGCCATTTCTCCCGGCTCCGGCCGCCCTTCCAGTGGGCGGTGGTGAAGCCGAGCACCTCGTGTTTGGCGCCGATGCGCTTCAGCAGATCGGAGGCGACCAGCGCGGCGCGGGCCGCGAACAGAATGGGATCTCCGCGCATCGATCCGGAATGATCGATCAGCAGCGACACCAAGGTATCGTCTGCCTCGATCGACGCAGGCGGCTCGCCGTCCGTCGCGGGTCGCGCGGCCAACTCATTTTCGAGCGCGAACAACGGCGCTGGATCTGCCGCGGGATAGCGCTTCGACCAGCTTCGATCTGGATCGCCGAGCGCGGCCAGGAAGCCGTCCAGCTCCTCGGCGCTGATTTCGACATCGAACTCCCGGGTGTAGACTTGGTACCCTCGCGAGGGATCGAATGGCACCGATTGTCGCTTCGCCTTGCGGCGCGGCGGCAGGACAATCCAGATCGTCAGCGCAATCAGCGCGCTCAGGAACATCGTCAGGGAGACGTCACGCCACACCGGGGCGGTCTCCAGCGCGCGTCGTCACGGCTCGTCTCCTCGCGCGTTCCTCGACATCGGGCGCGGTCATGCTGCGATCCGCTCACACATAGTCGACGCTCACGCGGTAGTCGCCGCCGATCACGAGGTATTCGCCTTCGCCCTTCAGCGCATGTGACGACAGCAGGCCGTTGAAGAACACGATCTTGCTGACGGGAATCCTCGCGGTGAGAATCATGTCGCCGAAGCAGCCCGCAGTGTCGCGGTCGGAGGAGAACGAGACGAGGTTGTTGAGCCGGACCACCGCCTCGCGCCGTGTCGTTTGCTCCACGATCCAATGCTCGTCGAACGAATTGACGCCGCGATGCAGCGTCAGATGCGTCTCGTCCGGAAAGGCGAAGCGGCGGATCGCCCATTGGCAGAATTCGAACAGCAGATCGAGTTGCACCCAGATTGCATTGTTGTGGAAGCGGCTCGACATCTTCTCCTGGACATAGGTCGTCCAGGCCCGGCTTGCCACGCGTTCGATGATCTCCTTGTGGTAGGACGGACCGAGGCCGAACCGGCTCTCGACCCAGCCCTTGAGCACGGCGCCTTCCGGGCCGTTGCTGTCGAAGCCCCAGCCCTGGATCAGCCGCAGGAAGGACGAGCGGAAACGCCGCTGGCCGCCGGACGTCGTGGCGCGTTGCTCAGGATCGAGGCCGAACATCGCCATCATGTAGGTGGTGAAGGCTTCGCCGGCTTCGGCGAGATGTTCGGCCTGGTCGAGCATCGTGAACAGGCTGGGGTTCATCTCCGTGACGCCCCAGATGTGCAGCGGCACCGCGCTGTCGTTGAAGGCACAGCTCGCCAGCCACGCGGAGGGACGCCCGACGAGATTGGTCGAATGGCCGATGCCGCGGTGGGCGCGCTGTGCTGCGTCGTTCATGGCCGGCATGATGCCGTGTGGCAGGCCGAGAGCGCAATCCTCGTGGAGTCGTCGAGGAGCATCAGCCAGATGACCAGCAATCCGCCGGCCAAACCGACCACGGGCAGGACCGCATAGCGCCCGAGTTGCAGGATGCAGATGAGAACCAGGCGCTTCATTCACACGCCCGAGACGCCGTCCTCCGGCCGCACCAGCTTGATGTCCTGTGCTGCGGCCCACGACCAGATGTCCTGGCGCTTCAGCGCGGTTGCCATCAACTCCGGAAACTGGTGCGGCGTGCAGGCGAACACCGGGCAGCCGAGCGAGGCCAGGATTGCGGCATGCTTGCCGTCATAGGCCGGACGGCCGTCGTCGTTGAGCGCCAGCAGCACGATCAGGTTCACGCCCGACGAGACCAGCGCCTTGGCGCGGGCCAGCATCTGCTCGGCGATGCCGCCCTCGATGAGATCGCTGATCAGCACCATGTGCGTCCGCGCCGGCTCGCGGACCAGGCGCTCGCAATAGGCCAGCGCCTGATTGATGTCGGTGCCGCCGCCGAGCTGCACCGAGAACAGCACCTCGACCGGATCGGCCAGCTCCTCGGTGAGGTCGATGATGTTGGTGTCGAACACCACGAGCTTCATCGCGATCGCCGGGATCGAGGCCAGCACCGCGGCGAAGATCGAGGAGTAGACGACGGAGGTGCCCATCGAGCCCGACTGGTCGACGCAGAGGATCACCTCCTCCAGATTGGTCCGGCGCGCGGCGCGCGCATGCCCGATCAATGTCTCCGGCACGATGGTGCGATGCTCGGCCTGCCAGTGGCGCAGATTCCTGCCGATCGTGCGCGGCCAGTCGATGTCGCCGGCGCGCGGCCGGCGGGTGCGGCGGCGGCGGTCGACCGCGCCGCGGATCGTCTCGGTGGTGCGGGCGTCGAGCTTTTCCATCAGCTCCTTCACCACCCTGGCGACGACCTGGCGCGCCGTCGCCTTGGTCTTCTCCGGCATCACCGCGCGCAGCGCCATCAGGTCGGCGACGAGATGCACGTCGGCTTCGAGGGCGGCGAGGAACTCCGGCTGCAGCAGCATCTCCTTCAGGCCGAGCCGCTCGAACGCGTCCTTCTGGATCACCTGCACGACCGGCGCGGGAAAGAACTCCCTGATGTCGCCGAGCCAGCTCGCCACGCGCGGCGCCGAGCCGCCGAGGCCGCCACGTCGGCCCCCGCCGCGCTTGCCGCCGGAGCCGGCGTCATAGAGTCCGGCCAGCGCCGCATCGAGCCGCCGATCGCGATCGGACAGGCTGGCCTGGTCGTCGCCGCCGAGCACGAGGCGCCAGCGGCGGTTGCGCTCGGCAGCAGCGTCGTCGCTCATCGATTAGCCTCCTTGATCGGCCGGTCGGCGCCCAGGATGGTCAACAGCAAGGGCAGAGCCGCATCGAAGCCGGCAGCGCTGGCCGACAGCGCTGCGAGCGGCTGCAGCGGACTCGCATCTGAAGTGGAAGCGACGGCCAGCGGCCGCTGCCTGGCCAGTTCGTCGAGCAGGCGCCGCCGCTCGTTGCGGTCGAAGCTCGCGAAGGCACGGCGCATCACCGGCAGCAGGTTGTTGAACGCCTCGTCGTCGATCGCAGCCAGCCAGCCGTCGATGATCCGGCGCAGCATCTGGTCGTGCAGCAGCACCTGGCCGCTCTGGCCGAGAAACCCGTCGAGCCAGTCGCCGGCCTCCAGGGTCGGCACGCTGTGGGAGAGCGCGCGCGACAGCGCCAGCGCGGCCTGCTCCGGTGAGACGATGCCCTGATCGTACAGCAGACGGCCCGCCAGGCCCTTCACCAGCGGATGCGCTGCCGCATCGGCGGCGACATGCAGCAGCGCGCGGCTCCAGCCGTCGCGCAGGCCGCGATCCTCGATCAGCCCGATCGCGACGTCGAGCCGCGCCAGCCTGCCGCGCAGATCGGCGGCGACGTCGGCTTGCAGGTTGCGGCAAGCATAGACGAGGCCGGCACAGATCGCCTCGACGAGGCTGGTCACCAGCAGGCGCAGCGCCTCGGTCGGCAGCGCCCGCGCGGTGCCGTAGCGCAGGATCTCGGCGAGCGGTGGCACGGCCTCGGTGAGGTCGGCAACGTCGCTGGTCGCAGCCGAGCGCTGCTGCAGCAGCGCGATCGTCGCCTCGGCCGCCTCGCTCAGACCCGCTTCGAGACAGCCGCGCACGAGGCCCGCGACGGCGTTCAACGAGGTCGCCGCCTGTGCGTGGGTGACGGCGGCGTTGCCTGCGGCCTGCGCGACGGTCGTGCCGTGCACCAGCGCCTCGACCAGACGAACCGAGAATTCCGGCTCCCAGCGCAGCCGCCAGTTCTCGCGAAACGTGCCGCGGCTCTGTCCCGATCCCTGCAACCGTCCCCACGGCACCTGGATCAGCGCGAGGCGATGCAGGAGCTGCGACTTGGCAAGCCCTGCCTCGCTGCGCAGGTCGAGCGCCATGTCGGTGTCGAGCGCCTCGGGCTTCAGCTTCAGCTTGCGCTGCCAGCGCGCGAGATCGGCGGCGAGCGGCATCTGCGGCACGCTGTCGTCGATCTCGCCGACACGTTGCCCGATGATGAGCTGCTGCTCGATCAGGCGGAACGGCGCCGTCTCGCCTTCGCAAAGCGTGGCAAGGCTCGCCTCGCGCATCTCGGCCAGTCCCGGCAAAGCGACGTCGCGCAACGCGGCCAGCGTGATCGCCAGCCGCGACGCCTCGATCACGGAGGCCGTCGATGCCGGCCGGCCATTCCGGCGCAACAGTTCGGCGACGCGCGCCTGCCAGCGGGTCGTGAAGCCGGTAGCGTCGAGCGCGGCGATCTGACCGTGCTGCAATCCTTGCCAGAGATGCGCGTACCAGCCGGGCGAGATCACGCCGGCGCCATAGCCGGAGCTCGCGGCGAGCCGCGTCTCGGTCCAGGGCACCCACGTCGCGGTCACCTTGATCTGCGGCAATCCCTTCAGCAATGCGCGATCATCCTTCAGCGCGACCTTCTTGCGCAGCGCCGGCACGTGCCAGGCGCCGCAGATAACGGCGACCGTGCCGTCCTGCGCGCTCAGCGCCGCTGCGATTTCCAGGCGCATGTGCGCTTCGCGGCGCAGCTCGCGGCGGGCTTCATCGGCCGGCTGATAGGGCAGGGGATCGATCGTCTCGCGCAACGCCGCGATGGCAGCTTCCAGCGCCGCAAAGATCTCCGGTCCATGCGTGCCCTGCTCGACGATCGCGTTCCACCAGGACTCGCTGTCGTCATAGCCGGCGAGCGTCGCGAGATAGGCCAGCGGATCGCGCCGGATCTGTGCCAGCTCCGGATCGGTGGCCTCGGGCTGCTCCTGCGCAGCCGCGTTGGCGTCCTCCGGCGTGGCCTTGCCTTCATCGCTCTCCGGCTTCGCCGCCTTGGCCCGTTCGGCCAGCCGATGCGATGCCGGCAGATCGATGAAGCGGACCGGTCGCTGCTTCGCCAGCGCCCAGCGGATCGCCTGCCATTCCGGCGAGAACACCGCGAACGGAAAGAAGCTGGCGTTGCTCGCATCGTCCTGCGCATGCACCAGCAAGGCGATGGGCGGCACCATCGCCGGCGATGCGGCGAAGGAGATCAGCTCATCGGCATCCGGCGGTCCCTCGATCAGCACGACCGCGGGATCGGCCGCGTCGAGCGCCGCCAGCACGGCGCGTGCCGAGCCGGGTCCGTGATGACGGATGCCGAGGAGGTGCAGGCGATCGGGCGAAGCTGCGGCCACGTCACATCACTTCGCGGATCGCGCCGTAGAGATCGGCCCATGGCTTGCGCTCGCGCACCACGGTTTCAAGATATTCCTGCAGCACGACCTTGTCCTGCACCGGATCCTTGACGATGGCGCCGACGATGTTGGCAGCCATGCTCTGCGCATCGATCACGCCGGAGCCGAAATGGCCGGCCTCCGCCCAGGCGCCGATCGTCACCGCGATGGCCTCCGCCGTCGACAGCGAGCCGGACGGCGACTTCAGCTTGAGCCGGCCGTCGAGCGTCTGGCCGTCCCGCAGCTCGCGGAACACCGTGACGATGCGCATGATCTCCTGGTCGGCGGGCGCGATCTTCGGCAGCTCCAGCCCGCCGCCGATCTCGCCCACGCGCTTGGTGACGATTTTGACCTCTTCATCCAGGTCGGCGGGCAGCGGCAGCACCACCACATTGAAGCGCCGCTTCAGCGCCGAGGACAATTCATTGACGCCCTTGTCGCGCGCATTCGCCGTCGCGATCATGTTGAAGCCGCGCCGGGCGTGCACGGCGTCGTTGATCTCCGCGATCGGCATCAGCTTCTCCGACAGCACCGTGATCAGCGTGTCCTGCACGTCCGACGGCATGCGCGTCAGCTCCTCGAAGCGCACGATCCGTCCCGCCTCCATCGCGCGCATCAAGGGCGTCGCCACCATGGCTTCGCGCGACGGGCCCTTGGCGAGCAGCAACGCGTAGTTCCAGCCGTAGCGGATCTGGTTCTCGTCGGTGCCGGCGGTGCATTGCACGATCAGCTCGGACGAGCCGGAGATCGCGGCGGCGAGATGTTCGGAGACCCACGATTTCGCGGTGCCGGGCACGCCCAGGATCAGCAGCGCGCGATCGGTCGCGAGCGTCGCCACGGCGGTCTCGATCAGCCGGCGGTTGCCGATATATTTCGGCGTGATCTCGACCCCCGATTTGGTGCGGCCGCCCATCAGATAGGTCACGACCGCCTGCGGCGACAGCCGCCACTGTGCCGGCCGCGCCCGCGTGTCCTCTTGCGCCAGCGCCTCGAGCTCGTGGGCATGCAATGCTTCCGCGGAGCGGCGCAACTGGCCGTCGGTCGGGCTCGCATCGGCATTTGTCATGGGTGTGCTCCGGACATTTTGATTGCGCGTTACGTCGGCAACGCGAGAACGAGGTCGGCGAAATCCTTGGCCGCCCGCGCGGTGGCGGGGGACAGCGGGGTGAGCGTGGCGATGAAGGCGGGCATCGTCGCGCGCGGCATCAGCGCAGCCATGAGCACCAGCCGGCCGTCGTCCTTCTGCGCCGCCGGCGTGGTCGCATCGGCGAGGTCCTGGATCGCCTTCTGCCAGGCCGGTGACGCCAGCACGCGTTCGGCGACCTGCGCTGCGAGCGGCTGGCGGGCCTTCGCCGCGAGCGACATCAGCGCATATCCGTGCAGCGCGTCGCCGCCGCAGAGGCGCGCGCCGATGATGCGCAGCACGGTGTCGTCGTCGCCCTCGGCTGCGGCGGCATCCATCAACAGCATGAGCACGCGGTGCTCGGATGGCGGCAGTGCGGCGATCAGCGCCTCGGGCGACACGCCGACCGCCCGGGCGAGAGCGGTCAGTTGCAGTCCGCCGAACAGTCGCTCGCGCAACGCCTCGGCCTCCTGCCATTTCAGGCCGTCGGCCGGCAGCTTGAAGGTCACTGTCGATGCCGAGCCGAGGCCGATCTTGGCGAGGAACGAGCCCGCGCGCTGGAAGCATTGCGCGGCCTCGGTCAGCCGGGTGCCGCGCTGGGCGCGTTCGGCGATGCGCGTGAGGAGCTGTGCGGCGATCTGCTTGATGCTGTCGGCGCGATCGGCGCTCAGGCTCTCCAGAAACGGCTGGTCGTCGGGGCCGAGGCCGACCATCAGCGCATCGAGCAGCGCAGCGCGGACCGGTGCGGGCTCGCTCTTCCACACCGATTCGATCAGCGCGCGGCCGTCGGCAGGATTGTTGCGGCGCTGCTCCGCGACGAAGGCGCGCCGCTGCGCCTTCGGGAAGGTGGTCCAGTTTTCGATGGTGATGCGTTCGAAGAACAGGCCCTTCGTCGCATCGTCATCGGCGTCGGAGGCGATCAGCGCCAGATAGGCGCGCTCGGCGAGGCCCTGGTCCTCGGCATTGGCCTTGATGTGCGGCACGAGATCCGGCAGATCGAACGGATGCAGCCGGCGGCCTGGACACGGCGCAGCGCGAGCGGCAGGGCGCTCGACGCCAGCGACTTCTCGACGCTGCGTGCCAGGGCCCTGAGCGCGCGCCGCGCCGGTTCGGGCAGGATGGGCCGCGCGTCCTGGTGCAGCCGCAGGGCGGCATCCGCCAGGGGATCGGCGACAGGCGCCGTCGCGCCGGCAAAGCGCTGCCATTGCGCGGCCAGCGCCAGCAGCGGCAGCGCCGGCTCGCGTCCTTGCGGCAACAGCTCGGCCAGCGCAGGCGGGGTCGTCAAGGGCTGCCGCACCAGGCCAAGCAGGAAGGACTGGCGCAGGCGGGCATGGCTCTGGGGATCAATTGCGCTCGCCATCGTCAGCCCTCGTGATGCCAGCGGCCGAGCGCCGTTTCGGCGGCGAGCACCTGCGCAATGCGGCCGTCCCACAGACACAGCAGCGACAGGTCGTCGAGGCCGAGCAGCGGCGTCAGCTGGTCGAACTGGCTGCGCTCCACCGCGATCGCATCTCCGGCCTTGTCGGCGATGGCGAGCGCACCCTTGCCGGCGGTGTGCAGCGTGACGCCCGCGAGCAGCAGCGGCCAGCGATCGAGCCACGGCAGCGCGGCGAGCCGCGCGGTGTAGTCCTGCAGCGCTGGTGCGAGCCCGGGCAGCGGCCGCGGCCAGGTCGCGGTCGCTGCGGTCTTGCGGCTCGCCAGCAGCCCGCGCAACGGCGCGGCCGACGGATAGAACACGACCTCGCCGTCGATGGTCTCCCCGGGCGCGAACGGAAATCCGGCGCCGCCGCCGGACACCGGCACGAAATCGACCAGCACCGCGGCGCGCGGCTGGCTGGGGTCATCGCCCGTGTTGACGAGCCATGTCTCCAGCCTGCGCAGCTTGTCCGGCTGCACCTCGGACAGGTTGGCGGCGACGATCCACACGCTGCTTGCGCGCGGCGCCGCGGCATCCGCCAGCAGCTCCTCGCGGCGCAGCGACCAGCCGACCGCGCGTCGGACATCCTCGCGCAGCGGCGCCGGCAGTCGGTCCTGATGCCGGTAGGCCGAGGCGATCAGGGTCATCGCGCCGAGTTGCTCGATGGCGAGATCGGCGCGGCGCTCCTCGCCGACACGAAACAGTTCGGACGAGAGCTGATCGAGCCGCGCAGCGAGGCCGCCGGCCTTGGCATCGACCAGCCGTGTCGACAGCGTGCGCGTGGCGGATGCGGCGCGGGTGGCGAAATCGGCAAGGCCCTGGTTGAGCTGATCAGCGATCCAGCGCTCCAGCTCGTCGAGCCCGGCGAGGATCGCGGCCTCGCGCTCGGCCCTGATGCGCTCGCGCTGGGCCTCGGCGCGCGCCACAGCCTTTGGATCGGCGGGAGCAATCGTCGCGGTCTCTGCCAGCGCAGCATCGAGCGAAGGCGGCGCGCCCGCATCATCGCCCTCCGGCTTCGGCTTGCCCGGCGCGCGGCCGCTCGAGCCGCGCCGCCGCGCGCTCCAGTCGTCGACCCATTGCGGCGGGCTGGTGGTCTCGAACCGCTCCGGCTTGTCGACCCGCAGCCACAGCACCGCCAGCACATGTTTGCAGGGAAACTTGCGGCTGGGGCAGGTGCATTTGTAGCCGCTGCCTTCGGCTGCGGTGACCACGCGATACGGTGTCGCGCCGGAGCCCTGGCATTCGCCCCACAGCACCTCGGCATCGCTGCTCGCCGCCAGCACCGGCCAGTTGGCCGGCTTCACCAGCTTCAACGCCGCGGCGAGTGAGGCCTGATCAGGCGCGAGACCTTCGATTCGTTCGCGTGTCAGAGACACCCACTCTCCCAACCGGCTGATCGCGCGATGCCGCACTCCCTAGCAGATGGCAGTGGAGCCGCACAACAATTCGAGCGCGACGCCTGCCGATTTCCTTTCGCGTCGCACGGAACTGGGCGAACTGTGCAACGCTCGGCTTGTCACGCGCACGTCGGCGGAATTGCGCAATTTCCTGGGCGCGCATGCGGCGGACGTCGATGCTTCCGACGCTGTAGCTCAAACGGAACGACATCGCCGCTGCGCAGGCGAAACAGTTGGCGTGTGGAGGGCAGTAGCGCGCTGCCTGGCTCGTCGTCGTCCATCACGTCGAAGCCGGCTGTTCAAACGCGCGGGAATTGTTCCCGGTCATGCACTGATGAGATGCCCGGCTCGTCTGCGTCGGACTGTAATCCTGCGGTAAGGCGCGTGACGCTAACTCCGAAGCGTCCTTACGACCGACATCATATCGGTTTCACCATCGACAGCGGGGCATGATGAGCCAATGCTCGCCGTCTCTCGATGTGATGCCCGATCGGAAAGACATTGGAGCGGCGTCGCAGCCCTGAAGCCCGACCAGATCAGGTCGGCTCCGTCCCACCTGCGGCACCTTCCATCATGAGCTGGCGCCGCATGGCTTCGAACGTCGTCGGAGTCCAGTGAGTGGGCCGTTCGGTTTGTGTCCCAGCCCCACACGTCCGAACGGCCTGCCATGATGGACCTGGCGTCACGCTCGCGCTCACACTCTCGCTGCGCCGTTTGTAATGATGCTGTAAGCCGCAGCCACGAGTCTCCCGCAACGACGGCTGAGCCGATCGCAAGGAGAACCCAATGAAACGAATTTGCGCGCTCATGATCGTGGCCTCGACCATCGCGGGCACGATCGCCACGCCGGCCAACGCCGGCGGAAATCGCGGAGCGGCGGTCGCCGCCGGCGTCGTCGGCGGTCTGGCGATCGGAGCCCTGATCGGGTCTGCGGCAACCGCCCGTTCCGCGCCGACCTATGTCGACAGCTACGAGGACTATCCGCCGCCCCGGGTCGTCTATCGTGGTCACCGCGTCTATGAGTATGACGCGGACTACGGCAACTATGGCGACGGCTATCTGTCCGGCTACCGCGACGGCTATTCCGACGGCTCCTGGGACAACGACTGAGACCGCCGCCCGAGCATACGATGCGAGGCCCCGCCGATGCGGGGCCTTGCTTTTTATCTGTATGCTCGGATCCGTTGACGCTGTTGCGCGTCCTTCGTTGCGTCAGCCCTATGGTTCGCTCGGCCGTGTCACCAGGAAGGCCACCACCGTTCGTGTGCAACCCGTCCAGCCGAGCAGCCGCGCCTGCACCGTGAACTCACGCCTGACGTAGTTGCCGGATCGGGCGGCCGCCGCTTCCGCGGCGCCGATACAATCCGCCTGGTCGCGAAAGCACAGCGAAATCCAGCCTTCGCTGCCAGAGTCCGCACCGGTCTTGTGGGCTGAGATGGGCAGACCGTAAGCGGGATGGTCAGCGCTGTAGAAGGCGGTCGCGAGCGCAAGGCTCTCGGTGCCGCCGACATGCGCGAGCGGTGTTCCTGTCAGATCCCGCCATAGCCGCGTCGCTTCCTGTGCAGTCTGCTGGTAGAAGGTGCGGCCTTCCTCATAGCCGTGCCGGTTGCGGTAGAAGGCGTGCAGCGGCGCCGCGACGATCGCGGCCAGGACGGCGATCCCGGCCGTCAGCACCGCGATGTTGACGGTGTGGAAGCGGGCAATCGGATAGCTTGCGCCGCAGACGACCACCACGACGAACAGGAACAGTCCCTGCAGCGCCCACAGCGATGGCAGGTCGGTCCCCATGATCAGCGCGTTGACGACGGGCAGGCCGACCGTGCCGATGGCGATGTACGACAACAGCCGGAGGCCGTCGTTCAGCGTGGTCATCTCCGTGGCGAAGGACCTGATCCTGGCGCCGGCGACGATCAGCCAGGTGACGGCTGGCACGGCCATCGCGGCTGCGAGCCCCAAGAGGAAGAACAGGGCATCCCGCGACGACGTTGCCAGGGTGGAGCGCGCGTGCATCAGCGCGTGCTGGATGGGCGCGGCGTCATGTCCGACCAGCCAGTCGAGATGCATCGACAGCGCGGCGAGGCCGGCGACCGTGGAGATCCATGGTGAAGCCGACGTGAAATAGGCGCGCCGCTGCGGATGCGCTATGGCGGCGAAGGCAAAACTCATCACCAGGAAGATCGAGTAGTACTTGCCGAGCACGGCGAGTGCGGTCGTCAGGCCCGCGGCGGCAGCCCAGGACGTCGTTCGCGTTTCGAACGCGCGCAGGAAGCAGTAGGTGGCGAGCGGCCACGTCGCCAGCTGCACCGAGTTGGCGTTGAAGCGCTGCGCGTGAAACTGATAGGCCGGCGTCAGCATCAGCAGCAGCAGCACGATCACCCGCTTGTCGCCGCCGACGAAGCGGCGCGAGACGAGATCGACGAACCACAGCGCCAGCGCCGCATTGGTCATCGCCATCAGGTGGAACGACCAGTCGGAAAGCGGGAAGACGGCGGTCCAGGCGCCGGCGATCCAGCCCATCAGCGGCGGATGCTTGTCGTAGCCCCAGGCGAACGTCCGCCCGAACGTCCAGGTCTCGATCACGTCAGGATGCAGGCCGGCACCGGCATAGGCGATCGAAAGATAGACCGTCCACACGGCCACGAAGCACGCCAGCAGCAGCGGCACGGCCCAGCCGGCCTCGATGCCGTCCAGCCAGCGCAGGAATGGACGACGCCAGGCCGCCGGATGACAGTCCGACCGTTCGGCGACGGTCGAGAACGCAAAGTCATAGAACATGTCGATGTCGATCAATGATGAGGCAACGGATGTGACGCGCGATCGACGCCCCCGGCCGATTAGGAATGGCGGATCGCCCGGTATGTCCGGTCGATCATGCGGCAGGCTTCATGCGGGCGAATCCTCGGCGCGTGTTTGAGCGCGCCAGTCTCGGCCAAGACGATTACGAAAGGCTGACGTTACCGGCCTGCCGGCTGATGGAAAATCGGATGTCCGCGGCCTAGCCCGTCATGCGACTGCAATCGCGCCGGCCGAGAAACCGTTCAGCTTGCAATCGGAGATGTCGCGACAGGCGTGCAATCGGCCTTGTCAGAACCAGTCAACTTCGATTGAGCCACGAAAAACAACGGTACCAGAACGCCGCCACGTAATCCTATTGTAATCCGTCCGTAATGATAGGAACAGCCGATTGTCGGTGATGCGGGAGGATGGCGTGCGCGTTCTGGTCGTTGAGGATGATCCCCAGCTCGGGCTCTGGCTGCGGGATGCACTCGCGACGGCGTTCGGCTCGTCGGACATCGTCACGACGCTCGACGAGGCGCGGGCGGCGATCGCGGTGCGCAATTTCGAGCTCGTGGTGATCGACCGCGGTCTTCCGGACGGCGACGGGCTGGCGCTGCTGCCGGATCTGCGGCAGCAGAAGCCGAGCCCCGCGACCGTGGTGCTGACGGCGCTCGACGATCCCGCCGACATCGCACGTGCGCTCGACGAGGGCGCGGACGACTATGTCGCCAAGCCATTCGAACCCATCGAACTGGTGGCACGGGCGCGGGCGGTGCTGCGCCGTCTGTTTCTCGACCGCGGCGCGATGGTCTCGATCGCCAATCTGGGCTTCGACATCGTCAACCGTGCGGTCTGCGTCGACGAGGCGCCGATCGTGGTGCCCAGGCGCGAACTTGCGATCCTCGAGGCGCTGGTTCGCCGCAGCGGGCGGGTGGTGCTGCGCGAGACATTGGAGACCGCAGCCTACGGCTTCGAGGACGAGATCCAGTCGAACGCGATCGAGGCTCATGTGTCGCGGCTGCGGCGCCGCCTGCGCGAGGCCAATTGCAAGGCCACGATCAGGCCGGTGCGCGGCCTCGGCTATCTCCTCAGCGGCGAGTGACGCAGATGAGGTGGCAGAAGCTCAGCCGCATCCGGCGCTCGATCACGCTGCTCTCCGCGACGCTGATCGCGGTCGTCACCACGATCATGCTGATCTGCGCCGCCGCCTTGCTGATCCGCTTCGGCGGCGACGATGACGGCACCTGGGGTGCGGCCGACGTCGCCGACGCGCTGAAGGGGGCCGTGGCCCGCGATGCCGGCGGCCGGCTGCTCGTCAAGCAGACGCCCCGCCTCGATACGATCATGCAGGAATTCCCGACGTTCTGGTATGTCGTCTCCGACAAGAGCGGCGAGGTGAGCTATGGGCCGATTCCGAAATGGCGGCCGCACAAGGGGCCGTCCTCGCAGGACGGCACCAGCTTCCTGGCCTATGCGATCGACGGCGAGACGAGGCGCCTGAAACGGATGACGGCGGTCCGGAATACGCCGGTCGGCGAGGTCTGGATCGAGACCGGCGGCGTCGCCTACACGTCGACGCAACTGATGATGGGCACCTTGACCGATGCGACGATCGTCGCGCTCCCGATCATCCTGGTCCTGGTCGCGACGGTGCTGGCGGCGCTGCTGTTCGTGCCGACGCTGATCGCGCGTCCGGTGCGCGCGGTCGCGCGCGCGGCCGAGATGATCGACGGCGTGCCCGACGGCCGAAGGCTGCCCGAGCGCGACGCGCCGGCCGAACTGCTGCCGCTGGTCACCGCCTTCAATCGTGCCCTGACGCGCATCGACCACGCCGCCGAGGCGCAGCGCAACTTCCTGTCCAACGCGGCCCATGAGCTGCGGACGCCGCTGACCAACGCCCGCACCATGCTGGAGGCGGTGCCGGATGCCGGCCTGCGCGCGAAGCTCGTCGGCGAGAACCAGAAGCTGTCGTCGATCGTCACCATGCTGCTGCAACTGGCGCGGATCTCGATGGAGCCGGACGAGCCGGGCGAGATCGACCTGGTCGCGCTGGCGCGGCGCGTCACCGCCGAGCACGTGCCGATGGCGCTGCAGGCAGGGCTTGAGATCGGCTTCGCCGGCTGCGATGCGTCGGTCCGGATCCGCGGCTCGGAGCCCGCGATCGCGGTCGCGCTCTCGAACCTGATCAGGAATGCGGTCGCGCATGCTGGCGCGGGCGGTCCCATCCTGGTCGAGGTCGACTCCGCTGCCCGCCTGCGCGTGATCGATTCGGGGCCCGGCCTGCAATCCGATCAGCCCGAACGCCTGCTGCAGCCGTTCGAGCGCGGCCACGCCCGCGGCGAAGGCATGGGGCTCGGGCTCTCGATCGTGTCGCAGGTCATGGCGACGCATCAGGGCCGCGTCGCGCTGCGCGAGACGCCGGGCGGCGGCACCACGGTCGAGCTGAGCTTCGCGCGCGCCGCGCCTCAGCACGGCGGCGCTGCGAATGCGGCCCTGCCGGCCGTCCGGCGCACGGCCGAGCAGGCGGGATTGCTGCCGCCCTCCTGACGCCGGGACGTCGCTTCCGGCGGTTCGGTGCTCAGCGTGGCTCCCTGCTGCGCTGCCACTTTAGGAAGTCGCTGTAGAGTCTCGCGGCCTCGTCCGGCGACATCCGCGCCTGCGCCTTGCGCTCGTCGAGAAACTTGCGGAATTCGGCCGGGTTGGCGTCCTGGCCCGGCGACTGCATCGCGCGGGCGCCGTCGAGCCATTCCTGCGCCGCCTTGAAGCGGATCATGCCCTGCACCGGCGCCGACAGCACGGTGTCGCGCCATTTCGGATGCCGCGGCGGCGACTGCAGCACCTGGATCTTGCCGAACAGCGCGTCGACGAACCGCGCGGTGCGGCGATAGCGCTCGCTGTTCTCCGGCCAGTTGTAGACCATCAGCACGGTGGAGGCCGCGACCGCGTCGACCTTGGTGCCCGGCGGCACCAGGTTGGGATATTCCTCCGACGAGAACGTCGTCGGCAGATAGATGTCCTGCAGCACGCGGTCATACGGGACCGGCAGCAGATGCAGCCTGCCGCCCTCGTTCTTGATGCCCTTGATGATCGGCGCGTCCTTCGACACCGAGGCGATCCAGGCATCACCCTGGCCGTCGATCAGCTTCTGCAGGCCGCCGGTCGGGTCGGTCTGCGAATCGATGTCGGCCTGGATGCCGAGCCGCCGGAAGATCGTGCGCGCCGCCGGGAGGCCGATCGAGCGCTCGGCGAACACGCGCTTGCCGTTGAGATCAGCGAGCGAGCGGATCTCGCGCCGCGCGATGATGTGAACGTCGTTGTGGAACAGCTTCGCGATGTAGCGCACGCGCTGGGCGATGTCCGGAATGTTGTATTCCGTCTTGACGAATTCCAGCGCGTCGGTGGCGACGAAGCCCATGTCGATGTTCTTCAGCATGACGATGTCGATGAGGTTCTGCGCCGAGCCCTTGCCGAGGATCGGCAGCACGCGCAGGCTCTCGCCATCATCCAGCACCGCTGCCATGTCGGAGCCCATCACCGACATCGGCCCGCCGATCGGCGCGGTGATCACGGTGACGGTGCCGGAGTTCAGCGCCTCGCGGTCCGGCAGCGTGCCCACCGGGGCGCCGGCCGGCGCGCGCTGCGGTGATTGCTGCGCCCGGGCGCTGCCGGTCGGCGCCACGAGGGATGACAGAACCGATGCAAAGACGAATGCGCCAACAGCTACGCGCGCGACACGATTCACCGAACGCTTCCTCGATACATTCTAAATTAGAGGTGGACTTAGCAGTTCGATCCCGGCCGAAGTTTGGCCGCGAGGTGACGATCCGCGAAATGCTGCAAAGTCGCCCGGCCCGCTGCACGGCTGTGCTGAAAATGCGGTGCAGGAGCGTGATCGCGTGCGAGGACAGCTGTCGGCAGCGCCCTGTCCTCGATCACAGGCCGTGTCCGGTGGAGAACGACCGTCCTGCGTGCGTGTCGAAACGCCGCACGCCTGGTTGAATGATGACGCTGTTCGTGTGCGCTCACGCGCTCGCCGCGTCGAGCCGCGCGACCTGGTCCGCGGTCAGCGCGAGCTGCGTCGCCGCCACGAGGGTGTCGACCTGCTCGGGCCTGGTGGCGCTGGCGATCGGCGCCGTCACCGAGGGCTTCGCCAGCAGCCACGCCAGCGCGATCGAGGCCTGCTGCGCTCCGGTCTCCCTCGCGACCGAATCCAGCGCGGCGACGATGCGCATGCCGCGCTCGTTCAAGTATTTCGGTATGCTGCGCTGGCCGCGCGGGCTCTTGCCGAAATCGGCCTCCGAGCGGTACTTGCCGGTGAGGAAGCCGGCGGCCAGCGAGAAGAAGGTGATGACGCCGACGCCGTTGTCCTCGCAGACGCGCTGCAGCGCGCCTTCGTAGGATGCGCGCTCGGCGAGGCTGTATTCCGGCTGCAGGCTCTCATAGCGCGGCAGGTTGTTCGCCTTGGAGATGTCGAGTGCGGCCTGCAGCCGCTCCGCCGAGAAGTTCGAGGCGCCGATGACCCGCACCTTGCCGGCCTTGATCAGCCTGTCATAGGCCGCCAGCGTCTCCTCCTGCGGCGTCGCCTCGTCGTCCTTGTGCGACTGGTAGAGGTCGATCACGTCGGTCTGCAGCCGGCGCAAGCTATCCTCCACCGCGCGCGCGATGTAGTCGTCCTTCAGCCCGACCTTGCCGTCGCCCATGTCCATGCCGACCTTGGTGGCGAGGATGACGCGATCGCGGTTGCCGCGCAGCTTCATCCATTTGCCGATGATGGTCTCGGACTCGCCGCCGGTGTGGCCGGGCACCCAGCGCGAATAGACGTCCGCCGTGTCGAGGAAGTTGAGCCCGGACTCCAGCACCTTGTCGAGCAGGCGGAACGAGGCTGCCTCGTCCACCGTCCAGCCGAACACGTTGCAGCCGAAGCAGAGGGGCGGAACGTTGAGGCCGGACCGGCCGAGCGGGCGCATCTTCATGGGGAGGCTCTCGATGATGATGTTGGATCGATCTGTGGCGGACGCCTGCCGCAGATTGCCGTCATTCGCCGCGCGTGACCAGCGCGGCAGGAGCATGGCGGGGCTTCCCGGCCGCATCCAAACCATGGCGCGGCTGCCGCGAAGAGGGTCCGGCCGCGTCAGACTTTTCACTCACTTGCCGATGATGGTCGCGGCTTGCGAACGCCTCGCAGCTGGGGACGCGGGGGCCATGATCGAGGAGTCCGTCTGATGAACACGCTGACCTATGACCAGCTCGGACTGAGCTCGGAGGGCCTCATGATGCCGGACCCGGCCGCGGCGGCGAAGACCACGACCACCAACACGGCCGCGGCCGCCTCGCCGTTCGTGCTGCCGCCCGGCGCGGTGTCGGATCCGGTGGTGCATGCCGACGGCTCCGAGACCGTCGCGGTTCACACCGGCGGTCTGACCTTCAACCTCACCTTCGATGCCGCCGCTGCGGCTGCGCCCGAAAGCTTCCGCGCCGGCGTCGAGCAGGCGGCGGCGATCCTGTCCTCGGCGATCACCGATCAGGCCACGGTGAACCTCGCGATCGATTTCGCCGGCACCGGCGGCGGCGCCGGCGCCAATGTCAGCAACGGCGTGCTCGCCAACTACACGCAGCTCCGAGCCGATCTGCAGGATCACGCGGCGGCCGGGGACACCGTGTTCGACAATCTGCCGACGACCAGGGCGGTGCAGGGCCATTCCCAGGTGTTCGTCGCCAACGCGCAGGCCAAGGTGCTCGGGCTGATCGATCCAAACAACACGACGACGGAGGACGGCTTCGCCATCTTCAACACCGACATCCCGACTCAGTCCCTGGTCGGCGTCGCGCTGCACGAATTGTCGCATGCGCTCGGGCGCGTACCGTCGCCGGGCAATCTCGACATCTTCGACCTGTTCGATTTCACCAAGCCGGGACAGCATCTGATCAACAACAACATCGCCGCCGGCCCTCCCGCCTATTTCTCGCTCGACGGCGGCGTGACCAAGATCGCCGATTACGGCCAGATGTCCGACCCGGCCGACTTCCTCAACACCGGCATCCAGGGCGCGCGCGATCCCTTGAACGAGTTCTACAACCCCACCACGTCGCAGACGCTGTCGCCGATCGATCTCGTGGTGCTGGAGACGCTCGGCTACAACATCAAGACTCCCGACACGCAGGCGCTGCTGGCCCAGATCCCGCAGGCCGCAGGCGTCGCCGCGCCGGTGCAGACGCCGGCGCAGGCCGCCGCCATCGCCTCGGCGGTGGCGGCCGAGACCGCCGCCAGCCTGACCAAGCTCGGTGACGCCGCAGGCGCCGCGCAGGTCCTGGCGAACGCGCAGGCCGATGCGGCCGACGCCAATGCCGGTTCTAGCGCCCATGCCAGCGGCCTGATGCAGGAAGCGGCGGTCCACGACTCCTATGCCGGCAACTCCCACTACGACGCCATGATGGCCCTGCACCTGCACAGCATCACCGCGAACTGAGAGGTCCCGACACAAGTGCGGCGCAGGTGATCGGTTCGAGACATCAGGGCACGGACGCCGGCTTGGCCGGGCGCAGGGTGACAACGACGGGAATGGCGACCGCGTAGATGGCGACGACCGACAGCCAGATCGCCCCGGGCCATTGCTCCCTGACGGCGAAGTACAGGCTCGAGAAGCCGAGCGGCGCAACGATCGAGGCGAGGCTGACGGTGGCGGCGAGCACGCCCTGGAACTGGCCCTGTAAATTCTCGTCGACCTGCCGGGTGGCGAGCGACTGCAGGGCCGGCATGCCCATGCCGCCGAGGGCGAACAGCGGCATGGCGCCAAACACCATCCAGCTCTGCCTGGCGAACGCCATGGCCGTGAGAGCCGTGCAGACACAGGTCACCCCGGTCAGAATGGCGCCGCGCTCGGTCAGCAATCTCACCGCCGGACCGGGAAGGAACATCTGGGCCAGCATCTGGCACACGCCGAAGGCGCCGAGCGACAGGCCGATCCAAAGACCGCTCCAGTGGAAGGTGTCGCCACCCCACAGCGCCCAGCAGACGCCATAGGCCTCGCCGGTCGCGCTGAACAGGAAGAAGAGGAGAACCACCGGCAGCAGGCTCTTGACGGCGAGCACCCAGCGCAATGGCCGCAGCGGGTTGAGGACCGCGATCTCGATCCTGCCAGGGTCCGGTGGTCGCGTCTCCGGCAGCATCAGCAACGCCAGCACGACGTTGCATCCGTTCAATACCGCCGCCGCGACGAACGGCAGCCGCAGCCAATGGTCGCCGAGCGCGCCGCCGAGCACGGGCCCGATGATGAATCCCATGCCGAACATCGCATTGAGGAGTCCGAAGCGGCGGGCTCGCTCCTCCTCGGCAGAGATGTCAGTGATGTAGGCCGTGGCCACCGAGACGTTTGCGCTGGTGACGCCGGCGATGGCGCGGCCGAGCAGGAGCATCCAGAGATCGGACGCAGCGGCCAGGAACAGGTAGTTGACGATGGCGCCGGCCAGCGAGACCAGCAGCAGCGGGCGCCGGCCGAGCCGATCGCTCAGCGAGCCCAGCACCGGCGCGCAGATGAACTGCATCGCGGCGTAGAGCGCCGTCATGACGCCGAGAAGGGACGCCACGTTGTCGGCGTGCGTCACGTCGTGCAGCAGCGACGGCAGGATCGGAAAGATCAGCCCGATGCCGGCGGCATCGAGCACGATGGTCAGATAGATGACGGCAACAGCCCTGGTCATGGCGCGCTCCGGTCCACGCGAGCCGATGGCGCAGATACGCGCGACCGCTCGCTGGAGCCTGACGATCGGTCAGGCGATTGATGTGTGGGAGACGCTGGGCCGGTCCATGCCAGAACGGCAGATGGACGGCTTGTACTCGGCCGCAGGCAACGGCCGCTTTTCGCGACAGGCGCCATCTACACGCGGCGATCGGGTAGCGCAAGCCGCTTTTTTCCGAACGCCGATCGGCGCGTTCGATGCATGGTCGAGCGCCGGTCAGTGAGCGCTCCGCCGCAGCAGGGACTAAGCGGTCGCTTGACGATGTATCATCAACTGATACATATCCGCCATGATCAGAAGCTTCCGGGGCAAATCACCGAAGCCGTGTTCAATGGCGAAAGCCCGAAAGGCTTTCCGTCCGATTTGGTCAAGGTGGCTCGTCGGAAGCTGCGCTACCTCAACGCCGCGGCCGATCTCGGCGACTTGAAATCGCCTCCCGGCAATCGCCTCGAGGCGCTCGTTGGAGATCG
Source organism: Bradyrhizobium sp. SZCCHNRI1009 (assembly GCF_032487575.1). Lineage (NCBI taxonomy): Bacteria > Pseudomonadati > Pseudomonadota > Alphaproteobacteria > Hyphomicrobiales > Nitrobacteraceae > Bradyrhizobium > Bradyrhizobium sp. SZCCHNRI1009. The sequence continues at coordinate 5,026 of NZ_JAUEUL010000029.1, read as the reverse complement.
CCACGGACAGCATTCGATCCGCATCAACGATCAGTTCCGGGTGTGCTTCGTCTGGACGGCAGAAGGCCCCGCGGAGGTGGAAGTCGTGGACTATCACGAGAAGGGACGCTGCGATGACCAAGAAACTCAAGCCCATGCACCCCGGGGAGGTTCTGCGCGAGGAATTCCTCATTCCGCTCGAGATGTCCGCCGGTGCCCTCGCCAAAGTGTGCGGCCTGCCGCGGACACGGATCGAGCGCATTGCCAGCGAGCAGACCGGCATCACGGCCGACACCGCGCTCCGGCTCGCCAAGGCGCTCGACACGACGCCGGAGCTCTGGCTCAATCTGCAGACCGACTACGACGTCCAGATCGCGAAGCGCGATCTCGGCAAGATTCTCGATCGTATCGCGACGGTGAACAAGCCGCGGGCGGCTTGAGCGGACCGGTCGGGCGATGGCAGGCAGACGTCGATGGGCTGTCCCGGGGCGTCTCGTGCTCCGCCCCAGCAATGCGCCGTATCTTCACTGCACGGCCGGCCGGTCGTCGAGAGCCCCCGTCCAGCCATGCGGTTGCGTATCGCTGCGCGTGCCCGGCGGCTGGACGTCGCGTTGGATCAAGGGCGTGAGCAGGTGCTCGGCGAGATAGAGCGATGCAAGCGGGCGCAGGTGCGCGTTGTCGAAGCTCACGAGACCCTCGCGCCGGTTGCGATCGAGATAGATGAGGCAGCCTTCTCGGTTGCAGAAGAAGTCGTGAAGACTCTGGTACTCGAACGGTTCGTTGGCCTGGAGCTCGTTTCGAAATGCCTTGTCGATGCCGAGCGCATGCTGGTCGAGGTGCGTCGAGATTCGCGCCGGTGTGAACTGCCAATAATGCTGCATGACCACCTTGAAGAGGAACGGCTCCCAATGCGGCGCCAGTCCGAGCACGATCACCCGTTTCACGCCGATCCGTTTGATGTCCCGGGATACTTCGCGCAGGTACTCCGTATCGAAGGAATTGTTGAATGAGATGACCACGACATCGGGAACGACATTCTTGATCGTCGACAGCGCAAATGAGTTGGACATCTCGCAGTAATCCGTCGTCAACTTGGCCAGATCGATCGGGTGTGGACGGCACCCCGACGCATAGACCAGCAGCAGGGACGTATCGGCCGGCAGCGTCTTCCGTAAGCCGTAGAAGAGATGGGCCGAATGAGAGTCGCCCCAGAGCAGCACCGTTCTGCGGGAGTGGCTAGTGTAGCAGTCCGGGCGGATGCCGTCCCGCGGGACGCGCGTGGGAAGCGCGCTCTCGAAGTTGTAGAAGTTGCATTGGTTCTGGTTGATCTCCACCAGCTCTTCCCGAGCCGGCGACACGCCCGTGCGGAACGCGTCGAAATAGGCCGCGTAGCTGTTCAGATCGCCCGGCTTGAAGGTCCAGCCGGTGGTCATGGCCAGGGCGCCTGCTCCCGCGAGCGTCGCCAGGCCACCACCGAGCAGCGGGACCGAGCGCAAGGGCGATTGCCCGAACCGGATCGGACGTTCCAGGCATCGATAGGTGATCCAGGCCAGACCGATGCTCAGCGCGATGACCCCGCAGCGAAGCGGTGCGGAGCCTGCTTCGCCCATCCAGGCGCGGGTCAGGACGAGCAGGGGCCAATGCCAGAGATAGAGCGGGTAGCTGATCAGCCCGATTCCGACCAGGCCAGGATGCGAAAGAACGTGCCGGGCGACCCAGCTATTCGGTCCGGCGCCGACGAGCATGCAGGTCGCCGCGACGGGCAGCAGTGCCGCCCACCCCGGAAATGGAATATTTCTCGAAATCAGGATCAGGCTCGCCGCCAATAGAACCATTCCTGACGCTGCGAGCCGATCGGAAACGACCGATCGATGCCCCGTCTCGGGGACGGCGCCGAGGAGCGGCCGGGTGTATGGCGACGACGCGATTGCCAGCAGACCGCCTGCAAACAGCTCCCATGCGCGCGTGAACGGGGAGTAGAAGGCCTCGGTCGGGCTCGCGCCCATGGCTTTGATGTTCAGCAGGAATGACCCGACGAGCAGCAGCCCCACGAGGTACGGCAGGGCGCGCTTCCTCGTCCGCCAGCACAGCCACAGCAGCACCGGCCAGAGGATGTAATATTGCTCTTCGATGCCGAGCGACCACAAGTGAAGCAGCGGCTTCGTTTCCGCGGCCAGGTCGAAATAGTTGGCCTCTTTCCAGAACAGCAGGTTCGCGGCAAAGCCGGCGCTTGCCGCGACCTGCTTGCCGAGCTCCTTGTATTCGTCGGTGTACAGAAGAATGCATCCGAGCAGCAGGACGGCAAGAAGAACTGCGATGAGGGCAGGGAAGATGCGCTTGACACGGCGCGCGTAGAAGGTCCGAAGACGAAATGATCCGTTCGCCAGATCCGCAACGATGATCGAGGTGATCAGGAACCCGGATATGACGAAGAAGATGTCGACTCCGATGAAGCCGCCGCGAAGCACATGGGGAAAGGCGTGGAACACGACGACGGACAGCACTGCGACAGCTCTCAGTCCGTCGATATCCGGCCTGTAGGCCGTGCCGACCACGGGAGCCGGTTTCGAGCCGGCCACTGGCGCGTGCATGTGCGCTCTCTCCCCCAAAAGAACGTTCGGCTTCCAATCGGCTTGGCTGCCGTCAATTGCGCGAAAATTTCTATTTCACAATTATGACGGATGGCGCGGGCCAAACGCAATCACGAATGAGCGTCGTGAGGAGGTGATCGTCAGGTCGGTCGCGAACGTCGAAGCCGTCCGCGGTGAGCCGGCCCGCGCTCTTGATGCCGCGTGGCTATTGTCTGTCTCCCGCAAAACGACGTATGTGAATCCGGTGGCACGATGATCGCTCGGGGCGATGCGATCGATGGCGCAGGGGGATGGACGATGGGGATCAAGGCAGCTCTGCCTGCGGCGGCGATCGCCGTTCTGATGGCCGGTGGATGTGCGATGTCGCCGGAGGGCTTGAATTCGCGCGACGTCGCCGACAGCAGGAGCTTTTCCGAAAGCTATGAGGAGATCTACCGCCGCCTGATCGAGACCGGCAAAAGCTGCAATCCGCCCGTCCGGGTCTTTGGCAATCCGGCCAACCCGGGCGGGGGACAGATCGAAGCCGAAGGCGAGCTGCACCGCGACCGCGGCTTCGCGGAGTTTCGCCTGGTCGCAGGCAGCTATGGGGTCCGGATGAACTACTTCGTCGCGGCGCGCATCGAAAAGTCCGGCTCAGGCTCGCGCGTGACCATCAAGGTCAGCAACCCCCTGGGAGCGGGCCCCTTGAGCAGCCGCATCTACCGCTGGGCCGGTGGAGATACGAGCTGCTAGCTGGGGCGTTTTCGCCGAAATTCGCCTGCGATTGCAGCAGGCGACTCCCGGGCCGTGGACGTCGTTCATCGAAAGCTCGGACAGCTGCGTTGGCTCCAGCTTCATACGAACCGCCAAAACGGACATCTCTCTGACGGGAGCAACGGCGGATGACCAGGAATTCATCGCGCGCGCCCGAATGGGTGTCGAACGGCTGGTCGACTAAGTCGAACGCTTGCGCCGGATCTCTTAAGCGACCAAGAGTGGACGCCAATGCATCATGATGAGGCTTTGCGCAAGCATTCTCCTGACCCTTGACAGAATGTGCTTCAAAGGGAATCGGGCCAACGCCGGGCGCTGTGAAGCACGCGCAGGATTTGGATTGCATCGTTGGACAGCCGGTACGGCACGATGTAGGGCGTCTTCGGAATGACGAGCTCACGCGTGCCCTGAACGCGGCCTGGCCGTCCCATTTTCGGGCGATTGGCCAACAGCGTCTCGACATTCCGAAGAATATGGAGTGCGACGCGCTGAGCTGCCGCCGGATCGTCTTGTGCGATGTAGGCCCTCAAGGCGACGAGGTCGGCGATCGCCTCAGGGGACCAGATCGGGGTCATGATCCCTTCGAGGCAGCCTTGGTCGTGCTACCGGGGACTGCCTTCTCGGTTTCCGTTCCCCAAGACGCAACCCAGTCCCTGACCTCATGATGTGGAATGCCCTCGCCACGATCGAGCGACGAGATGGCTTGCTGGATGCTCTCCACCTGCCACTCATACACATCGAGAGAGCCGTTGATCAGCTCGGCAGCGACGACGTCGCGGCTCCGGCCCGTACTTTTGGCTAACCGTTCGAGGCGCTCGTTGACGCTCGCATCGACGTGCACGGTCAAGGTGGTCGAGGGCATCACGCAGTCCTTCGGCTCAGGCAAGCATCGAATATAGGACCGACGATTGTGCTGCGCAATTGCTGGCCAAGACCACTCGTTGAGCGCCGTTCTCTGCCCGACGAGCAATCCCCGTAGTCCTCTCATGCGCAAACTGCCCGTCGAGCCAGTTTGTCGCATGCTGCGCGCCTTGTGTCGTCGGGCAAATCAAGCGGATGCTCTCGGCCATCCCGTTCGCGATGAAGAGGGACGTTTCGGCCGATCGTCACGGAGCGTAGCAGCGGGGAGCGGTGGACGTGTCGGGCTCGGGGCTTTCGCGCAAGCGGGCCGGCGAATGAGCCTGGGACGTACGGTCAAGTCGCGTGGTCCTGGCCTCCCGACGCTGAGGTCAAGCCGGTCGATGATGCGGAGACGCGTCGCGCCGGTGATGGGGGCAAACAAGCCCGGTCCCCAGGGAGATCGCGAAGCAGCCGTTCAAACCAGCGCGCGGGGAAGGCCGGGTCGTCCGGCTGGACCTGTGGTACCTGCCGCCTGCATTTTTTTCTGCAGGCGGGCCACGGGCCTCAGTCGAGGTCCGGTCTTCCCCGCGCCCTCTCATTGTCGAGCGATGTCGGCAGCATCACCTGGGCGCGGATGGCGTCGCGGGAGTGCGGTGGGCTGTTCGGAAAAATCGTGGAGTGGATGTGGTGGCGGGAACGGGGGTGGATGCGTCACAGACGCCGGCGCTTCCCGGTGCGCATGCGTTGGCGAGATGGCGGCAACAAATTCGGTGTCGTCCCGGGCTTGACCCGGGACCCATAACCACAGGCGGATGTGTGAGGCAGGCTGGTGCTTCAGGATGTGCCCAACACGTCTCCCTGTG
>NZ_JAUEUL010000028.1:0-79702 GCF_032487575.1 Bradyrhizobium sp. SZCCHNRI1009 | reverse complement strand
GTCGCGGCATGGTGGCCAACAAGCCCGGCGCACCAGGGAGACTGCGTATAAGCGTGAAGACCGTCGCGCAGGGAATGCCGGAGTGTTCGGCTTTGCCTGTGGTACCTGCCGCCTGCATTTTTTTCGCAGGCGGGCCATGGGTGAGGCCTTCACCCGGCATTCCCTGCGCCCTCTGCATGATTTGCGAGGGGCGAATTGAATGTAGAACTCGGGCGCGACGCGCCGCGAGGCTGAGATGTCGTGTCCCGTGCTGTTTGAGACTGTGAATTAGATGAACGGAGACACCTCTGCCGTGCAACAGCTGGATTCAATAGCGCCGCTTGACGACGGAGAAGATGCGACATGCTGATGACTGCGCCCTCTCCCCTTGTGGGAGAGGGCATGTACGACAGTGTGACAAGGACGGTCGGGTGAGGGGTATCTCTCCAAAAACGCCAATCGCGGAGAGATACCCCTCACCCAAACGAGTATGCGGAGAGGCTATACATGCCCTCTCCCGCAAGGGGAGAGGGCACTATATCACACAGCTCGGCTTGTCGAGCCAATCGTTGCCAGCACTATGCGCTCATGTAGCAAGCTTATCCAGCCGCCTGCCGCGCCGCAGGCTTGCGCTCCACCGGGTGGATGTCGATGCCGCGCAGCCTTCCCAGCCGCAGCACATCCATCGCGACGGTGCGGCCGATGCGATCGCGGTCGAGCACGCGGATCAGGTCGTCGACGCCGTTGATGTCGGCGCCGCCGAGGCTGATCACGACATCGCCCGGCAGCAGGCCGGCACGCGCCGCCGGGCCATCCGGCTCGATCTGCATCAAGAGCGCGCCCATCTTGTTCTCGACGCCGGCGAGCAGCGCGTGACGCCGCGGCACCGGCGCGGTCTGCCCGGAGACGCCGATATAGGCGCGGCGGACATAGCCGTGGCGGATGATTTCCGACAGCACGAACTGCGCGGTGTTGCTCGCGACCGCAAAGCAGATGCCTTGCGCCCCCTGGATGATGGCGGTGTTGATGCCGATCACCTCCGCGGCCGAGGACACCAGCGCCCCGCCGGAATTGCCGGGGTTGAGCGCCGCATCGGTCTGGATGACGTCCTCGATCATCCGGCCCGAGACCGAGCGAATCGAGCGCCCCAGCGCCGACACCACGCCGGCCGTCACGGTCGATTCGAAGCCGAGCGGGTTGCCGATCGCGACCACGAGCTGGCCGCGCCGCAGGCTCTTGGAGTTGCCGAGCGCGGCGTAGCGCAGGTCGCGCGCGTGATTGGCGCGCAGCAAAGCGAGATCGGTGTCGGGATCGACGCCCAGCACCTGCGCATCGGTGACGACGCCCTCGACGTCGCGCAGCCGGATGGCCTTCGACGAGCCGACCACATGGCTGTTGGTCAGCACCAGCCCGTCGGGCGAGATCACGATGCCCGAGCCGAGGCCGCCGCGCTCGGCGCGGGAGCCGGCTTTGGGGCCAGTCTCGACACGCACGACCGCAGGGCCGACGCGCTCGGTGACGTCGATGACGGCATTGGAATAGGCGTCGAGCAGCGCCCGGTCATCGGCCGGGGCAGCAGACGACGCTTGCGCCGGCGACAGCGCGTCGCCGGCGAGATCGGAGGTAAAGTCCAACATGGCAAGATTTCCTTCGGCCGCTCAGATGGGTAGCAGCCCGCCCCGGCGCAAGGCGGCGGTCTGTCCCGTTCGCAAGGCGGGCGAGCTGATCCGCACTTGCGGCCGTCGTTCGAGACGCCCGCCTCCGGCAGGCTCCTCAGGACGAGGACCGGCTGCGCGGCAATATCTCAAACCCTCATGGTGAGAAGCGCCGCACGCCAAAATGAGCCAAGCAGTCGGTCCAGATGGCGGTGCGTCTCGAACCATGAGGCCGAGACGCCGGATCCCAAGCCGCACTTGCCGTGACTCACGAGCGATGTGATAGGACTGGACGCGGATATTTGATGCAATTGATTGCGGGAGAAAACATGCGGCTGCGAGACCGGCTGTTGTCGTTGTGTGGGGCCATTGTGCTGGGAGCCGGCATGACCGGCGCATCGCTGGCGGCGAGCGCCACGGTGCGCAGCGGCGACACGATCCAGCTCGGCGACACTGTGTTCCGGCTCGACGGCATCGATGCGCCGGAGGTCGACCAGCTCTGCATCGACGATCACGCCGATTCCTGGAGCTGCGGCGTCGAGGCGCGCGAGCAGCTCGGCAAGCTGATCGGCGGGCGCTCGGTGCGCTGCGACGATCTCGGTCCCGACAAGCCGCTCAAGACCCGCAGGATCGGCCTTTGCACCATCGACGGCGACAAGGTCAGCCTCAACCAACAGGTCGCGCGCGCGGGCTACGCCATGAGCGCGGATCCGGCGATCAAGTATCGCGCCAAGGACGATGTCGCCGCGGCCAAGGAGGCGGTGCGCGGGCTGTGGAAGGGATGCTTCGTCGCGCCCTCAGAGTTCCGCGCCGACAAGAAGGACGGCGCCCTGCTCGGCGCCGCCTGCCGCGCCGACCGCGACCGCGAGATCCGTGCGGTGCTGTTCCCGGACGCGCCGAGCGCGCCGCCGGGCTGCAGCATCAAGGGCAAGTTCGCGGTGCGCGCCCGCGTGACCGGCAACATCGGCATCTACCATCTGCAGGGCTGCCCGAGCTATCCCGCGACCACCGAGCCCGACCGCTGGTTCTGCTCGGAGGACGACGCACGCGCCGCCGGCTTCCGCCGTGCGTTCAACTGCCGCGCACCGAAGAAGTGAGGACGGCCCGCTCGTGCTTCTCAATGCCGCATCAGCTGGTCCATCAGCGGCTGACGCGCCAGATCGTGCCGTTGCCGTCTTCGGAGATGAGCAGGCTGCCGTCGCGCGCCACGGTGACGCCGACCGGCCGCCCCCAGACCTCGCGATCGTTGACGACGAATCCGGTGACGAAATCCTCGTATTCGCCGGTGGGCGCGCCGTCCTTGAGCCTGATCCGGATCACCTTGTAGCCGGTGCGCTTCGACCGGTTCCACGAGCCGTGCTCGGCGGCGAAGGCATCGCCGCGATACTCCGGCGGAAACAGATTTCCGTCGTAGAACGTCAGACCGAGCGAGGCCGAATGCGGCTGCAGCAGCACGTCGGGCACGGTGATCCTGCCCTTCAGGTCGGGGCGCTCGCCGGCATGGCGCGGGTCGGGGTTGTCGCCGATGTAGTACCAGGGCCAGCCATAGAAGCCGCCCTCCTTCACCCGCGTGACATAATCCGGCACCAGATCGTCGCCGAGCCCGTCGCGCTCGTTGGTCGAGCACCACGGCGCTCCGGTTGCCGGCTGGATGGCGAGGCCGACGCAGTTGCGGATGCCGGTGGCGAACAGGCTGCGGTTCTGGCCGTCGGGATCGAATGCCAGCACGCCGGCACGGTCGGTCTCTCCGCCCCAGCCCGCGCCGAGCGGATGCGCCTTGATCCAGGCACTGATTCCGCCGGCTGGCTCTCCCAGCGCTTCGCCGACATTGCCGGCGGAGCCGACCGACACCAGCATGCGCTTGTCGTCCCTGGTGAAGACGATATCGCGCGTCGAATGGCCGTAGCCGGCCGGCAGATCGGCGATCGTCTGGGCCGCGGCCGACGCCTTCATGTCGCCAGCCCGATAGGGAAAGCGCATGACGCGCTCGGTGCTTGCGACATAGACCCATTGCGGATCGCGGCTCGGATAGAACGCGATGCCGAAGGGATGGCCGAGACGGTCGGCAAAGATCTCGCTGGAGGCGACCTTGCTGCCGTCCTCGCTCGGGCGCAGCACGCGGACGCGCCCGGCCCGGGTCTCGGCGACGAAGATGTCGCCATTCGGCGCGGTGCGGAGGATGCGCGGCCCGTTCAGCCCCTCGGCGAACAGCGCGACCTTGAAACCGTCGACGACCTTCGGCACGGCGGAGGCCGGTCGTTGCACCACGCGGGACACGTTCGCGGCGGACGCCGTCGCCCCCGGCGTGGGCAGGTCTTCAGGGCGGATCAGCCTGATCGTGCCCGGTGCATCACCCTGCCAGCTGCCGAACGCGTCCTTGCCTTTCAGCACAGCAGGTTCGGCTGCGGCGGCGGTCGCCGCCAGCGCGCTCAAGGTCGCCACGACAGCCGTGCTCATCAGTCTCGTCATGCAGTCCTCGCGCGTCTCGAACGGCCGGCAGTCTACCCCGGTCGAGGACCGGCGATCACGTGTCGCCGCGATGGGACGCGATCACGACAGCGCCCCGAGCACACCGCGCGTCGCCTGGTCGATCTCCTCGACATAGCGGCGGCGCGCGAAGGACTCGGTCAGGAAGCCGATCACCTTGCGGCTGTTCTCCGATTCCAGCACCGCCAGCTCTTCCGCGCCGGAATCGTCAAAGATCTTCATCGCCGTCTTGACGTTCATTTCGGGCAACAGCGCGACGTCGAAATATTTGGCGAGCTCGACCACCTGGATCTCGTCGGCGATGGAGTCCAATTCGCCCGAGAACAGATCGGGCAGCGACACCAGCCCGCAATAATCGTCGCTGTTGTTCACCACCACCACGGCCTGGCGCGTGCCCAGCGCGAACTCGCGCCGGCAGGCCGCGATGCTGGTCGTGGTCGGCACCTTGGCGACGTCGGAGCGCATCAGCCGCTCGACCGTGAGGTTGCGCAGCCAGCCGACGTCGTTGGCACTGCGGATGGTCTCGCCGCGCAGATGCAGTCGCCAGGTCGAGAACGAGTGGCCGAACAGGACGCGGACGCACACCGACGTCACGATGCAGGCGCCCAGCACGACGGCCGTGACGTCGACGCTGCGGGTCATTTCCAGCACCAGGAACGACATCGTCAGCGGCCCGCCGACGATGGCGACACCGAGCGTCGCCATGCCGGTGAGCATCGCCACCAGCGGGTCGATCGCGAGCCCGAGGCCGGCCAGCGCGAGCAGTCCCGCAAACAGCTTGCCGAGCAGGCTGCCGACGAACAGCGAGGCGAAGAACAGACCGCCGCGGAAGCCCGAGGCCAGCGAGATCAGGCAGGCGGCGAGCTTGAGCACGATGATGGTGGCGATCATGCCGACCGCCATCTCGCGATGCAGATCGAGCAGCATCGCGCCGTGGCCAGCCGCCAGCACCTGCGGCGTCACGATCGCCATGGCGCCGACACAGACCCCGCCGATCACCGGGCGCAGCCAGACCGGGATGCGGACGAACAGCCGCTCGACCGCCGGCGAGGCGCGCATCACCACGATGCCGATGCCGGCGACGAGGAGCGCCAGCACGAACAGCGCGATGTATTGCTCGAAGCCGACCGCGCCGACCTTGGCGATCTCCAGCGAATACGGCGCGCCGGCGAGATATTGCGAGGTCAGCGCACCTGCCAGCGACGCCGCCAGAATCGGCGCCGCGCTGCCCACGGAGTAGACGCCGACGATCAGCTCACAGGCATAGAACGCGCCGGTGATCGGCGCGCCGAAGGCGGCCGCAATGGCTGCCGCCGCACCGCAGCCGAGGATGAGGCGCAGATCGTTGCGGCGGAGTGTGAGATACTGCCCGAGAAGCGAGGCGACGCCGGCGCCGATCTGGGTGTAGCCGGCCTCAAGCCCGACCGACGCGCCGGAGCCGTTGGAGACCAGGGTCTGGCCGCTCACCACGATGCTGTCCCGCATCGACAGCCGTCCGCCGCGCAGCGCATTGGCCTCGACGGGGTCGACCGCGGCCGCGATCTTCCAGCGCCGCCGCAGCCATTCCATGATCCCGAGCGCGAGGCCGCCGCAGGCGGGTGCGATCAGCGCGACCGCCGGGTTGACCCAGGTATGAGCGCTGAGCCGGACATCGATCGGAATGCCATAGATGACCACATGCGCGACCTGCGCGATCAGGCTCATCACCGTCACGATCGCACCCGTCGCGACGCCGATCACCAGCGCCAGCGGTATCAGGTAGAACTCGTTGCTGCGCAGCAGGGCCCGCAGCCGCGTGACCACCCGGTTCGAAGCCTTGCGATCGATGATATGCGACAGCGTCGACAGCACGGAGAGCCATTTCTTCTACGATGAGGCCTCGCCGTGGCAATAACCTGTCGCAACTAGCGGAACAAGCGCGAATTCCTGTCCAGTCGAAACGTGGTTGACCGGTCCGGAAAGTGGAACCGCCGCGGCCCGCGCGATCCTACGCCTCCGCGCGGCACCGCTGAGGTCACAAGCAGCCCAAGTTTAAAACGACGGCGCCCGCCACGGGAGACTCCGCAACGGGCGCGTGCAACTCAAATCGAGGAGATCGACCGTTCAGACCCGCTCGATGATGATCGCGGGTGCCATGCCACCGGCCGCGCACATCGTGACCAGGCCGCGCTTGAGATCGCGCCGCTCGAGTTCGTCGAGCAGCGTCCCGATCAGGATGGAGCCGGTGGCGCCGATCGGATGTCCGAGCGCGATCGAGCCGCCGTTCACATTGACCTTGGCGCGATCGAGCTTGAGGTCGCGGATGTACTTCTCGGCGACGACGGCGAACGCCTCGTTGATCTCGAACAGGTCGATGTCATCAAGCTTGAGCCCGGCCTTGGCCAGCACCTTGCGCGTCGCCGGCACCGGGGCGTTCAGCATCAGGGTCGGGTCGTCGCCCATGTTGGCCATCGCCACGACGCGTGCCCGCGGCTTCAGACCATGAGCCTTGGCATAAGACGGCGACGCCAGCAGGATCGCTGCCGCACCGTCGACCACGCCCGAGGAGTTGCCGGCGTGATGGACGAAGTCGATCTCGAGGTCGGGATAGCGCTGCAGGATCAGGTTGCGATAGGTCGTGCCCTTCTCGTCAAGCGCGTAGTCGGCGATCGCCGGAAACGCCGGCTTCAGCCCGGCGAGCGCCTCCGCCGTGGTCTGCGGCCTGGGATACTCTTCGTGGTCGAGCGCGAGGCTGCCGTCCTCGCGACGTACCGGCACCAGGCTCTTCTTGAAGTGGCCGGCAGCGATCGCCGCCGCCGCGCGCTTCTGGCTCTCCAGCCCGAGCGCGTCGACATCGGCGCGGGTGATGCCTTCCATGGTGGCGATGGCGTCGGCACAGACGCCCTGGTGCGACTGCGGGTGCAGCGCGCGCAGATGCAGATTGCCGGCATCCATCATCAGCGGCCCCTCGCCGCGCCGGCCCTCCATCGACATCATCTCGCAGCCGCCGGCGACGACGAGATCCTCCTGCCCTGCCATGATCGAGGCGGCGGCGATGTTGACGCTGGTGATGCCGGAGCCGCAGAAGCGGTCGAGCGTGACGCCGGAGGCGCGGATGTCGTAGCCGGCATCGAGCGCCGACATGCGGCCGAGGTCGCCGCTCTGCGGGCCGCGCTGCGACGAGCAGCCCCAGATGATGTCGTCGACATCGCCGGTGTCGATGCCGGTGCGCTCGGCCAGCGCACGCAGCACGGTGGCGCCGAGATGCTGCGGATGCAGCCCGGCGAGCGCGCCCTTGCCGGCCTTGCCGATACCGCGCGGCGTCCTGCAGGCATCGATGATGAGCGCGTCGACCATGGTGTTTCCTTTGCCCGATGTTGCTGTGCGCTGACAGCGCGCAGCGTCTCGGCGGCCGCACGCCTCTCTTTGTTGTCGCATAGCATCGCGCATGCGGTCTTCACAACGGCGCTTGAAGCTGCCGGCGCATGACCAAAACGCACGCCATGGCGTTGATGCAACTCACCTTTCCGTCGCACGAACAATTCCGCGGATCTGCGCGCTCACGCGGCCTTCTCGCAGACTGGTTGAAGAGCAGCCGATCTCGCCCAGCCGCGCTGCAACGCAGCTCGAACGGAGGGTCTCGGCAACGTTGGCAGTTGGGCTGCAGAGCATTGTCCAAGCAAGCGAACTGTCCGTTCACCCAATGCTTCTTGTCGTGCCGCAGAGGCTGCAAGATCCTCGATCGGGAACGACCGGGATCACAGCGATCCGCCGGCTCCGGATCCGGAGCACTCATGATCACGACGCCACGTTGAGAGGTCGCCTGACCTCGCCATTGTGGCGTGACGATAGCAAACACGAACGATGCCGGCGCCTGGCAAGCGACGCCTGCCGTGACCGCGGCCATCCCGAGGAGGACGCTCTGATGTTGAGACGAGACCTGCTGGCCACCATGGCCGGACTGGGAGCGGCGAGCGTGCTCGGCGCGGTCCCCGCGCAACTCTCCGCCGAAGAGGCCAAGATCCCCAACATCGCCGGGCCGGATCCGGCACCGAAGACCCCAAGCTTCAGGGCGCCACCGGGCAGCGTCGATACCCACACCCATATCTTCGGACCGGCCGCGACCTATCCGTTCTCGCCCACCCGCCCCTACACGCCGCCCGACGCATCGCTGGAGATGTTCCGGGCGCTGCACGCCAAGATCGGCGTCGAGCGCGCCGTCATCGTCAACGCCACCGTCCACGGCACCGACAATCGGGTCGTGACCGATGCGATCGCGCAGAGCAACGGCAACTACAAGGGCGTCGCCAACATCAATGCGGCGATGTCCGATGCCGACCTCGCGGCGCTCGGCAAGGCCGGCATCTGCGCCTGCCGGTTCGCCTTCCTCCGCCGCCTCGGCGGCGTCGGCGACATGAACGTCTTCCGCAGCCTCGTGGACCGCGTCGCGGCGATCGGCTGGCACGTCGACATCTATCTCGAGGCCGGAACGATCCAGGAATTCGTGCCGATCCTGAAGGCGCTGCCGGTCACCTATGTGATCGACCACATGGGCACGATCAGCGCCGCCAAGGGGATCGACGATGCCGGGTTCAAGGCGCTGCTCGACCTGCAGGCGAGCGACGACAAGTGCTGGATCAAGATCACCGGTCCCGAGCGCGCTTCGGCCTCCGGCCCCCCATTCCACGACGCGGTCCCGTTCGCCCGCAAGCTGATCGACAACGCGCCGGATCGCGTCATCTGGGGCACCGACTGGCCGCATCCGAACGTCAAGATCATGCCCAATGACGGCGATCTGGTCGATCTGATCCCACTCTACGCCCCGGATCCGGCCATGCAGCGAAAGCTGCTTGTCAGCAATCCCGAACGGCTGTTCAAGTTCGAGCCCAAGAGCTGAGTCACCGCCAGCTGCGACTTCGAACCTTTCAGCGACAGGACCGATCATGACCGCCACGACCCTCACCGCCGACAGCAAGGCAGGCGCCCGCCGAGGCTGGTGGAAGGAGCTTTGGGTCCAGGTCATGATCGCGATGGCAGCGGGCATCCTGCTCGGTGCCATCAAGCCGGATCTCGGCGCCCAGATGCAGCCGCTCGGCGACGCCTTCATCAAGGCGATCCGGATGCTGATCGCGCCGATCATCTTCTGCACGGTGGTCAACGGCATCGCCCACATGGCCGACATGGCCAAGGTCGGCCGCGTCGCGATCAAGGCGCTGATCTATTTCGAGGCCATCACGACGCTGGCGCTGATCATCGGCCTGACCGCGGTGAACCTGTTTCAGCCCGGCGTCGGCATGAACGTCGACCCGGCGACGATCAACTCCGCGACGATCGAGCCCTATGTCAAGCAGACCGCTGCGGTCGGCTTCGTGCCGTTCCTGCTCAACATCATCCCGCAGACCTTCGTTGGCGCCTTTGCCGAGGGCAATATCCTGCAGGTGCTGTTCATCTCGGTGATGTCAGGCTTTGCGCTGATCTGGCTCGGCGATCGCGCCAAGCCGGTGACGGACGTGATCGAGGTCGCCGGGCAGATGATCTTCGGCGTCGTCCGGATCGTGATGTGGGCAGCGCCGCTCGGCGCCTTCGGGGCAATCGCCTTCACCGTCGGCAAGTTCGGCATCGGCTCGCTCGCCAAGCTCGGCCTGCTGCTCGGCAGCTTCTACCTGACCTGCCTGATCTTCATCGCCGCCGTGCTCGGACCGATCGCCGCCTTCACCGGCTTCAGCCTGTGGAAGCTGATCCGCTACCTCAGGGACGAGGTGCTGGTCTGCATCGCCACCACGTCATCGGAGACCGTGCTGCCGCGCATGCTGGCGAAGCTCGAAGCCGCCGGCTGCGAACGCAGCATCGTCGGTCTCGTCATCCCCACCGGCTATTCGTTCAATCTCGACGGCACCTGCCTCTACCTCGCCACCGCCGCGGTGTTCCTGGCGCAGGCGACCAACACGCATCTCGACGTCAGTCACCAGATCGGGCTGCTGCTGATCCTGCTGGTGACATCGAAGGGCGCAGCCGGCATCGCCGGCGCCGCTTTCGTCGTGCTGGCCGCAACGCTGGCCGCGACCGGAACGATTCCGGTCGCCAGTGTCGCCTTGGTGCTCGGCATTCACCGGCTGATGTCGCAGGGGCTGACGCCGACGAACCTGATAGGTAACGCGGTCGCCACCATCGTCATCGCGAGGTGGGAGAATGGCTTGGACGCGACGCGCCTGCGCGAGGTGCTCGATGGCGGCATGACGGCATCTGATGCAAATTGAAATCATTGAAGCAGACGTGAAGCGAGTCTCGCCGCATTGACGCCGATCAAACGGCGCATGACCTAAAATTAATAGTTGTCTTCTTTCGTCTCGCTGCTGTGCTCAGCTAATGAAGCGCAGCGGACGACGTGTCGATATCCCCGCGTCGTCCAGCAAGAACGATCAGAAACGTTCACGGAGCAAGCGCCTGAGGACCACCGGTCCCGCATGACACCGTGCGCGAGACGATCAATCGGAGACGATCATGAACAAGCAGCTTCTGCTCAAACTTCACCGTTGGATCAGCCTCGTCTTCGCGCTGCCATTGCTTGTCATCATCGTGACCGGGATGATCCTCTCCTTCGAGCCGATGGCACAGGTCGCCGCCGTCAAGCCGCACAGCGTCGATCCGGCGCGCGTG
This sequence comes from Bradyrhizobium sp. SZCCHNRI1009, assembly GCF_032487575.1. NCBI lineage: Bacteria > Pseudomonadati > Pseudomonadota > Alphaproteobacteria > Hyphomicrobiales > Nitrobacteraceae > Bradyrhizobium > Bradyrhizobium sp. SZCCHNRI1009. The sequence goes on along the minus strand of NZ_JAUEUL010000028.1, from coordinate 68,945 downwards.
GTCGCGCTGATCAAGCAGTACGATCCCGACGGCAAGGCACGCGGCCTGTCAATCGACGCCTCCATGCAGCACCTGACCTTGCAGGGGGCGCCAGGCACCGAGGTCGACATGACGACCGGCGCCGCGGTCGAGAGGCCGGCGATGGCCAGCGTCTTCTCGTGGGCGCGCAGGACCCACGAGCATCTGATCGGAATCCCCGGCCTCACCCTGATCTCGACCGTCGCCATGGTCGGCATCATGATCATCGGCATCCTGATGGGACTGCCGCGGCTGCGCAACACGCTGTCCGGCTGGCACAAGGGCACGGCCTGGTTCACGCTGCCGCTGATTTTGCTCAGCCCGCTCACCGGACTCTGCCTCGAGCTCGGCCTCACCTTCGCAGGCAGCGCGCCGCCCGCAGCGGCCAAGCGCATCTCGCTGCCTGAGGCCGTCAGCATCGTCTCCAGGGACCACGACCTGTCGTCGGTGAACTCGATCGGCAATCGCGGCGGGCGGATGATGGCGAGGATCATCGAGGACGATGAGCTCAGGGCCTATGCGGTCACGTCCGACGGGCTCTCCGCATTGCCGCGCAACTGGCCGCGCCTGCTGCACGAAGGCAACTGGTCTCTGATCGGAAGCGCGGCCAACATTCTGATCTCGGTCGCGTTGTTCGCGCTGCTGGTCACCGGCGTGTTGATCTGGACGCAGCGCCGGCTCCGGCGTCCGAGCCGCGCGCGCAGCGTGCCGTCGAAGCCGGTGGTCGCATCCTCGATGCCGTCCTGACGACCGCGATCATCGCATGGAGCCGGCTCGCCCTGCGGGCCGGCTCAGTTACGACCTTGCGCGCGATCTGCGCGCTGCTTCGCGACAACATGGGTTCGGCAGCAGAGCTCTCCCGATCATTATGACGAGCGACGTCGGCCCCCGCCAATACGGGACGAGCAGCGGCGTTCTCGGGGTTCGTCGCAGAACTGTCATGCGCGAGTCCGGCGCAGGCGGGCACCGACGCCGCGCGAACGGTGCGCGAGACCTCAAGCTGTGAGCAAGCCCGTCCTGTCATCAACGTGACTTGACCTGATCGGTACCGCCACGCATCGTCAGCAACAGAAAACGAAACGGTTTAGTTTCATGTCTGATGATGTCCAATTGTTTCACGGCTGTTCGGGACCAGTCCCAAGACGCAGCGCATTGCCCTTGCGGCTCGGCCTGCTCGGCTGGAGCATGCTGCTCGCGTCCTGCGCCGTCGGTCCGGACTTCATGTCTCCCGACGCGCCGGCCGCAACCGGTTATGTGGCCGAACGTCGGCTCGCCGCGACCGCCAACGCCTCGACACCGGGCGGCAATGTGCAGAGCTTCGCGCCCGGAGGCGATCTGCCCGGCACTTGGTGGGCGCTGTTTCATTCCCGGCAGATCAACGCCTTCGTCGAGGAGGCGATTCGCAACCACCCGGACATCGAGGCCGCACAATTGGCGTTGCGTGCCGCGCGCGAGAACGCTCTGTCGCAGCAGGGCGCGCTGTTTCCGCAGCTGAGCGCGAGCGGGTCGGCCGAGCGTACGCAGGCCTCCAGCACGCAGCAGGGACAATGGCCTGGCCAGACGTCGCTCTACACGCTCTACGGTAGCTCCGTCAGCGTCAGCTACGCGCTCGACCTATGGGGCGGTACGCGGCGTCAGGTCGAGGCGCTGCAGGCCCAGGCCGACTACCAGGGGTTCAAGATGGAGGCGACGTATCTCGCGCTGACCGCCAATGTGGTGACCGCCGCGATCACCGACGCCTCGCTGCGCGACCAGATCGCGGCGACCGAGGAGATCATCAGGGCCGAGACCGATCAGCTCGGCCGCATCCAGCGCCAGTTCGACGTCGGCGCGATCTCCAAATCCGACGTGCTGGCGCAGGAGGCAACGCTGGCGCAGGCCAAGGCGACGTTGGCACCACTGCAGAAGCAACTGGCGCAACAGCGCAATCAACTGATGGCCTATCTCGGCCGGCTGCCGAGCCAGGACCGCGGCGAGCACGTGACGCTCGCGGAGCTGAAGCTGCCGCGCAAGCTGCCGGTCTCCCTGCCCTCGTCGCTCGTCCGGCAGCGTCCCGACATCCGGCAGGCCGAGGCGACCTTGCACCAGGCGACTGCGACCGTCGGCGTCGGGATCGCCAACCTGCTGCCGCAGGTGACGCTGTCCGGCAGCTACGGCGCGAGCGGGCCGGAGCGGCTGTTCTCGCCGACGACGCTGGTATGGGATGCCGCCTCGAGCGTCAGCCAGAAGCTGATCGACGGCGGCACGCTGTACCACACCAAGGAGGCCGACGTCGCCACGTTCGAGCAGGATTTGTCGCTCTACAAGAGCACGGTCATCACGGCGTTCCAGAACGTCGCGGATTCGCTGCGCGCCATCCAGTACGACGCCGAGGCGCTGAAGGCGCAGGCCGCCGCCGAGAAGGCCACGGCCGACAGCCTTGCAATGTCGGTCGAGCAGTTCAAGACCGGCGCCGTTCCCTACGCCAACGTCATCACCGCGCAGCAATCCTATCTCAACGCCCGGGTCTCCCGCATCAAGTCGCAGGCCACGCGCTTCACCGACACCGCGGCGCTGTTCCAGGCGCTCGGCGGCGGCTGGTGGAATCGGCAGGACGAGACACCGGCGGCGCTGCCGCGCGCCAATCCCGGCTATTTCGCCGGTCCCAATCGTACGACCCAGGAAGCAATGTAATGAAGAAGCGCATGGTCATCATGCTGGCCGCCATGGCCGCTCTGTTCGGCGGCCTGTACGGCTTCCAGACCTTCAAGGGCATCATGATCGCCAAGGCGATCGGCGCCATGGCGAACCCGCCGCAGACGATCTCGACCACGGTCGCGGCGACCGCGCCGTGGCGCTCCAATCTCACCGCAGTCGGCTCGCTGCGCGCCGTTAACGGCGCCGATCTGTCACTGCAGGTCTCGGGCATCGTACAGAGCATCCAGTTCAATTCGGGTGATGCCGTCGAATCCGGCCAGTCCCTGCTGCAACTGGTCGCCACCGACGACGTCGCCAAGCTGCAATCGCTGCAGGCGACCGCCGAGAACAACGCCATCGTCGTCAAGCGCGACGAGGAGCAGATCAAGTTCAACGCCGTCAGCCAGGCGACGCTCGACAGCGACCGCGCCAACCTGAAGAACGCGCAGGCCCTGGTCGCGCAGCAGAAGGCGGTCGTCGAGCAGAAGACCCTGAAGGCGCCGTTCGCCGGCCGCCTCGGCATCCGCGCCGTCGATCTCGGACAATTTCTCAGCGCGGGCACCACCATCGTGACCTTGCAGAGCCTCGATCCCATCTTCGTCGACTTCTATCTGCCGCAACAATCGCTCGCCGACATCCGCATCGGCCAGGACATCACCATCGTGGTCGATGCCTTCCCTGCCGAGCGTTTCGCCGGCCAGATCTCGGCCATCAACGCCAAGGTCGATTCCACCAGCCGCAACGTCCAGGTCCGCGCCACGCTGCACAACGCGGCGGCGCGGCTGCTGCCGGGCATGTTCGCCAAGGTCGAGATCGCGACCGGACAGCCCGAGCAGCTCGTCACCCTGCCGCTGACGGCTGTCGTCAGCAATCCCTATGGCGACCTCGTCTATGTCGTCGACGATCTCAAGGACGGCCAGGGCAGAGCGCGGCAGACCTTCGTCAAGAGCAAGCCGGCCAAGGGCGACCGGATCGCGATCACCGACGGCATCAAGCCGGGCGAGACGGTGGTGATCGCGGGCCAGATCAAGCTGCGCAACGGCAGCCCGGTGAGAATCGACAACTCGCACGTCCCGGTCGCCGAGGCCGCGCCTGACGTCGTCGATCAGTAATTCGCGAAAAGCCTCCGACCTTCAGAGCCCGCCCATGCGCTTCACAGACATCTTCATCCGTCGGCCGGTGCTGGCGCTCGTGGTCAGCGCGCTGATCCTCGTGCTCGGCCTGCGTTCGATGACGACGCTCGCCATCCTGCAATATCCGCGCACGCAGAACGCCATCGTCACGGTCAGCACGGCCTATGCCGGCGCCGATAGCGATATCATCGCCGGCTTCATCACCACGCCGCTGGAGAATGCGATCGCCCAGGCCAACGGCATCGACTACATGACGTCGACCAGCGTCACCGGCAGCAGCACCATCACGGTGAACCTGCGGCTCAACTACGATTCCGGCAAGGCGATGACCGAGATCAACGCCAAGGTGAACTCGGTGCTGAACCAGTTGCCGACCGGCACGCAGCAGCCGACCCTGACCCTGAAGGTCGGACAGACCATCGACGCGATGTATATCGGCTTCGCCAGCGACGTGCTGGCGCCGAACCAGATCACCGACTATCTGACGCGCGTGGTTCAGCCGAAGCTGCAGGCGGTCTCCGGCGTGCAGACCGCCGAATTGCTCGGCGCCAAGAAGTTCGCGCTGCGCGCCTGGCTCGATCCCGACAAGCTCGCGGCCTATGGCCTGACGGCGACCGACGTGTCCACGGCGCTTTCGGGCAACGACTACATCTCCGGGCTCGGCACCACCAAGGGCCGCCTCGTGCAGGTCGACCTCGCCGCCGCGACCAACCTGCATTCGCTGGAGCAATACCGCAACCTCGTCGTCAAGCAGGTCAATGGCGCCATCATCCGCCTGCGCGACGTCGCCAATGTCACGCTCGGCAATGACGACTACGACAGCGCGACGCGTTTCAACGGCAAGACCGCGGTCTATATCGGCGTCCAGGTGGCGCCGACCGCGAACCTGCTCGACGTCATCAACGGCGTGAAGGCGGTCTATCCGGAGCTGCAGCGGCAATTGCCGAACGGCATCACCAGCGAGATCCTCTACGACTCCACCGACTTCGTGAACTCGTCGATCGACGAGGTGATCCACACGCTGGTGGAGGCCATCGGGATCGTGATCGTCGTGGTCTTCATGTTCTTAGGCTCGTGGCGCTCGGTGCTGATCCCGGTGATCGCCATTCCGCTGTCGTTGATCGGCACCTTCGGCCTGATGCTGCTGATGGGCTTCTCCATCAACCTGCTGACCCTGCTGGCCCTGGTGCTCGCGATCGGCCTCGTCGTCGACGACGCGATCATCGTGGTCGAGAGCGTGCACCGCCTGATCGACGAGGGCGTGCCGCCGGTCGAGGCGGCGATCCAATCGGCGCGGGCGCTGGCGAGCCCGATCATCGCGATGACCGTGGTGCTGATCGCGGTCTATGTTCCCGTCGGCTTCCAGGGCGGCCTCACCGGCGCGCTGTTCACCGAATTCGCCTTCACCCTCGCCGGCGCCGTCACCGTCTCCGCGGTGATCGCTCTGACCTTGTCGCCGATGAATTGCGCCTGGCTGCTGCGCCGGACCGAGCGCGACGCCACGACGCTGGAGGCTCGGCTGGTCCGCACCATCGACCGCGTGCTCGAACGTCTCGCCCACGGCTACCGCCGCGGGCTGGAAAGTGTGTTCGCGACCAAGCCGGTGGTGGTGGTGTTCGCGCTGCTGCTGCTCGCGATGATCCCCTGGCTCTATGTCAGCTCCACCAGCGAGCTCGCGCCGGACGAGGATCAGGGCATCGTGTTGTCGTTGACGAATTCCGCGCCCTCGGCCACGCTCGAGCAGCGCCAGTTCTACGGCCAGCAGCTTTACGGCCTGATCGCGCAGCGGCCGGAGACACGCACCGTATTCCAGATCGACACCCCGACGCAGGCGATCGGCGGCTGGGTGCTGAAGCCGTGGGATCAGCGCAAGGCGACGACCAAGACCCTGCAGCCGGAATTCCAGCAGCTCTTGAACAGCATCGCCGGCGCCCGTTCCGTCGCTTTCCAGCCCTCGCCATTGCCGGGCAGCAACGGCCTGCCGGTCCAGTTCGTGATCGGCACCACGGGGTCCTTCAACGAGCTCAACGACGTGTCGCGCGATTTCATGACCAAGGCGCTGGCGAGCGGCAGATTCATCTTCCTCGACAGCGACCTGAAGATCGACAAGCCGCAGACCACCGTGGTGTTCGACCGCGACAAGGCCGCCGATCTCGGCCTCAAGATGAGCGATCTCGGCGGCGCGCTCGCGACCATGCTGGGCGGCAACTATCTCGACTATTTCAGCCTGGAGGGCCGCTCCTACAAGGTGATCCCGCAGGTCCGGCAGAACGATCGCCTCACCGACACGCAGCTGCTCGACTATTCGATCCGCACCAGCGGCAATGCCATGGTGCCGCTGTCGACCGTGGCCCGGCTCGAGCGCAAGACCATTCCTGAGTCGCTCAATCACTTCCAGCAGATCAACGCGGCGACCATCTCCGGCGTGGCGATGCCGGGCATCGCCATGGGCGACGCGCTCGCCACCCTGAAAGAGATCGCGACATCGCTGCCATCGGGTTACTCGATCGACTATGGCGGCGCCTCGCGGCAGCTGGAGCAGGAATCCGGCGGCTTCGTCACCACCTTCGTGTTCGCGCTGATCATCATCTTCCTGGCGCTCGCCGCGCTGTTCAACAGCTTCGTCGATCCGGTCATCATCCTGGTGTCGGTACCGATGTCGCTGGCGGGCGCGCTGATCTTCATCAGCCTCGGCATCGGCGGCGCCAGCATCAACATCTACACCCAGGTCGGCCTCGTCACCTTGATGGGCCTCGTCAGCAAGCACGGCATCCTGATGGTGGAGGTCGCCAACGAGCTGCGCGAACACGGCAAGGACCGCACCGAGGCCATCATCGCGGCGGCCACCGTCCGCCTGCGCCCGATCCTGATGACCACGGCGGCGATGGTGCTCGGCGTGATCCCGCTGATCGCCGCGAGCGGCGCCGGCGCGGTGTCGCGCTTCAACATGGGGCTGGTGATTGCCACCGGGCTCGCCATCGGCACCCTGTTCACGCTGTTCGTGGTCCCCGTCGCCTATGCGCTGATCGCCCATCGGGGTACGGCGCACGAGACGCCGACCCAGGCTGCCGGGGCGACAGCCGCTCCTTAAACGGCTTACAAAACAACGAAATATCAGAAGCTTAGGCGAAGACCCGACAATCGAGCAGCCCGGCATTGACAAACGATATACGTAACCGATATATCGTTTGTACGAACGGGAGATCATATCGTATGAGACATCATCATTGGAAATTCGGACCTTCTCGCCGCGACGACGAAGAGCGCGGTTGGGCGCAACGCGGACGGCATGAGCGGCATGGCTTCGGCGAGACCTGCGAGGACATCCGGCTCAGCGGGCGCGGCCCCGGATTCGGCCGCCATCGCGGTCCCGGCCTGTTCGAACGGGACGGTCGCCGTGGCGGGCGCGAGGAATTCGGACGTGGCGGCGGGCGCTTCTTCGGCCCCGGCGACCTGCGCAGCCTGCTGCTGTGGCTGATCGGCGAGAAGCCGCGCCATGGCTACGAGCTGATCAAGGCGGTCGAGCAGCTGGTCGGCGGCGCCTATTCGCCGAGCCCGGGCTCGGTCTATCCGATCCTCAGCCTCCTCGAGGACATGGGCCAGATCGAAGCCGCCTCAAGCGAGGGTGGCAAGAAGCTGTTCGCGATCACCGACGCCGGACGCCAGGCGCTGAAGGACGACGAGGCGGCGATCGAAGGTCTGCTCAGCCGGCTGCGCATCATGGCCCGCACCATGGGCGGCATGCGCCCGCCCGAGCAGGTGCTGCAGACGGTGCAGACGCTGAAGATGGCGCTCAAGATGCACCGGCAGGGTTGGAGCGAGGACGAGGCCAAGCGTGTCAGTGACATCCTCACCCGGGCCATCGCCGAGATCCAGGGCGACGACGACGGCGCGGCGAGCTGACATCAACATCAGCCAGGAGCGGAGGCGTAGCAGCCGGAATTGATATCCGTGCTTGCGCCGTGCAGACGGTGCGCTCCCTCTCCCCGTTCTTCACGGGGAGAGGGGCAACCACGCGGGAAGCGTCGGTTGAGAAACCATACTCCCCTCATCCAAAACATCTGCTGTCGTCCCGGCCTTTAGCCAAGACTGCTAACATCGGGTCGCGATGAGACAGGCGACTGATAGCGACGTTCCTCGATAGCATCCGCGGTATGGGTCCCGGCGTTCGCCGGGACGACACCGTTGATGCGGCCTAGTCGAGCCAAACACACTGCTGTCGTCCCGGCCTTGCGCCGGGACCCATACCGCGTGATGGTCATTGGCGGAACGGCTCTCGGTCATCACCTTCCGCACCAGGATCCCGCAAGAGCCGCTACACCGGCTCCAGCACCATCAATCCCGTCGCCGTGTTGGAGATCGGGATGTGATAGTTGGAATGCTCCTTGCGGACCTTCTCCGGCAAGGTGCCGCGCGCCACCATCCAGTTCAGCAACTCGACGCCCTGGGTGCCCGACAGCTCGACCAGCTCGGTGGTCGAATACTTCGTCGCCCACGAGGGATCGTCGATCATGCTGGCCATGAACTTCTCATCGAAATCCTTGTTGATGAAGCCGGCCCGCTCGCCGTCGAGCTGGTGCGACAGGCCGCCGGTGCCCATCACGACGACGCGCTCATCCCCAGGCCAGGATTCGATCGCCCGCGCCAGCGCCTGACCGAGCTTGTAGCAGCGTGCAGCCGATGGCAGCGGCGCCTGCACCGTGTTGACGACGACCGGCACCACCCGCACCGGCCATTTCTGATCCGGCCAGCACAGCGCCATCGGCAGGGTGAAGGCGTGATCGACCACCATCTCCTGGCAGGTCGTGAGGTCGAAATCCTCCTTCACCAGATGCTCGATCAGGTGCCACGACAATTCGCTGTCGCCCTTGAACGGCGCGGTCTGCGGAATGCCCCAGCCCTCGTCGGCATTGCTGTAGCTGTCGGCCGCGCCGACCGCGAAGGTCGGCATCTTGTCGAGGAAGAAGTTGAGGCCATGGTCGTTGTAGACGAGCACGACGACATCCGGCTTCACCCTGGCGAGCCATTCGCGCACATGCGGGAAGCCGTCGAAGAACGGCTTCCAATACGGATCCTGCTGCAGGCCCTTGGCGATTGCGCCGCCGATGGCCGGAACGTGGGAGGTGGTGATGCAACCGACGATCTTTGCCATGACGATTACCCCCTCGCCGCCAGAAGCTTGGCCTTGAACTGCTCTTTCGTCAGCCCGGTCTGCTGCGCGCCGATGTCCTGCATGTCGAGCCCGAAAATGCCGGCGAACTTGGCGAGGTAGTAGGCGTTGCCGCCGGCCTCGATCAGCTCGAGCACGTTGCGGTTCTTGATCGCCGCGCGCTGCTGCGCATTGAGGCCATATTTGGCGCAATAGCCGTCCTCGTCGGCGACGAAGGCCTTGCGGTTGGCGGCATCGTTGAACGAGTAGCACATCTTGTTGAGCGCGTAGCCTTTGCGCGCCTGCTCGCCGTCGAAGATGGTGGTGCCGGGCACGGGCTGCCGGGCTGACGTGGCGGACATCGTCGCCTCCCCTGTTCGTGTTACGACGACCACGCTTGATCTGGATCAAACGCGGCGCCGGTTCGTGCCGCCAGTATCGCCGACAGACATCCCCGATAAAGGCCGCGCGGCCGATCTGATCCATGAGCCAATTCGATCATTTGGACCTCGACGGCCACCTGCTGCAGCTGCTGCTCGCCGTCATCGAGGAAGGCTCGGTGACGCGCGCCGCGCAGCGGCTCGGCGTCACGCAGTCGGCCGTCAGCCATCTGCTCGACAAGCTGCGCGCGATCACCGGCGATCCGCTGTTCGTGAAGTCCGGCCGCGGCATCGTGCCGACCGCGCATGCGCAGCTCCTGGCGTTGCGCGCCCGCGCGCTGCTCGACGATCTCCGGAGCTTCTCGCACACCGCCGCGTTCGAGCCGGCGAAAATCTCCGCGCAGGTGACGATCGCGGCCAATGATCTGCAGCGCGACCTGCTGCTGCCGTCCCTGCTCCGCTACGCCCGCGCGCAGGCGCCGGGCCTCAGCCTGCGGGTGATCCCTTCAGGCGCACCGATGCCGGAAATGCTGCGCGAAGAACACTGCCAGCTGATCATCACGCCGCGCCCGCCCGAGGGCAGCGACATCCTGCAGAAGCGGCTGTTCGAGGACAGCTATCGCGTGTTCTACGATGCGGGCCAGCGCGAGCCGCCGGAAAGCCTGGAAGACTATCTCGCCAGCGACCATGTCACCGTGCTGTACGAGCCGCGACGCCGGCTCGACATCGACGAGGTCCTCGCCGAACGCGGCATCGTCCGGCGCTTCGCGGCGCAGGTTCCCGGCTTCGGCGGCATCGGGCCGTTCCTGCGCGGCAGCCGCATGATCGCGACCCTGCCGAGCCTGCTGCGCGCCTACATGCTGCGCGGCCTCGCGGTCGCGCCGGTGCCGGTCCCCTGCCCGGCGATGCCGATGTACATGGTCTGGCACCTGCGCCACCACGAGGATCCGATGCACCGCTGGCTGCGCCAGCAGCTCGAGATCGTGGTCGCGCCGAGCCTCGCCGCTGCGGCCGAGCACATGCCCATCATGGCGTGACTCATCCCGAGAGGTGAGCGGCCCTCACCCCGGCGTATGGCACACCGCCTCGATGTTGTTGCGGTCGGCGTCGCGCACGAACGCGCCGTAATAGTTCTCGTGATAATGCGGCCGCAGTCCAGGCGCGCCGTTGTCGCGTCCGCCTGCCGCGATCGCCGCCTGATAGAATGCATCGACCGTGGCGCGATCCTTGGCGTGGAACGCGACATGCGTCGAGGTCGCGGCCGTTCCGCCGGTGCCGATCCAGAAATCCGGACGGCCGTCGCCGAAGCCGGCGTGATCACCGTGGCCGCCGGTCTGCGCGTCGGTGATCTCCATCATCAGAACGTAGCCGAGCGGCGCCAGCGCCGCCGCATAGAACGCCTTGGCGCGGGCAAAGTCGGAAACGGGGAAGCCGACGTGGTCGAGCATGGCGATCCTCATCGATGATGACGGCCGAATGCTAGCTCCGCGGGCAGGACCGCGCAACGATGCACGCGGCACGCTCACATCGCGAGGATGCGCCGCGCCGTCCGTTGCCCACTCGCCAGCGCCGCCTCGACCGTTCCCATGTCGCGGCCGCGATACAACGCCTCGCCGGAGATCAGCACCCGTCCGCCATCCCGGCGCGAAAGCGTATCCTGCGCCTCGCGCGAGGTCAGCGTCGCGTAGGAATAGGCGCCGCGCGCGAACGGATCCTTCGCCCAATCCGTGACATGCGACGCGACGAGCTGCCGCTTCAGGGAGCCCACGGGCCGTGAGAAGATGTCCGCGAGCGCCGAAAGCCCTCTTTCGATCAGCGCGTCCTCGTCGCACGCAGCGAAGGCAGCGGCCGGCGGCCCGGCGAGCCAGCCGGTCAGCACCGCGTCATCGTTCGGATGCTGCGTCCACCACACCGGCACGTCGGCATCGGACAGCACGAACAGCATGTCCGAAAGATCCTCGGTCCGGGCCTCGCGCCACCACCGCCGCTCGAAGCGCAGCAGCAGCTTGATGACGTTGCCGAAGCCGATGGTTTCGGCGGCGGCCAATTGCGGACGCATGGAAGGCGGCAGCGCGATGGTTCGCAGCAGCGGCAGCGGCACGGTCAGGATGACGCGATCGCCGCGCTGCGCGCGGCCGTCGGCGCAGCGCACGACGACACCATCATCGGCGCTCTCCACCGCGCGCACCACCGCCTCGAGCTGCATCGCCACGCCATGCGCCCGGCACTCCGCCAGGAGATGATCGAGCAGCGCCGCGTAGCCGCCGACGATGCGCGCCTGAGCGCCGCGCTCGCCGCCCATCCATTCGTCGCGCAGCGCGAACACGCTGGCACGGCCAGGATCGGCGGCGTCATAGCCCTGCACCATCCCGAGCACGGATTTGCGCAGGGCGGCGAACTCCGCACCGGCGAAATGCCGGTCGAGCAGCGCCGTCACGGTCATGTCCTCGTCGAGTTGCCGCGCCACGCGGTGCAACTGGCGCATCTGCCGATCGGCGGGATCGTCGCGCAAGAACGCGCCGTCCGTCACGTACCAGCGCGCGCCATCGACCGGCGTCGAGGCCAGCCCCGCCTCCGCCATCAGCGAATGGGTGACCGGCGCCTCGCCATGGATGAATTCCGCGCCGGCATCCGCGCGATATCCGAACCTGCTCGCGGGCAGCGGATGGATGCGTCCGCCGCAGCGGGCACGCGCTTCCAGCAGCGTCACCCGCTGGCCGGCGCGGGCCAGCTCGCGCGCCGCCATCAGGCCTGCGGCACCGGCACCGACGATGATGATGTGCATTGGCCGCTCAGCCATGACTTGCCTGGGCCGGCATGGCCGAGCCGTTGGTGATCTTGTAGCGCAGCCGCAGCGCGCCGCCCTCCAGCGCCGTGCTGCTTTCGAGCGTCATCGCCGTGATCGGCGCGCGCATGCCGGACTCGGCTTCCGTCGAATCGAACACGCTGGGCGCCCCCTTGGCGCCATCCACCGCCGGACACAGAACGAGGTTGAACTCGTCGACCAGACCGGCGCGCAGGAACGCGCCGTTGGCGCCGCCGCCGCCTTCGAGCAGCAGCCGTTTCACGCCGAGCTCCTGCGCGACGATGTCGAGCACGCGCGAAAGATCGAGCTTCGCCTGCCCAGCGAAAACATAGGACACGCCCTCGCCGCGCAGGCCCGCGAGATGCGCATCGGACACGGCCTCGGTCAGCACGACGACGATCGGATCGCCGCCGATGTCGGAGCGGCCCCAGCAGATCTTGCCATGGGGATCGAGCACGATGCCGTAGGCCTTGGCACCGCGTCGCGCGATCCAATGGGTGCGCGGGAAGCGCTCGGTGGTCTCGGCGGGATAGGCCGAGCCCTTGGCGAATTCCTGGCCGGTGACGCGGCCGATCAGCCAGGCGTCGCCGCCGAGCTGGTCATGCACCTGCTCGAACAGATCGCCCGATCCCTTCGGACGCCAGCGGCTCGGCAACGTGCGGCCGTCGACGCTCGACGCCATCAGGCAGATGACTTCCGGTTTCATGCATCCTCCTTGTCGCCACCAAACGGGGGTCACCGAATATCGGTGCGGCGGCGTTGTCAACGAAGCGGCGTGCGTTTCGTTCGATCGCGGCCACGCCGCTCGCCTGCGGCGTCGTTGTTATGGCGCACATTCCTGCGCTAGTTTCGGCTGCAAACGGAGCCAATCATGGACGCTGCGGCGCGCAGACGGGACGCCATCGGTTTGCGCGGGGCAGCCCTGCTGGCTGCAGCGCTTGCCGGCCTCGCGCTCTGCGTCGCCGGACTCTGGCGCCTCGAAGCCGAGCGCATGGGCATCTCGATCACCCCGCTGCAGGCGGGCTCCACTCCCGTCACCGTCTATCGGCGCGACGGAGCGGCTGCGTCGCCCGTCGTCGTCATTGCCCACGGCTTTGCGGGCTCGCGCCAATTCATGGAGGCCTATGCGCTGACCTTGGCGCGCGCCGGCTATGTCGCGGTCTCGTTCGATTTCGAGGGGCATGGCCGCAATCCGACGCCGATGTCGGGCGACGTCACCCGCATCGACGGCACGACGAGGAAGCTGATGAGCGAGATCGGCCGCGTCACCGACGCCGCGCTGTCCCTGCCGGGCAATGACGGCCGGGTGGCCCTGCTCGGGCACTCGATGGCTTCCGACATCATCGTACGCCAGGCCCTGGCCGACCCACGGATCAGGGCAACGGTGGCGATCTCGATGTTTTCCGAGGCCGTCACGCCGAGCGCGCCGCGCAATCTGCTGATCATCACCGGCGAATGGGAGACGGCCCTGCGCAGGGACGCGCTGCGTAACCTCCGGCTCGCCGATCCCGCCGCGCGCGAGGGCGACACCGTGGGCGATCCCGCGGACAACGGCGGACGCCGCACCGTCGTCGCGCCCGGAGTCGAACACGTGAGCGTGCTGTATTCGACGACCGCGCTGCGCGAGGCGCGCGACTGGCTGGATCGCGTGTTCGGGCGCACCAGCAGCGGGCCGGTGGCGGCGACCGGCGGCCCGATCGCGCTGCTGCTGGCCGGCATCGTACTGTTGGCCTGGCCGTTGGCCGCGCTGCTGCCGAAGGGCGATGCGCCGCCGCCTTCGATTCCGCCGCGTCAGCTTGCGATCGCCACGCTCGTGCCCGCGGCAGTCACTCCGGTCGTGCTGCGATTCGTCGACACGCATTTCCTGCCCGTGCTCGTCGCCGACTACCTCGCCGTTCATCTCTTCGTATACGGCGCGCTGTCGCTGTCGCTGCTGCGCATGCAGGGTGTTCGCTTCGGCCGCGTAGCCCGGCTCGCGGCGCTGGTGCTGGCCGCCTATGGCATCTTCGGTTTCGGTGGCGCGCTCGACCGCTACGTCGCCTCGTTCATGCCGATCGCCGCCCGCCTGCCGATCATCGCGGCGATCGCCGTGGGCGCAGTGCCCTGCATGCTGGCCGACAGCATCGCCAACCAGGGCGGGCACGCCGCGCTGTGGCGCACGGTGTGGATCCGGACCGCGTTGCTGGCCTCGCTCGGCGGCGCGGTCGCGCTCGATTTCAGGCGGCTGTTCTTCCTGCTCATCATCGTCCCGGTGATCGTGCTGTTCTTCGTCGTGTTCGGACTGATCGGCGGCTGCGTCGGCCGCCGGACCGGCTCGCCGATGGCCGAGGGCATCGGTCTCGGCCTGATCCTGGCGTGGTCGCTCGGCGTATCGTTCCCGATGTTCCTGCCGGGATAGCGTGTCCAGACCACGCGGAGCGGTGCATCGTCAGCGAGGCCTGGGCGATCGGGTCAGATGAGAACCAGCACGAGCCGCCTTGGCCCGCCTGAGGACAGCGGCACCGTCTCGCCCTCGATCAGGCGAGCATCTTCGCGCGCGTCCACGCCGTCGCGCGCCTGGAGTTTCGCAGCGCGTCGCCGAAGATAGAGCGCAACGCGCAGGTCGAGCCAGAGCCGGGCATGGATGACCAGCAGGGTCAACTCGTTTGTCATCAAAAATTCTCTTCACAATGGCGGACTGCGATCTCAGGTGAGCATGCCACCTGCAGTCCGACGCGATTGAAATTGCGATCAGACTGGCGACCGGCCCGCCAGAACACGACGGGCCGGCCTGCCGAACTAATTCAGGCCATGCGCCGCCTTGATGATGTCGGCGGCGCGCTCGCCGATGACGACGCACGGCGCCATCGTGTTGCCGCTGGTGATCTCCGGCATGATCGACGCATCGGCAATGCGCAGCCTGTCGATGCCGTAGACCTTCAGCTTGCCGTCCACCACCGACATCGCATCGTGCCCCATCTTGGCCGTGCACGACTGATGCCAGTAGGTAACCGCGGCGTTGCGCACGAAGCTTTCCATCGCGGCCGCGTCACGCTTGCCGGGAAGCGCTTCGCGCTTGACGAGCTTGTTGAAGGCCGGGTCGCCGCCCAGGGCGCGGCACAGCTCGATGTTGGCATAAGCCGCCGCGAGGTCATCCGGATGCGACAGCGTGTTGGCTGCGATGCGGATCGGGTCGTTCGGACCCGGGCCGGACAGATGCAGCGTGCCGCGGCTCTTGGGATGCGCGAGGCCTGCGAACATCGTCCAGCCATGCTCCGGAACGTCCGGCCCCATGGTCTCGGCACTGACCACCGGAAACTCGACCTGGCAGTGGAACATGTCGGGACAAGCGAGGGCCGCATCGCTCTTCCAGTACAGCGTGGCCTCCGAGCCGCCGTGACCGACGTCCTGCGGCTCGCGATATTCGAACACGCAGGCGAACGCGATGTGGTCCTGGTGATTGCGGCCGACGCCCGGCAGATGCTGGATCACCGCAATGCCGTGGCGCCGGAGTTCGTCCTCCGGACCGATGCCGGATTGCATCAGAACCTTCGGCGTGTTGATGGCGCCGAGCGAGAGCACGACTTCACGGCCGGCCATGAACACACACCGTTTCGAATCCTGCATCGCTTCCACGCCGACGACGGAACTGCCGTCGAGGATCAGCCGCGTGACCATCGTATCCGTCAGGACCGTGAGGTTCGGCTGCGCGAGACGCGGGTGCACGTAGGAGCGGTAGATCGACGAGCGCCGTCCATCCTTGATGATCAGGTCGTTGATGGCGGCCCCGCCACGGCCCTCCATCATGGCGCCGTTCGGACTGTCGAACGCCGGCAGACCGAGGGATTGCGCGGCCTCGATCATCGTCAGCGCGACCGGCTGCGGATTGGCCGCAGGTCCCACATGCACCGGCCCGCCGGTGCCGCGCCGCCGCGGGTCGGGAATGCCCTGCCAGCTTTCGATGCGACGATAGATCTCCAGCACCGACTCATAACCCCACGCCGGATCCTGCGCCTCCGCAGCGAAGCGCTCCCAATCGTTGCGATGGCCGCGCGCCCACACCATCACGTTGATGCTCGAGCCGCCGCCCAGCACCTTGCCCATGTTGAGCGGAATGGCCCGCCCGTTCAGATGCGGATTCGGCTCGGCCTGGAAGGCCCAATCGCGCGCCGAGCCGAGATTGAGCGGCCATTGTCCGGGGGTCATGACCTCGGGAACGTCGTCGCTGCCGCCCGCCTCGAGCAGGAGCACGCGAACCGCCGGATCTTCCGCCATCCGTGCGGCCACAACGGAGCCGGACGAGCCGGCGCCGCAGACGATGAAATCGTATCGCCCCGAACTCTCTCCAGGCCTCGCCATGGTGATCCGCTGCGGATCGTCTTCGCGGGTACCGGTCGCCATCATCTACTCCCTTTCCGTTTGAAATGGACTCAACACAGCCACAACGTGCATCTGCGGCCGGACGACACCGAATCTCGGTATCTCAATGCCGCGCTGCGGGATTGAAACTATCAAATCTATCGAATATATCAATATCACCAAATATGATTGTTTTGTGATCGGAGGAACGCGCCTGCGTTTGAACCGAAGCGGACCCTGCGGCGATCCACGCGCGGGCGCGGGCCGTTCAGCGGGGGCTGCAAACGATGCGGCGAGCCGATACGGTGCAGTCCATGGAGAAGGACGTTCTGACGACATCCGAGGCGGCGAAGCTGCTGGGGATTTCCGTGCGCACGGCGCAGTTGCTGATCGAGGGCGGCACGCTGACCTCATGGAAGACGCCAGGAGGGCACCGCCGGGTCTACCGCACCGAGGTCGAAGCGCTCATCGCCCGCACCAAGCCCGCCCTTGTCCTGGAATCCGCGCTCGTCATCGTCGTGTGCTCGCCGGACCGCCGGGCGGCCTACGAAGCGATGCTGGCGGCGGTGCCGGAATGCACCGTCGCGATCCATGAGGATGTCCACACCGCGGCCTTCGTCATCGGCTCGCGGCTGCCGGCCGCGGTGATCGTCGACCTCGACGACGCCTATGCCGACCGGCTGGGGTTCCTGAAGCACATCGACATGACTCCCGCGTTCGGCGCGATCGCCGTGTTTGCATCGGCAGGCGCCGGTGTGATCGCGCGCGGCGATCTCGCCGCCTTGCGGCGCGTGACCGTGACGCCGCCCGACCAGTTGGCGGCTGCGTTGCACGGCGTATTGAAGGACAAGGAGGGGCCCCGTGACATCGTGGTGGACGGCGCGTCCTTTCCGCTCGCCCCCAATGAAGGCCGGCGTCTGGCGGCGCTGAAGCGCTCAGGCCTGGTCGACACCGCGCCGGAAGACGCCTTCGACCGCCTGACCTGGCTTGCGAGCCGCAGCCTCAAGGCGCCGGTGGCGCTGCTGACACTGCTGACCAACAGCCGCCAATGGTTCAAGTCGCGTGTCGGGCTGGAGATGACGGAGACGCCGCGAAGCTGGTCGTTCTGCAACCATACCATTCTGCAGAAGGGCGTGTTCGCCGTGGACGACCTGGCCCGCGAGCCCCCGTTCGACACCAATCCCGCCGTCGCCGGCGCTCCGCATTTTCGCTTCTACGCCGGCGCCCCCGTCACCGACCCGGACGGCTTCGCCGTCGGCGCGCTTTGCGTCATCGACTACGAACCGCGCAGGCTCGACGCCGAGCAGGAAAAGACGCTGCTCGCGCTGGCGGCGCTGGCGTCCGACGAGATCCGGCTGCGCGCCACCGACCGGCAATTGCGCTGGGCATTGGACTCGCTCGACCGGCAGACAAAATCCTGACGACGGGCAGCCCCGCGCCGGTTAGCTTCGGCGGCGCTGGCACACCGAATTCGCGCAGTTCCGTGCTGCATGGGCGCCAGACTCGGACAGGGGGTGGTCATGGCGAAACACCGCATCTACACGACGAGCTTCGCGAGCGTGTACCGGCTCTACGTCGCGAAGGGGGAAAAGAAAGGACGAACCAAGGCCGAGGTCGATCAGATCATCTGCTGGCTGACGGGCTACGATCAGAAACAGCTCGACGCCGAGGTGGACCGACAGACGGACTTCGAGACCTTCTTTACGCGGGCGCCGGCCATGAATCCGGCGCGCTCCCTGATCAAGGGCGTGGTCTGCGGCGTCCGCGTGGAGGACGTCGAGGAGCCGACGATGCGCGAAATCCGCTACCTGGACAAGCTGGTCGATGAGCTGGCGCGCGGAAAGGCGATGGACAAGATCCTGCGCACGCCGTGAGCGCCAAGCGCGCGGCGGCGGTCGTGCAAACCCAAGCCTCAGTCCTGCTCCTGCCCCGGCGCCTGCCGCAGCATGAAATGCCCGAATGCGGTGGCAATCGGCTTCGTATCATCGTCCTGCCAGGCGCGGGCCTCGAAGGCGACGACGCGGCGGCCCTGCTTGACGATCGACGCCGATGCGATGCTGTCGAGCGCGCGCCCCGAACGGAGATAGTTGATGGTGAGGCCGATCGGCTTCGGCGGCGCCGACGCGCCGAGCTCGCGCATCACGGTGATGATCGCCGCGGTTTCGAGGAATGCGCCGGTCATGCCGCCGTGGATCGCCGGCAACACGGGATTGCCGATGATCTGCTGCGAGAACGGCATCATCAGCGTCTCGTTCTCGGCGAGACGAATGCCGAGACAGCGCGCGAACGGACTGGTGGCGAACGGCCCCGTCGGATCCTTAGGCGCCTCGAGCGGTGGCGGCGCGCCGTTGAACGCCGGGCGATCGGTCAGCATGTTGGTGCGGTTGGCGCCGATCATGAAACAGGCCGTCGCGGTCGCGACCGGTTCGCTTTCTTCCTCCTGATAGGCGGTGGCGCGCACGAAGGCGATCGAGCGCGTGACGCGGAAGCATACGGCATGCGCCTTGATGTCGAGCCCGGGGGTCGCCGGCTTCTGATAGTCGATGCGCAGATCGAGCGTGGCGATCGCCCGGCTGCCGTCGAGCGCGAGCTGCACCGCCATTCCGCAGCTCTCGTCGAGCATCGCCGTGACCACGCCGCCGTGGATGACGCCGGTCTCGCTGTCGCCGACGAACACGGGACGATAAGGCAGGGTCGACCAGGCCTCGCCGGGCGCGAAGCGGTCCATCCTGAGCCCGCTGATATGGCCATAGACCGAGCGGCGATTCCTGATGGCCTCGGCGAGCGCGTCGAATGCCGGCGGTGCGGCGGTGGGCGGAATGTGGGACATGCGCGATTTAGAGCATGATCGCACGGAGGCACGAAGTCTTTTTCCGGCACATCTGCTTTGTGTGCGAACGATCCGCCCCGGACCACCGCTGCTCCCGCCTCCGCACCGTTCTGCACCGCCGACGACGTTCACGACGCGCGCCGCGAGACCGACGTGCAGCAGCGCGCACCGCACGGCCTTGCAGCTCGGCGCCGGGACCGCATTCCGCAAAACTACGTGGATGAAATGTTCCACCGGCGCGGCGCGCTTAGAACATTGGCAACCTTAATATGATCATAATTGTCTCCATCAAATCCCGGAGACCCCGTCGATGCGCAGATCCACCAAGACGCCGGACGCCCCGCCGAGCAGCGGCACGGCCTCTCTACGAATTGTCCTGAGCCTGGCGCTCGTTGCCAGCGCCGGCGCGATGTGGTGGAGCAGCGGCGGCGCCAACAGCTTCTCCTTCGGTAACGGAGCGCCTTCGCTCGAGACCCGCGTCGCCACGCTGACATCGGAGCTGGCGCAGCTCAAGGCCGAGACCGCCCAGTTGCGCGACCGCCAGAGCGACACCTCCGGCGAGCTCATGCAATTGCGCGCCAGCCTCACCACGACCGAGACCGGCCTGGCCACTCTGCGCACCGCCGCCGACGAGACCGAGGCGCGCCGCCGCGATACGGCCGACAAGATCGAGTCCGATCTCGCGCTGCTGAAGCGCCAGGCAGTCCGCCTCCGCGGCGCCCAGGAAGATGCGGCGACCGAGCTGAGCGGGCTGCGCACCGCCGCCGCGAACAGCGACATGTCCATCGAGCAGCTCCGGACCTCCACCGGCGAGATGCGTCAGCAGTTGGCGCGCATCGAGACCGCGCGCGAAGCGACCAGCTCGATCTCCCGCAGGCCTCACCGTGTCAGGCGCGTAGCGCGCGCGGCCGAGGCGCAGCACGAGCCGCAGCCCTTCCTGATGCAGTGGCCCGGCGTCCTCCCCGCAGGCCGCAACTGATTTGAAGTGCCACCCGGCCTGACCCGCGAATCGCGGTCAGGCATCAGCCCGGCTGGTCACCACCAGCCCGGCTGCACCGGCCGGTAGTAGGTCGGAGGCGGCCCGCGACGACGCGGCGCCGCGACGGGCTGGCCATCCCAGCTGCGCTGGAAGAAGCTGCCGAAGCCGTCGTCATATTCGTCCCCGCTGGCGACGACATCGGCATTGGTCGTCGGCCGCCGCGTGATGAAGCCGCCCTGCGGCTGGTTGCTCAGCACCGCCACGAACTCGGTCCGGTAGTTGGTCTCGCTCGACAGCGGCTCGTCCGAGACGATGATCGAGGAGCGCGGCACCGCCGTCGGCGCGATGCGGTCGAGCACGTCCTTCGGAATGGTGATGCGGTCGAGCGCGTCCTTGGCGGTGTCGCCGTCGTCGATGGTCACCGCCGTCCAGCGCAGCCCCGCGCCGTCCTGCGCCACCGCGGTGAACACATGCGTTCCGATCGGCCGGTCGGGATCACGGATGGTCACCGGGGCCTCGATCGAGGTGTCGAACACCTCGCCGCCGCCATCGGGGGCCGGCTTGTGCGTGTTGCGCCTGACATAGAGCATCTGCGTCGACCGGCTGATATAGACCGAGACCGGCTCGGTCGCGAGCCTGGCGTCGGTCGCGGCCTTGCTCGTCTCGGTCTTCCTGGCCGCCGCCGCCTTGGCGGCGTCCTTGGTCGAGGTCGCCGCTGCGAGCTTCACGGTCGCGTCCGACTTCGCGGCCTCGAGCTGCGCTGCCGCGTCGGTCGCCTTGGCGGCGGCCTTCTGCTTCGCATCCTCGGCCAGCGTCCTGGCCTGATCGGTCTTGGCGGCAGCCAGCTTCCTGTCGGCGAATTTGAGCTCGGCCTCGGCGCGTGCCTTGGCCTGCTCCAGCTTGCGCAAGGACGTCTTCAGCGCCTTGGCCTCGCGCTCGGCCGCGGCGGCCGCCGCCTTGGCCTCGTCGGCGCTCTTGGCGGCGTCCTCGGCTTCGTGGCCAAGCGTCGCGGCCCGCGAGGGCACCGCGGCGAGCGCCTGCGCATTTGGTACGAACAAGGCGGGATGGGAGAACTCGACCGGCGCCGGGTCACCCGGCGCGATGATCACCCGCATGCCGATCCAGGTCCGGTCGAACAGCTTCTCGGCAAAGCCATAGGGCATGCGGACGCAGCCATGCGAGGCGGCATAGCCAGGCAGCGGCCCGCCGTGCAGCGCCACACCATTCCAGGTGATGCGCTGCATGTTCGGCATCCAGGCATCGTCGTAGAGCGTCGAGTGGTGGTCCTTGTCCTTCTCGATGATGGCGAACACGCCGGCCGGCGTCTCGCGGCCGGAGACGCCGGTCGAGACCGGCGCGCGCCAGATCCAGCCATCGGCGTCGTAGAACGTCACCTTCTGCGCCTTGATGGACACGATCGCCATGATCGGATCGCCATGCGCGCGCGGCGCCGTCGCCTCGGTCACCGGCGCCGGACGCGCCTGCCGTGCACCAGCCTCGGATCCGGCCAGCGCCAGCACGGTGGCAGCCGCGAGAGTCGTCAGGAGCGCTCCCCGACGCCGCATCGCTGCAAGGTTCTGAGCCGCCGTGGATCGTGTCACCATGCTGTTTCCCGAATCGTCATTGCTGTTCCGCCGGCGCGATCGGCGCAGGACGATCTATACGCTCGATCATGTCTTGGGGTGAAGTGAGGCGAAGGCGCGTCCTGATGTCATCGACATTCCGCTCGCCGCAATTGGGGCAGGATCGGGCAACGAATCGGACTCGGGACGCGCCCTTCCGTAGCACGCCCCCAAGACCCGCATTCCACCACCCCACCGGTTGCCCATCGCTTAACGCCGAACAGGGCGATCGGGTCCGTGGCTCGGCCTGGAGAACGGCGAGGCGCAGGCGCCGCGAGATCAATCTGAAATCCGCTTCTCGAAGAACAGGTCCGGATAGGGGTCGTCGTTGAAGCGGTCGATCTCGGTCCAGCCGGTGCGGCGATAGAGCTGCATGGCCTCGGCGAGCGCGCTGTTGGTGTCGAGGCGAAGAAGGCTGATCGAAAGCTTGCGCGCAGCCGCTTCGGCCGCATCCATCAGGCGGCGGCCGAGGCCGAGGCCGCGCGCGGCGGGCGCGACCCAGAGCCGCTTGATCTCGGCGGCATCGCCGCCGCTGCCCTTCAGCCCGACGCAGCCGAGCGGCAGGCCGTCCGACAACGCGACGAAGAAGGCGCCGCGCGGCGCCATCATGTCCAAGGCGTCGGGATCGCGCGACAGCGAAACATCGAAGCCGCGCTCGAAACGGCGTGACAGCTCGGCGTAGTATTCGCCGAGGCAGTAGCGCGCCTGCTCGCTCCTGGGATCGGTCTCCTCGATGGTGATGCGGCTGCGCCCGAGCGCGGCCGCGACCATGTCCATCGCGGCAAGCAACGCCTGGGGCTGGCCATGGCGCGCCAGCATCGATTCCGCCTGGGCATTGGAGAGCGTCTCATAGGCGTCGAATTCGCGCCGGCCGGCGGCCGTGAGCCTGGCGACGCGGCGGCGCGCGTCGTCGGGATGCGGCCGGGTCGTTACCAGCCCCTCCTCCTCCAGGCCGCGCAGCAGCCGGCTCATCAGCCCGGAATCGAGCGCGAGATAGTCGCGCAGCTCGGCGACGTCGCTACGGCCATGGCCGATCGCGTTGAGCACGCGGGCCGCGCCGAGCGGCCGACCGCGCCCGAGGAAGGAGGTGTCGAGCGCGCCGACCTCCGAGGTGACGGCGCGGTTGAAGCGGCGGACGCGGGAGATTGGGTCCAGCATGATACCTGACTTAAGTCAGACATCTCGCTATGTCAACGCGGAGACAATCACGCCGACTGCAAACAAAAAGGGCGGCCCAGCCGCCGGCCGAAGCCGGATGCCGGACCGCCAGGTTTTCCCCGGGAGGAACTCAGTTCAGAAGCTTGGCGACGTTGTCCTTGGTGACGAGGTCGAGACCCGTGTAGATCACCTCAGGCACCTTCTCGCCCTTCTTGATCGCGAGCAGCGTGTCCATCGCCTTCTCGCCCATCTCGAACGGACGCTGGCCGGTCAGCGCGTTGGAATAGCCGTCGCGCAGCAGCTCGAGCTGCATCTTCAGCGTGTCGGCCACGACCAGCGTCAGCTTGCCGGCGTCGATGTCCTTCTTGTTCTTGTTGACGAAGGCCTTGTAGCCCTCGGGTGCGAACATCGGCCAGCCGCCGATCGGCACGATCGCGCCGAGGTCCGGCGTCGCGGTGCGCAGGTCGGCCATCTGCTGCACGGCGAGCGCGGGATCGTCGTTGCAGAAGGTCGGCGAACCGGCCACTTCCGTCCACTTCGAGCCCTTCAGCGCCTCGCGCACGCCGTCGACACGCTCGGCGAGGTTCTTGGCGCCGGGACCGCCGGAGACGATGGCGTACTTGCCGCCGTCAGGCCGGAGCTCCCGCAGCTGCTTGCCGAGCGCGAGGCCGAAGTCCTTGTTGTTGGTGCCGATATAGGCGAGGCGCTTGGAGCCCGGCGCATCGGCGTCGAAGGTGATGACGGGAATGCCGGCGGCGGTCGCCGCCTCGATCGATTTCGTCATCGATGGAACGTCGGCGACCGAGATGGCGAGACCGTCGACCTTCTGGGTGATGAAGTCCTGGATGATCTGCGCCTGCGTGGCCGGCTCGTGCTCGACCGGGCCCTTGTAGATGCACTCGACATTGCCGAGCTCCTTGGCGCGCTTCAAACAGCCGTCGCGCGCGACGTCGAAGAACGGGTTGTTCATCGCCTTCGGCACGATGGCGAAGCGGTACTTGGTCTCGGCCTGCGCCGGGGCCAGCATGATCGCGAGCGACGCGACCGCAAAGAGCAGCTTCTTCATGGGTTCCCTCCTCCATGTCTATCCCTGATGATTGTCTGTTCCGGGTGAGGATAGACGTGATTGTCATCCCGGCCAGTATTCGTCACAGCAGGCGGGCGCGGATGCGGTCGACCAGCACGGCGGCGATGATGATCACGCCGACCAGGGTCTGCTGCCAGTAGGAGTTGACCTGCGCCAGCACCAGGCCGTTCCGGATCACCTCGAGCAGCACGCAGCCGACGATGGCGCCGAGCGGGCCGCCGAGGCCGCCGGCGAGGTTGGCGCCGCCGATCACGGCCGCCGCGATCACGTTGAGCTCGTAGGACGTTGCCATGTTGGCAGGCGCCGAGCCGAGCCAGCCGGAGATGATGATGCCCTGCAGGCCGGCTGCCAGCGCGCCGATCACATAGACCTCGATCTTCACGCGGGGCACGGAGACGCCGGTGAGCTCCGCGGCCTTCTCGTTGCCGCCGATCGCGAACACGTGGCGGCCGAACGCGGTGTGGTGCAGCACCAGCGCCATCACCAGCGCCAGCGCCATCAGATAGATGAAGGGCGCCGGCACGCCGTACACGTCACCCTGCGTCAGCGCGTAGAAATAATCGGCGTCCGGCCCGCCGGGGAAGCTGCCCTTGCCGTTCGAGATCACGTAGCTCAGGCCGCGCACGATCGAGAGCATGCCGAGCGTGGTCACGAACGGCGACAGCCCGAGCAAGGCGATGCAGACGCCGTTGATGAGGCCGACGACCAGCGAGACCGCAAGGCCGGCCAGCACCGAGACGATCAGGATCAGGCCGGGCACGTTGGCGACGACGGTCTTGCCGTCCGCGGCGAGATGCACGAACAGCGAGGACAACGGCATGCCCGGCGTCGACAGCGTCGTCATCACCATCGAGGTGATCATCGCCGCGAAGCACATCATCGAGCCGACCGACAGGTCGATGCCGCCGGTGATGATGACGAAGGTGATGCCGAGGGTGGCGATGGCGATGAAGGAGAAGTTCTTGGCGACGTTCTGCAGATTGCCTTCGGTCAGGAAATAGGGACTGGCGAAGCTCATCACGATGATGAGGGCGATGAGCGCCAGCGTGACGTAGGCCGTCTGCGAGGCGAACACGCCGCGATGCCACCATCTGATGGCGCCGACATTGGTGAAGGTGACGTCGGTGCCGGCGGAGCTGGTCTCGGATGGAACGGACATCACGCCGCCTCCTTGGCGCCGGTGATCAGCGCGGTCACTTCCTCGGGGCTGGTCTCGCCGACCGGCTTGTCGGCCTTCTTCTCGCCGCGGCGCATCACCACGACGCGATCGCAGACCGCGAAGATGTCGGGCATGCGGTGCGAGATCAGGATCACCGCGATGCCCTGCTCCTTCAGCCGATGGATCAGGCTCAGCACCTGCTCGACCTGGCGCACCGAGATCGCCGCGGTCGGCTCGTCCATCATCACCAGCTTGGCGTTCGACAGCCGCGTGCGCGCGATCGCCACCGCCTGGCGCTGGCCGCCCGACATGTCCTTGACGAGATCGTGCGGCCGCGTCTCGGAGCGCAGCTCGCGGAACAGCTCCAGCGCGCGCGCCTCCATGCCCTTGTGGTCGAGCAGCACGAGGGGACCGAAATTGCGTTTCAGCTCGCGGCCGAGAAACACGTTGGCGGCGGCGGTGAGATTGTTGGCGAGCGCGAGGTCCTGGTACACGACCTCGATGCCGACGCTGCGCGAATCCATCGGGCGATGGAAATGCACCTCGCGGCCGCCGAAATGGATGGCGCCCTGGCTCGGCGGAAAGTTGCCGGCGATGATACGCACCAGGGTCGACTTGCCGGCACCGTTGTCGCCCATCAGGCCGACAACCTCGCCGGCGCCGATTGTCAGATCCACGCCCTGCAGCGCGCGGATCGCGCCGAACTGCTTGCCGAGGCCCTTCAGCTCCAGCACCGGCTGCGCGGCGGTGCTCATCGCGGCGCGCCCAACCTCGTTCGTGGACATGCGCAGGCTGCTGTCGTCAGACATAGCGGTTCACCACGCTTTCGAGATATTCCTGCCGGCCGGAGCGCGGCTGCGGATCGAGGCCGGTGTCGGCGGCGCGGTCGGCGAGTTCGGCAAGCGAGCGGCGGCCGGCGAGGATCGCCTGCCCCTCCTCGCCGTCCCAGCCGGCGTAGCGGGCTGCGAGCGGCGCCGTCAGCGCACTGTCGGTCAGCATCTCGTCGGCCGCGATCAGCGCCCGCGCGCAGGCGTCCATCGAGCCGACATGGGCGTGCAGCAGATCATCCGGATCGATCGACTGCCGCCGGATCTTGGCATCGAAGTTCAGCCCGCCGGTGGTGAAGCCGCCGGCCTTGAGCATGTCGTGGAACACCAGCGCCAGCTCCGGCACGTTCATCGCGAACTGGTCGGTGTCCCAGCCCAAGAGATCGTCGCCGCGGTTGATGTCGAGCGAGCCGAACACGCCGAGCGCCTGCGCCAGTGCGATCTCGTGCTGGAACGAATGGCCGGCGAGGATGGCGTGGTTCTGCTCGATGTTGAGCTTGACGTCGTCGAGCAGGTCATAGCGCTGCAGGAAGCCGTAGCAGGTGGCGACATCGAAATCATACTGGTGCTTGGTCGGCTCCTTCGGCTTCGGCTCGATCAGCAGCGGGCCCTTGAAGCCGATCTTGTGCTTGTGCTCGACGACCATCGAGACGAAGCGGCCGAGCTGATCGAGCTCGCGCTTCATGTCGGTGTTGAGCAGGGTCTCATAGCCCTCGCGGCCGCCCCACAGCACGTAGTTGGCGCCGCCGAGGCGGTGCGTCAGCTCGAGCGCGGCGCGCACCTGCCCGGCGGCATAGGCGAAGACATCGGGATCCGGATTGGTCGCGGCGCCCGCCATGTAGCGGCGGTGCGAGAACAGATTGGCCGTGCCCCATAGCAGCCGTACCTTGGCAGACGCCATCTTCTGCTCGAACAGGTCGCCGATCGCATTGAGATTGGCGACCGACTCCTTCAGCGTCGCCCCTTCCGGCGCCGCGTCGACGTCGTGGAAGGTGAAGAACGGCACGTCGAGCAGCCGGAACAAGTCGAACGCGACATCGGCCTTGGCGCGCGCCATCGCCAGCGCATCGTCGCCATGCTGCCACGGCCGCAGGAAGGTCTCGCCGCCGAACGGATCGCTGCCCGGCCAGCAGAACGAATGCCAGTAGCAGACCGCGAAGCGCAGATGATCCTCCATCCGCTTGCCCCGGATGACACGGTCCTTGTCGTACCAGCGGAACGACAGCGGGCTGCGTGACTCGGGCCCGACATAGCTGACGGTCGCGCCGGTCTGGAAGAAGGGAGCCTGGACGTTCACGAGATGCACTCCTTGAGAGCGGGATAGAGCTTGCGCCATTGCGCGTAGGCGTCGTCGTAGGCGGCGCGCTGCGGCGCGCGGGGTTCGAAACTCTGCAGCCGCTGTGGCTTGCGGCAGACATCGGCCGGGGCTTCGTCGGTCGCGGCCAGACGGCCGAGCCTGGACGCACCGATGGCGGCGCCGACCTCGCCCTCCTCGACGCGATGCACGGTGACGCCGAGCACGTCGGCCATGATCTGCGCCCACAACAAAGAGCGCGAGCCGCCGCCGACGAGATCGAGCTCTGTGATCGGCTGCGCGCTGCGCGCGAGCGCGGCGAACATGTCGCGTGAGGCGAACGCCACGCCCTCCAGCACCGCCTGCACGAGATCAGCGCGGCCGGCGGCGCTGCGCAGCCCGACCAGGGCGCCGGCGGCATGGGCATCGTTGTGCGGCGTGCGCTCGCCGTCGAGATAAGGCAGGAACTGCACCGGGCTCGGACGTTCGACGCTGATACCGAGCGGCGCCAGCAGCGCGGCTTCCGGCGTCTCGAGAATGCGCGCCAGCCACGCCAGCGAGGCCGCGGCCGACAGCATCACGCCCATCTGATGCCAGAGACCGCCGAGCGCATGGCAGAACGCATGCACGGCCGCTTCCGGCACCGGCGCGAAGCGGTCGGTCACCCGGAACAGCACGCCCGATGTGCCGAGCGACAGGAATGCATCGCCGGGCGTGATGGCGCCGAGCCCGATCGCGCTCGCCGCGTTGTCGCCGGCGCCGCCCGCGATCACGACGACAGCGCCCATGCCCCAGCGCCGCGCCAGCTCGGGCGACAACACGGCGCTGCGCTCATTGCCCTCGACCAGGCGCGGCATGTGATCGAGACCGAGCCCGGTCGCCGCCAGCAGTTTCTCCGACCAGCGCCGCGCGCCGACGTCGAGCCACAGGGTGCCGGCCGCATCCGACATGTCCTCGACCATCTCGCCGGACAGCCGATAGCGCACATAGGCCTTCGGCAGCAGCACTTTCGCGACCTCGGCAAATATCCTCGGCTCGTGCTTCGCCACCCAGACGAGCTTCGGCGCGGTGAAGCCGGGCATCGCGAGGTTGCCGGCGATCGCATGCAGTTCGGGGCAGCGGCGTTCGAGCTCGGCGCATTCGGCTTGCGAGCGGCCGTCATTCCACAGGATCGCCGGCCGCAGCGGCCGGCCGTCGCGGTTCAGCAACGTCGCGCCGTGCATCTGGCCGGACAGGCCGATGCCGCTGACGGCAGCGGTCTCGCGCGGACGCTCCCGCGCGAGATCATCGACCGCGCCGATGACGGCCTCGACCCAATGATCCGGATTCTGCTCGGACCACAGCGGCTGCGGATGCGACAGCGCCAGCGGACGCCCGGCGCTTGCGATCAGCGCGCCCGCCTCGTCCTCCAGCACGGCCTTCACGCCGGATGTGCCGACATCCAGTCCGAGAAACACGACTCCACTCCTCCCACCGACCGCCAGGCGCTTCGGCGATCTGCTGTCGCCTCGAAACCAGCACCTCGGTCTTTCTCATTCCGTACGCAAACGACCGCGTCACCGCGGCCGCCCGCTCACGGCAGATTGTCCCGCATCACGATGTCGATGCGGATCGTCTCCTGTTCGCTCAGGATCGGCTCGCCGCGCGCCAGCGCCAGCAGCACGCGCACCGCGGAGCGCGCCTCGTGGCCCGGGTTCTGCGAAATCGCCGCATCCATCACGCCGCTCAAAAGCAGCTTGCGCGTCAGTGCCGTCACGTCGTGGCCGACGAACACGATGTCGTCGGCGCGCCCCGCCTCGGTCAGCGCCTTGGCGACGCCGGCCGTGCCGGCGCCGACATTGTAGAGCCCGACGATGTCGCGGTGCTCGGTCAGCAGTTTGCGCATGAGGTGCTCTGAGCGATCGTCCACGTCATGCCCCTCAGCAACCGGCAAAACCTCAAGTTGCCGAAACTCCGCCGCGAGAACCTGGCCGAAGCCGAAGATGCGCTCGGCATGATCGCGCAGGCCTTGCGAGCCCGCCATGATCGCGATCCGCCCCGCCTTGCCGCCGGCGAAGCGTCCGACCAGCGCCCCCGCGGTGCGGCCAGCGGCGATGTTATCGATGCCGACATAATGCTGCCGCCGCGACGATGGCACGTCCGACACCAGCGTCACCACCTTGGCGCCGGACTCGACGAGATCGTTGATCGCCGCGCGCACGCCCGGATGATCGAGCGCCACCACCGCGACGCCGTCGACCTGACCGACGAGCTGCTCGAGCTTCGCGGCCAGCACGGCGGCATCGAACACGTCGGTCGTGACGACATCGACCGTGAGCCGGCGCGCGGCCATCCAGCTCGCCAGATCGCCGAGATGCGCCTGAATCTGCTGCATGAAGGGATTGATGCCGGACGGCATCACGAAGGCAAAGCGCCGCGCGCGGGCACGGGCGAGTTCGGAGGCCGCCGCATGCGGCTGGAACGCGCTACGCGCCATGGCGTCCTTGACGCGTCGCACCGTGTCCGGGCGCACGCCCGGCCGGTTGTGCAGCACGCGGTCGACGGTGGCGAGGCTCACACCCGCCTGTCGCGCAATGTCCCGCAATGTCAGCGGCGCGTTCATGGTCCTCCCCTTTGGGTTGAGGACCATAACGCGGTTTTTGAGGTGCGCAACTCATTTTTGAGGGGCGGCGCGCCCGGCCGCGCCTGGAAGCCCCGAGGGAGCTAGACGAAAGCGACCTCGATCCGCTTGTCGGACCGCGCCGTCATGCGACAGGCGCGTGAGAAGCCGTCGCTGGCGATCGCGAGCTTGAAGTGCTCCGGCAACTCCGCCGTCGAGATCACGTCCAGTGCAGCCGCGTGTTCGGACAGTGCACGGACCGTGCAGTCGAACGTCGACCGTCCGGCGTTGAACGCGATCTGTCCCGCCTTGAACACGCGGCGCAGCGCGGGCGCGATCGAGGGCGACGCCTCCACCCAGGCGATGACCTGATTGCGGCCGTTGTTCTTGGCGGAGTACATCGCCATGTCCGCCCGCTCCTGCATGGCATCGAAGCCCAGACGGGAAGTCAGATCCGCGGCGCCGAAGCTGGCGGTGACCCTGATCGGTCCGCATGGCGTGTCGATCGACAGGCCGGCAGCCGCCGACCGCATCTTCTCCAGCACCGCCAGCCCGTCGTGCAGGCCCGTATGCGGCAGCAGGATGCCGAACTCCTCGCCCCCGAGACGGCCGATGACGTCGGAGCTCCGCAGCACCGACCGCCAGGTCTCGACCAGCCTGGAAAGGACGAGATCGCCGACGGCGTGGCCGTAAGTGTCGTTCACCGACTTGAAGTGATCGATGTCGACCATCGCATATGTCAGCTTGTGGCCGTGACGCTCGGCCAGCGCCCGCAACCGCTCGCCTTCGTTGTGAAAGGCGCGGCGCGACAGCGCGCCGGTGAGAGCGTCGCGCATGCTCAGCTTGCGCAGCATCAGCTCGTCGACGGCGATCGCGGCGAGATCCTTCAGCATGTCGACATCGTGCGCACTGAACTCGCGCGGCGCCGTGTCCATCGCGCATAGCGTGCCGACGTTCACGCCGGAGATGCGAAGCTGCGCACCAGCGTAGAACCGAATGAACGGCTTGCCATGGACGAGGACGTTGTCCACCAGCCGCGCATCCTGATGCGTGTCGGGGATGATCAGCGGCTCGCTTTCCTGAATGGCATAGTTGCACAGCGCGGGCCGCCGCTCGCCCTCACGGTCGGCCATCCCTGTGGCCGCCTTGAACCATTGGCGATGGCCGTCGATGAGGGTGAGTGTCGACATCGGGACGCCAAAGACCTTCCGGCACAGGCCGGTGAGACGGTCGAAGGCGAGCTCGCTGGGTGTATCAAGGATGTCGAGTTCGGCAAGGGCTTCCAGGCGGCGGGCATCGTCGTGGTGGTCGGCTGACATCGGCAACTCCTCGCCGACAGCTTCTCGCGGAGGGACTTAACGCCGGATTTAGGAGGAGAATGAGCAAATTCCTAACAGGAAGCACGACGTCCGGCGGGGGAACCGCCCGAGGGCCGGCCTGCCTGCCATCGGCCGGCCAGCCGGCGCCATCTTCCGATAAAAATAATCATCTTGCCATTTATCCGAATTCGTGATTATCTCTCGCCATCCCGCCTCAACGAGAGGGGCGTTGCGCGCGATCGTCACGACACGCGAGGCGGGGATGCGGTGGCCGCGAGAGATCGCAGCATTCTCTTTCACGAGGGTGCGGACGAACGATCGCTTGCGGACGCGAAATCGCAGCGGCCTGACACCCCGAAGCTGGTGTCAACCTGG
Organism: Bradyrhizobium sp. SZCCHNRI1009; assembly: GCF_032487575.1. Classification (NCBI taxonomy): domain Bacteria; kingdom Pseudomonadati; phylum Pseudomonadota; class Alphaproteobacteria; order Hyphomicrobiales; family Nitrobacteraceae; genus Bradyrhizobium; species Bradyrhizobium sp. SZCCHNRI1009. The sequence continues at coordinate 37,196 of NZ_JAUEUL010000028.1, read as the reverse complement.
CGCAATGCTAACGCATTGCGTTGGGGATGGTGGCCAACAAGCCCGGCGCACCAGGGCGACTGCGTATAAGCGTGAAGACACCGCGCAGGGAATGCCGGATGCTCGGCTGCACCTGTGGTACCTGCCGCCTGCATTTTTTTCGCAGGCGGGCCATGGGTGAGGCCTTCACCCGGCATTCCCTGCGCCCTCTCACTTGGAGGGACGAACCAATTGCAGGCCTCGGGCATCAGATGCCGCGAGAACGCGCTGCTATGTCCTCGTTGTTTGAGCCGTGAAGCCTACCCCACCCACCACCGTCGTCCCGGGCAAGCCGTGACGCGCAAAGCGCGTCGCGGCGCCGACCCGGGACCCATGGTCCGCGGCGGGTGTGAGGCGCGGGATGGCCGACGCGCCTGCCCCGAACTATGCCCTGTGATTATGGGTCCCGGCTCAAGGCCGGGACGACAGGAGAGTTTGCTGATGCGGTTACGCCCATCAGTTGACGCCGACGAAGCGCGCCGCGCTCGCTCAGAACGGCAGCCCGACATAGTTCTCCGCCAGCGATCGCTGCGCGGCCTCGGACGAGAACAGATAGGCGAGCTCGGTGTCCTGCAGTCTGTCGTCGTAGGACAGCCGGTCGGGGAAGCGATGCAGCAGCGTCGTCATCCACCACGAGAAGCGCTGCGCCTTCCAGATCCGCGCCAGCGCGCGCTGGGAGTAGCCGTCGATGCCGGCGTCGTCGCCTTTTTTGTAGTGATCGAGCAGCGCATGATAGAGATAGTAGATGTCGGACGCCGCCGAGTTCAGCCCGCGCGCGCCGGTCGGCGGCACGATGTGGGCGGCGTCGCCGGCCAGGAACAGCCGGCCGTAGCGCATCGGCTCGGCGACGAAGCTGCGCAGCGGCGCGATGCTCTTCTCGATCGACGGGCCAGTGATCAGCTTGGCCGCGATCTCATTGGGCAGGCGGCGCTTCAGCTCCTCCCAGAACGCATCGTCGCTCCAGTCCTCGACCTTGTCGGTGAGCGGCACCTGGACGTAATAGCGGCTCAGCACCTGGGAGCGCAGCGAGCACAGCGCGAAGCCACGCTCGTGCTTGGCATAGATCAGCTCCGGCGACACCGGCTTGGTGCGCGACAGCACGCCGAGCCAGCCGAACGGGTACACCCGCTCGTATTCCGTCAGCTTGTCGTGCGGGATCGACTTGCGGCTGACGCCGTGAAAGCCGTCGGCGCCGATGATGTAGTCGCAGTCGACGCGGATCACCTCCTCGCCGCTGCGATAGGTGACGTAGGGCTTGTCGGAGGCGATGTCGTGCGGCGTGACGTCGGCCGCGTTGTGCACGACCTTGCCGCCGAGCTTGTCGCGGGCCTCGTAGAGATCGCGCGTCAGCTCGGTCTGGCCGTAGACCATCACCGAGTTGCCGCCGGAATATTTGTGCAGGTCGACGCGGTCGAGCTTGCCGTCATGGGCGATGTAGAAGCCGTGATGGATTTCGCCCTCGCGATCCATGCGCTCGCCGCACTGCGCCTCGCGCATCAACTCGGCAAAGCCGTGCTCGAGCACGCCGGCACGGATGCGCGACAGCACGTAGTCGCGGCTGGACTTCTCCAGGATGATCGTATCGATGCCCTGCAGATGCAGGAGCTGCGACAGCATCAGCCCCGAGGGGCCTCCGCCGATGATGCAGACTTGGACTTTCATGGGCGCGTTCTCCCGGATTCGCAGACGCAGGTTTGTTGGGTATGCTTTTCAGTGGCGGATTTTACCAAGAAATGCGCAGGATCACTTGGATGGACGCGGCATTCTCTTGTACTTTTCCAACACCATGCCGCGACGCAAAACGAATGCGACGGTGGTATCGGGCGGCGCCGGTCAGCCGGCCGGCGGCGCCGCGCCGTCTCCGACACCCATTGCGCGCCGATAGTCGCGCGGGCTCGCGCCGGTGTGGCGCTTGAAGAAGCGGCAGAAATAGGCCGGGTCCTTGAAACCGAGCTCGAACGCCAGCTTCGACACCGGCGCTGCAATATAGGTCAGCCGACGACAGGCCTCACGGGCCAGACGCGCATGCACGATGTCGAGCGCGGACTGGCCGGTCTCGGCCCGCGTCAACCGATTGAGCCGCTCCGGCGTCATGCCGAGCTCGTCGGCGTAGCGCGCCACCGACCAGTGATCGCGGTGATGCGCCTCAACCAGCACGATGAAGCGGGTGAACAGATCAGCGTGCCCACTGCCGCGCCGCCCGCCTTGCGACTGCCGCGCGCTCTGCTGCGCCAGCCGCCACACGATCGAGCGCCCGAGCCAGTGCGGCACCGGGGAGGCCGCGGAATCGGCCGCGGCGAACTCGCCGGCGAGGTCGACGAACAGCGTGCCGATCCGGCCCGTCGCAACGGCTTGCGGCTCCAGATGCAGGATTTGCGGCGCTGCAAACAGGTCGCGCAGCGCCTCGCCGGTCGCCGGCACGTCGCCCTCCACCACCGCCCGCGGATTGAAGGTGAGCACGTAGCCGTCGGTCTCGCGCGAGAAGCGGAAGGCATGGACGACGCCGGGCGGAATGATCACCGCCACCGGGCCGGTGCAGCGCTCGCGGCTTTCGTCCAAGGCGATCTCGGCCGGGCCGGAGGCGACCCAGAGGATCTGATGCAGGCCCTGGTGCGTATGCGCCTCGATTTCCCAGCGATACAGCTTGCTGCGCACCTGGATCGGCTCGACATGCAGCATGTCCGGCTGCGCGGCGGAGGCTTCGCCGTACAGCGCGAAGGCCGGGATCGACGGCTTGGTGCGAAAGCGGGGCATGAGCGAGAGCTAACCCCGAATGTCGGAAAAGTACAAGTCTTGACCGGCTTTCGTGTCTCACGCCGCGGCCACGGCTCGGCTAGATCAGTGAAAAGAACAACAACGACCACACTCAATGGAGAGGAGGCCCGACATGTTCACGTTCGACCCGTATTCGCCGGCGGTCGATGCCGACCCGTTCCCGTTCTACAAGACGCTGCGCGACGAGCACCCCTGCTTCTGGAGCCAGCAAGCCCAGATGTGGATCCTGTCGCGCTATGCCGACGTGGCAGCGGCGGGCACGAACTGGCAGACCTATTCGTCGGCCAAGGGCAACCTGATGACCGAGCTGCCGAACCGCGCCGGCGCGACGCTCGGCACCACCGATCCGCCGCGCCATGACCGGCTGCGTGGCCTCGTCCAGCATGCCTTCATGAAGCGCAATCTGGAGAGCCTGTCCGGCCCGATCCGCGACATCGCGCGCGACAGCGCCGAGGCGCTGCGCGGCCAGGACCGGTTCGACTTCATCGACGCCTTCTCGTCGAAGTTCACGGTGCGCGTGCTGTTCGCCGCGCTCGGCCTGCCGCTCGGCGACGAGCAGACGGTGCGCGACAAGGCGGTGCTGATGGTGCAGAGCGATCCGGTGAGCCGCGCCAAGGGACCGCAGCACATCGCAGCCTACAACTGGATGCAGGACTATGCGGCCGGCATCATCGCGGAGCGCCGGGCGCGGCCGCAGAACGATCTGATCTCGCATTTCAGCATGGCCGAGATCGACGGCGACAAGCTCGACGAGCGCGAGGTGCTGCTGACGACGACCACGCTGATCATGGCCGGCATCGAGTCTCTCGGCGGCTTCATGACGATGCTGGCGTACAATCTCGCCGATCACGACGACGCCCGCCGTGCGGTCGTCGCCAATCCCGATCTGCTGGCGGACGCCGTGGAGGAGTCGCTGCGCTTCAACACCTCGGCGCAGCGTTTCCGCCGCTGCCTGCAGAAGGATCTCACCCTGCACGGCCAGACCATGCGCGAGGGCGATTTCGTCTGCCTCGCCTACGGCTCCGCCAATCGCGACGAGCGGCAGTTTCCCAATCCCGACGTCTACGACATCACGCGCAAGCCGCGCGGCCACCTCGGCTTCGGCGGCGGCGTGCATGCCTGCCTGGGATCGGCGATCGCGCGCATGGCGATCAGGATCGCGTTCGACGAGCTGCACAAGGTCGTGCCGGACTATCGCCGCACCCAGGAGCAACTGCCCTGGATGCCGTCATCGACCTTCCGCAGCCCGATGTACCTGGAGCTGACGGTGCATTAGTTGCGGGGGTTGCAAGCTCAGTCGAGCAAGGCGCAAGGTGACTGCCCCTCACGAGACAACAACAAGCGTTCCACTTCGTCGAGAGGAAGGACGAACGAGCGACAACGGCGGTGCACCCATTCCCCTTGTGGGAGAGGGTGCACCGGGCTCGTAGCGACTACTCGAACTCAACTAACAGCGCAGATAGCCTGCTCTGCGAAAGGAGGACGCGAACAGACTGGATGAAGGAGCCGCGACACAGCTCACACCAGCGCGCCGAGATCCGCCGCGCTGAAGCCCTTCAGGCCGGCCTTGTCGCCGGACTTGATCTTGGCGACCCATTCGGCATCGCTGATCAGCGCGCGGCCGACTGCGATCAGGTCGAACTCCTCCTTGGCCATGCGCTCCAGCAGCGCATCGAGATCGGCTGTCGTCGACGGCTTGCCGGCGAACGCCGAGAAGAACTCGTCGGACAGGCCGACCGAGCCGACGCTGATGGTCGCGGCGCCCGTGATCTTCTTGGCCCAGCCGGCGAAGTTCAGGCCCTTCTCGCCGTCGACGTCCGGGAATTCCGGCTCCCAGAAACGGCGCTGCGAGCAGTGCAGGATGTCGACGCCGGCCGCGACCAGCGGCTGCAGCCAGTCGGCCATCAGCGCCGGCGTCTCTGCGAGGCGCGCCGCATAGTCCTGCTGCTTCCACTGGCTGACGCGCAGGATGATCGGAAAATCCGGCCCCACCGCCTTGCGGATCGCGGCGACGATTTCGCCGGCGAAGCGCGAGCGCTCCTTGATGCTGGCGCCGCCATAGCGATCCTCGCGCTGGTTGGTGCCGGACCAGAAGAACTCGTCGATCAGATAGCCGTGCGCACCGTGGATCTCGACGGTGTCGAAGCCGGTGCGCTTGGCGTCGGCCGCGGCCTGCGCGAATGCGGCGACGGTGTCGGCGATGTCGTTCTCGGTCATCGCGTTGCCGCGCGGCTTGCCAGGCGCAACCAGCCCGGACGGGCTCTCGACCGGCGCATCAGGCTCCCAGCGGCTCATGCCCTTGGTCGAGCCGGTGTGCCAGATCTGTGGCGCGATGCGGCCGCCGGCCGCGTGTACGGCGCTCGCCACGCTCCGCCAGCCGGCCAGGGCTGCGTCACCGTGGAAGAAGGGAATATTGGGCTCGTTGCGCGAGGCCGGACGGTTAACGACAGTGCCCTCGGTCAGGATCAGCCCCACGCCGCCTTCGGCGCGGCGACGGTAATAAGCGGCATTGGCCTCGCCGGGAACGCCATTCGGCGCCGCGTTGCGGGTCATCGGCGCCATGACGATGCGGTTCTTCAGCTCCAGCGACTTCAGGCGAAACGGACGAAACAGCACGCTGGTATCGAGGTCGGACATTCAGAGGGCTCCATTGCGTTCGGAACCGCTCCAGTATACTTCGTAAACCTGAAGTCAATCAGGCACCCGAAGTCGCTCAGGTATATCAGAGGAAACCGCGTCGTGACCGTCGCGTCGACATCAGAGACCGCCCCGCTCCGCTGCAAGCCGCAGCACTTCTCGTCGGAGTGCCCGAGCCGGGTGCTGATCGACCAGATCGCCGACAAATGGTCGATGATGGTGCTGGCCGTGCTGGACGGCGGGCCGTTGCGCTTCAACGCAGTCAAGAAGCAGCTCGAGGGCGTCACCCAGAAGGCGCTGACGCAATGCCTGCGCCGGCTCGAGCGCAACGGCCTCGTTGCGCGAGAGGTGATCGCGGACTCGCCGGTCGCGGTCCAGTACGAGATCACGCCGCTCGGCCGGACCCTGCAGCCGCCGTTCCGCGCGCTCTATGCCTGGACCATCGCCAAGATGCCGGAAGTCGAGCAGGCGCGTCAGGCGTTCGACGAGCGCCGCAACCGCTGATCGACGGCGGTCGCAGACCGCTACTGAAAGGCGACTTCCGCGAAGCTGCGCAGCTTGCGCGAATGCAGCCGCTCCGACTCCTGGTGCTTCAGCAGCTCCAGCGCCTTCAGCCCGATCTGGAGATGCTGGCCGACGCGCTGCCGGTAGAAGTCGCCGGCCATGCCGGCGAGCTTGATCTCGCCATGCAGCGGCTTGTCGGAGACGCAGAGCAAGGTGCCGTAGGGCACGCGGAAGCGATAGCCGTTGGCGGCGATGGCGGCGGACTCCATGTCGAGCGCGACGGCGCGCGACTGCGACAAGCGGCGGATCACCCCAGGGCCGGAGATCTCCCAATTGCGGTTATCGACGCTGGCCACCGTGCCGGTCCGCATCACCCGCTTCAGCTCAAAGCCGGAATAGCCGGTCACCGTCTCCACGGCCTCTTCGAGCGCGACCTGCACCTCGGCCAGCGCGGGGATCGGCACCCAGGGCGGCAGCTCCTGGTCGAGCACGTGGTCCTCGCGGACGTAGCCGTGCGCGAGGACGTAGTCGCCGAGCCGCTGAGTGTTGCGCAGTCCCGCGCAGTGGCCGACCATCAGCCAGGCATGCGGCCGCAGCACCGCAATGTGGTCAGTGACGTTGCGCGCATTCGACGGGCCGGTGCCGATGTTGATCAGTGTGATCCCCTGATGGCCTGGCTCGACCAGATGAAGCGCCGGCATCTGTGGCGTGCGCGCCGGCGCGGAGCCCGTGGTTCCGCCGCCGAGCCGCGCGGTTCGCGTGATCACATTGCCCGGCTCGACGAAGGCCTCGGCTGCCCCCTGCGCGGCCGCCAGCTGCTGGCGGCCCCAATCGGCGAAGGCGTCGACATAGAACTGATAGTTCGTGAAGATCACGAAATTCTGGAAATGGTCCGGGTCGGTCCCGGTGTAGTGATAGAGCCGACGCAGCGAGTAGTCGACGCGCGCGGCGCGGAACAGCGACAGCGGCTCCGGCATGCCGGGCTTCAGCTCGAGCGTGCCGTCGGCGATCGCATCGTCCATGGTCGCGAGATCCGGAGCGTCGAACACGTCGCGCAGCGAGCGCGTCACCAACGGGCTCTCATGGTGCGGAAGCGCCGTCTCGATGTTGATGTCGCGGCGATAGGCGAAATGCACCGGGATCGGCTCGGCCGACTCGCCGATCTCGACCGGCATGCCGTGGTTCTCCACCAGCAGACGGATCTGCTCGGTGAGATACGAACGGAACAGGTCTGGCCGCGTCACGCTGGTCTCGTGCACGCCGGGCCCTGCGACGAAGCCATAGGCCAGACGCGAGTCGAGCCGGGCATGACTTGCGGTCGTCAGCCGCACGAAGGGATAGGTGGCGCGGATCCGTGTCGCCGGCACGAGGCCGTTGGCATAGGCCTCGAAATGGCCGCGCAGAAACGCCGTGTTGCGCTCGTAGATCTCCTCGAGCCGGGCCACCGCGGCGGCCGCGTCGGTAAAGCTTTCGGTCTGGAACGGTTGCGGCGATTGCACGGTCAAGGGCGGCCTCATCTTGCTGAAGCCGATGGTAAGCGAAGCCGCCATACGAGTGCAACGCTCGTCGGCGGATCTTCCAGGCGCCGCCGAGGGTCCCCTCCCCGCGCGCCGAGACGCGAGGAGGGAATCGGCTCAGCCCTTCGCGAGCTGCGCGTCGAGGTCGTGCAGCACCTGGTAGCAGGGCAGCACCTGGGCAACGGACGCGTTGGGCTCGCGGCCCTCGCGGATCGCGGCGAAGAACTCGCGGTCCTGCAGCTCGATGCCGTTCATGGAGACATCGACCTTGGAGACGTCGATCTTCTCCTCCTTGCCGTTCACCAGATCGTCGTAGCGCGCGATGTAGGTGCCGGTGTCGCCGATGTAGCGGAAGAAGGTACCGAGCGGGCCGTCATTGTTGAACGACAGCGACAAGGTGCAGATCGCGCCATTGGCGGCCTTGAGCTGGATCGACATGTCCATCGCGATGCCCAAGGTCGGATGGATCGGCCCCTGGATCGCATTGGCCTTCACGATCGGCGAGCCCGCCTGGTAGGCGAACAGGTCGACGGTGTGCGCGGCGTGGTGCCACAGCAGATGGTCCGTCCAGCTGCGCGGCTGGCCCAGCGCATTCATATTGGTGCGGCGGAAGAAGTAGGTCTGCACATCCATCTGCTGGATGTGAAATTCGCCGGCCTTGATCTTCTTGTGCACGAACTGGTGGCTCGGATTGAAGCGGCGGGTGTGGCCGCACATCGCAACCAAGCCGGTCTCCTTCTGCAGCTCGACGACCTGCTGGGCGTCCTTCAAGGAGTCGGCGAGCGGAATCTCGACCTGCACGTGCTTGCCGGCCTTGAGGCAGTCGATCGCCTGCGCAGCGTGCATCTGCGTCGGCGTGCAGAGAATGACGGCGTCGACCTCCGGCAGCTTGAGGCTGTCGGCGAGCTCAGTCGCGACGTGCTTGATGCCGTATTTGTCGGCGACTTCCTTGGTCTGGTCGAAGCGGCGGCCGACCAGCGACACCACCTCGACGCCATCGATGTTCTTGATGCCGTCGAGATGCTTGATGCCGAAGGCGCCGGCGCCGGCGAGCGCGACCTTGATCGTCTTGGCCATTTAGTTGTTCTCCAGGATGAGATGGCCGACCGCGGTGTTGCTGGCCGGCACATGATAGAAGCGGTGGCGCACGGTCGGCGCGTTGCCCTTCTTGGTCTCGTTGACGTCGCTCATGGCGCCGCGCGCGATCAGCCACATCACGAGCTCGATGCCCTCGCTGCCGGCCTCTCGGACGTAGTCGATATGCGGCACCTTGGACAGGCCTTCGGGATCGTTGATCAGCTTGTCGAGGAAGGCGTTGTCCCATTCCCGGTTGATCAGGCCGGCGCGCGGACCCTGCAGCTGGTGGCTCATGCCACCGGTGCCCCAGATCTGCACGTTGAGCGGCTCGTCATAGCTCTCGATCGCCTTGCGGATCGCCTTGCCCAGCATGAAGCAGCGGCGGCCCGACGGCACCGGATATTGCACGACGTTGACGGCGAACGGGATCACCGGACACGGCCAGGCATCGACCTGGCCGAACACGAGGCTGAGCGGCACGGTGAGGCCGTGGTCGACATCCATCTTGTTGACGATGGTGAGATCGAAATCGTCCTGGATCACCGACTGCGCGATATGCGCGGCGAGCTTCGGATGTCCGATCACCTTGGGCACCGGGCGCGGCCCCCAGCCCTCGTCGGCCGGCTGATATTCGGCTGCGGTGCCGATCGCGAACGTGGGAATCATGTCCAGGCTGAAGGCGGTCGCGTGGTCGTTGAAGACCAGGAACACCACGTCCGGCTTCTGCTCCTTCTCCCACTGCTTGGCGAAATCGTAGCCGGCGAACACCGGCTTCCAATAATCCTCGCCGGTCTTGCCGAGGTCGAGGGCGGCGCCGATCGCCGGCACGTGCGAGGTGAAAACGCTTGCGGAGATTTTTGCCATTTACTTCTTCTCCCCGGTGTAGCGGTTGCCCTCAACCGAGCGGCCGCCCTTGATCATCATCTCGCGATACTGGTCTTCAGTCATGCCGGTCATGCTGCCGGCCATTTGCTGAAAGCTCTTGCCGTCGGTCGCGCCGATCTTGGCGAGGAAGTAGATGTTGCCACCAAGCGCAATGCAGCGGTTGAGGTCGCGGTCGAGCACGGCCTGCTTCTGCTCCTCGCTCATCGGCCATTCGTCGAGATAGGCGCGCTCGTTGGCCTTGAAGCGGGCGCGGTTCTCCGCCTTCATCAGCGACATGCAGAACTGGTTGAGGTGATAGCCCATCCGCGACATGTCCGCGTCGAAGATGGTCGTGCCGGGAACGTCGGTATAGGGTTTGTCGAGCGACATCGCTTCCCTCCTTCAGGATTCTTCGGGCCAGTACAGCCGCATCGGATTGTCGACCAGGAGCTTCTGCTGCAGCTCCGCGGTGACGGCGATGTGGGGAATGAAGTCGACCAGCAGGCCGTCATCGGGCATGTGGTCCTTGAGGTTCGGGTGCGGCCAGTCGGTGCCCCACAGCACGCGATCCGGGAAAGTCTCGACGATGCGCTTCGCAAACGGCACCACGTCGCGATAGGCGTTCTGCTCGCCGTTCAGCGCTGGCGGTCCCTTGACCGAGAGACGCTCCGGGCAGCTCACCTTGGACCAGACGTTGGAATGCTCGCGCATGAACTTCACGAACAGCTCGAACTCCGGGCCATCGACCGGCTTGGTCACGTCAGGACGACCCATGTGGTCGACGACGACGGTGGTCGGCAGCGACGTGAAGAAGTCCCACAGCTCGGGCAGGTCGACGGCTTCGAAATAGATCACGACGTGCCAGCCGAGCTTGTTGATGCGGTTGGCGATCTCGATCAACTCGTCCTTCGGCGTGAAGTCGACCAGGCGCTTGACGAAGTTGAAGCGGACGCCGCGCACGCCGGCGTCGTGCATCGCCTGCAACTCGGCGTCGGTGACGCTGCGCTTGACGGTGGCGACACCGCGCGCCTTGCCGTTCGAATGCGCCAGCGCATCGACCATCGCGCGGTTGTCGGCACCGTGGCAGGTCGCCTGCACCACGACGTTGCGGGCGAAGCCGAGATGGTCGCGCAGCGCGTAGAGCTGCTGCTTGGAGGCGTCGCAGGGCGTGTACTTGCGCTCGGGCGCATAGGGGAATTCGGCGCCAGGGCCGAACACGTGGCAATGCGCGTCGACGCTGCCGGCCGGCACCTTGAAGCGCGGCTTCGACGGGCCGTCGTACCAGTCGAGCCATCCCGGGGTCTTCTGGAACTCCATGAGGTTCCCTACTCCTTGGACTTGATCTTGTTGATGATACGATCGGCCTCGGTGCGCCAGTCCGGGCTGCGCGCGAATTCCTTGGTGCCGCGCGTGCCGAACAGGCCGTCATCGGCGAGATCGGCGACCCAGGCCTGGCGCTCGGCGGTGCCTTCCGCCGACCACGGCGTCAGCCCGATGTCGCGTACGGTCTCGGCCACCTCCCTCACCTCCTCGGCGCGGCGGCGGCCATGCTCGATGACCCGCTGAAAGAAATAGGCGCCCTGCTTCTCCCAGTCGATCCCGGGAAAGGTCTCCTTCAGCGAGGCCAGCACCGCGTCCTCGACGCCATAGGCGCGGGCGGTGGTGAAGCTCTCGATCACCATCGCCTCCAGGCCCTTGATCATGATGCTGCGGCACATCTTTGTGGCCGAGGCCACGCCGAGCTTGTCGCTGGCGGGCTTCGCGGCAAAGCCCAGATCGTTGAGCAGCGGCGCCAGCTCGCGCGCGCCGGCGCCTCCCAGCAGCAGCGGCACCTTGATGCGATAGGGCGGCACCGAGGTCATCACCGCGCCTTCGACATAGCGGCCGCCGGCGCCGTCGATCAACGCGGCCGCGCGCTGCTTGGCGCCGGGCGAAGCCGAGTTGAAGTCGAGGAACCACGCGCCTGTTTTGATCTTCGGAGCGCAGGCTTCCGCCACCGCCACGTCCTGGCTGGCGGTCACTGCCGAGACGATGAAGTCGGCCTGCGCCGCCAGTTCGGCATGCGAGGCCGCGAGCGTCACGCCGATGCCGTCGGCATGGCTGCGCATGGCGTCGCCGCGGCTGTCGGCAAGCTTCACATCATAGGCCGAGACACGCACGCCGTCCTTGCGCAGATCCTCGGCGAGGATCTTGCCGACCTCGCCGTAGCCGATCAGCCCGACATGCCACTGGTTCGACGCCGCGGTCATCGCTGCTCAATCGACGTATTTGAGCCCGGCCTTCGCCAGCGGCTCGCGCATCTTGTACATGTCGAGGCCAAGCACGCCCGACGCCAGCTTCTCGCGCTTGTCGGCCTCGTTGGCCTCGCGCGCCGCGGCCGCGTCCGCCGCCTGGTGCGCGACAGCAGCCGGCACCACGACGATGCCGTCGACATCGGCGACAATCACGTCGCCGGGATTGACGGCTGCGCCGGCGCAGACGATCGGAATGTTGACCGAGCCGAGCGTCGCCTTGACCGTGCCGCGCGCGGAGATCGCGCGCGAGAACACCGGGAACTGCATGTCGGTGAGATCGGCGACGTCACGGACGCCGCCGTCGATGACGAGGCCCTGCGCGCCGCGGGCGCGGAAGCTGGTCGCCAGGAGATCGCCGAAGAAGCCGTCGGTGTTCTCGACCGTGCAGGCCGCGACGACGACGTCGCCGGGCTGGATCTGCTCGGCCGCGACATGCAGCATCCAGTTGTCGCCGGGCTGCAGCAGCACCGTGACGGCCGTGCCGCACATCTTCGCCGTCGGATAGATCGGGCGCATGTAGCATTGCATCAGGCCGACGCGGCCCATCGCCTCGTGGATGGTGGCGACGCCGAACTTCGACAGCTTCTCCACCGCCGCCTTGTCGGCGCGGTTGATCTTCGTCTTGACGATGCCGAGATTGTTCATGGGGGTGCTCATATCGCCTGCCCTTTAGATTACTTGCCCTTGGCCTTCAACGCGGCGTCGAGACGCGGGAACACGCGCCGCGCATTGCCTTCGTAGATCTGGTGGCGCTGCTCTGGGGTCAGCTTGGCGGCCTCGATGTAGCGCTTGGTGTCGTCGTAGTAGAAGCCGGTCTCCGGATCGATGCCGCGGACGGCGCCGATCATTTCCGACGCGAACAGGATGTTGTCGATCGGGATCACGCCGGTCAGGAGGTCGATGCCCGGCTGGTGATAGACGCAGGTGTCGAAGAAGATGTTGTTGAGCAGATGGTCCTTCAACAGCGGCTTCTTCAGCTCCTGGGCGAGGCCGCGGAACCGGCCCCAGTGATACGGCACCGCGCCGCCGCCATGCGGGATCAGGAACTTCAGGGTCGGGAAGTCCTTGAACAGGTCCGACGTCAGGCACTGCATGAACGCGGTGGTGTCGGCGTTGAGATAATGCGCGCCGGTGGTGTGGAAGCAGGCATTGCAGCTGGTCGAGACGTGGATCATCGCGGGGATGTCGAGCTCGACCATCTTCTCGTAGATCGGATACCAGTGCCGGTCCGACAGCGGCGGCGAGGTCCAGTGGCCGCCGGACGGGTCCGGGTTCAAATTGATGCCGACGAAGCCGTACTCCTTGATGCACTTCTCGAGTTCGGGAATGCAGGTCTTGGGGTCCACGCCCGGCGACTGCGGCAGCATGGCGACGCCGATGAAATTGTCCGGGAACAGCTTGCTGACGCGGTAGCAGAGCTCGTTGCAGATCCCAGCCCAGGTCGAGGACACCTGGAAGTCGCCGATATGGTGGGCCATGAAGCTCGCGCGCGGCGAGAACACGGTGAGGTCGCTGCCGCGCTCCTTCATCTTCTTGAGCTGGTTGCTCTCGATGCTCTCGCGCAGCTCGTCGTCGCTGATCGAAAGCTCCGACGCCTTGGGCATGACGGAGGGATCCTTGATGCCCGCGATCTGCCGGTTGCGCCACTCTTCGAGCGCCTTCGGAGCCGTCGTGTAATGGCCGTGCACGTCGATGATCACGTCAGTCTCTCCCTCAGATTGTCTCGCGAGCCAGCTAGCGCCTTCAATGCGCCGCCACGGGGGCGCCGACATCCTTGCCGCTGGCGCGGCCTCCCGGTCCCACGACCTGCTTTACCACAAGGGCGAGCGCCGCGATCAAGCCGGGAACTGCGATCACGGTGAAAATCTCGCTGAAGGTCAGGTGCCGCGCGGTCAATTCGGCGACCAGGAACGACCCGGCGATACCGCCGAAGCGACCGATGCCCATCATCCAGGCGACACCGGTGGCGCGGCCCTGGGTCGGATAGAACGCCGCGGCCAGCGCCGGCAGCGACGACTGCGCCGTGTTCATGACCACGCCGGCGACGAACACGATCACCACCAGGAAGCCCATGTTGCCGGCCGCCTGCCCGATAAGGAAGATCGTGACCGCCGTCAGCGCATAGCCGACCGCGACGATGCGGTTGGCGTTGAAGCGGTCCATCAGCAGGCCGAAGAACACCGCCCCGACGCCGCCGAGCGGGAACAGCGCCGAGATCAAGGTCGCGGTCTGCGGGTTCAGCCCGACATCCTTGAACAGGATCGGCATCCAGTTGATCAGCGAATAGAAGATCACCAGGCCCATGAAATAGGTGACCCACAGCATCAGCGAGCCCACACGCAGCACCGGCGACAGCACCATGCCGATGCCGGTGGCATTGACGCGCCGGGTGGTCTCGGCATGCTCCGGCTCCAGCATCACGAACTGGCCGACTTCGGAGGCGGCAGAAGAGACCCTGCGCATGACCTTACGGACACGCTCCACACTGGCGCCTCGCGACAACAGGTAATGCACCGATTCCGGCAGGATCGCGATCAGCAGCACCGTCAGCACCAGCGGGGTGACGCCGCCGAGCACCAGCACGCTGCGCCAGCCCCATTGCGGGATCATCCACGCCGCGAGAAAGCCGCCGCATGCCGCGCCCAGCGGAAAGCCGCAGAACATCAAATTGGTCATGGTCGCGCGCAGCCGGCCCGGGCAATACTCGCTGAGCAGGGTCACGGCATTCGGCATGGCGGCACCGAGGCCGATACCGGTGACGCAGCGGAGCACGGTGAGCTCGGTGAGGTTGCTCGCGAACGCCGAGGCAAGACAGGCGATGCCGAAGATCAGCACGGAGCCGACCAGCACCAGCTTGCGGCCGAGACGATCGGCGATAGGCCCTGCGAACAGCGCCCCGCCGGCAAGGCCGAACAGCGCCGCGCTCAGCACCGGTCCCAGCGCCGACTTCTCGATGCCCCACTCCTTCAGGAGCGACGGCGCGATGAAGCCGATCGCCGCGGTGTCGAAGCCGTCGAGCAGCACGATGACGAAGCCGAGCGCGAAGATCAGCCACTGGAAGCCGGAAAACGGGTGGTCGTCGAGAAAGGCCTGGACGTCGACACGGGCGGTCGTTGGCATCGCTTCTGCTTCCTTGGGGTGCTGTTCTGGCGCATCAACCGAGGTCCGCAGACGCCCGTTCCTCGCGTGGTCGGGTCTTGCAGCTTCGGCAGCTTGACAGGCTATGTGACGGACAGGGACAGCGCGCACCAGCGCCCGGCGGCTTCTATCAGCTATTCCGAAACGGCATAAGATATCACATGAGCCATGCTGAATTTAGAATGGGTCTGGAGAGGCCGCCACAGCCGCTTGGGCGCAACGTCGAGGCTCACACCTCCACCTCCCCAGGCGACGCTGCTACACTTGCTCCCCAGGCGACGCTGCTACACTTGAAGATCGGAGCTTTGCGCTCGCGTGTCTCCAAGTCGTCAGGGCCGGGCTTGTCCCGGCCATCGACGTTGGTCGGCATCCTGGGAATGACGTGGATGCCCGGGACGAGCCCGGGCATGACGGAGTAACTCACTGGCGGGGTTGCTCGTCCCAGGAGTCCGATATCTTCACATGCCCGCCTTGAACCTCCAGGGGACAAAGGCACCGCCCGAACCGAACTGACGCAGCGCTCAGCGCGGCAGCTTCCTGATCAACGCGGTCGCCAGCTTGATCGTCTGCTGCGCCAGCGGCGTTGGGCGCTTGTGCGCCGAAGTGACGAAGCACAGCACGCTTGTCGGGGCCGGCTCGGTCAGCGGCCGGATCGCGAGCTCGCCGGCGCGGCCCGAGGCGGCGACGCCGCTCGGGGTCAGCACCGCGTGGCCGTAGCCGGCGCAGACGAGATCGATGATCGAGGGCACGCTCGATACCTCCCAGGCGATGTCGAGCTTGATCCCGGCGAGCGCGGCCTGCGTCTCCAGCAGGCGCCGCATCGCGTGCACCCGCTCCGGCATGATCAGGCTGTAGCGCGACAGCTCGGCCATCGGCAGCGGCGCGGTGACGCGGCGCTTGCCCTTCGGCGCGTGGCTGACGAGGGCGAGCGGCTCCTGCAGCACCGGCGTGATCTCGATGCCGGCCTGGGCTTCCGGATTGTAGACCATGCCGACATCGATGCGGCCCGTGGTGACCCACTCGACCACATGCGTCGACAGGCCCTCGACCACGGCGAGGCGCGCGGCCGGATATTCCTTCCGGAAGCGGTCGATCAGCGGCAAGGTCAATTGCCGCGCGATGCTCGGCGGCAGGCCGATGGTGACGCGGCCGACCGGCGCATCGCGGCTGGCGCCGAGATCCTCGCGCGCATGCGCCACCAGCTGCAGCACGCCGACGCTGTGGTCGAGCAGCCGCTTCCCCGCTTCAGTCAGTTCGACGCCGCGCCCGTTGCGCGCGAACAGCTGCTGCTTCAATTCCGATTCCAGCGCCCGCACCTGCCGCGACAGCGCCGGCTGCGCCACGTCGAGCACGGACGCGGCCTTGCTGAACGAGCCGAGCTCGGCGACCTGGACGAAGTATTCGAGCTGCTTGAGGTTCATGGGCGGTGGCCCCGCGAATGCCCGTGGTGTGACGCGAACTCGGAGCCGCAAGCGCGCTGCAACCTCGCCCCGCTTGCGGGGCCGCGACGAGCTTCGCTCGCGCTGAGAGGTCGGATTGCATCGTCAGATGCAATCCGGGTGAGGGGGTACAGGTCTATCCGCGAACACCCCCCGCGCGGCTGCCCCTCACCCCAACCCTCTCCCCGTAAGAACGGGGAGAGGGAGCGCACCGTTGTTCTCATCTGACAGCGAGCTTTCATCAAACCCGCCTCATCTCAATTCAACACGTTCACCGAAAAATTCAGCACCGACGCAAACCCTACCCAGCACGCATAGGGCACGAACAGCAACGCGGCGATCCGATCCTCGCGCCATTGCATCACGATGAAGATCACGATCAGCACGAACATGCTGGCGATGATCGCGAACGCGACCCACATCAGATGCGCGGTGAAGAACACCGGCGACCAGGCGAAGTTCAGCACCAGCTGTCCCCACCAAACCTGCATCACGGCGCCGCTTTCGACCCGCTCATAGGTGCGCCAGCCGGCGACCGCAATCATGATGTAGAGCACGGTCCAAGCGATCGGAAACAGCCAGCCCGGCGGGGTGAACCAGGGCTTGTTGAGCGAGCCGTACCAGGCGCCGGGCATGTTGGAGGCGCCGATGATCCAGCCGCCTCCGACCACGAGGACCAGCAGGACGAGGAGATGCAGGATGGATCGGTTCATATTCCGCTCGGCGTGATTTACAGGAGGAGGTTCTCGGTCCATCCGCTGGCGACCGGCAGCCATGCGGCTTGGGCACCCACGCACGCACTGGACAGGGCTGCCGGGTGCGCGTAGCCAGGACATAACACAATGCGAGGAAAAGTCAGGGTTTTCGCCCTGATGCCAACGTCCAGGGACCGGAACGCCGATCACATCTGCGCCGGGTCCTGATACCAGGAAACGGAGTTTCGTCAGTGGCTGATTCCCCGGCCTCCCCTTCAGCCATCGCCTCGATCGCGGCCGTCGAAGCCGGCCTCGCCGCGCAGGGCTATATCGCCAGCCGCCAGATCGCCACCGCCGTCTACCTGTCGCAGGCGATCGACAAGCCGATCCTGGTCGAGGGGCCGGCCGGCGTCGGCAAGACCGAGCTCGCCAAGGCGATCGCCGCCTGGCGCGGCCTGAAGATGATCCGGCTGCAATGCTATGAGGGTCTCGACGAGGCCAAGGCGCTGTACGAGTGGAAATACGCCAAGCAGCTGCTCTACACCCAGATCCTGAAGGACAAGCTCGGCGAGGTGCTCGGCGGCGCCCAGACCTTGCATGCCGCGCTCGGCCAGCTGCATGATTTCGGCGACGTGTTCTTCTCCAAGGAGTTCGTCGAGCCGCGGCCGCTGCTGCAGGCGCTGCTCGAGCCAAACGGTTGCGTACTGCTGATCGACGAGATCGACAAATCCGACGCCGAGTTCGAATCGCTGCTGCTGGAGATCCTCTCCGATTTCCAGGTTACGATCCCCGAGCTCGGCAGCATCGCCGCCGCAAAGCCGCCGACGGTGATCCTGACCTCCAACTCCGAGCGCAATCTCGGCGACGCGCTCAAGCGGCGCTGCCTGCATCTGCACATCGGCTTCCCCGAGCAGAAGCTGGAGGAGCGCATCGTCGAGAGCCGCGTGCCCGGCATCGCGCAGAATCTGCGCCGGCAGCTCGTGGCCTTCATCCACGACGTCAGGACGCTCGACCTGAAGAAGCAGCCTTCGGTGAGCGAGACCATCGATTGGGCGCGCGTGCTGGTGCTGCTGCAGGCCGCTGAACTCGGCCACGAGGTGGTCAAGGACACGCTCAACGTGCTGCTGAAATACGAATCGGACATCGAGGTTGCGCTGCCGCAGGTGACGACCTTCGTCGCCAAGGCGCAGCGCCAGAACATCTTCGGGTAGGCGCCATGCAGGAGAACCTGCATCGGTTCTTCCGGGCGGCGCGCGGCGCCGGCGTGCACGTCTCGCCGGCCGAGAGCATCGACGCCATGCGCGCGGTGGCGAGCGTCGGTCTCGCCGACCGCACGGTGCTGCGCGACAGCCTGCTGCTGACGCTCGCCAAGAGCGAGGACGAGAAGAAGGCGCTCGGCGCCTGCTTCGACCTGTTCTTCGCCCATGTCGATCCGGCGCAGGCCGAGGCGAATGACGAGACGCGGCAGGACGCGGCGTCGAAGGAGGCCCAGGCAGCTCCGCCATCATCGGGACAGCCGGCCGGCGCCGAGGCGGATGCAGAGCTTGGGCCCCTCGCCCAGATGCTGCTGACGCAGAACACGGCTGACATCTCGGCCGCGATCGCCAACGCGTCCAGCGCCGTCGGGCTGTCGGAGATCCGCTACTTCACCCAGCGCGGCCTGTTCTCCAGCCGCATGCTGGAGACGATGGGCATCCAGCGGCTGCGCGACGATCTGGATACGCTCACCGAAACCAATCCGTCATTGGCGGAGCGGCTGCAGGCCGGGCTCGACGGCCTGCGCGACACCGTGCGCGATGCCGTCGCGCAGGCGCTGGCGCTGTACGGCCGAGAAGAGACCGAGAATCTGCGCCACGAGATCCTGCGCAATGCCCAGCTCTCGCGCATCGAGCCGCGCCAGGTCGCGGCGATGCGGGCGCTGATCCGGCAGATCGCGCGCCGCCTGCGCGAGCGCTATGCGAAGCCGCGCAAGCGCCAGCGCCGCGGCCATCTCGACGTCCGCCGCACGCTCCGCCGCAACGCCGCCTGGGGCAGCGTGCCCTTCCTCACCGCGTGGAAGCGACGGCACCGCGACCGCCCGAAGATCGTCGCGCTGTGCGACGTCTCCGGCTCCGTCGCCCGCGTCTCGGACTTCTTCCTGCTGCTGATCCACAGCCTGCACGACGTCGTCAGCGATGTCCGCTCGTTCGCATTCTCCGGCCACCTGATCGAGGTCAGCGAGATCCTGGAGCAGAAGCCGGCCGAGGAGGCCATGGCCGAGATCATGCACAAGGTCGGCTTCGGCTCGTCCGACTACGGCTCGTCGCTGGTCGATTTCGAGAAGCAGTTCATGGCCTCGGTGACGCCGCAGACCACCGTGATCATTCTGGGTGATGCCCGCAGCAACAAGCTCGCCCCGCGCGCCGACATCCTGAAAGCGATCTCGGAGCGCGCCAAGCGCGTGGTGTGGCTCAATCCAGAGGGCCGCATGACCTGGGGCTGGGGCGATTCAGAGATGCCGCGCTACCAGACCTTCTGCAACGTCGTCCGCCCCTGCGCGACGGCCCAGCAGCTCGAGCGCGCCGTGAGCGACATCGTCTCGGCCTATCAGTAGGCCACCGCTCTCACCCCGTCATTGCGAGCGAAGCAAGCAATCCAGGGGTGGAGCAAGGACTCTGGATTGCTTCGTCGCTGCGCTTCTCACCATGACGCCGAAAATTCGTAGGGTGGCAAAGCCGTCGTGCGGCGCAAGCCGCGCGATGGCGTGCCCACCGACAGTCCATCCGCGCAAGACGGCGGGCATGGCGCGAACATGTAACACGGACAAACAATCGCATTGCGGGCGCGCCTTTGCCCACCCTACGCACCGTCGGCGGAGCTACCTTGCCCCCGCCGCCCGCTTCAACAATGCCGCACGCTGCTGGTCCGTAAAACTCACCCCCGACTTCTTCTCCACCACGCGCGCCGCCCACGACCGCATCGGATCGTCATCCACCCGCGCCGGCTCGCGCAGAATGGCGACGCCGATCTCCAGCATCTTGGCATCGGCCTGATGCTCGATGCCGCCGCCACCGACGCTCGCCAATGCCAGCGCGCCGGCCGCAGCGCCGATGCCGGCGGCCAGCGCCGTCGTCACGAAGAGTTTCCAATCCAAGTCCGCCCCCCTGCTCTCATCCGCCCCTGGGCGGCCACGCTCGAACAGGTTGGTGGCCGCGACATGGCGATCCCGCGTCCATCGTTCGACAGAGGGCGCATCAGACGACCACAATTGTTCGACGAACGAAGCGCAATGCCTGCGAACTGGGATGTGCTGTGTGACTGCCCTTCGCGTTACCATGTCGCAGCGCTCGAGCCTTGTGTCGTCGGGCAAATCACGACGATGCTTGCGCCCAACCTGCTCCGGCGAAGAGGGGCGTACGCGTCGTCACGATACGTGGGGCAGGCTGCGGTGGACGCCGTTGCATCATGCGCTTGTTGCGCGGACGAGTGATGTCGTGGCGTACGGTGAAGTCGTGATGTCCTGATACCCCGACGCTGGTATCACCCGCGCAACGCGCTACGCGCGTTGTCGCGAACGCGACGAGGCTTCGCCTCGCGCGGAGGTGGCCAAAACGCCCGGCGCACCAGGGAGACCACGTATAAGCCGTCAAACATCGCGCAGGGAAGGCCGGCATGTTCGGCCCACCTGTGGTTCCTGCCCCGTGCATTTTTGATCGCACGGGGGCCGCGGGTGTGGTGGACACCCGGCCTTCCCTGCGCCCTCGATTTTCGCCGGGGGTGATCGACCAGCAAAGCTCGGGCCGACCAGCCGCGAGAGCGCGATGTCATATTCCAGATTCGACCGATCAAAGACGGGCCCCTGCCGGCAGCACCCGCCCTCAGCGCGGCACCACCGCAGTCGCCTCGATCTCCACCCGCGCGGCCTTCTCGACCAGCCTGACGACCTGCACCAGGGCCATCGCGGGATAATGACTGCCAAAGATCTCGCGATAGATCTTCCCAAGCTCCTTCAGATGGCCGAGATACTCATCCATGTCGACGACATACCAGGTCAGGCGCACCAGGTGCTCCGGACGCGCATGGCCCTCGGCCAGGATTGCGGAGATGTTTTCCAGCGCCTGCCGCACCTGCGCGACGAAGCCGTCGGCGAGCGTCTCGCTCGCGTCCCAGCCGATCACGCCGCCGGTGACGACGATGCGCCCCTCGGCGCTGATGCCGTTGGCATAGCCCTTTGGCATCGGCCAGCCGCTCGGCTGCAGCACGCGCATGCCCTCGGCCTCATCCTGCTTCACCACGGCCAGCGTGGGCGCCTTGGTCGTGCTCACGACTGTGCCTCCTTATCGATTGTCAGCGCCGGACGGCGGCGCGGCCACGCCTTGCGCCAGCTGCCGCAGGGCAAAGCGCTTCAGCTTGCCGGTCTCGGTCTTGGGCAACTGTGTCACGAACTCGATCGCACGCGGATATTTGTACGGTGCGATCTCGCGTTTGACATGCTCCTGCAGTTCGGCCACCAGCGCCGGCGTGCCTTCGGCTCCCGGCGCCAGCACGACATAGGCCTTCACGACCATGCCGCGCGCGTCGTCGGGAGCACCGACAACGCCGCATTCGGCGACAGCCGCGTGCGTCAGCAGCGCCGCCTCGACGTCGGTGCCGGCGATGTTGTAGCCGGACGAGACGATCATGTCATCGGAGCGCGACTGATACCAGAAGTAGCCGTCCTCATCCATCACATAGGTATCGCCGGTGACGTTCCAGCCGTTCTGAACATATTTGCGCTGACGCTCGTCCGCGAGATAGCGGCAGCCGGTGGGACCGCGCACTGCGAGCCGCCCCATCGTGCCCGGCGGCACGTCGCGGCCCTCGTCGTCGACGATCTTGGCCTCGTAGCCCGGCACCGGCTTGCCGGTGGCGCCGGGGCGGATCTCGTCCTCGATGGCGCTGATGAAGATGTGCAGCATCTCGGTCGAGCCGATGCCGTCCATCAGCTTCAGCCCGGTCGCCTTCAGCCAGGCGTCGAAGGTCGGCTTCGGCAGGGTCTCACCGGCGGAAACGCATTTGCGCAGCGAGGAGATGTCGCGCCCCTCGAGCTTGCTCAGCATCGCCCGATAGGCGGTCGGCGCCGTGAAGCAGATCGTGGCCTTGGTGCGCTCGATGGCCGCGAGCAGATCGTCCGGCGAGGTCTTTTCCAGCACGACATAGGATGCCCCGATATGCATCGGAAACAGCACGCCGCCGAAGCCGAAGGTGAAGGCGAGCGGTGCGGTGCCGATGAAGCGGTCGCTCTGGCTGGCGCGCAGCACGTTGCGGGCGTAGCCGTCGCACACTGCGAGCATGTCGCGGTGAAAATGCATGGTGCCCTTGGGATCGCCGGTCGTACCGGAAGTGAAGGCGATCAAGCAGAGATCGTCGGAGGCGGTGTCGACTGCGGTGAACTCCGGGCTGGCATCGGCGATCAGCGCTTCCAGCGCGCTGGGCTGGCCGTTGCCCCAATAGACCACCTGCTTCAGCGCCGGCGCGATCGGGCGGGTCTTTTCCATCTCGTCGGCGAGCTTGCCGTCGCACAAGGCCAGCGCGATCTGCGCCTTCTGGATCGGATAGGACAGCTCTTTGGCGCGCAGCAGCGGCATGGTGGCGACCACGATGCCGCCGGCCTTGATGACGGCCAGATAGGTGGCAACCATCATCGGATTGTTGGCGGAGCGGAGCAGCACGCGGCCGCCGGGCACGAGGCCGAGCTTGCCGACCAGGACGTTGGCGATCCTGTTCACCAGGGCCTGCAGCTCGCGATACGTGTAGCCGATGTCAGCGCTGATGATGCACGGCGCATCGCCCCGCCCCTCAGTCACCCAGCGATCGACGAAATGCGTCACGCAGTTCAGCCGCGGCGGATATTGGAATTCGGGCCGGCTGAAGACGAAGTCAGGCCACAGCTCGCGTGGCGGCAGATTGTCCTGGGCGAAGGTGTCGACGTGAGCGCTGTGCGCATGCGCAGTGGCGCTCTCCGGCTGCTGAACCTTGGCGGCAGTGGCCATCACACGCTCCTGTCTGAAGGGAAGAACGCCCGGCACGTTTCAGTCCTAAACATTTTAGACTTAAAACATCTGGACGCAAGAGCCGAAGATTGTGCACTGCCCGCAAATTGTTTGAGCGTTTGCCGCGCGTGGCAGCGTGGCGTGCGACGTCCTGTCAGGCCCGCTTCAATCCTGCCGGCGCTGCACGGCCTTCTGCGCCGACCCCTTGGTCTTGGCGAGCAGCCGCATCAACTCGCGCACGTCCTTCTCCGTGAGATCGCCGAAGATATCCGCGATCCAGGTCTCGTGCTCGGCCGCCATCTTGCGGAATTCGGCGCGGCCGAGCTTGGTCAGCCGGATCACCTGGACGCGGCGGTCGGTATCGGAGGTGCGGCGATCCAGATGGCCGGATTCGACGAGGCGCTCGACCAGTCCGGTAACGTTGCCGTTCGAGACCATCATGCGCTTGGAGACGTCGGACAGGGTCATGCCATCAGGCGCCTTGTCGAGCTGCGCCATCAGGTCGAAACGCGGCAGGGTCACGTCGAAACGCTCACGCAGCCGGCTGCGGATCTCGCCTTCGATCAGCGTCGTGCAGGTGAGCAGGCGCAGCCACAGCCGCAGCTCCTCGGCATGGTCCTCGGGCAGCTCGACGGCCTTGGTCTCGGAATCAAGCGTCATGACGGAATCACTTGGGCACGTTCAGCCTCGTCTGGCGAGGCTCGTGAGTTTGACCTTCAGGACCTCCCGGGAGCAAGGAAAAATGTACCGTCATTTTGCGCAGGACGATGAGGCGGCAATTCCTTTAACCTTCAAGCAATTGGCGCGGCGCTTGCATGCGTGCCGAAACTGCCCTTTCCGCAAGCAGCTCGCTTGCGGCTGAGGGCGTCATCAGACTAGGCTTGTGACCAAGCTGCGGTCTGGCCCATCGTTTGGTCAGGTGCAAAAAACATAAACCTGAAATTCCGCATCCCGGGGGAGTTGTCATGAAAATGAGTTCGAAGCTGGCCGGTCTCGGCGTCGGTCTTGGCATTGCTGCGAGCCTGCTCGCCCAGCCGACGCTGGCCGCCGACAAGATCAAGATCGGCGTCATCGTCACCCTCTCCGGCCCCGCCGCCGCGCTCGGCGGCCAGGTCCGCGACGGCTTCAACCTTGCCATCAAGGACCTCGGCGGCAAGATGGGCGGCAAGGACGTCGAGGTGGTCGTCGCCGACGACGAGCTCAAGCCGGACGCCGCGATCACCAAGGTCAAGGGCCTGCTCGAGCGTGACAAGGTCGACTTCGTCGTCGGTCCGATCTTCTCCAACATGCTGCAGGCGATCCACCGGCCGGTCACCGAGAACAAGACCTTCCTGATCAGCCCGAATGCCGGTCCGTCCAGCTACGCCGGCAAGGAGTGCAGTCCCTACTTCTACGTGACCTCGTACCAGAACGACCAGGTGCATGCCGTTCTCGGCAAGGTCGCGCAGGACCGCGGCTACAAGAAGATGTATCTGCTGGTTCCGAACTACCAGGCCGGGCGCGATTCCGTCGCCGGCTTCAAGCTCGACTACAAGGGCGAGATCGTCGAGGAGTCCTACGTCCCCCTCAACACGCTCGATTTCCAGCCCGAGCTGTCCAAGATCTCCTCGCAGAAGCCGGACGCCGTGTTCACTTTCATGCCGGGTGGCATGGGCGTGAACCTCGTCAAGCAGTTCAAGCAGGCCGGCCTTGCCGACACCATTCCGGTGCTCTCGGCCTTCACGGTCGACGAATCCACGCTGCCTGCGCAGCAGGACGCCGCGGTCGGAATGTTCGGCGGCGCCAACTGGGCGCCCAATTTCGACAATCCGCAAAGCAAGAAGTTCGTCGCCGGCTACGAGGCCGCCTACAACAGCGTGCCCGGCACCTACGCCATGCAGGCCTATGACGCCGCGCTTTTGATCGACAGCGCCGTGAAGGCGGTCAATGGCGACCTCAGCAACAAGGATGCGGTGGCCGCGGCGCTGAAGAAGGCCGATTTCGCCTCGCTGCGCGGCAACTTCAAGTTCAACACCAATGGCTACCCGATCCAGGACTTCTATCTGACCAAGGTCGCCAAGCGGCCCGACGGCAAGTTCCAGACCGAAATCGTGCAGAAGGTGTTCGAGAACTACGCCGACCGCTACGCCAAGGATTGCGCGGCCAAGTAACAACAGGGAGCGAAACCAACATGAACCATCCGGAAATCGCCGGCATCACCCGGGCCAATGAGGGCATCCAGGGCATCTCCTGGAACATCCTCGGCCAGGTCTACGTGCCGAAGAGCCGCACCGAGCACAGCTTCTCCTGGCATGCGACGTTCCCGGTCGGCACCTTCGTGCCGCCGCACATCCATCCCGACCAGGACGAATATCTCTACATCCTCGAGGGCCGGCTCGACTTCTTCCTCGACGGCGCCGAGGAATACGCCACCGCCGGCGACACGGTGCGGCTGCCGATGGGCAAGCCGCACGGCATCTTCAACAAGTCGCAGCAGACGGCGAAGACGCTGTTCTGGGTGTCGCCGACGCGGCGGCTCTACGAGCTGTTCTGGGCGATCCACAACATGCGCGACCAGAACCCCGACGACGTGGTGAAGCTCGCCGCCGAGCACAACATCCACTTCCTGCCCCCGCCTCCGGGGGCGTGAGGCGGGCTGGTGCTTGGGTTCGAACTATACCACAGAATGCAGTCGGCTCCCTCTCCCCGTTCTTACGGGGAGAGGGCTGGGGTGAGGGGCAGCCCGGAAAACGGTGCTCGACGCTGACTTACGACGCCTGTCGCGTCACCATCCGCGCGGCAAAGCCGGCCCGGCTGGCATAGCCGCGCACGATGCCTTCGCGGGCTTCGTAGTTGAGGATGGTGTTGATGTCGCTGAACCCCTGCGGCGCGAGCTGCTCGACGGCATCGATGACGCCCTCGGGGCCGCCGCGACGGTTGGACGCGACGATCTCGGCCGTCATCGGCAGCCGCTTCTGCTCATAGGTCATCAGCGCCTGGCGCGGATGCTCGGAGCGGGCCAAGGCATCGGCGAGCGCTCGGGCATCGAGAATGGCCTGCGAGGCGCCGTTGGAGCCGACCGGGTACATCGGATGCGCGGCGTCGCCCAGCAGCGTGACGCGGCCACTCGACCAGTAAGGCAAGGGATCGCGGTCGCAGCAGGGATATTCCCAGAACTCCGGCGTCGCCCGCACCATCGCGGCGAAGTCGACCTGGGGAATGGAGAAGCCGTTGACATGCGGCATCAGCTCGTCGGCCTTGCCGAGCCGCGACCAGTCCTCGCGCCGCGGCGGCGCGGTGTTGGCATCGCCGATGCGCACCAGCACCGCCCAGTTGGTGAGCCGGGTCGCGGGGCTGGAGCCCTCGGCGATCGGGTAGATCACCGCCTTGGCGTTGAGGCCGCCGGCGATGATCATCGAACGCCCGGTCAGGAACACCGGCCAGTCGGTGGCGCCGCGCCACAGCATCAGGCCGTTCCAGCACGGCGCGCCCTCGTTCGGGAACAGCGTCTGCCGGACCTTGGAATGGATGCCGTCGGCGCCGATCAGCACGTCGCCGCGGGCGGTGTGGACATGGGCGCCGGTGCGGTCGAAGAAATACGCGGTGACCCCGCCCTCATCCTGGGTGAAGGCGCCGAGCCGGCAGCCGGTGTGGACCTTCTCAGGCCCGAGCCGCTGCATCACCGCCTGATGGATCACGCTCTGCAGACGGCCGCGGTGAATCGAGAATTGCGGCACGTCATGGCCGGCATCGAGCCCGCGGGTCTCGTGCCAGACCTCCTGGCCGCGCCGGGTCAGGTAGAACAGCTCATAGGTCCGGATGGCGACCTCGTCGAGCCGGTCGAGCAGCCCGAGCTGGGCGAGCTCGCGGATCGCGTGCGGCAGGGTGTTGATGCCGACACCGAGCTCGCGGATTGCATCCGCCTGCTCGAACAGCTCACAGTCGATGCCGCGCGCCCGCAGCATCAGAGCCGTGGTCAATCCGCCGATACCGCCGCCTACGATGATCGCCTTCATCGTTCCCTACTCCACTCGTACTTCGCATACCGGGCGGCAGCGTTGCACAGCGGCTCACTCCGCCGCAAGCGGCTTCGCAGCCTCGGCCTTCAGCTCGGCCCGCGTTTTCGGCTTAGCCTTAATCTTCAGCTCCTCGAAATCCTGCCGGTCGCGGACGCTGTTGCGGAAGATCTGCTCCTTGCCCGGCAGATATTGCGGCGGACAGAACATGTCGGCGCCGTACCAGGCCGCGGCCTTCATCGTGAAGGCGGGGTCGACCAGATGCGGACGGCCGAGCGCGACGAGATCGGCGCGGCCGGCGGCGAGGATGGTATTGATCTGGTCGGCCGAAGTGATGTTACCGACGCACATGGTGGCGACATCAGCCTCATTGCGGACCTGGTCCGAGAACGGCGTCTGGAACATGCGGCCGTAGATCGGCTTGGCCTCGCGCACGGTCTGCCCGGTCGAGACGTCGACGAGATCGACGCCCGCCTCGCCGAAGGCGCGGGCGATCAGCACCGCGTCGTCACCAGTGATGCCGCCCTCGGCCCAGTCGGTGGCGGAGATGCGTACCGACATCGGCTTGTGCGCCGGCCACGCCGCGCGCATCGCCGCGAACACTTCCAGCGGGAAGCGCAGCCGGTTCTCCAGCGAGCCGCCGTACTCATCGGTGCGCCTGTTGGTCAGCGGCGAGATGAAGCTCGCGAGCAGATAGCCGTGGGCGCAGTGCAGTTCGAGCATGTCGAATCCGCAGCGGTTGCCGCGCTCGGCCGCAGCGACGAAGTCGGTCTTGATCGCATCCATCGACTGGCGGTCGAGCTCGCGCGGCACCTGGCTGTCCGGGAAATACGGCAATGGCGACGCCGACACCACGTCCCAGCCGCCCTGCTCCAACGGCCGGTCGATGCCGTCCCACATCAGCTTGGTCGCGCCTTTGCGGCCGGCGTGGCCGAGCTGCAGCGCGAACTTCGCCCGCGAGTTCGCATGGACGAAATCGACGATGCGCGTCCACGCCGCCTCCTGGGCGTCGTTCCACAGACCGGCACAGCCGGGCGTGATGCGGGCACCGCGGCTGACGCAGGTCATCTCGGTGAACAGCAGACCCGCGCCGCCGATCGCGCGCGAGCCGTAATGCACCAAGTGGAAATCGCCAGGGACACCTTCCTCCGCCGAGTACATGCACATCGGCGACAGCACCGCGCGGTTCACGATTGTCATCTCGCGCAGC
The DNA here is from genome assembly GCF_032487575.1 of Bradyrhizobium sp. SZCCHNRI1009. Lineage (NCBI taxonomy): Bacteria > Pseudomonadati > Pseudomonadota > Alphaproteobacteria > Hyphomicrobiales > Nitrobacteraceae > Bradyrhizobium > Bradyrhizobium sp. SZCCHNRI1009. The sequence goes on along the minus strand of NZ_JAUEUL010000028.1, from coordinate 9,022 downwards.
TTGAGCGGCTGGAACATCGGCGCCAAGGGCTTCTCGACATCGACATCAAAACCCTTGGCGCGGACCTGGCGCGCGAAGGCCTTGTCAACCTCGGCCACGAAGTCCGGCGCGCGCAGAGTGAGATTGTCGTAGGTGATCGCTTTCGAGCGCGTCATCACGCCGAACGCGAACTGAACCGGATCGAAATCCCAGAAGCGGTCGACATGCTCGAACCAGACCAGCGACACGTCGGCGGCGTGCTGGGTCTTCTCGACCTCCTCGCGCCGGCCATGCTCGTAAAGATCGAGCGCCGCTGGAATGTTGGGCGCGCGCTGCATGGCGTCGGCCAGCGCGATCGCGTCCTCCATCGCAAGCTTGGTGCCCGAACCGATCGAGAAATGCGCGGTCGACTTGGCGTCACCGAGCAGCACCATGTTGTCCCTGACCCAGCGCTTGTTGCGGATCATCGGGAAATTGCGCCACATCGAGCGGTTGATCAGCAGCGGATGGTCGCCGAGGAACCAGCCGAAGATCTCCTTCATGCGATCGGCGGACTGCCGCTCGTCGAGCCCGGTCAGGCCGGCGCGCTCGAAGGTCTCGGGATCCGTCTCGAATATCCAGGTCGAGTGCCCCGCCTCATACTGATAGGCGTGCGCAATGAACGGGCCCCACTCCGTCTCCTGGAAGATGAAGGTGAAGGCATCGAGCGGCTTGGTCGAGCCCATCCACGCGAACTTGTTGGCGCGCAGGTCGACCTCGGGCTGGAAGTGATCGACATACTTCTGGCGGAAGCGGCTGTTGATGCCATCCGACAGGATCAGGAGATCGGCATCAGCGAATTGCGTCTCGTCCTCGAGATCGACCTCGAAGTGCAGAGCGACACCCAGCTCGTGGGCACGCTCCTGCAGGATGCGCAGCAGCGTGCGGCGCGAGCAGCCGCAGAAGCCGTTGCCGCCGACGCGATGCACCGTGCCGCGGAAGTGCACGGCGATATCATCCCAGTAGGCGAACTCCTGGGTGATGCGCTGGTAGCTCGGCAGATCGTGCTTCTCGAAATTGTCGAGCGTGGCGTCCGAGAACACCACGCCGAAGCCGAACGTATCGTCGGCACGGTTGCGCTCGTAGACCGCGATGTCGGCGCTGGGCCGCTGCTTCTTGAGCAATATCGCCGCATAGAGACCGGCAGGTCCGCCGCCGATGATCGCGATCTTCATGAGCGCCTCCGCTGGAGAGCCGAGCCAATGAAAATTATTTTAGACCTAAAATATCTCCTGGCAAGTCCCTTTGGTTCCCGCGGCCGCTCAATTGCCCTGGAAGACCGGTTTGGACTTGGCGGCGAATGCTTCGAAGGCGCGGTTGAAATCCTCTGTCGTCATGCACAAGGCCTGGGCAACTGCCTCCGCCTCGATCGCCTCCTCGACCGACATCGCCCATTCCATCGCCAGCATGCGCTTGGTCATCGTGTTGGCAAAGGTCGGGCCGTTCGCGATCTCTGTTGCCAGTGTCACGGCCTGCCCCAGCACGTCGGCGGGCGCGACGGTGCGGCTGAAGAAGCCCCAGCGCTCGCCCTCGTCCGCGCTCATGAAGCGGCCAGTGTAGAGCAGTTCGGACGCACGCGACTGGCCGATGATGCGCGGCAGGATCGCGCAGGCGCCCATGTCGCAGCCGGCAAGACCGACCTTGTTGAATAGGAACGCGACCTTGGCGCCGGTCGCTGCGAGACGAATGTCGGAGGCCATCGCGACGATGGCGCCGGCACCGGCGCAGATGCCCTCGACCGCGGCGACGATCGGCTGCGGACAGGCGCGCATCGCCTTGACCAGGTCGCCGGTCATGCGGGTGAAGGCGGTGAGACCCTTGGTGTCCATCTTCACCAGCGGGCCGATGATCTCGAACACATCGCCGCCGGACGAGAAGTTGCCGCCGGCGCCGGTCACGACCACCGCCTTGACCTCATCGTCGAAGGCACAGGCCCGGAAGAAATCGGTCAGCTCGCGATAGCTCTCGAACGTCAGCGGATTCTTGCGCTCGGGCCGGTTCAACGTCACGGTCGCGACGCGATCCTTGACCGTAAGCAGGAAATGGCTGGGCTTGTAGTCCGCCAGCGGCACGGTGACTGGGTTGGCCGGTCTCGACATGTAAGTTCCCTCTGTTCAACTGTTTTCGTTAGGCCAGGGCGCTGCGGCTCACACTTCGCCGCCGGCAACCGCGATCGCCTGCCCCGTGATCGCACCGGCACCGCTGCCGCACAGCCACAGCACAGTGTCGGCAACCTCCTGCGGCATGATGAGACGCCCCTGCGGATTGTGCTTGGCAAGCTCGGCGATCGCTTGCTCCCGGCTGCGGCCGGTCTTTTTCATGATGTTGTCGACGCTTTCCGCGACAAGATCGGTATCGGTAAAGCCGGGACACACGGCATTGACCGTGACGCGCGTCGCGGCCAGCTCCAGCGCCAGCGATCGCGTGAGGCCGACGACCGCATGCTTGGCCGCGGTGTACGCGCTGACATAGGGATAGCCCTTGAGGCCCGCGGTAGACGCCACTGCGACAATCCTGCCGTAGGGCCTGCCCTTCATCGCCGGCAGCACCGCCTGCACGGCGTGTACGACGCCCATGAAGTTGATGTCCATCATGCGGTGGAACAGCGCGGTGTCGGATTTCAGGAACGGCGCCGATTCTGCGCTTCCCGCATTGGCAACCAGAATGTCGATCGGCTGATGCGCGGCGGCGCTTGCGGCTGCGGCATTGAGCGCCGCCGGATCGGCAACATCGGCGATTGCGGCGTGATCTGCGCATCCGGCCGCGATGGCCTCATCGAGCGTTGCGCGGTTGCGACCGACGATCGTCACGGTTGCGCCCGCAAGCTTCAAGGCGCGCGCGATTTCGCGGCCAATGCCGCGCCCGCCCCCGGTCACCATCGCATGCGCGGCTTGCGGAAGTCCGGACATGCGTGCGCCTCCTCTGATTTCGTTGGCTCGTCTCGACGGAGAAGTTATTTTAAACTTCAAATTTTTGCAACAACACGCCGGAAGCGGCTTGACACCTCGTTTACCGCGACTAGCGTTCAAGGGCCTGGAGCGAGCAACGTAGCGGCCTCGGGCATATCTCGGAGGTCTGCGTGCCTGCGTCGCAAATCGTTACCACGAAGGACGGCCGCTTCGGCTACGAGGCATCGGGGACGCCCGAGCAACAGAGCGTTGTGTTCCTGCACGGCATCGGTGGCGCCGCGCGCGCCTGGCGTGGTCAGCTCGATTATTTCGGCGAGCGCTGCCATGCGGTGGCCTGGGACATGCCGGGCTATGGCCGATCCGCCCGGCTCGACATGGTCAGCATCACCACGCTCGCTGCTGCGCTCCAAGACTTCCTGATTCAGATCGGCGCCAAGCAGCCGATCCTCGTTGGTCATTCCATCGGCGGAATGATCGTACAGGAATGGTTGACGATGCATCCACAGGCCGCGTCGGCCGTGGTGTTGGCTCAGACCAGCCCGGCCTTCGGCAAGGCCGACGGCGACTGGCAGAAATCGTTCATCGAGGCGCGCCTCGGCCCGCTGGATCGCGGAGCGACGATGGCGTCACTGGCGTCGGGCCTGGTCGAGGAGTTGGTCGGCGACGATCCCGATCCGCACGGCCTTGAAATTGCAACCTCCTGCATGGCCGGCGTGCCCGAGGCAAGCTATCGCTCGAGCATGCTGGCCCTGCTCGGTTTCGACCGGCGACAAACCTTGAGGGACATCAAGGTGCCGACGCTGGTGCTCTCGGGATCGAAGGATCGCAACGCACCGGCGCCGATGATGGAGAAGATGGCGAGCTTCATTCCCGCGTCGAGCTATGTCGAGATCCAAGGCGCCGGCCATCTCGTCAATCTCGAACGGCCCGGCGAATTCAACACTGCGCTCGACGCCTTTCTGAGGGCGCACGCGACAACGACGGCAGCGGAGGCACAATGACCATTCAGGTCCAGAAGACGGCGACGGCATCCCGTGAGGCGCTCGACGCCCCGATGTTCGATCCGGCCGCGTACCGGCTGACCGCTGAGCAGGCCGACATCATCACTCGCGCTCGGCAACTCGGACAGAGCGTGCTGGCGGGCCGCGCCGCGACCTGGGATCGCGAGGCGAGCTTTCCGACTGAGAACTACAAGGACCTGCATCGCGCCGGCCTGCTCGGCATCTCCGTTCCCAAGGCTCTCGGCGGCCTCGGCGCCGGCTACCAGACCTATGCACTCACCGCCGCCGAGATCGGCCGCTATTGCGGCGCGACCGCGCTGACCTGGAACATGCACGTTTGCTCGACCTTATGGTCCGGACCGCTCGCCGACGACCTCGACATGGAGGACGACGTCCGCGCCGAGCATGAGCGGCGGCGCGCGATCCACTACAAGCGCATCGTCGAGGACGGCGCGATCTACTCGCAACCGTTCTCGGAAGGCGGCGCAGCCGCGGCGGGCGGCGTCGCCTTCGGCACCGAGGCCAAGCCGGTCAATGGCGGCTGGCTGATCAACGGCAAGAAGATCTTCGCCTCGCTTGCCGGACACGCGGATTATTATGGTGTGCTATGCACCGAGGTCAGCGAGGGCGAGAAGGCGTCCCGCCGCAACACGCTCTATCTCGCGGTGCCGGCGAAAACGGAGGGCGTCTCCGTCGTCGGCGACTGGGATCCGCTGGGCATGCGCGGCACGGTGTCACGCACGCTGCTGTTCAAGGATGTCTTCGTCGCGGAAGACGCCGCCTTGATGCCGCGCGGCGTCTACTTCCAGGCGGCCATGCGCTGGCCGCACATGTTCATGACGCTGTCGCCGACCTATATGGGCCTGGCGCAGGCGTCCTATGACTTCACCGTCAAATATCTGCGCGGCGAGGTGCCGGGCATGCCGCCGGTCAAGCGGCGGATGTATCCGACCAAGCAGATCGCGGTGGCGCAGATGCAGATCAAGCTGGAGCAGATCAAGGGCATCTGGTTCCAGGCGGTGACCGAGGCGCGCGCCAATCCGACCAAGGAGCAGGTGCTGCGCGCCTATGCGGCGCAATACTCGGTGATGGAGGGGGCCAATGACCTGGCGGCGCTCGCCATCCGCACCTGCGGCGGACAGTCGATGCTCAAGACGCTGCCGCTGGAGCGCATCTATCGCGACAGCCGTTGCGGCTCCCTGATGCTGCCCTGGACCGCCGAATTGTGCCTCGACCGCATCGGCCGCGAGGCACTGTACGAGCCCGGCGAGACGGACGACTGAGCGTGGACCTCTGCAACCTGATCGAGCGCAATGCGGCGTTCACGCCGGACAAGCCGGCGATCCACTTCGAAGGCGTGACGCTGAGTTATGCCGATTTCAGCGCGCGCATCGCTCTGACGGCGCGGGCGCTGAAATCGGAGTTCGGCGTCGGGCGCGGCGACCGCGTCGCGATCCTGAGTCTCAACCGGCCGGACTATCTGGTCCTGCTCTATGCTTGCGCGCGGCTTGGCGCGATCCTGGTGCCGCTGAACTGGCGGCTTGCGGTGGCCGAGCAGGTCTTCATTCTTTCCGATGCCGCGGCCAAGGTGCTGGTGCTCGAGCAGGCGTTTGCGCCGGTGCTGCCGGTGCTAGCGGAGCAGCACCCGGAGACAGTGCCGGTCGGCATCGATTTCACGCCGGCTAACGGATTGCAGATCGACGATCTCCTAGCGCGTGGCCACGGCGACGATCGCAACCCGCACATCGATCTCTCCTGCCCGCTGCTGATCGTCTACACCTCGGGGACCACGGGCCGGCCGAAGGGCGCAGTGCTGCGGCAGGAGGCGCTGCTGTGGAACGGGGTGATGAGCCAGCACATGCATGGCCTGACCTCCGACGATCACGTGCTGACGGTGCTGCCGCTGTTCCATGTCGGCGGGCTCAACATCCAGACCACGCCGGCGCTGCATCACGGCGCCACCGTCACGCTGCACGCCCGCTTCACCCCGGATTCGACGCTGGCCGCGATCGTCAGCGACCGGCCGACATTGACCGTGCTGGTGCCTGCAACGATCCAGGCCGTCACCGAGCATCCGGGCTGGGCCGCCGCGAACCTGTCGTCGCTCAAGGCCGTCGCCACCGGCTCGAGCATCGTGCCGCCGGCGCTGATCGCGCGTATCACGGCGCGCGGTGTGCCGGTACTGCAGGTCTATGGCTCGACCGAGACCTGTCCGATCGCGGTCTACACGCGGCTCGGCGGCAACCTCTCGCGCGCAGGCTCGACCGGCCTGCCCGGGCTGTGCTGCGAGGCCAAGATCATCGACAAAGACGGCGACGAGCTTCCGGCGGGCAAAGCGGGCGAGATCGCCGTGCGCGGGCCCAATCTGTTCTTCGAATATTGGGGCAACGCCAAAGCCACGCAGCAGGCGATCCATGACGGCTGGTATCGCACCGGCGACATCGCCCAGCGCGATGCGGAGGGGTACTTCTTCGTGCTCGAGCGCAAGAACAACATGATCATCTCCGGCGGCGAGAACGTCTATCCGGCCGAGATCGAGCGTGTGCTCAGCGAGCATCCCGACGTCGTCGATTGCGGCGTGATCGGCCGGCCCGATCCGCGCTGGGACGAGGTGCCGGTCGCCTTCGTCGTCAGGCGCCAGGGCTGCGCGCTGGACGCCGAGACCCTGCGCGCGCATCTGCAGTCGCAGCTCGCGCGCTTCAAGGTGCCGCGGGACATCGTTTTCGTCGACGACCTGCCGCGCACCGCGCTCGGCAAGGTGCAGCACCATCTGCTGCGCCAGATCGATGACCCCGAAATAAGCGAGACGGAGACGCGCTCTTGAAAATTGCAGTGCTCGGCGGCGGCAACGGCTCCTTTGCAGCGGCAGGCGATTTCGCGCTCGGAGGTCACGAGGTCCGGCTGTGGCGCCGCGATGCGGACGCTGTCGCGCAGCATCGAGCGGCGGGCTCGACGATCGTCGTCAAGGACGTCAATGGCCGGCATGAGGCCAGGCTCGCGCTGGTCACGACCGACATCGGCGAGGCCGTCCATGGTGCCGAGCTGATCCTCTGCCCCGCGCCGGCCTTCGCACAGGCCGACATTGCGCGCCATCTGGCGCCGCATCTGACCGACGGCCAGGTCGTATTCCTGCCGCCGGCGACCTTCGGCACCATGATCTTCGCGGCAGCCGCGCGCGATGCCGGCAACAAAGCCAGTGTCAGCTACGCCGAGACCGGCACCCTGCCCTGGCTGACCCGCAAGCACGGACCGTTCGAGGTCGCGATCACCATTCGCGCCAAGCGGCTGCCCGTCGGAGTGTTTCCGCTGAAGACGGCCGAGCATGCGCTCGCCATGATCGGCAAGGCGTTCCCCGGCGTGATCGAGCCGTGCGGCGATGCGCTGTCGGGCGCACTGATGAATGCCGGCTGCATCATTCATCCGCCGCTGATCGTGATGAATGCAGGGCCGATCGAGCACTTCGAACGCTGGGACATCCACAAGGAGGGCACGCAACCGTCGATCCGCCGCGTTACCGATGCGCTCGATGCGGAGCGGATTGCGGTACGCGAAGCGCTCGGCTATGGCGCGCCGCATTTCCCGCTGGCGCATCACTACGCCAAGGAGGGCGAGATCTGGATGTATGGCCGCGGCTCGCACGATCGGCTCACCGATTCCGGCGATTGGCGCGAGCAGCTCGTGCTGACGCAGCACCGCTACATGCGCGAGGATCTCCGGCTCGGCCTGTCGTTCCTGATCTCGGCGGCCGAGCTGAGCGGCACGCCGGTGCCGCTTGCCCGCGCTTTCCTTGCCATCGGCGGCGCAATCTGCGGCGAGGATTTTTGGGCGACGGGACGCACGCTCGCCAGCCTCGGCCTTAGCGGTCTCGATCGAACCGCCTTGCAGGCGCTGCTGCGCGACGGGTTCGCGGCATGAGCACGCGCGGTCATATTGCCTGCCTCGGCGCCGGTCGCATGGGGCGCGGGATCGCGGTGGCTTTCGCCTATGCCGGCCATCCCGTGACCATGATCGACATCAAGCCGCGCACGGCGGCCGAGTTCGACAGGCTGCGGCGCGAGGCGCTCGGCGAGATCAGCGCGACGTTCGCGACCTTGACGCGGCTCGGGATGCTGCAGGCCGCGGATGCCGACAGACTGATGGCGAAGATCAGCGTGGCTCCGGCCGGCGCGAGCAGCGACGTGCTGGTGCAGACCACGCTCGTCTTCGAAGGCGTGCCGGAGATCGTCGACCTCAAGCGCGAGGTCTTGGCTGCGGCGTCGCGCGCGGTCGCGCCGGACGTGATCATCGCCTCGACGACGTCGACCATCCTGGTCGATGATCTCTCCGGTGCGGTCGAGCGGCCCGAGCGCTTTCTCAATGCCCATTGGCTCAACCCGGCCTATCTGATCCCGCTGGTCGAGATCTCGCCGGGCAAGGCCACAGATCCCGACGTCACGGCGCGGCTGAAGGCTCTGCTGGAAGACATCGGCAAGGTGCCGGTGGTCTGCGCGGCGACGCCGGGCTTCATCGTGCCGCGCATCCAGGCGCTCGCCATGAACGAGGCGGCGCGCATGGTCGGCGAAGGCGTCGCCAGCGCCGAGGAGATCGACAAGGCGATCCGCTACGGCTTCGGCTTCCGCTACGCCGTGCTCGGCCTGCTCGAATTCATCGACTGGGGCGGCGGCGACATCCTCTATTACGCGAGCCGCTATCTCGAAGGCGCGCTGGGTAGCGATCGCTACCGCGCGCCGGAGGTGATCGAGCGCAACATGGCGGAGGGCCGCATCGGCCTGCGCACCGGCTCGGGCTTCCTCGACTACTCCGGCATGGACGTCGCCGCCTATCGCGAGCAGCGGCTGGGAGCGCTGGTCGACATGCTCAGGCATTTCAAACTGGCCCGGCCACCGGTGGTGGATTGAGCGCGGCGAGTGCACGTGAATGCGCCCTCTCCCTTTGCGGGAGAGGGCATGTAGGACAGTGCGGCGAGCTCGGTTGGGTGAGGGGTTTTTCTCTATGAGCGACACTCGCGGAGAGATACCCCCATTGGCGCTAACTTACCAAATTAACGCTTGGTATTCTCGTTTTCTTGGCGGCTCTTGGAGATGGCGTTGAATG
>NZ_JAUEUL010000027.1:0-86407 GCF_032487575.1 Bradyrhizobium sp. SZCCHNRI1009 | reverse complement strand
TGGCGCGCCTTCGCGCCAGCCTTGAGGCCGGCCGATCACCGGTCTACAAAAAAGACAGTTGCTCCTCGGTGCACCGGGCTTGTTGGCCACCGTCGCCCGCCGGATCATCATCACCGGCGAGCTTGGCATCAGCGTCGGGATGCCAGGACCACGCGACTTCACGTCCGCGACAGATCGTTCGTCCGCGCCTTCGCTCAGAAGACGCTGCGATCTCTCGCGGCCATCGCATCCCCGCCTCGCGTGTCGTGACGATCGCGATGCGCCCCTCTGCGGTGAGGCGGGATAAGGAGAGTTGATCACGAATTCGGAAAAATAGCAAGATAATTATTCGTATGTGACGTCGGTGTGTTGGCCCCGCTGTCGTCCCGGGCAAGCCGTCGGCGCCGCGAAGCGGCGTCGATGGCGCCGACCCGGGACCCATACGCCGCAGCAGATGTGAGGCGCGAGATGCCCAAAACCAGCCTGCCCCAAACACCTCCCTGGGGGTATGGGTCCCGGCTCAAGGCCGGGACGACACCATTTTTGTCGATGCCGCGGTGGGAAGCCACGAGCAGCCGTCATGGCCGGGCTTGTGCAGCCTGCGCGGCTGAAGTCGCTTTGGAGTGGCGAAGGCTCGGCCATCCACCTGCGTCAATCGCCCCAAAACGTGGATGCCCGGGACAAGCCCGGGCATGACGTCGCCATTGATAGTTATTCTGCGTCGTTGCAGGCGAGCGCGCCTTCGCAAGCTCAGTTCGTCTTCGTCACCGGAGCCGTGACTGGGGCTTGCGCCGGTTCGGCGGCCGCCTGCGGCGTGCGGCCGACGACGGCGGTCAGCAGGCCCTGGCTCCAGAGCTGCTTGGCCGCCTTCTTGGCGTCATCGAGCGTCACCGCATTCACGATCTCGCTGCGCTTCTCGATGTAGTCGATCGGCATCTTGTCGAGCTGGTATTGCAGCATCGCCTGCGCCAGCTTGGAGGAGGTGTCGAGCGCGAGCATCTGCGAGCCGTTGATGTAGGACTTGGCCTCGTCGAGCTCCTGCTGGGTCGGGCCTTCCTCCGCCATGCGGCGGATCTCCTGCTCGACGGCCGCGATGGTCTCGCCGGCGCGGTCGAAGCGGGTGGCGGTGTTGCCGATGAACAGCGCCGAATGATCCATCCACAGCAGCGCGTCGTAGACGGAGTAGGCGAGGCCGCGCTTCTCGCGCACCTCCTTGTAGAGCCGCGACGACAGGCCGCCGCCGCCGAGGATGTGGTTGACCACATAGGCCGCCATGAAGTTCGGGTCGTGGCGGCGGATGCCGGGACCGCCGAAGGTGATCACCGTCTGCGGCACGTCGAGCGGCACCAGCGCACGCTGCGGCGGCCTGGTGGCGACGACGTCGGGCACTGGCGTCAAAGTGGCCTTGGCGGGCAGGCTGCCAAACGTCTGGTCGAGCAGCTTGCCGAGCGTGGCCGGGTCGACGTCGCCGACAACCGCGACCTTGAGCGTGTCCTTGGCGAGCACGCGGCCGACATAGGCCTTGAGATCGTCGACGGTGATGGTCGGCACGCTGTCCAGCGTGCCGTTGGCCGGACGGCCGTAGGGGTGGTTGGGGAAGGCAAGCTCGAGGAACTTGCGGCCCGCCAGCGAGCTCGGATTGGTGGTCTCGCGGCGCAGGCCGGAGATCACCTGCGAGCGGATGCGCTCGACGTCGGCGCTGTCGAAATGCGGCGAGGTCAGCGCTGTCCGCAGCAGCTCGAACGCCTCGTCCTTGTTGTCGCGCAGCATGCGCAGCGAGCCGCGGAATTGATCTCGCGAGATCTGGAAGGAGAGCTCGATGGCGCGGCGGTCGAGCCGCTCGTGGAAGGTCTTGGAGTCGAGATCGCCGGAGCCTTCGTCGAGCAGGTCGGCCACGAGATTGCCGACGCCGGGCTTGCCGACGGGGTCCTGCGAGGCGCCGCCCTGGAACGCATATTCCATCGCGATCAGCGGCACGGTGGCGTCCTGCACGAACCAGGCTTCGATGCCGCCGGGCGACACCAGGTGCTGGATCTTGGTCGCCGCATGGGCGGCAGGAGCGATCGTGAGCGCGGCGGCGCCGACGGCGAGCGCGCAGGCGAAGCGGCGGGCGAAGGTCATTGTGTTCATCACGACCGCTTCTCCTCGCGCTTGGCCGCATTGTCCTTGATCAGATAGCCGGTGACCGAGCGCTTCTTCTGCAGCCAGGTCTGCGCGGCGGCGCGGACCTGCTCGGCGGTCACGGCCCGGATGCGGTCGGGCCAGCTCCTGATGTCCTCGATGCTGAGACCGGTGGTGAGGCCGCCGCCATACCAGCGCGCCATGGTCGCCTGGTTGTCATTGGCGTAGATCGCCTCGGCGATGAGCTGCGTCTTGACGCGTTCGAGGTCCTCGGCGCGCACCGGGTTCTGTGCGATCTCGGCGATGACGCTGTCGACGACAGCCTCGACCTGGGCGAAATCGACGCCCGGACGCGGCGCGACCGCGATCGAGAACTGGCTCGGATCGAGCGACGTGCCCTGATAGGACGCGCTGGCATTGACCGCGAGCGGCTTGTCGACGACGAGCGCACGGTAGAGATAGGAGTTGCTGCCGCTGCCCATCAGTTGCGCCAGCACGTCCAGTGCGGCCGACTGGCCGGGGGCAGCCGTGGTGGCCGAGGGCACCAGATAGAAGCGGCGCATCGACGGCTGCTCGACATGCGGGTCGGCCAGTGTGACCGTGCGCGGCGCCACCGGCTCGGGCTCCTGCGGCCGCAACCGGCGCGCGGGGATGTCGGGTTGCGCGGGAATCTTGGCGAAGGTCTGCTCCACGAGCGGGCGCACTTCCTTGGCGTCGGTGTCGCCGGCGATCACCAGGATCGCGTTGTTGGGCGCGTAGAAGCGGCGATAGAACGCCAGCGCATCCTCACGGCTGAGCTTCTCGATCTCCGGCCGCCAGCCGATGACAGGGCGGCCATAGGGGTGGTTGACGTACAGCGCCGCCATGATCTGCTCGTTGAGGCGCGCTTCCGGCGAGTTGGCGACGCGCATGTTGTACTCTTCGAGCACCACGTCGCGCTCGGGCAGCACGTTCTCGTCCTTCAGCACGAGGCCGGTCATGCGGTCGGCCTCGAACTCCATCATCTTCGGCAATTGATCGCGCGGCACGCGCTGGAAGTAGCCGGTGTAGTCGACCGAGGTGAAGGCGTTCTCATTGCCGCCGATCTTCAGGACGGTCTTGGAGAACTCGCCGGCGGGATGCTTCTCGGTGCCCTTGAACATCAGATGTTCGAGGAAGTGCGCCAGGCCCGACTTGCCGGGCGTCTCGTCGGCGGAGCCGACCTTGTACCAGATCATCTGCGTCACGACCGGGGTGCGGTGATCCTGGATGACGACGACCTGCAGGCCGTTGGGGAGGGTGAAGCTGGTGGGGGGCTCGGAGGCGAACGTCGTTTGCGCCGAAGCGCCGGCCGTGAACGCGATGAGGGAGACGAGCGCGGCGGCGACGGATTTGAACCGGTGCGAGGACATCATGATCCTTCTGGAGGCCCGCAGGGAGGGGCGATCGGGTTTGAGCGCAGCATGCTACATCGCGCCGGACGGCGCCCGACGTCACAAAACGGCGACATCGTGCCGCCGCGAGACATTAAATTTCGCTAACGCCAGCGAAGCCGGCATCTCCGGGCGAACGGGGCGGTGCCGCCGTCACCGTTCCTTGCCGGTCATGATGTCCATCTGCTTGCCGCCGATCGGCTCCTGCTTGCCGGTGCCGTAGGCATAGCTCGGCGACGGCGTCTGATAGCCGGGCGGCGGCTGGGTCAGGCTCTCACGCTGCGGCTCGCTGGTGAACGGCTTGGTCTCGCTGTCGCTGCCCTTGAACATGCCGAACAGGCCGCCTTTGAAGCCCAACTGTGAGGGGCTCATCATCGGGTTGTTGGCGACGCCGGGCTGAATCGGCTCAGTCGACTTGGCGGCGGCCGTCCGCCCCATCTTCATCTCGGCCGGGGTCAGCGGACGGGCCGCATTGACCGGATCCTTGTTTTCCTTCTTCCGCGCGGCGGCCGCGGCACGGCGTTGCTGCTCGTCGGGGTCCTTCGGCCAGTTCGGCGCGGTCGCCTGCGCCGCGGCGGCGGGCGGCGGCAGATCGAGCTTGGGCGGCACCACCAGGGGCGACCGCTCGCGGTATTCGATGGAGGGCGTCTCCATGTTGGTGCCGCCAAGGCCGCGCATCAGATTGTCGATGATCTTCTCTTCGAAGGTCTTGTCGTCTTCCTCGTCGTCCTGGGCACGGGCGGCGCCGGCGGCCATGACGAGGCCGATGCCGAGCGCGACGGCGGACAGCCGCAGGGCGCGAATGGCCGCGTGGGTCATGATCCGGCCGCTGACTTCGGTCTTGCGCATGGCTTTTCCCGTCCTCGCTTGTGCAGTGCTCGTGCTCCGACGAACCGGCCGCGACCCCACCGATTTGGACGCTCGCCGCAGGCAGCTGGTCCGGTCACCGCGCCAGTCCCGAAAACGTGAAGAACCTCAGGCTCTTGGCTCCGGGACAGCACCGGCCGGTATCGACCCCGATCAGGGCGCTTTTGCGGCATGAGCCCCGAAGAAGGAGTCATACAGCAGGCCCGCCACCCCGGCAACGATCGCCACGTCGGCCATGTTGAAGATGTACCAGTTGTAAACCGTGCCGCCGATCTGGATGTGGAACAACGCGAAATCGACCACCGCACCATAGGCCAGCCGGTCGATGCCGTTGCCGATCGCGCCGCCGATGATCAGGCCGAGCGCCGCCGTCGCCAGCTTGCTTTCCGCACGCGCCATCCAGATGGCGAGGGCGACCACCGCGACGGCCTTCACCGCCATCAGCCCATATTGCGCCAGCGCGCTCTCGCTCTGCAGCCAGCCGAAGCTGATGCCGATGTTCCAGGCGAGGTAGAGGTCGAAGAACGGGGTGATCTTGACGGTGCCGCGGTTGGGCAGGTCGAACACGTACAGCAGCCACAGCTTGGAGGCCTGGTCGATGACCAGGGTGGCGAAGCCGGCGATGAGGCCGAGACGGAGGCGGGGGGTCATTGCAAGCTGGTGAGTTGACCACCAGGCCGGCCGCAAACACAGCTGTCGTCCCGGCGAACGCCGGGACCCATACCGCGGACGGCCGATTGGTGAAAAGGACTCGGAGTCATCAGTCTTTGCCTACCAAGACGGCCGGTGGTTATGGGTCCCCGCGTGCGCGGGGACGACGGCGGAGTGTGACGCGCGATCGCGCATCACACGCCCACCCCCAGCGCCTTCCATTCGCGCAGCGCCTGCGCGTCGCGCGGGGACACGTCGGGATAGTCCTTGTCGTCGCCGACGCTCTCCAGGATCTTCCAGGAGCGGGCGCACTTCTTGCCCACGGCCTTCTCGACGACCACCGCCACACCCGGCACCGCATCGAGCCGGAACGCATCGGCCGGCGCGTCGCCCTCGCGGACCTCGTAGTTCGAGGTGATGCAGACCTCGGCCAGATCCGTATCGAACAAGGTACCGAGCAGCGCGCGGTCGGCGACGGTGATGATCGGCGACGCCTCGAGCGAGGAGCCGATGGTCTTGGCGGCACGGGCGAGCTCGAGCGCGCCGGTCACGACGCGCCTGACGTTGCGGATGGTCTCCCATTTCGCCGCGAGCGCGTCGTCGCGATAGCCGTCCATCGCCTCCGGGAACAAGGTCAGATGCACCGACGGCTCGGCGTCCGGCCTGTACATCCGCCACGCCTCGTCGGTGGTGAAGGACAGCACCGGCGCCAGCCATTTCAGGACGGCGTCGCAGATCAGGTCGATCGCGGTCAACGCCGCCTTGCGCGCCACCGACGACGGCGGGTCGCAATACAGCGTGTCCTTGCGGATGTCGAAATAGAATGCCGAGAGCTCGGTGTTCATGAATGCCGCGAGGCTCGCGATCACGGTCTTGTAGTCGAACGCGGCATAGGCGCGGGTGATGGTCTCGGCCTGCTGCGAGAGCTGATGCAGCATCAGCCGCTCCAGCTCCGGCATATCCGCGAACGCGACCGCATCGCCGCGCTTGTAGTGATGTAAGGTGCCGAGCATCCAGCGGATGCTGTTGCGCAGCTTGCGGTAGGTCTCGATGGTGTTCTTCAGGATCTCCGGGCCGATGCGCTGGTCGTCGGCATAGTCGGTGGCGCAGACCCAGAGCCTGAGGATGTCGGCGCCGGAGTCCTTGATCACCTTCTGCGGCTCGATGGTGTTGCCGAGCGACTTCGACATCTTGCGGCCGTTCTCGTCGAGCGTGAAGCCGTGCGTCAGCACGACGTCATACGGCGCCCGGCCGCGGGTGCCGCAGCTTTCCAATAGCGACGAGTGGAACCAGCCGCGATGCTGGTCGGAGCCTTCCAGATACATCACCGTGTCCTGGCCGCCATCGACCTTGCGCCTGATGCCGGCGAGGCCGGGGAAGTGCACGGGGTCTTCGAGCACGAAGGCATGGGTCGAGCCGGAGTCGAACCAGACGTCGCAGATGTCGTCGACCTTCTTCCAGTCCTCGTTGGCGCGGGAGCCGAGGAAGCGCTCGCGCGCGCCGTCGGCATACCATGCGTCGGCGCCTTCCTTGGCGAAGGCGTCAGTGATGCGGGTGTTGACGGTTTCGTCCTGCAGGATCTCGGCGGAGCCGTCGCCGGTCTCGCGCACGAACACCGCGATCGGCACGCCCCAGGCGCGCTGGCGCGAGATCACCCAGTCCGGACGGTTGGCGATCATGCCGTTGATGCGGTTCTGGCCGGCGGCGGGCACCCATTGCGTGACCGAGATCGCGCGCAGCGCGCGGGCACGCAGCGAGTTTGGGATCAGACGCTTTGTCTCGTCCGACGGATAGTCCGGCAGAACATTTCCATCTCGCTGAACCTTCAAGATGGGATCGCCTTCAAATTGATAGTCCTCCGCGAGATCTTTGGAGAACGGCCTCCTGCTCAAGATGGCCTTATCCATCGCAATGAACCATTGCGGTGTATTGCGGAAGATCACCGGCTTCTTGGAGCGCCAGGAATGCGGGTATTGATGCTTGAGCCGGCCGCGCGCGAGCAGCTTGCCGGTCTCGATCAGCGTCTTGATGACGGCCTCGTTGGCGTCGCCCTTCTCGCCCTTGTCGTTGATGACGCGCTTGCCTGTGAAGCCTGGCGCTTGATTTGTAAGAGCGCCGTTCTCATCAACAGTGTAAGGGATCACTGTATTGATGCCACGTGCCTCAAGTGCACTGGTATTCGCCGTCCAAACCTCGAAGTCTTCACGACCATGGCCTGGAGCGGTATGTACAAAGCCGGTGCCGGTATCGTCGGTGACGTGGTCGCCCGACAACAGCGGCACAGGAAAATCGTAGCCGCCCTTTTGCTTCAGAGGATGCGAGCAAAGTACATCCGACGTTGGGATGAAAAGCTCAACCCGTTCGTAAGAATCGACTTTGGCTGCTTTGAAGACTTCTGCAGCCAGCTTGTCAGCTAGGATATACTTTTCGCCCGTTTTGGCCCAATTGCCCTCTGGTGCAGCTGTAACCTGATATAATCCATACGACACCTTGTGCGAGAAGGCGATCGCCCGATTCCCAGGCAAGGTCCATGGTGTGGTCGTCCAGATTACGATGGAGGTATTATCAAGTCCGACTTTCTTCAGTGCCTCAGTGCCCTGCAGAAACTCCGGCAGATTCCGCTCTTTGTTGTGGACAGCAACGTATTCAACGGGAAACTTCACCCACACCGTGTCGGACTGATAGTCCTCATACTCGACCTCGGCCTCGGCCAGCGCGGTCTTCTCGACCACGCTCCACATCACCGGCTTGGAGCCGCGATACAGCGTGCCGTTGGCGGCGAACTTCATCAGCTCGCGGGCGATCTGCGCTTCCGCCGGATAGGTCATGGTGGCGTAGGGGTGATCCCAGTCGCCGATCACGCCGAGACGCTTGAATTCCTCGCGCTGCACGTTGAGCCAATGATCGGCGTAGGCGCGGCACTCCCGGCGGAAGGCGACCATGGCGGCGGAGTCGCGGAAGTCGGGCTTGGTCTTGCCCTTCTTGCGGTAGTTCTCCTCCTCGATCTTCCACTCGATCGGCAGGCCGTGGCAGTCCCAGCCGGGGACGTAGTTGGAATCGTGGCCGAGCATCTGCTGGCTCTTGGTCACGACGTCCTTGAGGATCTTGTTCAGCGCGTGCCCGATGTGGATGTTGCCGTTGGCATAGGGCGGGCCGTCGTGCAGGACGAATTTCGGCCTGTTCCTCGCGGTCTCGCGCAGCTTGCCATAGAGGTCGATGTCACCCCAATATTTCAGGATCTCCGGCTCGCGCTGCGGCAGGCCGGCGCGCATCGGGAATTCCGTCTGCGGCAGATACAGGGTCTTGGAATAGTCCTTGGCGTCGGATTTTTGGGCGTCGGGCTTTTGCGGCTTTTCGGACATCGTGATCTGGCTGGCTGAGCTTCAAGAGGGCGCTGAGACGCGATTTCGATCGCGGGCGGCGGAACGAGCAGAGACATCCCGGTCTTGCGCCGAGCTCGAAGCTCAGGCGGAAGCCGGGCCGCTAATGCCGATGATGCGCCGTATCAACATGGGGCTCCCTCATAGCAGCCGCGCCGCGAAATCGCAAAGCGCAGTTCGCGGGGAGGCGGTCAGCCGATCTCGCCGAGCCGGGGGAAAAGGCCGGGATGGGCCGCCAGCAAGGCGCGGGCCCTGGCGCTGTCGTCGTCCATCTGCCGGATCAGGGCCTCGATCGAGGTGAATTTGGCCTCCTCGCGGATGAAGCCGATGAAGGCGACGTCCAGGACCTCGCCGTAGAGGCTGTCCTTGAAATCGAACAGGAAGGTCTCGAGCAGCGGCGCGCCGTTGTCGAAGGTCGGCCGGCGGCCGAAATTGGCGACGCCGTCGATCAGCACCCGGTTCGCGCCGCGGCCGCGGCCGACCCGGACGGCATAGATGCCGTGGCGCAGCCCGCAATCGCGATCGAGCCGCATGTTGGCGGTGGGGTAGCCGAGGTCGCGGCCGCGCTTCTCGCCGTGGATGACCTCGGAGCTCACGAACCAGGGGCCGCCGAGCATCGCGGTCGCCTCGCTGACCTGACCCTCCGCCAGCGCTTCGCGGATCGCGGTGGAGGACACCGGCCGCTCGTCGATGTCGACATGGGCCTGGATGTCGACCTCGATGCCGAGCTTGGGCGCCTCGTTGGCGAGCAGGCTGGGCGAGCCGACGCGGCCCTTGCCGAAATGGAAGTCGTAGCCGACCGCGATCCCGGCGACGCCGAGCCGTCCGATCAGGTCATGGTGAATGAAATCCTGCGCCGAGGTCTGGGCGCGGCCCTTGTCGAAAGTCATGACCACGGCGCCGGCAAGGCCGGTTCCGGCCAGCAGCCGCAGCTTGGCGGACTCGTCGGTCAGGCGGAACTGCGGTGTGTTGGGGCTGAAGAAGCGCCGCGGATGCGGCTCGAAGGTCAGCGCCAGCGCCGGGCGCCCCTTCGCCTTGCCCATCTCGATGGCCGCCTCGATCACGGCCCGGTGACCGAGATGGACGCCGTCGAAATTGCCCATCGCCACCACCGCGCCCTTGAGGATGTCCGACGGCGGGGTGGAATCGCGGATGACCTTGAAATCGGGCATGTGACGGAAATATCTCGCAGATTTCGGTGGGCCGCCGGCGGGCGGGGATTGCCCTGACGGTGGGCGGCCGGCCCCGCGAAGTCAAGCCGAAGGGGTTCCTCCGCTCATGCAGCGCAGCAATAGCGACATGCAGCCGCAGCGCAGTTAACGCGCTGTTTAACGGCTGATGCTACTGCTCAGAGCGGATGGCGGGGTCGGTTACGACCCGTGCCGCAAGAGCGTTTTTGTAACAGTCTGCGCGTTGTGTTCGCGTCTGGGGGAGTCAAGATGGCGGTTGATTTGACGATGCCGGTGCTCGTCGTCGACGATTACAGCACCATGATCCGTATCATCAGGAATCTTCTCAAGCAGATCGGGTTCGAGGACATCGACGATGCCAGCGACGGCTCGATGGCCCTCAACAAGATGCGCGCCAAGAAATACGGCCTCGTGATCTCCGACTGGAACATGGAGCCGATGACCGGCTACGACCTGCTCCGCGAGGTCCGCGCCGATCCGAACCTGGCGACCACGCCGTTCATCATGATCACGGCGGAATCCAAGACCGAGAACGTGATCGCGGCCAAGAAGGCCGGCGTGAACAACTACATCGTCAAGCCGTTCAACGCCGCGACCCTGAAGACCAAGATCGACGCGGTATTCCCGGACATGGCGACGGCCTGAGGCCGGCCTGATCCACATCCCATGCGAAAGACGCCCGGCACCCGGCCGGGCGTTTTTCGTTTCAGGATCCGCTCACCACTTCAATTCGCGCATCAGGGCGCGCGGCGGGTGGCCGAACAGCTCCTTGACCGAGGCCGGGTCGAGCTGCTCGACGCCGGCGAACTCCTCGGAATGGATGCCGCGGGTGACGAACAGGCAGTCGATGCCGAAGCCGTGCGCGCCGGCGAGATCGGTGCGGACGGAATCGCCGATCGCCAGCACCTCCTCGCGCGCGACCTTCCGGCCGGCGTGCTGCTCGGCGAGCATCATGGCGCGCTCGTAGATCGGCCGGTGCGGCTTGCCGTAGAAGATCACCTCGCCGCCGAGCTCGCGGTAGAGCTCCGCGATGGCGCCGGCGCAGTAGATCAGCCGGTCGCCGCGCTCGACCACGATGTCCGGATTGGCGCAGATCAGCGGCAGCTTGCGCTCGCGCGCGCGCAGCAGCATCGGCCGGTAGTCCTCGGCGGTCTCGGTCTCGTCGTCGTAGAGGCCGGTGCAGATGATGTAGGACGCTTCTTCGAGCGGCGACAGCGCCAGGTCGAGACCGCGATGAATGGAATTGTCGCGCTCGGGGCCGAGCCAGAACACCTTGCCGCCGGGATGATCGGCCACGTAGTGGCGGGTCAGGTCGCCGGAGGAGACGATGGCGCTGTAGACCTCGTCGGCGACGCCGAGCTTGCGCAACTGGCGCTGGACCGAATCGGCCGGCCGGGGCGCGTTGGTAATCAGGATCACCGTACCGCCCTGGCGGCGAAAGTGGTGTAGCGCGTCGCAGGCGTCGGGGAAGGACTCCAGCCCGTTATGGACCACGCCCCAGATGTCGCTCAGCAGCACCTGCTTGCGGCCGACCAGATCGCGCAGCCGCTCTTCGAAGCGGAGAACGGTCATGGCAGCCGGCTGATTTCAGAGGGTCCCGGCGGCACGGCGGGCGAGGGCGGCATTGCCGCTGCGCGTCGAAGCATTGGTGTGTGACGCGTCCAGAGAGGTGGTGCCGGCGGCATTGGGGTCCTGAATCTTGATATCCTGCCCGCCCGATGGGCCGGCGGCGGCCTCGCCGGTAGCAGATGCGCCCTCGGGTCGCAATGGGCGGGGCGGCGCGAACAGGAAGCCCTGGCCGAAGCGGACGTCGTAGTCGAGCAGGTCGACGACGCTGTTCTCGCCTTCGATCCGCTCGGCGATCAGGTCGATGCCGAAACGGCCCAGCAGATCGGAGAGATCGGTCGGGTGAATGTCGGAGGCCGAGCTCTGCTTGGGGTCGAGCAGCAGCGCGGCCGGGACCTTGATGAAGCGGACACCGCGATCGGCAAGCTCGCGCGGCTCGAACCGGAGGTCGGTGACATGGTCGATCGAGAAGCGGTAGCCGCGCTGGGCCAGGGCCGCGAGATGCTCGGCCCCGGTCGGGCCGAGGCTGCGCAAGGTCGACTGCTTGAATTCGAGCACGAAGGACGGCGCCAGGGCGCGATTCGCTTCGAGGAAATCGAGGCATTGTGAAAAGTTGGCGGGGCTGCTGAGGGTCGCCGCGGAGATGTTGCAGAAGATGCCGACGTCCTTGTTGCGAACCATCAGGCGGCGCAGCACCTGGACGCAGCGAAGCAGAACCATGTGGTCGATGCGCCCGACCAGGCCGGCGGCTTCCGCGATGCCGATGAAATCCTCGGCCGCGACCACCTGGTCGCGCTCGTCGCGAAGCCTCGTCACCGCCTCGTAGAAGCGCACCTTGCGCTGCGGCAGCGTCACCAGCGGCTGCAGGTAGATGTCGAGGCGGTTGTCCTCGATCGCGCCTTTGACCGCGGCGAGGATCTGCGGCTGGCTGCGCGGCACGGCGGGGGCAACCGGCGCCGACGGAGCCGGCGTCGTGATCCTGGAGGCTGCTGGTACGGCAGTGACCGCCGGGACCTGCGGTTTGGGCGGCAGGGGGGCGGCACCCGATGCCGCGCTGAACGTGCCGGGAGTCTCGGGCATCCTCTGCTCGATGTCGCTCGGCGGCAGCGCTGTCATCTCGCGCGCGCCGCTGGAGGCAGCGGCCGCCGGGAGCGGATGATCGGCCTCGCGAACCATGCCGGCAGCAGCTCCCGGCGGTGTTGCGGGCGGGATCGCCGCGATCAGGTCTTCATGCTGGGCCACGGTGACGGCGAGCTGCTTCATCAGTCCGCCGAGCTCGTTGATCTCGCCGATCACGCCCTGCAGGCGATCGGCGCTGACCGAGCTCGAGGACACGATGCGTCCCTCGACCGCCGACAGGCGCCGGCCGAACTCGGCGACCTGGCGCGCGAGGTCGGCGGTGCCGCGCGACAGATCGGCGATCTGGCTGCCGATATCGGTGCGGTCGCGCAGCCGCATCGACACGGCGTTGTAGAGAATCAGGAACGTCAGTGCGGCGAGCGCGACGATCGCGGATTCCGAGCCACTGATGCCGGCCACCGAATACAGGATCAGGCCGAGCGAAGCTGCGACCAGAACCATACAAATGGCAATGAAAATCGTGGAGATACGGATCATGCTGCGCGACGCTCCCAACCGAATGCAACCTTAGCACTTCTGTTGATTCGCGAGGATAGTCGGCGGGATTCAAATACCGGGAGAGGCCGATGATTTCCCGTCTGCGTGTCATTTACGCAAGTTCACCGGGGAAAGCGGAGTGTCATCGTAGTGTCGCCGACCCGTAGAACACCGGGGAAAGCGCCACGCGGACTCCAGACACATTGAGACATGCGCGCGATGCCCATGAGCTGATCAACGGGTGTTGCTGATCAACTCAACCGAGCCGGTGATTCTTCGATGTCCGTCGAACCGCGCCTGTCGCTGTCGGGGCAGGCTTACGCGCTGCGGTGACGCCGGCGCAAGGCCGCCACACCGAGCAGCAGTGCCGCAACGGCGACACCAACGGGCACGTTGACCCGGCCGAGTGCACCCGCAGCTCCGCTCCCGTGATTCGTGGAGGTCGATGACGGTGCCAGGGGGATGGTGTCGGGATCGATCTCGTCCGCGTCGGGTTCCCGGGCCACGGGCGCTGCGATCGCCACGCGCAGCCGGCTGGAGAGTGAAGGATAGTGCGGCGTCGGACTGCGCAACTTCACCGCCGCGATGATCGCGCAGATCACCGCCAGCGCGACCAGGATGCCGCCGACCACAGCGAATGCGGTGAACAGGCCGTAGGTCATTTCCACCCAGCGGAACAGCGCGGTCAATCCGACGATGCAGGCGGCGATCAGGAAGATGCCCGCGGTGGCGAACAGCCCGGCGGCGACGGCGTAGGACGTCACCGTTCCGGTGGCCTGCCGGGCGCGATCGCGCATGTAGGCCTGGGTGGCGCGCCTGACGCGGTTGAGTCTCTGCTCGAGCCCCAATCGCAGCAGCTCTCCTGGCGGTGCAAGCATGCGCGTCCTCCGATGATCCATCGCCGCGCGCGAACCGCCGGCTCGCGACATGAACGTGGAGGATTTGCGAAGGTTCCCTGCGCACGCGCGAGGCTATTGTCGGCCGGCATGCGACATGTGGAAAGCCGCAATGACCGTTCTTGGGGATCGTAGAAACAAAAATGGCGGCCACGCGGGCCGCCAATTCTGCTCCTGGCCGATCATGGCCGATGGGACGCCGAATGGCTTACGCCACGGCCTTGATGACCTTGCCGACCTTCTCGATGATCTCGCCGACCTGATCCTCGCTGATGATCAGCGGCGGGGTCAGCGCCAGCGTGTCACCGGCGATGCGCAGCATCAGGTCGTTGTTGTGGAAGGCGGTCTCCATCGCGGAGTAGCCGCGCTTGCCAGCCGCGTCGGGCAGCGGCGCGAGGTCGATGCCGGCGGTGAGACCCACCGTGCGGATGTCGAGCACGTTGGGCAGGCCCTTGAGCGACATCACGGCGTCGGCGAATTTCGGCTCGATGGCGCGGGCGTGCTCGAACAGCTTGTCGTCGCGGTAGATGTCGAGCGTGGCGAGGCCGGCGGCGCAGGCGATCGGATGCGCCGAGTAGGTGTAGCCGTGGGTGAACTCCACCATGTGCTCGGGGCCGCTCATGAAGGCGTCGTGGATGGTGTCGCGCACCAGCACGCCGCCCATCGGTGCCGCGCCATTGGTGACGCCCTTGGCGAAGGTCAGAAGGTCAGGCGTCACGCCGTAGCGCTCGGCGGCGAAGGCGTAACCGAGGCGGCCGAAGCCGGTGATGACCTCGTCGAAGATCAGCAGGATGCCGTGCTTCTGGGTGATCTCGCGCAGCCGCTTGAGGTAGCCCTTCGGTGCCGGGATCACGCCGGTCGAGCCGGCCATCGGCTCGACGATGACGGCGGCGATGGTGTTGGCGCCGTGCAGGTTGACGAGGTTTTCCAGCTCATCGGCGAAGTGCGCGCCGTATTCCGGCTCGCCCTTGGTAAAGGCCTGCTTCTCGCGGTCATAGGTCGCGGGGATGTGGTCGACGCCGGTCAGCAAGGTGCCGAACAGCTTGCGGTTGTTGACGATGCCGCCGACCGAAGTGCCGCCGAAGCCGACGCCATGATAGCCGCGGACGCGGCCGATCAGGCGGGTGCGGCTGCCCTGGCCGTTGATCTGGTGGTAGGCCAGCGCCATCTTCAGCGCGGTGTCGGCCGCCTCCGAGCCGGAGTTGCAGAAGAACACGTGGTCGAGGCCGGCGGGCGCGAGATCGGCGATGCGGTTGGCGAGCTCGAACGCCTGGGGAATGCCGAACTGGAACGGCGGCGCGTAGTCGAGCGCGGCGGCCTGCTGGCCGATCGCCTCGGCGATCTGGCTGCGGCCGTGGCCGGCGTTGCAGCACCACATGCCGGCGGCGGCGTCGATGATCTTGCGGCCATCGACGGTGATGTAGTGCATGTCCTTGGCACCGGCGAGCAGGCGCGGGTTCTTCTTGAAGGCGCGGTTCGCGGTGAACGGCATCCAATGCGCGGCAAGATCATTCGGAACGGTGACGGCGGGGCGGGGGCTCTTGTCCAGCATGGGGACCTCTCGGACGTTCAAGGCAAATAGGGCGACGGCCTGCCCTGGAAAGGTGACAAGCCGGTTTTACAGACGGTTCGTGCTTCAGGGACCTGAACGGAATGCTGTTCGCATCAGCCGCGACCAAGGCCGGTGGCAACGTATCAGCTTCGCGGCCGGACGGGAATGTCAAACGACCGGCGTTCCTGCTGCTCTGGTGAGCGGTTTCTGCACAGCGCAGCGCGAAAGTCCCGATATCTGGAAGTCCCTGTGTCTTTTTGCGACACGGTAAAGAGCCGCTGTTCCGGTGGCCACTAAGGACTGGTGCGAGGAATCAGTTCCTCCGCGATGGAAGCCTGGGGCCGCCAGAAACCACCCAATGTTGCAGACATACAACTCCTCGACCGGATGAGCGCGGTGATGCGCTGCCGTTGTGCGGGTTGCAAAACAGTGGGCCCTTTGCCGAGACCCTCGGGATCCTCCTCTGCTAGCGGAGATCCTGATGTCGTTTTCGAGGGGGCAGGTGTTCACGTGAAATCGAGGGATGTGACGATTGGTCGTGATCCAGTCTTGAGCCCTGGCACCGGAACGCTGAGCCGAGGCGCCTGGCTCGCTTCGACGGTCCTTTTGATCTGCATGGCGGCAGGCGCAGGCGATGCCAACGCCCAACAATCCCTGAACGGCGGCACGGCGGTCGGCGGCATCGGCGCCTATGCGAGCGGCGCGGGGGCTGTTGCGGCTGGGATAGCCGCTACGGCGACCGGCGGGAACAGCACTGCGACCGGTGCCGGCGCGGGGGCATACGGTTATGGTAGCAGCGCCAATGGAGCCTTCACCACCGCGATAGGCATTGCCGCCATCGCCACCGGCCTGGCGGCGACCGCCTCGGGCAACGCCGCCTTTGCCGGCGGCGATCAGGCCACCGCGACAGGGTCGTCGGCCAACGCCAACGGCGCAAGCGCCACGGCGATGGGCCAGTCCAGCCAGGCAGTCGGTGCGACCGCGAGCGCGTTCGGCCAAAACAGCGTTGCCCAGGGCGACGGCACGACCGCCGTCGGTCAGGCCAGCCGGGCCATAGCGATGAACGCGACCGTGCTCGGTGCGACGGCGCAGGCCACTGCGATCGGTGCGATCGCGCTCGGCTTCAACAGCAAGGCGGCTGGCCTCAGCAGCGTGGCGACGGGCGTCAACAGCGTCGCGACCGGAACGTATGGTGTCGCGCTGGGCAATGCCAGCATGGCGACGGGCGATCTGAGCACCGCGACCGGCTCGTTCAGCAACGCGGCCGGCGACCACAGCACCTCAACCGGGACCTCCAGCCAGGCAAGTGGCAGATTCAGTACGGCGACCGGCGCTTTCAGCACGGCGAATGGCGCATTCGGTGCGGCCTATGGCAGCGGCAGCTTCGCGGGCGGGGATAACAGCGTGGCGGTCGGCTCCAGCAAGGCCAACGGCGCAAACAGCCTTGCGTTCGGCAACACTGCGCAGGCGAACGGCGACAACGCCATTGCCATCGGGACCAATGCCGTCTCGGCGCCGAACTCCGTCGTGATCGGTCCCAATGCCACGGACAACAACTTCGCCAATGCTGCGGTCTATGGGGCCGGCGCGCAGGTCGGCGCCGCCGGCAACGTCGCGCTCGGCAACGGCGCCAACGCGGTTGCCGCCAACTCCGTCGCCATCGGGCAGAATTCGGTGGCCACGGCGCCGAACACCGTGTCATTCGGCGCTGCCGGCAATGAAAGGCGGCTGACCAACGTTGCCGCCGGCATCTCGCAGACCGACGCCGTCAATGTCTCGCAGCTGAACGGCATCGCGGCCGGCTTTCAAACCCAACTCGGCGGACTGCAGAACCAGATCAACGTCAACCAGACCGAGGCGCGCCGCGGCATTGCCGCAGCGGTGTCCGCCCCGCCGGTCGTGATGCCGTCGGCACCCGGCAAGACTACGGTCGCCGTCAACACCGGCTTTTATCGCGGTCAGACCGGGGCCGGAATCGGCATCTCGCACCGGCTGAATCTCAGCGTCCCGACCGTGGTCTTTGGCCGCTACTCGAACGGCGGCGGCAGCGAGCATGTCGGCAGCGCCGGCTTCGCCGTCGAGTTCTGATCAACTAATCGCCGTAGATCTTCGCTGCGGATCGGGCGGAGCCAGACCGGCCTGATCGCATCGTGCTCTCATCGATCGGCGCGTGTGTGCGCCGCCGTTGCGCTCACGGGTGGCGCCGGCTCCGCTCCGGCGACGTCGTCCGTCGCCAGGCGCATCGCGGTCGGCGTCTCGCCGTAGAAGCGGCGAAACGTGCGGTTGAACGTGGACAGGTCGGCAAAGCCGGTATCCATCGCGATCTCGGCGACGCCCAGCGCCGAGTGCGCCGGAGATCTCAACAGCTCGACCGCCTTCTCGACGCGCATCTTCCGCAGCGTCTCGGAAAAGCTGGTGCCGGCCTCGTCGAATAGCTTCTGGATGTAGCTGCGCGACAGGCCCGATGCCTCGGCGGCCGACGACAGCGAGAAATCCGGATTGGCGAAATGCTCTCTGATCTGCCTCAGCACCTTTTCCCGGCGCAGATCCTTGAGCGCACCATTGCGAACGACCTCCATCGTATCGTTGCTGGGCGCCAGCAGATGAACGGTCAGCTCGATGAGCTGATCGGCCATCAGTTGCTTCAATGTCGGATTTGCTCGTGCGGCCTCCTTTTCGGCGAAGCCGAGATAGTCGGCCAGCAGACCAAATGCCGGATCACGCATGCTGATGCGCCGGAGAATCAGATCGTCGGCCGCGGGAAGCCGTTTCAACAACATCGCGGCGGGGATGGTGAAGCCCGTCAGCTCGAGGCCTTCCGGCGCGTGAAAGCGGAGTCGCTCGCTCAGCCTGAGGAAGCGCGTCTCCTCCCTGGCACAGTCGTCCTCCTGCCGACGCTGGGTCAGCAGCAGCCGTCCCGAGCGTGGGATCGGAATCGAAAACACGTCCTGGGCCTTGGCCAGATGCTTCTGTGTGCGATCGAGCAGCAGCGGGGACAATGACCACCTGTTGATGTTGAGTCCGCCGATCGTCACGGCGCCCATCTGGATCCGGGCCGGTCCCTCGCTCAACGGCTTGAGATCGGCGAAATTGATCCGGATGCCGCCGGTGATCTCCTCGATCTTCCTCTGCCACTCGCGATGGCTGTCGGGGCCGTGGTCGGGACTGCACTCGAGCGAGATCTGTCGTGTTGAGCTGGATTCCATGGCCGATCCGGCGTCGCAGTTGAAGGAAGCGATGAGCTGATGAGACACACTTCGTTGCAAATCGACAACTGTTACTTCGGAAGATTTCAAAGAATGCGGCCACAATGTGCGGATTGCATAACAGTGCGCTCCCTGCCGAGACCCGCCCGATCGCATTCTGCTAGCCGAGACGGAGGCGGCGCGCTTTCGGCGTGATGCGTTCTCGGGAAGTTGTTTGTGGTGCAATTGCTGGTTGCTCTTTTCGGAGCAACCTCTGGCGATGTTCTCGAAGGTTATGCAGGGGATCGATGTGATTTTGGCGAATGTGACAGTTGATCGGGGCTCGCCGCCGGCATCGGTTATGCGGTCAACAACTGGGTGCGGGTGCACGCCTCGTTCACGGCCTCGCCGTAGATCAACGAATATGGCGTGGCCGGCGGTGCGTCGATGACGCTGAATTGAGCGAGAAGGGCGGCCGAGCAGCGCGCTGCATGTCGAACGTAGAGCCGATGATTGGTCTGTCAGAAAGATACCGCATCAAGGCCTTGGCGTGCGAAAGCGCCTCTGAACAAGCGACCGATCCGGCCCTGAAAGCCGCTTGGTCGGAGATTGCAATGGAGTGGCACGCGCTCGCCTATCGGGTCGGTCGAGGATCGACCGACCATGAAATCTGGATGCGGAGCCAGTAAGGCCGTCTCGAGGCCGCCGGGGCATTGCAACCATATGCGATGGCACTGCACCCAGGGGACGGGAGAGGCCATCGGAAGCTCGTGTTGTTAGCGCACAACGGTCAGCAGGAATAAACAGGATCGAGATCGCGCGAGTGTGCCGCTTGCCTAAGAGTGGGTCATCTGCCGAGACCTCTCCGATCCAACCCTGTTAGCTGAGCCAGCACGGGAGCGCTGCCTTCGCAACGAGGTGTTGGACATCGTTGTCGCGCGATCCGTGATTGCGGCACCAAAAGCAGCTTCTGGTGCCGTTCTCGAATGTTTTGCAGAGGGATTGGTGACATTGACGTGCGTAATCGTTGTGGGTGAGGAGGCGGCCGAGGCACGCGCTCCCAGCCATCGCGTCACTCCCTGCGTTTCGTCGGTCCGGATCGTTGTGGAGTCGTGCTGAATGCGTCCCGTAATTTCAAGGATTGCAGTCGCTGGGGCTGGTCCGTCGAGGCGTGCTGCAGCCTGTGCAGTTGCGGCAGCCAAGGGTGGCCTGATGTCGAGCGCCTTTCGTGCCGCGTCGCGGCCGCGGCGCATCGGGATCCGGTCGGTGCAGTCCAGCGGCGTTGCGATCGCCCTTTTGCTAGCATCGGCCCTGTTGGCGGCGCGGTCCGCGCAAGCGCAAAATTTTGCATGCGCGCCGAACGCCGGTATCGCCAACGGCGCTTTTTCCTTTGCCTGTGGCGAGGCAACCTTCGGTCCCGTTCCTAAACCGCAGGCTACGGCCGACGGCGCCTTCAGCACGGCAATCGGTCCGTCAGCCATCGCGGGCGGCTATGGCACCCTCGCCGTCGGCGCTATCAGCCAAGCGGCAGGCGACGGGGCGATGGCGATCGGCTACGCGACAATTTCGAACGGCTACGCCACCGCAGTGGGCTATTCCGCAAGAGCCGTAGGCAACTCCAGCACCGTCTTTGGCGCTCAGAGCTTTGCGTCCGGTACGTTCTCGGCCGCTATAGGGACCTATGCGGCGGCGACCTCCGCGAACTCCATCGCGATCGGCGGAGGTAACATCACCGGCACGAGGACCTTGGCGGCGTTCGTCGATGCCAACTCTGCCAACAGCATTGCAATCGGCAGCCAAGCCCTCATTGGCGCCGATAGCGGCAACGCCACCGCACTCGGCTTCAATGCGCAGGTGCTGGGCCAGAGTGGGCTTGCGATTGGCTATTCCAGTGCGGTCACCGGCGATGGCAGCATAGCGGTCGGCGCATCGAACACGGTGCTCGGAGCGAAGAGCGGCGCGATCGGCACCGGGCAGAATGTGGTCGGCACCGGCAGCTTTGCGATCGGCGATCCCAGCACGATCAACGGTAATGGCACCTTCGTGCTCGGCAACAACAACAATGTGAATACGGCGACCAATGCCGGCGCCGGTACAGCCGGCTGGGGCGATAACGTCAACGTGGTGGGCTCGAACAACGCCATCGCCGCCACGGCGAGCGCCGCCGGCTCCGCCGTGCTCGGCAATGGCGGGACGGTCAATGCGACCGATGCAGTGGCCATCGGCAATGGCACGACGGTGACGGGGGTTTCGGCGATCGCGATCGGCCGTAGCAGCACGGCAAGCGCAAGCAACGCCGTCGCGCTCGGCGTGTTTAGCAACGCGGCCGGAATGAATGGGACGGCACTCGGGGTTCTGAGCAACGCGAGTGGCGATTCCGGTACCGCGAGCGGGGCGTTCAGTACGGCGAGCGGCGACCACGGCACGGCGACCGGTGCCTCCAGCAAGGCCAGCGGTGCCTTCAGCACGGCGAGTGGCGCCTTCAGCACGGCATCCGGAGTACTCAGCACCGCGACCGGCGTCAACAGCCAGGCCATCGGCGACAACAGCGTGGCCGTCGGCGTCGCCAGCACCGCGAATGGGACGAGCGCTGTCGCACTCGGCAACGGTGCGCAGGCGAACGGCGTGAATGCGGTCGCGATCGGCACCAATGCGATCTCAGCGCCGAACTCCGTGGTGGTCGGCCCCAACGCCACCGACAACAACTACGCCAATGCTGCCGTGTACGGCGCGGGCGCCCAGGTCGGGGCCGCAGGCAACGTCGCGATCGGCAGCGGCGCCAATGCCGTTGCGGCGAACTCCGTCGCGATCGGCCAGAACTCGGTGGCGAGCGCGCCCAACACCGTGTCGTTCGGCTCCGCCGGCAACGAGCGGCGGCTGACCAATGTCGCCGCCGGCATCTCGCCGACCGATGCGGTCAACGTCTCGCAGCTGAGCAGCGTTGCGAGCGGCGTCCAGTCGCAGATCGGGGCGTTGCAGGCGCAGATCGGTGGATTGCAGTCGCAGGTCAGCGGGTTGCAGACCCAGATCACCCACGTCAATTCGGGGATCGCGATGGCCATGGCGATGGGCGGCGGCTTCCTGCCGGACAACAAACGGTTTGCGGTGGCCGCCAATTACGGCACCTTCGCCGGCCAGAGCGCGGTGGCGATGACCGCGCTGGCGCGGGTGAGCGACAACATCGTCGTCTCCGGCTCGGCCAGCTACGGCATGCGGACTGATACGAGCCAGTTCGGCGGACGGGTCGGGATGCAGATCGCATGGTAGATCGATCGCTGTTCCGTGCGCTGCTGATCGCAGGGTTCGCGCTGCTTGTCGGACTGGGGACGCGCGCCGCCGAGGCGCAGCAGGCCTCGCAGCCGCAACGGCCACCAGCGGCTCAGCCGCCGCAGCAAGTCCAACAGCAACAACAACCGCAGCAGCCGCAATTCCCGCCGCCGCCTCAGGCGCAGCCGCAGCAATCGTCACAATGGGCGACGATGCCGCGGATGCAGCTCGAGCGGCAGTTCGCAGGCCCGCTGCAGGACACCATCGTGCAGCGCTGGCGCGATCCGGCCGACGGCACCGTCTGCTACATCTACCTGCCGATCAGCGCGCCGCATTCGCCGCCGACCCCCGCGGGCTTTGTCCAGTATGGCGGCAACACCGTGGGCTCGATCAGCTGCATGCTTGCGCCGCAAGCGGCACGGTCCGCGGCAAATCCGCGTCACACGGGCACCGTGTCCACCGGCCAATAGCCTGAATTGACTGGTGGATGGGGTTCGATTCGCGCGGCAGCGGAGGTTCACATCTCCCCGACGGTTTTCGAAGGGGGGAGGTGAATGGGTCGCGCGTCACACGAGATCGCGCGCGGTGATCCAGAACACCTCGCCCTCGGAGTCCTCGGTGTCGAGCCAGAGCAGCGGCAGGTCGGGATAGGCCGCCTCGATCTGCGGACGGTCGCGCCCGACCTCGCACAACAATCCGCCCTCCGCAGTCAGATGGTCGCGGGCCTGGCTGAGAATGCGATGGATGATGTCGAGCCCGTCGGTGCCGCCGTCGAAGGCCAGCGCCGGCTCGGCGCGGCATTCCCGGGGCAGGCCGGCCATGCCCTCGGCGTCGACATAGGGCGGGTTGGTGATGATCAAATCGTAGCGGCGCTGGCTGAGCGGTGCGAACAGGTCACCGCGGTGCAGCGAGATGCGCTCGCCGAGGTCGTAGTCGGCGACGTTCTTCGCGGCGACCGCGAGCGCGTCCTTGGAGATGTCGACGGCGTCGATCACCGCATTGGGGAAGTGGCGGCTGGCCAGGATCGCCAGACAGCCAGAGCCGGTGCAGAGGTCCAGCACGCTGTCCACGGCCAGCGGATCATCGATCAGCGAGGTGCCATCGGCCTCGGCGCCGCCGAAATGCGTCTCCAGCAGCTCGCCGATGAACGAGCGCGGCACGATGACGCGCTCGTCGACGTAGAACGGCAGGCCGCGCATGTAGACCTTGTTGACCAGATAGGCCGCCGGCTTTCGCGTGGTGATTCGGGCCGTGATCAGGTCGAGGATCATCTTGCCTTCGGCCGCGGTGACCCGGGCCGTGACGAAGCTCTCGAACTGATCGGGGCGCAGATGCAGCGCCTCGCCGATCAGGAAGGCGGCCTCCGACACCGGATCGGTGGTGCCGTGCGCAAACACCAGATCGGCGTCCTGGAAGCAGCTCACCGCGTAGCGCAGATAGTCGAGCAGGCTGACCAGCTCGCCCGCATTGACCTTCGGCAGCTTCGGCGCCGCCGCCTTGCGCGGCGCTGCCGTCTTGACCTTCTTCGCCATCACGACTTCCAGCGCGCCGCGGCGGCATCGTCGTGGCTCTTGGCCTCGACCCAGCTGCCGCCATCATTGGTTTCCTCGCGCTTCCAGAACGGCGCGTTGGTCTTGAGATAATCCATCAGGAACTCAGCAGCCTCGAACGCCGCCTGACGGTGGCTGGAGGCGGTCACCACCAGCACGATGTTCTCGCCCGGCCGTATCCGGCCGAAGCGGTGGATCACGGTCAGGCCCTGCAGCGGCCAGCGCGCCATCGCCTGCTCGGCGTGCCGCATGATCTCGGCCTCCGCCATGCCCGGGTAATGCTCGAGCGTCAGCGCGGTGATCGGCGTGTCATGGTCGTTGCCGCGGCACAGGCCGGAGAAGCTGACGACGGCGCCGATGTCGGTGCGGCCATGGCTGAGGGCTGCGATCTCGGCCGCGGTGTCGAAATCCTCTTGCTGCACCCGGACGGTGACGATCGCGGTCATGGACGGATCTTCCGTTGCGTCAGCCGCCGGTCATCGGCGGGAAGAACGCGATCTCGCGGGCGCCGGCGATGGCCGTATCCGGCTGCACATGGGTCTGGTCGATCGCGGTGCGGATCACCTTCGGCTTCTCGAACGCATAGGCGTAGCCCTCGCCGCGCGTGGTGAGCCAGGCGATCAGCTCGCTGACCGTGCGCACGTCCGCCGGCGGCTCGATCGTCTCCTCGGCCTTGCCGACGCGCTCACGCACCCAGGCGAAATACTTCACCTTCATCGCGAGTCTGCCTCGATGAGGTGGTGGATGCCGGCGCGGAAATAGTCGTAGCCGGTGTAGATGGTGAAGACCGCCGACAAACCGAGCAGCCAGATTCCGATCCCGCTCACGATCGGACCCACGGCCGTCGAGATCTGGGCGACCGCCGCATCGCCGGCCTCGCCCGCGAGCAGGAAGCCGATCGCCACCAACTGCATCGTGGTCTTCCATTTGGCGACCTTGGTCACCGGCACCGAGACGCGCAGCGCGGCGAGATATTCGCGCAGGCCCGACACCAGGATCTCGCGGCACAGGATCACAATGGCCGCCCACAGCGACCAGTTCTGGATGGTGCTGTCGGCGGCCAGCATCAGCAGGCAGGAGGCGACCAGAAGCTTGTCCGCGATCGGGTCGAGCATACGGCCGAATGCCGATTGCTGGTTCCAGATCCGTGCGAAATGACCGTCGAGATAGTCGGTGATCCCAGCCGCAATAAACACCGCGACGGCGACCCAGCGGAGCCACAAAGGATACATCCAGACCGACTGCGCGTAGATGCAGCCGACCACGACCGGTATCGCGGCGATGCGCGTATAGGTCAGGATGTTCGGCAGGGACGTCGACGTCTTGCTGGGCACGCGTGTGGTCGCAATATTCATCCGGTGTACCAATACTGCCGCCGTTCGGACGTCAACCTCCGAGCCGAGCCGCTTCGGCAGGATGACGCAGATATGACGCTGTTCGCAACGAAGTCTTGCGGAGATAGGAACTCTCCCGCTCCGATACAAAGAGCGGTAACGCTTCCTTAAGCAACCGCACGCGGTCGCGCCAGTAGGGAGATCGGCGTGCCGCGGTGGGCGCGCCGATCGGTCTTATTGCGGTGCAATGACAGCGGCGCGAATGCCGCCCGTGATCAGATCGCCTCGGCCCCGTGAACCGCGCACCAATGCGCCTGCCGTTCCGCGAACACGCGATCGCGCACATAGGCCAGCGCTTCGTCGTCGAAGGTCTCGATCACCTCCAGGCTGAACGACCCTTCGCCATGGGCGGCCCAGGCCGCCTGCAGCCCGCCGCGGCGATGGCCGCCCTGGCGCAGGGTGAACCACAGACGGTTCTGGATCTTGTCGAGGTCCGGCGCGCAGCCGATCCAGCGCGCGCCGGTGGCGGCGCAGGTGACCGCAAAGATGCCGGCAGGGCTCTTGCGCTCCTTGTAGGCGGCGACCGCCGCCTTGCGCTGATCGGGGGTCATGAGGTGTCGCTCCAAAGTGAGGTGGCTCAGCTCATGTAGAGCTTATTTTTGTCCGGGTAAATATATGGAAATCGAAATTTTTTCCTGACAGGTGTATCGTAAAGTTGACGGGGGCGGACCTCACCTGTAATAATATCCTTACAGGTGGAGAGCCGCGACGTATGCCCACTGAAGGCGATCAACTGCTGGACAGGCTGGCAGCGTTGGCCAATCCGCATCGGTTGCGGGTGGTGGCTGCTTTGCAGGCCCGGGGGCGCACCTATGTCAGCCAGTTGGCCCGCGAGCTCGGCATCAGCCGGCCATTGCTGCACCTTCATTTGCGCAAGCTCGAAGAGGCGGGGCTGGTCACCAGCCGGTTGGAGCTCTCCGCCGACGGCAAGGCGCTGAACTACTTCGAGGTTGCTCCCTTCGAGATCGCCCTGACGCCGTCCTCGATCGCCAAAGCAGCGGAGACGCTGTCCGTCGTTCCATCCTCCATCAAACCGGAAGGAGACCAACATGGCTGACAAAGCCGCCATCTTCCTGCTCGTCACGATCCTCGTCCTTGTCACCATCATCCTGGTGTTTGCGATGAAGTATTTTGCGGCGGTCCGGCAGGCCGGACGGCAGGTCGCGACGGAGGAGGGCTTCCGCGCGCTGACCGAGCGAGCCGTTCGAGCGCAGGAGACGAGTGCAGATCTGCTCGCCGCCCTCAAGGGCAGTCTGGGGCAGATCGAGCTGCGGCTCACCCAGGTCGAAAAGGTGCTGAAGGAGGTCGAATGATGACCACTCAGCATCAGGCCGAGGAGCTGTCGCTGTTGAAGCGGATGCGCGCAGTCTCGCTCGTCGAAGGCAGCACATTGCTGCTGCTGGTGCTGGTGGCGGTGCCGCTGAAGCACTTTGCCGGCTTCGCCGTCGCCACCAGGATCATGGGTCCTGTCCACGGCCTCGCTTTCATGGGCTACATCTGGATGCTCATCCAGCTCGCAGCCGGCGGCGGCTGGTCGAGAACGGAGATCGTCCGGATGACAATGGCTGCGTTCGTGCCGTTCGGCGGCTTCGTCAATGCCCGCGTCCTGGCGCGACGCGAGATGCTGCTGGCGGCGCCATGATGGTCGAGTGGCTCAAGGCGCTGCACGTCGCCGCCGTACTGTGCTGGAGCGGCGGGTTGCTGGCCGCAGCGATCACCATCGCGGCGGCTGCGACCAAGGCAGAAGCGGCTGGTGCCGCCACCATGGTCGAGATCGTCAGCCGCTGGGACCGGCGTGTCACGACGCCGGCCATGCTCGTCGTGTGGGGCGCAGGCCTCGCACTCGCCATGCAGGGCCAATGGTTCGGCTCGCTTTGGCTGACGATCAAGCTCGGCATCGTGGTCGCGCTGTCCGCGCTGCACGGCGTGCTCGCGGGAACGCTGCGACGGCTTGCACGGTCCGAGTCGCCGGCGCCGCGCTGGTTCTCTCATGCGCCGCCGCTGATCGTCGGCAGCGCTGCTGCGATCGCCGTGCTCGTGGTCGTCAAGCCGTTCTGAGCTCCACAGGAACAGCGACGATGTCGTCGGCCCCTGTAGCACGAGGTTAAACCTTGATGGGCGGCTCGATCTGCGCGAGCTCGTCCTTCAGAGGCGGCCAGCTGTGGGCCATCACAACAGTGCTTAGGATGCCGCGCAGCGAGAAGCTGGCCTCGAAGATCTCGCCCGTTTCGGCCTCAAGTTCAAACGTGACCTTGGAGTCATCATCCATCGATGGGCCGCCCCACATGGAGCGGCCCATTACGATCGTAGGCAGCTTCGTTCGCTTCGCCATGAAGCCTCCCCATCTACACAAAGAACGTCTGACGGCGCGATTAACTAGCTCGCGTTGCTGTGAAAATACTCAAAGATCTTCCGTGCGCTTTCCGCCGAAACCCCCGGCACCTTGCCGAGGTCGGCGATCGAGGCGCGCTCGATCTCCTTGAGCGTGCCGAAGTGGTGCAGCAGCGCGCGCTTGCGCGACGGGCCGATGCCGGGGATCTCCTGCAGGCCGGCCTCGCGGATGTCCTTCTTGCGCAGCTTGCGGTGCGAGCCGATGACGAAGCGATGCGCCTCGTCGCGCAGCCGCTGGATGAAATACAGCACGGGGTCGCGCGGCTCGAGCTTGATCGCCTCCCGCTCCGGGATGAATAAGGTCTCGCGGCCGGCGTCGCGATCGGGGCCCTTGGCGACTGACATCAGCGCGACATTGGTGACGCCGAGCTCGGTGAAGATCTCGCGGACGGCATTGAGCTGGCCGCGGCCGCCATCGATGATGACGAGATCGGGCCATTGCGGCACGTCGTCCTCCTTGGCCGCGCGGGCGACATCCTTCTCCGACGGTGACACCAGCCGCTTGAAGCGGCGCTGCAGCACCTCCTTCATCATCGCGTAGTCGTCGCCGGGCGTCAGCCCTTCCGACCTGATGTTGAACTTGCGATACTGGTTCTTCATGAAGCCGTCGGGACCGGCGACGATCATCGCGCCGACCGCGTTGGTGCCCTGGATGTGGCTGTTGTCGTAGACCTCGATGCGCCGGGGCACCTGCGGCAGGCCGAGCGTCGCGGTCATCGCCTCCAGCAAACGGCTCTGCGTCGCGGTGTCGGCGAGCTTGCGGCCCAGCGCCTCGCGCGCATTGGTCAGCGCGTGGATGACGAGGTCCTTCTTCTCGCCGCGCTTCGGGCAGGAGACCTCGACCTTGTGGCCGGCCTTGACGCACAGCGCCTCGGCGAGCAGCTCGGCCTCCTCGATCTCGTGCGACAGCAGGATCAGCTTCGGAGGCGGCTTGTCGTCGTAGAACTGCGACAGGAAGGCGGATAGCACCTCCTCGGGCGTGAACGTCTTCTCGGCGCGCGGGAAGTAGGCGCGGTTGCCCCAGTTCTGGCCGGTGCGGAAGAAGAACACCTCGACGCAGGAATAGCCGCCTTCCTGGTGGATGGCGAACACGTCGGCTTCCTCGACCGTGCGCGGGTTGATGCCCTGCTGCGAGGAGATCGCCGACAGCGCGGCGAGGCGGTCGCGATAGACAGCGGCAGTCTCGAATTCGAGCTCGCTCGACGCCTTCTCCATTTCCGCCGCCAGCAGCGCCTTCACCGCCTGGCTGCGTCCGGACAGGAAGTCGGTCGCCTCGCGCACCAACTCGGTGTAGCCGGGGAAATCGATCTCCTGGGTGCAGGGACCGGCGCAGCGGCGGATCTGGTGCAGCAGGCAGGGGCGGGTCCGGCTCTCGAAGAACGAATCGGTGCACGAGCGGATCAGGAAGGCGCGCTGCAGCGCCGTGATGGTGCGGTTGACCGCGCCGGCCGAGGCGAACGGGCCGAAATAGCGCCCCGGACGCGACTGCGCGCCGCGGTGCTTGAGGATCTGCGGCGCCCAATGGTCGCCGGTGATGAGGATGTAGGGGAACGACTTGTCGTCGCGCAGCTGCACGTTGAAGCGCGGCTTGAGCTGCTTGATCAGGTTGGCTTCGAGCAGCAGCGCCTCGGTCTCCGTGGTGGTGGAGACGATCTCGACGGTCACCGTGGCCGCGATCATGCGCAGGATGCGCGCCGGCAGCGGCGCGTTGGCACGCGCATAGGACGACAGGCGCTTTTTGACGTTCTTGGCCTTGCCGACATAGAGCACGTCATGCGCCGCGTTGAGCATGCGGTAGACGCCGGGCGAGGTCGGCGCCAGCCGCACCGCGTTCTCGATCGCCGCGTGGCCGATCGCGAGCGGGCCTTCCCCGACCGCCTCCAGGCCCTCCTCGGCCAGCTCCGGCAGCCGGCCGTCATCGTCCTCGTCCGCAGCCGAGGCGGCGGGGTCGAGATCTGGCGTGTCGATGGCCTCGGGCGGCAGGTCGGCCGTGGCGCCACGCCGGCTCGGGGGCGTCGGCGCCTTGGGTGGATCGGAGCTGTGGGTGGTCATGTCCGCAAATTAAGCGCTGCCGCGCCGTCTCGCCAGCTTGCGATGGCGCCATGCACAGGGCACGCGCGGTAACGCTTCGTTAAGCACGTTAATGGCCCGCTAACCCGGCTTAACAACGGCTTAACCTAAAACTCTCGATAAATGCTCACGAAAGAAGCGAGAGTTCCGTAACCACGCCGGCCCGCGCAGCACAGTCGCGCGGCGCATGCTCCGGCGGGTGACGGCGAGTGGCGTGGAGTGAGCGATGAACAGGTTCTTGGTCGGTGCTGCCGCCGCGGCGGGCTTGGGCGCGGCGGCTCTCGGATCGGTCTCGGCGCAGGCGGCGGACCTCGGCTACGGGCGCGGCGCGCCCTACACCGTCAACCAGCCCCTCAACGCCTACAGCTGGGCCGGCCCCTATCTCGGCGGCACGCTGGGCTATGAGTGGGGCACCGTCGGCAACAACCCGACCAAGCCGTCCGGTCTCACCGGCGGCCTGACCGCGGGCTACAATTGGCAGAACGGCCCGTGGGTGTTCGGCG
The DNA here is from genome assembly GCF_032487575.1 of Bradyrhizobium sp. SZCCHNRI1009. Classification (NCBI taxonomy): domain Bacteria; kingdom Pseudomonadati; phylum Pseudomonadota; class Alphaproteobacteria; order Hyphomicrobiales; family Nitrobacteraceae; genus Bradyrhizobium; species Bradyrhizobium sp. SZCCHNRI1009. The sequence continues at coordinate 56,816 of NZ_JAUEUL010000027.1, read as the reverse complement.
CCGAGGGCGACATCAACCTGACCGGCGCCAACGACACCTTCGCGCCTTGGAAGTTCTCCAACCCGTGGTTCGGCACCTTGCGCGGCCGCGCCGGCTACGCCTTCAACAACATCCTGTTCTACGGCACCGGCGGCCTCGCCTTTGGCGGCCTGCGCGCCGAGACCTTCGGTCTTTCGGAATCGCACACCACGGTGGGCTGGACGCTCGGCGCCGGCACCGAGTTCGGCCTGGCGCAGAACTGGACCGCCAAGATCGAGTATCTCTACGTCGATCTCGACAGCAGCAATTTCGTGATCACGGGGGCGAAGAACGACTATCGGTTTGGAATTGTGCGCGCAGGCATCAACTTCCACTTCTGATGGCAACGAGGGAATAGGAAGAAGAAACGTCCAACGACAACCTCCCGGCCGCTCGCGCGGCCGGGATTTTTTTGTCGGAGCGCTCCGTGCAATCGTGCATCATCGCGCGCGGCCTGCACGTACGAGCCGGCAATGCTGTGCACGCAAACAGGCGCTGCCGACAGCTTCCAAACCAACGAAGAGGTGGCGTCGAGGCGCGTCCGGTTGCAATCACGCCGGCGCGCGAACGACCGCCAGGCGGGCTCGTCCTAAGACGATAGCACCAGGTTCACCGCTTTCGGGCCCTTGCCCTTCTTGTCCGGCTCGACCTCGAAGCTGATCCGCTGTCCTTCGGTCAGGTCCTTCAGGCCCGCGCGCTCCACCGCCGTGATGTGCACGAACACGTCGCGTCCACCGTCGTCCGGCTTGATGAAGCCGTAGCCGCGTTCACCGTTGAAGAACTTGACCGTCCCAGTCATGGCCATCGGGAAACTCCTCCCCCGCAATGCTTCCTCCACTGCGCGCCCTGCGCAGCGTCCGACCGGACATCACTTTGATCGGAAAGCGTTGGCCACCTTAACGCCCAGCGCTCGCCGCGCCGGATCGCCGGATCTTGTTAGGCCTTGATCACCCCGCCGCAACCATTCGCGGAAGCGGAACGTAAAGCCAGTCTTACAATCGGACACAATAATACGGTTCCGCGCCGATTGACTACGGCTTTTCGACCAGTAGCCGTTTCAAGCTTTGGGGAATTCGATTCGGAAGCGCGCCGCGCCGCCCTGGCCGAGCGGCTTCTGCAGTTCCTGCAGGATGAGCTTCAGCTCGTCATGCAATGTCCAGGGCGGGTTGACGATCAGCAGTCCGGTCGAGGTCAGCGCCTCGCCTTCGATCTGCGGCGCAACACTGAACTCGACCCGCAGCACCTTGCCGGGTGGCTTGGCCGCGGCCGCGAGCGCCGCGATGCGATCGCTCAGCTCTTCGGTGGCGCGCCGGCTCTTGGCGGGGTACCACAGCACGTAGATACCAGTGGTCCATTTCGCGAAGGCCGCGGCAAAGCGGTCGGCGAGCCGCTCGAACTCATCCTTCGCCTCGAACGCCGGATCGATCAGCACCACGCCCCGGCGCTCGTTCGGCGGCACGAAGGCGGGCAGGGCGACCCAGCCGTCGAGATCGACGACGCGGGCCTGGGTGTCGCGGCGCAACTGATCGATCAGCTGCTTGCGGGGGATCGGCGCCAGCTCGCACAGGGTCATGCGGTCCTGCGGCCGCAGCAGCGCGCGCGCGATCAGCGGCGAGCCGGGATAGGCGACGAGCTCGGCCGTCGGATTGAACGATCGGACGATATCCAGATAGGGTTGGACCAGCGCATAGACCTGATCCGACAGCCGCGCCTGCAGCAGGCGGGCAATGCCGGTGAGGAACTCGCCGCTGCGGGTGGCCTCGTCGCCGGTGAGATCGTACAGGCCAGCGCCGGCATGGGTGTCGATCACCCGGAACGCAGCGGGCTTCTCCTGGAGGTAGACCAGGATGCGCGTCAGCACGATGTGCTTGATGACGTCGGCGAAGCCGCCGGCGTGAAAGGCGTGTCGGTAGTTCATGCCGTCCCGGTTACGCCGTTCCGCGTCAAAAGGGTACCCCGTCGATGCGCCGCATGCCCTTTCGGAGAGCCGCGGATCATCGCCGCCGCAACAGGCGCCGCAGGCCGACGCGCTGCGGTCGCCCGATTCGCAGTCGCTAGCCGCCGCGGACCGGCGGCATGTTGACCTCGTCGCGCCGGCAGGCCTGCCGGTCGATCTCGTCGCAATTGCGAAACTCGAGGTCCTTCGACAGGCAGATCCGGACCTCGCTCAGCCGGGTGCGATTGCAGGTGACGGCAATGCCCGATGTCGTGAGCTTGGGGTTGGCCTTGATGAAGGCTTCCTCAACCGCCGCCGGCGCCACTGTCTTGGCTTCCGCGAGATCGAGAAATTCCGGCGGGATCTTGATGGCGGCCCGCGCCTTGCGGATGGCTTCGAAATAGGCCTTCGCCGACATGCCGGCGCAGGTGCCGTGCTTGTCCCACTCGTTGTAGATCAGGCCCGGCGCCGGCATCAGGTCGAGCATCGAGGTCATGATGTTGCGCGGCAGGCGCGGCGCCGGCTGCTCGCAATATTCGGGGTAGCCGTTCTCGTATTGCGGCCACAGCCCGTGCACGACGAACGAGTAGGGCCGGCCGGTGCACTGTTGGGACCGGCTGCCGCGGCCGCCGCGCTCCTCCGCCTCGGCACAGTACGAGGGCGACCACGACAGCGAGAGAACGTAGAAGTCGAACGCGCCCGGCGCATTCTGGCGCCGGTCCTGCGCCGCGGCGGAGCCAGCCGCGAGCACCCCGAGCAAGAGGGCAAAGCAGGCGATCGTTCTGGACAACAGGACGGCAGGTCGGCGCAGGCAATCGAACATGGCATACTCCCCGGACAATGCCAGGAGCCTACCAGCGCGCGGGAACATTTCAAGAACAAAAATGGCTGCCCCGAGGCAGCCATTGGTCAGCTGGCCGCTCGCGCGAGCGGGCGATGCGCCGGGAAAGGCGAATCAGGGCTTGGCGGCGCGGCAGGCCGGATTGAAGGCCCAGTTGCGATCGAGGCCGACGACGCAGAACTCGACGCCCTGGTCATAGCCGGCGAAGCCGCCATCCTCGATGATCGAGAAGTTGACGGTGCGCGCCTTGCCGTCGCTGATCATCACGCTGCCGGTGCAGAAGCGGCGCGGGATGTTGTCGGACTGCCAGGGCCGGAAGGCGATCTCATGGACATTGGCGACGCCGGTAATCGTCAGCGAGGAATTCCAGAAGGTGCTCTCCTTGTCCTGGAATCGCGAGACGATGGTCGGAATGGCCGCCTCGCAAGGCGCGACCCGGCCGTCATATTTCGGGCCGGACAGCCAGAAGTTCATCTCGAGCGGGTTGGCCGCCTGGGCCGGCGCGGTCGCGACCGCGAGCAGCGCGCCGCATGCGGCACCGAACGTCTTGAAAGCTGAGCTGAAGTCGCGCATGGGCCGTCCGCAAGGCTGATCCGGGAGCGTGGACCGTGCCGCGGTGGCCACAGGAGGTCAAGTGCAACGCGGCAACACTCCACGATTAGTCCTGTTAACCCGGGGCCGGTGTTCTTTTCTTGACCGCACGGGACCTTTAGAATGGCAGGCCAGATCGAGGAGAATGCAATGCGGACGCTGATGGCCGGATTCGTGAAGACTGCAGGCCTCGTGGCCGCTGGGATGGTTCTGGTTGCCGCGTCCGCCCAGGCCGACGTGGTGCCGCCCTTCAAGGGCAACGACACCGGCGGCATCATCGCCTATCAGCTGGCCCGGACCACGGATGCGCGCCAGCTCGCGGTCGACCACTGCGCCTCCTACGGCAAGGTCGCGAAGTTCAGCGCCGTCGATGCGCGCTACGGCGGCTACGTGTCGTTCTCCTGCCGCTGGGTACCGTACGGCTCGGCGCAGCGGCCGCTGCGGACGCTCTACTGACCTTCCATCAACTGCCGTTCTCCTAATTGCCATCTTTTGGCGGCATTCGCTCTGGCATCGATCAACGAGCCGGAACGGGGGCACATGACCTGCACACGCATCGCAATCGGGCTGTTGGCCTGCTGCCTCCTGGGCGTGACCGCGAGCCATGAGGCTCGGGCCGTCGACCTGCCGGTGCGCAAGGCCGGCCTGTGGGAGCTGAAGATGATCAGATCCGGCGGTCAGCTGCCGGAGGCGACGATTCAGCACTGCACCGACGCGGCCACCGACAAGGAGATGAACAACTTCGCCTCTCCGATGGCGCAGCAGGTCTGCTCCAAGCAGGACATCCAGAAGACCGCGACCGGCTACGTCTCCGATTCGGTCTGCAATTTCGGCGGCATCAATACGACGTCGCATGCCGACATCACGGGCGATTTCAACTCGGCCTATACGGTGAAGACGATGTCGCGCGTCACGGGCGGCGCCGCCGGCACCGGGGTGAAGGACACCGCGATGACGATCGAGGCCAGATGGCTCGGCGCCTGCAAGCCCGACCAGAAGCCCGGGGACATCGTGATGCCCGGCGGCATGAAGATGAACGTCAAGGACATGGCCAAGCTGAAGGCCCTGATCCCGGGCGTGAAGCAGTAGGCGGGCGCTCGTTGCGCGTGATGGGCGCAGCGACGTGGATCGTCGCTCATTCGCGGACGCAAAGCACGATCTTCCCGATGTGCCGGCCCGTCTCCATGCGGGCATGCGCAGCGGCCGCCTCGGACAGGCGATAGGTGCTGTCGATGTGCGGCCGAATGGCCGTTCCGAGAAGAGGCCAGATCCGCTGCCGCAGCTCGGTCGCGATGCGCCGCTTGAGATCGAGCGACGTCGACCGCAGGAACGCGCCGGTGATGCTGGCCCGGCGCACCATCAGGCTGCGCAGCGGCACCGCCAGCTCCTTGCCCTGTCCAGCCGAGAGCTGGGCGATCCGTCCGCCCATCGCGAGCGCCGCAAGGTCCTGGGCGATGTGAGCGCCGGCGGAGGTGTCGAGGATGCAGTCGACCCCGCGCGTCCCCGTCGCCGCGCGGATCTGCTCGGCGAGATCGGGATCGGCATAGTCGAACACGGCGCTGCAGCCGAGCCTGAGTGCCAGGGCGCGCTTCTCCGCGGTGCCGGCGGTGGCCATGACGGGATGTCCCAGCGCGCGCAGCAGCTGGATCGCGATCGTGCCGACGCCGCTGCTGCCGCCGTGAATCAGGGTGGTCTCGCCGGGCGCCATGCGCATCAGCTCGAAGAAGTTGAACCAGGTCGTGAACAGCGCCTCGGGCAGGGCGGCGCCCTGGATCCAGTCGAGGCTGCTCGGCAGGTCCAGCGCAAGATGCTGATCGGTGGCGACGTATTGCGCGTAGGAGCCGCCGTCGGTCAGCGCCATCACCGCTTGACCCAGCCGTTCCGGGGAAACGTCGGCGCCGCAGGCCACGATGCGCCCCGAGGCTTCCAATCCCGGTATGGGATTGGGCTCCCGCGACGGCCCGGCAGCGCGCTGGTTGCAGTCGTGACGGTTGATGCCGGCGGCGGCGACCTCGATCAGGACGTCGTCGGGGCCGAGCCGCGGGACCGGCCAGTCCTGTCGCTCTGACAGGACCTCCGGGCCGCCCGCGGCGGTGATGATGACGGCGCGCTGATCGTCCGGAATCATGTGTGGTCGCTCATGTGCTCACTTGCCGACCAGGCCGCACTTGCTGCGGTCGAGCGGACGAAACGCCTGATCGGGGGCGATCTTCGTCACCAGCTTGACGAAGTCCCAGGGGCCCTTCGATTCGGCGGGAGTCTTGACCTGGACGAGGTACAGGTCGTGCACCATGCGCTGGTCGTCGCGGATCTGACCGTGGTCCGCATAGGCGTCCGAGACCGGTGTGGATTTCATCTTCGCCATCACCGTTGCGCCGTCGTCGCTGTCCGCATCCTTCACCGCCTGCAGATAGTGCCGCACGGCCGAATAAACCCCGGCCTGGATCTGTGACGGCATCGCCTTGCGGCGCGCGTAGAACGCGTCGGAGAAGCGGCGCGCGGCGGGGGAGGCGTCCTCGAAGAAGCTGGTGACGATGAGATCGCCCTGCGTCGCCTTGAGGCCGATGGCTTCGATGTCGACGTTCTGGAACGACATCGGCACGATCTTCATCCCCTGGGCCGCAAGCCCGAATTCCTCGGCCTGCTTGATGGCGGTGGCATTGTCGCCGGCGACGTTGAGCGCCAGGATCTTGGCGCCGGAGGCCTGGGCCTGCAACAGGAACGAGCCGTAATCCGGCGTGCCGAGCTGCGCCTTGACGCTGCCGGCGACCGTGCCGCCGAGCTCGGCGATGCGGGCGCGCGCGGTCGCCTCGACCGAATGGCCGAACGCATAGTCGCCGGTGATGAAGAACCACGGCTCCTTGCTGGTCTGCATGATGCCCGAGACGACGGCGGTGGCGGTCGAATAGGCGTCGTGCGTCCATTGCACCGAGGTCGGCGCGCACGCCTCGTCGGTGAGCTGGTTGGCGCCGGCCCCCGAGACGAGGAAGATCCTGCCGTTGCTGCGCACCAGCTCCTGGACGCCGAGCGCCGCGCCGGAGCTGCCGCCGTCCGCGATCGCCTGCACGCCGTCCTGTTCGAACCAGCGCCGGGCGATCGCGACCGCGATATCCGGCTTGTTCTGGTGGTCCGCCTGAAGGATCTCGATCGGCCTGCCGTTGATGTTGCCGCCGAATTCCTCTGCGGCCATCCGTGCCGCTTCCACCGAGCCGGGCCCCATCGCGGTCGCAAAGATGCCGGTCATGTCGGTGAGCACGCCAATCCGGATGGCTTTCCCTTTGATGTCCGCCTGCGCGGATGAGCCTGCAAGCAGCAACAGCGCGGCGATGCCCGCTGTGAGACGTCGCGACATGATGATTCCTCCCCGGATTCAACGACTTTGTTTGTTATGTCGTGTTTGGTTGGTGCGCCGCGCGGTTCCGCGAGGCGGAGACGTCAGGCCGCCGGTTCGGCGGCCACGGGATTGCGCAGTACGCCGATGCCCGAGATCTCGACCTCGACCGTATCGCCGGGCTTCATGAACAGTGGCGGGGTGCGCTTGAAGCCGACGCCTCCCGGCGTGCCGGTGACGATCACGTCGCCCGGCAGCAAGGTCATGATCTCCGAGCAATAGACGATCAGATCAGGCACGTCGGTGATGAGCAGGTCCGTGGTGGTCCGCTGCACGGTCTCGCCATTGAGGCGGGTCTGCAGCGTCAGCCTGGACGGGTCGGGAATTTCGTCGGCGGTGACGAGCCAGGGGCCGAACGCGCCGGACTGGTCGAAGGTCTTGCCCGACAGGAATTGCGACGTATGGCGCTGCCAGTCGCGGATGCTGCCTTCATTGTAGCAGGAATAGCCGGCGATGTGCGTGGGCGCGTCCTCGCGCCGGACATGCCGGCCGGCTGTCCCGATCACGAGCGCGAGCTCGCCCTCGTAGTCGAAATGATCGGAGACAGCAGGGCGAACGATCGGTTGCAGATGTCCCACCTGGCTGGTCGGAAAGCGCGCGAACAGCGCCGGCTTCTCGGTGACGGTTCGCCCGGTCTCGGCGACGTGGTCGCGATAGTTCAGGCCGACGCAGATGATCTTGCCGGGATCGGGAATGACGGGCGCGAAGGCGATCGCGTCGAGCGGATAGTCGGCCGGTTCGGAGGCGAGCAGCGCGGCGGCGTCGCCGAGCGCATGGGCCTCAAGCAGCGCGCGCAGGCTCTTCGACGACAGCCGCCGGCCGAGGTCGACGACACCATCGCCTTTCACTACGCCGTAGCCCGCACGACCGTCGATGACAAAGGAAACCAGCTTCATACGTGAACCCTCTCAAAAGGAACGGAAACGCTCAGGCCGCGTTCGGCAGCGGTGCGAGGAAGGCGAGGCCTGACAACAGCACCGCGGGATATTCGCCCGTGCGGACAGCGCCTAGGATGTAGCGGTCGGGGCGCATCAGCACGGCGTCGAAGCCGTGCTGATCGAGCCAGCCGTCGAGGCCGCCAGCTTCCTCGCCGCAGATGACGGCGACGTCAGCGGCCGTCAGGCGGGCATGATGCTGCTCGATCACTGCGGCACCGAGTCCTGACCGGCACAACAGCGCGAAGCGATAACCGATGCGGTCGTCGCTGCGGCCGAGATCGCGGCTGCGGAATTGCGGCGCCAGCTTTCCGGTCATGCTGCGATCGCCGCAGGCCAGGCCCGGGCCGAGCAGCGGCTTCTGCACGTCGAGCTTGAGCTGGCCGTCGCCCTGTGCCGTGCCGGTCGCGAGCGCCGCCTCGACCGCCTTGGTGTTGATGAGTCCGCCCAGCCGGATCGCGAGCTCGATGAACTCGCGCACATGCGGCGCGCGCTCGCTCTGATAGGTGTCGAGAAGATCAGGCGTTGCCTTGCCGGCGATCACATGGGCGAGCTTCCAGGCGAGGTTGGCGGCGTCGCGAATGCCGGCACACATGCCTTGGCCAAGGAACGGCGGGGTCTGATGCGCGGAATCACCTGCGAGCAGCAACCGTCCGCTACGCCATTGCTGCGCCACCGCTGAGTGGAAGGTGTAGACAGCGGCGCGTTCGATCTCGGCCTCTGCGGGCCGGAGCCAGGGCGAGAGCAGCTCCCACACGCGCGCCGGCCGCGTGATCTCGGCGGCGTCTTCGTCAGGCTGAACCGTAATTTCCCAGCGTCGGCGGTTGCCGGTGCCGCGAATGTAGGTCGCGGGACGCTGCTTGTTGCAGTGCTGGACGCTGAAATCGCCGAGATCGGTCCGCTCTTGCCTGAGCAGCACGTCGCAGACCAGCCAACGCTCGTGAAAGCCGAGATCGTCCAGCGCCGAGCCGATGAAGCGCCGCACGAGCGAGCGTGCTCCGTCGCAGCCGACCACATAAGCGCAGGAGATATCGACCAGCTGGCCCGTGGCGAGATCCTCATAGCGAACGCGGGCGCCGTCCTGGTTCTGCTCCAGCGCGAACACATCGCAGCGCGTGCGCAGCTCGACATGAGGCCAGCGCTCCAGGCCATTGTTGAGCACGGCTTCGAGATCGGGCTGGTGAAAGCGGTAGCTCAGATTCCAGCCCATCGCTGTCGGCGCGCTGGGGCGCGGCCAGTCCAGCAGCAATCGTCCCTCGGCATCGACGAAGCGCATGCCGGGACTCAAACTGAGGTGGGGCAGGATGGCGTCGGCAAGACCAATGGTCTGGAACACGCGCATGCATTCGTCGTCGAAATGCACCGCGCGCGGCAGATGATAGGCCTTGGTTTCGCGCTCCAGGATCAGGGTGCGGATGCCGCACAGGCCGAGCAGGTTGGCGAGCGTCGAGCCGACGGGCCCGCGGCCGACAATGACGACGTCGAAGCTTCCGGAGTGTGCGGCCATGTTGCTCATGGTCGCATCTGTTCCGCAACCGCCTCGCACCTTCAAGGCGCGGTCACGAACTGTCCGCCCAGCGGACGCTCAGGCCTGGACGGGGATCGCGGCTGCGGCGTCGCGCAATGGCGCCGCGTACTGGGCGACAGCCTCCTCCAGGGTCATGGCTGAGCGGATCCAGATGATCGACATGCAGCCGAACACGACGTCGCCCCGCACGATCGGCACCGCGATCGATGACGTCTTCGGATTGAACTCGCCCTCGTTGCGGATTGCATAGCCGCGCTGAGACGTTTCATTCATCATGCGCTGCAGCCGCTCGGGCGCGAGGAAGGAAGCGTCCTCGGCATCCTCGATGCGTCGCAGGTGGTTGATGATGATGTCCCGCTCGGCGGGTGGGCAAGCGGCGAGATAGGCCCGGCCGGCCGAGGTCTGCAGCATCGGCAGGCGCTTGCCGATCATGCTGCGATCGATCGAGAGCGGGCTGCGCGCATGCGTGGTCTCCTGGATGACCATCGCGCCGTTCTCATAAGTCGACAGATCGACCGGCCAGATCAGGCTGCGGCTGAGCTCGGCGAGATAGGGCGCGGCGACCTGGCAGATGAAGATGCCGGGATCATAGCCGTCGCCGAGGCTCAGCGCGTGGCGCGTCACCCGGAAGCGGTCGTCGCTGGCGCTGCGCGCGACATAGCCGAGTTCCTCGAGTGTTTCGAGCAACCGATAGACCGTGGGCCGCGGCAGATCGAGCTGGCGGGCCACGTCGCCGGCGCGAATGCCGCCGGACCGATTGACCGCGCGCAGCACGTCGAGGCCCCGCTTGAAGGCGCGGACACCCTCCGCAGGACGGGCTTGCGGAGATCGCGTCCGTTGCTTGGACACTTGGAAAATCCTCCCTGTTCTTCGTTTCCGTCCGCCGATACCGTCTTGAGAACGCGAGCCGGATGCAGGGGCGGCAGTCTACTGCAGGACCGCGCGGAGCTGATACGAAATTCCGCCCGCGCCTTTCGGGAGACAACAAGATGGAAATAACGGCGCTCGGTTACATCGGCATCAAGTCGTCCCAGGCGGAGCAGTGGGGACGCATGGCGACCGAACTCCTCGGGATGCAGCGCGTGGATCGCGCGGCCAGCGTGCAGGCCTATCGGATGGACGATCGCAAGCAGCGGCTGATCGTCGATGGCAGCGGCGATGGCGGGCTCGCCGTCATGGGCTGGGAGGTCGGCGACGCCGCCGCGCTCGCGCGCCTGGCGGGCCGTCTCGACGACAACGGCGTGAAGGTGGCCCGTGGTTCGCAGGCGCTGGCCGATGAGCGTCATGTCACCGAGCTGATCTGCTTTCAGGATCCCGCCGGCCACACCATCGAGGTGTTCTGGGGGGCGGCCGTCGCCTCGGATCCCTTCAGGCCAGGACGTCCGATCTCCGGTTTTCGCACCGGGCCGCTCGGCATGGGACACGTCGTGCTCAACGTCGAGGACGTCGAGCCGCTGCTGCGGTTCTATCGCGACCTGCTCGGCTTCCAGGTGTCCGACTTCGGCCTGACGCCTTACAAGCTGTATTTCTTCCACGTCAACGGCCGCCACCATAGTTTTGCGATGGTCGGCTCGGGCCGCCGCACGCTGCATCATTTCATGGTGGAGCTCGGCAGTCTCGACGACGTCGGCCAGGGCTACGACCTGGCGCAGCTCGACGATGGGCGCGTGGCCTATACGCTGGGCCGTCATACCAACGACCACATGACCTCGTTCTACGTCAACACGCCCTCCGGCTTCTTCATCGAATATGGCTGGGGCGGCCGGCTGATCGATCCCGCGACCTGGCAGCCGCATGAGACCTTCGACGGTCCGTCATTGTGGGGACACGAGCGCTTGTATTTGCCGGATGAGCAGCGCAAGCGCCTGCGCGACATGCGGCTGTCCGCGGCCGCACGCGGCGTTCGCGTGCCGGATCCGCGCGTTCCGCCGCTGAACTGCGCGTGGCTCGACGCCGTGATCGCGCAGGAATGAGCTAAACCGGCGCGCTACACCGGGATCCGCACGCTCGCGCGCAGGCCGCCCATCGGGCTGTCACCCAGCGTGATATCGCCGCCGTGCGAGCGCGCGATGTCGCGGGCGATGGCGAGGCCGAGGCCGGTGCCGCCCTCGTCCTGGTTGCGCGCGTCGTCGAGGCGCAGGAACGGCTTGAACACCTCCTCGCGCATGTCGGCCGGGATGCCCGGGCCGTCATCGTCGACGGTGATGGTGAGGTAGCGGTGGTCGCGATGGCCGGTGATGGCGATCGCGTCGGCATGGCGGGCGGCGTTGGAGACGAGATTGCCGAGGCAGCGCTTCAGCGCCTGCGGCTTCACGGTGACCACCGGCAGGCCGTGGAACGACACCGTGGCGGAATGGCCGTTGCGCTCGGCGTCGCTGCGCAGCTCCTCCAGCGCGTTGGAGATGTCGGTCGGCTGCGCGATCTCGCCATTGTCGCCGCGCGCGAAGGCGAGATAGTCCTCCAGCATGTGCGACATCTCGTCGACGTCCTTGCGCATGGCGTCGATCTCCGGGCTGTCGCCGAGCAGCGCCAGCTCAAGCTTGAAGCGCGTCAGGATGGTGCGCAGATCGTGGCTGACGCCTGCCAACATCGCCGTGCGCTGCTCGAGGGTGCGCTCGATGCGCGCCTTCATCTCCAGGAAGGCGTGCGCCGCGCGCCGCACCTCGCGCGCGCCGCGCGGGCGGAAGTTCGGCACCTCGCGGCCCTTGCCGAAACTCTCGGCGGCATCCGCGAGCCGCAGGATCGGCTTGATCTGGTTGCGCAGGAACAGCACCGAGACGATCAGCAGGATCGACGACGTGCCGACCATCCAGAACAGGAAGATGTCGGTGTTCGACGCATAGGCCGCGCCACGCTGCGCGAACACGCGCATCACGGCGTCATCGAGCGCGATGCGGATCTCGACCAGGTTTGAGCGGCCGACGGTGTCGATCCAGAACGGGCGGCTGATCTGGCGGCCGATCTGGCTCGACAGCGACTGGTCGAGCAGGTTGAAGAACGGTTTTGGCCCCGGCGGCGGCATGTCGCCGGCCGGCAGGAAGTCGACCACGAGATTGAGCCGCTGCTGCGCGATCCGGCGCAGCATGGTGCGGTCCTTGTCCTGCGGATAGCCCTTGTAGATGTCGATCAGCGCGGCGACGTCCTGCACCACGGCGGCGGAGAGGCGTCGCGTCACCGTGTTCCAGTGCCGCTCCATGAACACGCCCGCGACCACCGTCTGCAGGATCACCATCGGCACGATCATGATCAGCAGCGCGCGCGCATACAGGCCGGTCGGCATCCAGCCCTTGAAGGCGTTGCCGACGATGCTGTTGGCGCGCGACACGCGGCGGGAGGCGGTGCGGATCAGGGTGAGGCCGGTGTCGAGCGTGGTCATGCGGATCTGCTCTCACGGGTGACGCTGCCGTCATTGCGAGGAGCGAAGCGACGAAGCAATCCAGGGTCATCGCGGGACTCTGGATTGCTTCGCTTCGCTCGCAATGACGGGGAGAGATTGGGGCGCCTCAACTCTTGCGGCGAGGAAGTGAGAGCCGCAGCCCTGGCGGATGGGATCGAAGTTCTTGCACCGGCGATGGTCTGCTCCCTCTCCCCGTTCTTACGGGGAGAGGGCTGGGGTGAGGGGCAGCCGCACGGGGAGTGTTTGTGGTGAGACCTGTACCCCCTCACCCGGATTGCATCTGACGATGCAATCCGACCTCTCCCCGCAGGCGGGGAGAGGCTGAGACCGCGCTCGTGGCGAGAGCTCGAATCCAACCGGAGAGAATAAGCGTGCTCACTGGCGCAACGCGCAAGAAGAGCAACGTGGTCGGAGCCGCCGGTCATCAACCCGCTCTCAACCCGTCACCATCAGCCGGTAGCCGATGCCGCGCACGGCCTGCAGGAACAGCGGGTTGGCCGGATCGCTCTCCAGCTTGCGGCGCAGGCGGTTGATCTGGACGTCGACGGCGCGCTCGTTGACGGTGCCGTTGCCGGTCAGCGCGCCGCGTGGGACGGTCTCGCCGCGGGCATTGGCAAGGATGCGCAGCATCTCGCGCTCGCGGTCGGTGAGGTGGACGATCTCCTCGCCCTGCTTCAGCTCGCCGCGCGCCAGATGGTAGACGAACGGGCCGAACCCGATCTGCTCGACGACCTCTTCCGCCGGAGGCGGCGCGGCCCGCTTGAGGATGTTGCCGATGCGCAGCGCGAGCTCTCTCGGCTCGAACGGTTTTGCGACGTAGTCGTCGGCGCCGAGCTGCAGGCCCTCGATGCGGCTCTCCGGCTCGGCCCGCGCGGTCAGCATCACGATCGGCACCGAGGATTGCGTGCGGATGAAGCGGGCGAGGTCGAAGCCGCTTTCGCCGGGCATCATCACGTCGAGGATCAGCAGATCGAAATGCAGCCCCGTCAGCTTGGCGCGGGCGTCGCTCGCGCTCGCCGCCGTGGTGACGCGATAGCCTTCGCCGCGCAGGAAGCGAGACAGCAGATCGCGGATGCGGCGGTCGTCGTCGACGAGCAGGAGATGCGGTGCGTCGTCGGCCGGCGTCTGCTGATGATGCGGTGCGATGGCGGCGATCGTCACGGTCACTCCTTGGCAGCGGCGACAGGCGTCTTGAAGATGGCTTCCAGCACCTTGTCCGGATCGTCGCGATCGATCATCGCGCGCAGGAACTGCCGGACCTTCTCGGCGCCAGCAGGCCCGATCTGCTCCAGCGCGCGGTCGATGCGCCGCGTCTGCAGCCCGGCCAGCTTGGCGACCAGCGCCTCGCCCTTCGGCGTGGCGAAAAGAAGGCGCTGCCGGCGGTCGTTGTTGCCGGTCTTCTGCACGATGTAGCCTTCGTCCAGCAGCTGCTTGAGCACGCGTCCGAGCGACTGCTTGGTGATGCGGAGAACGTCGAGCAGATCGGCGACCTTCAGGCCGGGATAGCGTGTGACGAAATGCATCACGCGGTGATGCGCGCGGCCGAAGCCGAACGCCTCCAGCTCGTGGTCGGCATCGCCGACGAAGTCGCGATAGGCGAAGAACAGGAGCTCGATGATGTCCCAGCGCAGCGGCTCGCCGGCGGCGGCGGAGGGCTCAGCCGCGCGCAGCTCGGGGCTCAACGTCGGGGACGAGAAATTTATGTCAGCCATATTGACGTTTCTGCGGTTCAATGTTACAAAACAATCGTCCGCTACGAAATTTTAGATCGTTTCATCGGCGGGCGATGGTCTCCAGGCGTGTCTGAACGGGCCGTAGGCAACCCCGACGGGCATCCTTGGGCGACGTATCGAACAACCGTGTGATGTCGAGCGGCATTTCGGCAAACCATACTGGACTTCCGCCGGGCGCAAAAGCATGTCCTGTGGTGGCATGCTTGCCCGGGGACCGGCCCAAAGCCGGTCGCGGCAGGTCCGAAATTCAAGAAGCCGACTGGCCCGATCGGACGGGTCGGCCCCAGAACTCGCGAATGGCGATCAGAGCGGGGGAAGCAAGGACATGACTTTGACATTCGACATCAAGCCGACGACGAACCCGACCTCCGACCAGGAGCGCGCTGCCAGGCTCGCCAACCCGGGCTTCGGCCGGGTGTTCACCGACCACATGGCCGTGGTCCAGTACAGCCAGGACAAAGGCTGGCACAGCGCGCGGGTCGAATCCCGCGCCAACTTCCCGCTCGATCCGGCGGCGGCGGTCCTGCACTATGCGCAGGAGATCTTCGAGGGGCTCAAGGCCTACAAGCGCGACGACGGCGGCGTGAACCTGTTCCGCCCCGACGCCAATGCCAAGCGGTTCTGGAATTCGGCCGAGCGCATGGCGATGGCGCAGTTGCCGCCGGAGGTCTTCATCGAGGCGGTCGAGCGGCTGGTTCAAATCGACCGCGCCTGGATCCCGGGCGGCGAGGGCAGCCTCTATCTGCGTCCGTTCATGATCGCCAGCGAGGTGTTCCTCGGCGTGAAGCCGTCGGCGGAGTACATCTTCGCGGTGATCGCCTCGCCGGTCGGCTCCTATTTCAAGGGCGGCCCGGCGCCGGTCTCGATCTGGGTCTCGGAGAACTACACCCGCGCCGCCGTCGGCGGCACCGGCGGCGTGAAGTGCGGCGGCAATTATGCCGCGAGCCTCAAGGCGCAGGCCGAGGCGATCACCCATGGCTGCGACCAGGTCGTGTTCCTGGATGCGATCGAGCGCCGCTATGTCGAGGAGCTCGGCGGCATGAACGTGTTCTTCGTGTTCGACGATGGCTCGCTGTCGACGCCGCCGCTCGGCACCATCCTGCCGGGTATCACCCGCGACTCCCTGATCGCGCTGGCGCGCGATGCCGGCCGCGAGGTGCGCGAGGAGGCATATTCGATCGACCAGTGGCGGGCGGATGCCAAGAGCGGCAAGCTGAAGGAGGCGTTCGCCTGCGGCACCGCCGCGGTGATCTCCCCGATCGGCAAGGTGTGCTCGGCGAGCGGCGATGTCCTGATCAACGGCGGCGAGGCCGGCCCGGTCGCCATGGGCCTGCGCAAGCAGCTGGTCGACATCCAGTACGGCCGCAGCCCGGATCCGCATAACTGGATCAGGGACGTGAAGTAGGGCAGGGCTCCGCTGACGGTGCGCTCCCTCCCCCGCTTGCTGGGGAGGGCTGGGTGGGGGGCGCCACGAAGACTGCCGCTGTGGCGCCCCCACCCCAACCCTCCCCCGCAAGCGGGAGAGGGGGCGCACCGCATGGATGGCGATAGCTTCGCTCTCACTGACATGGATGCGCGGGTGACCGACGCCTCCCGCGGGTTGCCGCACCCTGTCGCGGCTGCTACCACCTCAGGCAACGCATTCCATCCCGCAGGGTGGGCCAAGGACCGCGCAAGCGGGCCGTGCCCACCGCTGCGACGTCGTCCAGCCCATGGTGGGCACGCTGCGCTTTGCCCACCCTACGTGTCGAGTCCGATGTCCGACAAACCCAAGAAACCCCAGAAGCTGAAGGCGCGGCTGCCGCGCGGGCTCGAGGATCGCGGCCCGGCGGCGATCGCCGCGACGCGCGAGATGGTCGAGAAGATCCGCGCCGTCTACGAGCGCTACGGCTTCGAGCCGGTGGAGACGCCGGCATTCGAATACACCGACGCGCTCGGCAAGTTCCTGCCCGACCAGGATCGTCCGAACGAGGGCGTGTTCTCGTTCCAGGACGATGACGAGCAGTGGATCTCGCTGCGCTACGACCTGACTGCGCCGCTGGCGCGCTATGTCGCCGAGAATTTCGACGCGCTGCCCAAGCCCTATCGCAGCTATCGCGCCGGCTACGTCTTCCGCAACGAGAAGCCGGGCCCCGGCCGCTTCCGCCAGTTCATGCAGTTCGACGCCGACACCGTCGGCTCCGGCTCGCCGGCGGCCGACGCCGAGATGTGCATGATGGCGGCCGATACGATGGAGGCGCTGGGGATTCCGCGCGGCTCGTATGTCGTGAAGGTCAACAACCGCAAGGTGCTCGACGGCGTGATGGAGGCGATCGGCATCGGCGGTGATGAGCACGCCGGCCGTCGGCTGACGGTGCTCAGGGCAATCGACAAGGCCGACAAGTTTCCGATTTCAGAGATCAAGAAGCTGCTCGGCGAGGGCCGCTGGGACGGCGGCGAAGTCGGCAAGGGTGATTTCACCAAGGGCGCGGGCCTGACTGAAAGTCAGATCGACTCCCTGCTGGCCTTCTTCGAGATGAAGATCGCGGAGCCGCAAATTCAAGGTGAGGAGCAGGATCTGCAGTTCAACGCCCAGGTCTTGGCGAGCGTTGCTCAGCAGAAATTGTTCATGTCCTCGCCGGCCTATGTGGAAGGCGTCAACGAGCTGACCGAGATCGCCAGGCTGTGCAGCGCGGCCGGCTATGGCTATACCCGCGTCCGCGTCGAACCCTCCGTCGTCCGCGGTCTCGAATACTACACCGGCCCGGTCTACGAAGTCGAACTCCTGCTCGAGACCAAGGACGAGAAGGGCCGTCCCGTGCGCTTCGGCTCGGTCGGCGGCGGTGGTCGTTATGACGGGCTGGTCTCGCGTTTCCGCGGCGAGCCGGTGCCGGCGACCGGGTTTTCGATCGGCGTGTCGCGGCTGCAGGCGGCGCTGACCCTGCTCGGCAAGCTCGACACGCGGCCGGCTTTCGGCCCCGTCGTCGTCACGGTCTTCGACCGCGACCGCGTCGCCGACTATCAGAAGATGGTGTCGACCTTGCGCAATCACGGCATCCGCGCCGAGCTCTATCTCGGCAATCCCAAGAACATGGGCAACCAGCTCAAATATGCCGACCGCCGCAACGCACCCTGCGTGATCATCCAGGGCTCGGACGAGAAGGCGCGCGGCGAGGTGCAGATCAAGGACCTGATCGAGGGCGCCAAGGCGGCGGCCGCGATCGCCTCCAACCAGGAATGGCGCGAGAGCCGCCCGGCGCAGTTCTCAGCCAAGGAGGACGAACTCGTCGCCGGCGTCCGCGAGGTGCTCGCGCGCCACGACGTGAGCTGGGGGTAACAGGACTCGTCATGCGCGGGCTTGACCCGCGCATCCATCGCTTCACGACGGCCTTTCATTTCAGAATGATGGATTGCCGGGGCAAGCCCGGCAATGACAGGCTTGGGACAGGACTAACTAACAGGGAGCAACGAATGCCCGAGATCACAGTGAGCATGGCCGCCGGCCGCACCGACGAGCAGAAGGCCAACATGATGCGTGACATCACCAAGGCCCTGGTGACGCATCTCGGCGTCGATCCGGAAGCGGTGGTGATCCAGATCAACGAGGCGCCGCTGACGCACAAGATGAAGGGCGGCAAGACCTTCGTCGAACGTCTGGCCGAGCAGAAGAAGTAGGCGCTGCTGTCGTCCCTGCTCGGCGCGCAATTGCGCGCGGCCCAGGGACCACAGCCCCAGGAAGCGGTTTGAGGCATGCTGGTCGTTGGCCTTTTGCTCATCACGACCGCCGCGGCGTATGGGTCCCGGATCGGCACTACGCCGCACTGACGCGCGTCGCAGCTTGTCCGGGACGACATCTGAACTTGGAGCCATCATGGACGCACGTGAGATCATCAAACCGGGCATGCGCGCCGAGCGCCTGCTGGTGGTGCCGCCGGAGCGCACCGTGGGGCACTTTGTTCCTCATATGCCCATGGTCTATGCGACGCCGATGATGATCCTGGAGATGGAGATGACATCGGGCGACGCCATCAACCCGGTGCTGCCGCCGGGCTGGGTGACGGTCGGCACCGAGGTCAACGTCCGCCATCTCGCGGCGTCGCCGGTCGGCGCCACCATTCGCACGGTTGCCGAGGTGATCGAGGTCGAGCGCCGCGTCATCCGCTTCTCGGTCGAGGCGTATCATGGCGACGTCAAGATCGGCGACGGCCGCCACGGCCGCGGCCTCATCAATGTCGAGCAGTTCAAGAAGCGGTTCGGCGTGACCTAGCCGGTCTGCCAGAGCATGATCCGGAAAAGTGGAAACCGGTTTTCCGAAAAGATCATGCTCAAACCAAAGAGATCTAGACCGACTGGCCCGTCTTCAACAGCGAGCAGCCGGTGATCCTGAGGCTGCCGTCGGGCTGGGTCTGCAGCGTGTAGAGCGCCTCCCACGCCTCGCCTTCGGCATCGACGATGTGGACGCGCTGCGCGACGCTGCCGTCCTCGACCTCGGCGGCGCCGAATTCGAAGCTGCGATGGCGATAGACCGGCGGGTAGCCGCTCTTGACCATGCTCATGAAGATCTCGACGCTCGGAAACAGCGCCTGGATTTCCGGCGCGGCCTGGGCATAGGCGGTCGCGCCGTCGTCGCGCGCCAGGGCCTGTTCCTGGGCGCGGATGACGCTCTGCGCCGCGCTGGCGTCCGCCGCGGCGGCGGGGTGGGCCAACAGTGACAGCAGCAGGACGAGCGGCATCAGAATGCGCATGTCATGTCCTCCATCGGCAGGTCGGGTCGATCCATCATGCGCCATGTACCGTGCGTGACAAGCCTGCCGTCGCGCGTCAATGTCGCGGGCCGGCGGCGATCGGCCGGCTGGATTGTGTCGCCATCGTCACGTCTTCGCGAGCCATGCGGCCCGCGCGGTGCCGGTCGCGATCGGATCGGCTTGATCTGGCCTGATCCGGCGCGAATCATGCATTCAGGCCGTGAACGAAGCAGGAGCCGCATGACCGATTTTTCCACGACTCGATCGCTCTTCACGATCCCTGACGGGGTCATCTATCTCGACGGCAATTCGCTCGGCGCGCTGCCGTCCGCCGTGCCCGCCCGCGTTGCCCGGATGATCGAGGCTGAGTGGGGACGGGAGCTGATCCGCGGCTGGAATAGCGCGGGATGGATGGTGCAGCCGCGCCGCGTCGGCGACCGTATCGCGCGGCTGATTGGGGCCGCGCCCGGCACGGTCGTGATGGGCGATACGCTCTCGATCAAGGTGTATCAGGCGCTGGCCGCGGCGCTGTCGCTCAATCCGGGGCGACGCGTGATCCTGTCCGACAGCGGCAATTTTCCGTCCGATCTCTACATGGCGCAGGGCCTGGTCCGCATGCTCGGCGACCGCGCCACCTTGAAGGTGGTCGAGCCGGAGCAGGTCGAGGCTGCGATCGACGACAGCGTCGCGGTGCTGATGCTGACAGAGGTCGACTACCGCACCGGCCGCATGCACGACATGAAGGTGCTGACGGCAAAGGCGCACGCGGCCGGCGCGCTCACGGTATGGGACCTCGCGCATTCCGCCGGCGCGGTGCCGGTCGATCTCGCCGGCGCGGAGGCCGACTTTGCGGTCGGCTGCACCTACAAATATCTCAATGGCGGTCCCGGCGCGCCGGCCTTCATCTATGTCGCGCCGCGTTACGCAGACATCGCGCCGCCGGCGCTGTCCGGCTGGATGGGCCACGAGGCGCCGTTCGCCTTCGATCTCGATTATCGCCCCGGCGGTGGCATCGAGCGGATGCGCATCGGCACGCCGCCGATCATCGCATTGGCCGCGCTGGATGCCGCGCTCGACGCCTGGGACGGCGTGTCGATGCAGGACGTGCGCAAAGCCTCCATCGCGCTGTCGGAATTGTTCATCGCCGAGGTCGAGAGGCGCTGTCCGTCGCTGACACTGGCCTCGCCGCGCGATGCGTCGCGCCGCGGCAGCCAGGTGTCGTTCCGCCATCCGGACGGCTATGCGATCATGCGGGCGCTGATCGCGCGCGGCGTGATCGGCGATTTCCGCGCGCCCGACGCGCTGCGCTTCGGCTTCACGCCGCTCTACATCGGCGAGAGCGAGGTGCGCGGCGCCGTCGACATTCTCGAAGAGGTGCTTGCCGACAAGCTGTGGGACAAGCCCGAGTATCGCCAGAAGGAGCTCGTGACGTGAGCAGCGCGCCCTACGATCCCGCCACCGAGGGGGCGCGGATGAACTTCAAGGGACGGATGTCCTATGGCGACTATCTGATGCTGGATCGCCTGCTCGATGCGCAGGCGCCGCTGTCGTCGGCGCATGATGAGCTCCTGTTCATCATCCAGCACCAGACCTCCGAATTGTGGATGAAGCTCGCGATCCACGAGATCAAGGCCGCCATGGCGGCGATCGCCCGGGACGACGTGCAGCCGGCGTTCAAGATGCTGACAAGAGTGTCGCGCATCTTCGAGCAGCTCAACGGCGCCTGGGACGTGCTGCGCACGATGACGCCGAGCGAGTACACGCTGTTCCGCGACAAGCTCGGCGAGTCCTCCGGCTTCCAGTCGTTCCAGTATCGCTCGATCGAATTCCTGCTCGGCAACCGCAATCTGGCGATGCTGCGCCCGCATGCGCATCATCCGGAGCTGACCGCCGAGCTGGAGGCGATCCTGGCGAAGCCCAGCCTGTATGACGAAGCACTGCGGCTCTTGGCACGGCGCGGCTTCTTCATCGGCGTCGACGGGCAGCGCACCGACTGGCGCGGCACCCGCGCCGAGAGCCCGGAGGTCGCGGCCGCCTGGACCAGCGTCTATCGCGATCCGCAGCGGCATTGGGAGCTGTATGAGCTCGCCGAGAAGCTGGTCGACTTCGAGGACTATTTCCGCCGGTGGCGCTTCAATCACGTCACCACGGTGGAGCGCATCATCGGCTTCAAGACCGGCACCGGCGGCACGTCAGGCGTCAACTATCTGCGCAAGATGCTGGAGATCGTGCTGTTCCCCGAACTCTGGAAGCTGCGCACCGGCCTCTGAGCCATCGCGCGCTCATTCGATCAGGAGATTATCATGCTGTATGCCGTCAAGGACTGGGACAACGCCTACGCCAACGGCCCGAACATCGCCGGCGGCGAGCGCTGGCCCGGCCTGTGGGTCGCGCCGGCCGAGGCGTATCGAACGGCGTTGGCCGGGCAGGGCCGCGCCAGGCTCGACATTGCCTTTGGCGCACATGAGCGCCAGCGCCTCGACCTGTTCCTGCCTGAGGGCACGCCAAAGGGGCTCGTCGTGTTCGTGCATGGCGGCTACTGGATGCGCCTCGACAAGAGCTTCTGGTCGCATCTCGCGCAAGGTCCAATCGCGCGCGGCTTTGCCGTGGCGATGCCGTCCTACCGGCTGTGTCCCGAGGTCGGCATCGCCGACATTTCGGGCGATGTCGCGCAGGCGGTCGCGAAGGCGATGGACGAGGTTGCCGGTCCCGTGGCGCTGACCGGCCATTCCGCCGGCGGCCATCTCGTCACCCGCATGATCTGCCGCGGCGCCCCGCTGTCGCCGGAGCGACAGGCGCGCATCACCAGCGTGGTCTCGCTCTCCGGCCTGCACGATCTGCGCCCGCTGCAGCGGACCGTGATGAACGACACGCTACATATCGACGACGCCACGGCGCTGCGCGAGAGCCCGGCGCTGCTCGCGCCGATCGACGGCGTCAAGGTCACCGCCTGGGTCGGCGGCGCCGAGCGCAACGAATTCCGCCGTCAGGCGCAATTGCTCGCAAACATCTGGATCGGCTTGGGTGCTACGACCGCCTATGTCGAGGCGCCGGACCGGCACCATTTCGACGTGATCGACGATCTGGCTGATGCGGAGAGCGGGCTGGCGAAGGCGCTGGTGGAGATGTAGGCAGCTCCCGCGTGGGTTCGAGGTCGCGGCCACGCTTAATCGTCAAAGCAAATTACGGCTATCGACATAACTCATTTTGGAACACCTCGGCGGCTGGCTACTCTTTCGCGTGTTGAACGTCGACCTCGTCCACCTTGCTCCGTTGCGCGTGGACGTGGTCGCACCGCGATCGAGAGGCCTTGATGCCAGTCCGACGTCCGACTGCTACCGAGCTGCAACAGGCCGCGCGCGAGATCGGCCTCGATCTCGATGATGCCAATGCGCTGTCGTTCCTTGCGCTGATGCAGGGGCAGCTCGACGCGTACGATCTCGTCGACGAGATGGCGGCGCCGCTGCCCGAGGTCAAATATCCGAGGCCCTCAGGAACACGCCCGCTACCGGAGGACAATCCGTTCGGCGCCTGGGCCGTCACCGCGCACATCCAGGGCGCTGCGGACGGCAAGCTCAAGGGCAGGCGCGTCGCCATCAAGGATAATGTCTGCGTCGCCGGCCTTCCCATGATGAATGGTGCGACCATCCTCGAGGGCTACGTCCCGGAGATCGATGCGACGATCGTCACGCGCCTCTTGGACGCCGGCGCGGACATTCTGGGCAAGGCCGTCTGCGAATACTACTGCGCCTCCGGCGGCAGTCACACCTCAGCCAATGGGGTCGTCGAGAATCCGGTCGTGCCCGGCTACAATGCCGGTGGATCGTCTTCAGGATCCACCGCCCTGGTCATGGCCAACATCGTCGACATGGCCACCGGCGGCGACCAGGGGGGCTCGATCCGCATCCCCGCGTCCTATTGTGGTGCCGTCGGCCTGAAGCCGACGCACGGCCTCGTGCCCTATACGGGCATCTTCGCGGTCGAATTGACGGTCGATCACGCCGGCCCGATCACCCGCACCGTGGCCGACAACGCATTGATGCTCGAGGTGATGGCAGGGCCGGACGGGCTCGATCCGCGGCAGCGCGGTGCCTCGTCACAGCCTTATACGCAGGCGCTGCGGCAAGGCGTGGCTGGCTTGCGCATCGGCGTGGTGCCCGAAGGGTTCGGCACGGTCGGCGCCGAGACCGAGGTGGACGACCGCGTGCGCGAGGCGGCCGGTCGTCTCGCAGCCAAGGGGGCCGACGTCCGTGAGGTCGCAGTGCCGCTGCATGCCGCCGGGGCTGCAATCTGGACGCCGATCTTTCTCGAAGGCGCCACCGATCTGATGATGCGCAGCAACGCCTATGGTACCAACATGAAGGGCGTGTTTCTGGAGAGCCTGCTCGATGCCCACGCGCGCTGGCGCGATCGGGCCGGAGAATTGTCCGAGACGCTGAAGCTCGGCATCCTGACCGGCCACTATATGTCGTCGCGCAATCGCGGCCGCTACTACGGCAAGGCACAGAACCTCAACCGCCTGCTCACGGGAGATTATGATCGCGCGCTCGAACAGGCCGATCTGCTTCTGATGCCGACCACGCCGATGGCAGCGACCCGGCTGCCGTCCGCCGGGGCGTCGCGGGAGGAGATCATCGGCCGCGCCTTCGAGATGGTCGGCAATACCGCGCCGACCTGCCTCACCGGGCATCCCGCGATCTCCGTTCCGGTCGGGAAGACGGCGGACGGCCGTCCGATCGGCGCGATGCTGATCGCGCGCCACCTCGACGAGTCGACGTTGTACCGGGCGGCTT
Organism: Bradyrhizobium sp. SZCCHNRI1009; assembly: GCF_032487575.1. Classification (NCBI taxonomy): domain Bacteria; kingdom Pseudomonadati; phylum Pseudomonadota; class Alphaproteobacteria; order Hyphomicrobiales; family Nitrobacteraceae; genus Bradyrhizobium; species Bradyrhizobium sp. SZCCHNRI1009. Next base: position 32,929 of record NZ_JAUEUL010000027.1, on the reverse strand, counting down.
CCGCACTGGAGGCGTGCTACCAGTGAAGGATGACGTCGTCCTGACAGCAGGTGCTCGTCGGATGCGGCGCGGGATCTGAGGGGATCTACGGCCTGGCAGTGGGTGGCAGCAGCCCGGGCAGATCGAACAGTCCCCGGACCCGGTGATCGGGCGCGAGCCCGAGCTCGTCCATCTGCATCCGCATCGCCTTGAACATCGTCAGCGGCGCAACGAGCGCGCAGCTTTCACAGGCTGCGGCCATCGCTTCGGGCGTGACCCTCTCGATCCATGCCACGGTCAGCCCGGCAGCCTTGGCACCGATCGCGTCCCACGGATTCGAGGACACGAACAGGACTTCGGCGGGCGCGGCTCCGAGCTCGGACTCGATCAGGGAGTAGGCCTCGGGACTCGGCTTGAACGTCGCTCTGCTGTCGACGCTGATGGTCTTGTCGAGAAACCGATCGAGACCGGTGTTGCGTACCAGCGCGTCCAGCATCGCAGGGGCACCATTCGAAAGGATCGCCAGCTTGCGGTCCTGGAGACGCTCAAGGGTGGACAGCGTGTCCGGGTAGGGATCGAGGTGGACATATTTGTCCATGATCACCTCGAGCAGCGCTTCTTCGTAGCCAAGGCCGAGGATCCGGAGCGTATAGACCAGGGATTGGCGCGTCACCGCCTCGAAATCCTCGTAGCGCCGCATCAGCGAGCGCAGCCAGGTGTATTCGAGCTGCTTCATCCGCCAGATCTGCGTGATCATGTCGCCACGGCCCGGGAAAGCCTGCTCGGTGACCGACGCCACCGATTGAATGTCGTAGAGGGTGCCGTAGGCGTCGAAGACGACGGTGCTGATCGCCACGGGGATGGTCCTTGTGTCGGAGCGGTTTTGTACGCGAAGTGCGGTAAGGGACCGCAATGCAGTCCCGTTGCGTCGCGTCAGGGACTTGACGCGAGTTCCGGCATCCCATGCCGCAACTCTGGTCTTTACGAAGTGTGTTCCGACCGACAAAGTGAATTATGACGATGTTGGTATCGTCTTTTTCGATAGCGGGGACTGTCGTGAACTTCGATATCGACTGCCTCAGATCGTTTCTCGTGATCGCGGACACGATGAGCTTCTCGCGGGCCGCAGAGTCCGTCGGGCGATCGCAGTCGACGATCAGCCAACAGATGTCCAAGCTGGAATTGCAGGTGGGCAAGCCATTGTTGACGCGGCGCAAGGGCCGCGTTCTGGAGCTGACCCCCGAGGGTGACCGCTTCGTCCAATACGCGCGGCGTATTCTCCAGCTCAATGACGAGGCCTATGCCTCGATGTGCGAGGATGTCCTCCTCGGTTTCGTTCGTCTGGGGGTTCCGCTCGACTTTTTTGGCCGCGACTTCACCACGTGGCTCGCGCGGTTCAAGACCAAGAATCCGATGGTGGGCATCGAGGTCGAAGCCAATCAGTCGGAAAGCCTGATGAAGCGGAGCGCCCGCGGCGAATTCGACCTCGCCTTCTTCAAGCAGGAGGCCGGGGCTCGAACCGGCACCTCGGTGCTGACAGAGCAATTGGTCTGGGTCTGCGGGCCGAACTACACGCCCGACGATGCGTCGATCCCTCTCGTCCTCTTCCCGGACGGCTGCACGTATCGGCGTTTCGCCATGTCGTCGCTGAAGCAGAACGACCGGCGTTGGCATCTCAGCTTCGTCAGTCCGAGCTTCGAGTGCCTCAAGGCGGCGACGCTCGAGGGGCTGGGAATCACCGTCCTTGCGCGCGCCCTGGTGCAGCCGCCGTTGCGCATCATCCGGCAGGATCTCGGTCTGCCGCGCTTGCCGACCGTCGAGCTCGCCTATGCGCGCGGCCGCAGCAACTCCCGCACGGTGGGGGAGCTGACCACGTTTCTCGCCGAGAGGCTGACGGGAGCGGGCGTGCAGCCATAGCTCGGATCTGTGCCGAACGGGCTTCGCTTGCGACCCGACGGCTGCGCCGCATAGGGCCAGGGCGCGCGAAGCACTTCTAGGGCCAATCGACGCCTCGACCGGATTGGTGCTGAGTCGAGGTGCAGCGGGTCGATCGCAGCGACAGCGACAAGATCAAGGAGGACGCCGTCGCCGCCTCCCTTTCGCGCATGGCGAGCTTTCCTCGCAGAAATCGCTGCGCCGTCGTCGTGGACAGGATGATGCTTCGGCGCGCTTCGCCGCAATTCCCGTTGCCCGCCAAGGTTCGCATAATTCCTATAGCGCGTCGCTGAGCAGCCGTCGCGCCGCCTTCAATCCCTGCTCGTCGCGCTTGTAGAACGTCCAGCCCTTGGCGCGCTTGGCCTTGACGAGGCCGGCGGCCACCAGCACGCGCATGTGCTCGCTCAGTGTCGGCGCGGAGACGCCGAGCTTTTCGGCAATGAATAGCCCGCAGACCCCGTCCTTGACGAGGTCGCCATCGTTCTGTGGCGGAAAATGCCGCGTCGGATCGCGCAGCCACTCCAGGATCTGCAGCCGCTTGTCGTTGGCCAGTGCACGGAACACGCGGTCGGGCGCCATTTTGGTACTTTGCCAATTAGCTAATTTATGTCAAGACATGCCGATCGGAACGAGGTGCGGCATGTCAGACATATCGACAGCGGTAACCCGGCAGCAGATCGCGGCCACCTATGAGCTGATCCGGCCTTACGTCCGGCGCACGCCGATGATAACGGTCGATGGTGGCGATTTCGGCCTGCCGTCTTCCCCATTGCGACTGAAGCTCGAATTCATGCAGCATGGCGGCTCGTTCAAGGCGCGCGGGGCGTTCGCCAATCTCCTGACCCGCGATGTGCCGGGGGCCGGTGTGGTCGCGGCGTCCGGCGGCAACCATGGTGTCGCGGTGGCGCTGGCGGCGCAACGTCTTGGCCTGAGAGCAGCGATCTTCGTGCCGAGCATCGCCTCGCCGTCGAAGATCGACCTCATCAAGCGCTTCGGCGCGGAGATCCACGTCGGCGGGGATCGCTATGCCGATGCGCTGGCGGCGAGCGAACGACATGTCGCCGAGAGCGGCGCCTTGCCGATTCATGCGTTTGATCAGCCCGAGACCATGCTGGGGCAGGGCTCGGTGGGGCTGGAGGTGGAGCGCGACGCAGATGATATCGACACGCTGCTGGTGGCGGTCGGCGGCGGCGGGCTGATCGGCGGCATCGCCGCGTGGTACGAGGGACGCGTCAAGGTCGTGCCGGTGGAGTCGGACGGCGCGCCGACCCTGCGCGACGCGCTGGCGGCCGGACACCCCGTCGACGCGCCCGCCGGTGGCGTCGCTGCCGACAGTCTTGCGCCGCGCCAGATCGGCGCGCGCGTGTTTCCGATCGTGCAGCGGTTCGCGGCGGCGGAGGTGATCATCGTCAGCGACGACGACATAAGGGCGGCGCAGCGCGCGTTGTGGATGACGTTGCGCGTCGTAACTGAGCCGGGCGGCGCCGCGGCCTTCGCCGCGCTGCTATCCGGTGCCTACCGTGCGGGTCCGTCCGAGCGCGTCGCGGTTCTGGTCTGCGGCGCCAACACCACAGCGGTCAATTTCAAGAGTTGCTAGATGGATGGGCCGTGAATTCTGTGCCCCGTCATGGGATGTCGGAGACCGCTCCTGTGTAGGGTCGCGGTATTCGTCGCGGCCTCGGCAGAACGGAGAGAGCGGACTGCCGTTCAGCCGGTGTCTCGCATTCGATCAGCTCTCCGCGACCGCATCGCCCCAGGCATGGAAGATTTCCGTCGCGCCGCTGTTCGCGTCGCCCTGGCGCAGCACGACGCTGGGGCAGGCGAACTTCATCGGCATGGTCTGCACCGGCGCCGGCACGGTCTCGAACTTCGCCGTCAGCGCGTCCATCACCTCCGCCGGCAGCCGGGTGTCGGCGCCGACCACGTCGCCTTCGCTGGCATCGATGCGCGGCTGGTGGATCGCGGCATCGAGGTCCATGCCGTAGTCCATCACGAAGGACAGCATCTGCGCCACCGCGGGCAGGATGCGGCGGCCGCCGGAGGCGCCCAATGCGAGGCGGCGGCCGTCGGCGGCCTGCGCCACCACCGGCGTGTAGTTGGTGAGGCAGCGCTTGCCGGGGGCCAGCGAATTCGTTGTGCCGGGCGTCGGGTCGAACCACATGATGCCGTTGTTCATCATGATGCCGCTCTGCGGCGCCTGGAATTTCGAGCCGAAGCCGGACAGCAGGGTCTGCGTCACCGCCGCCATGTTGCCGTCGCGATCGACCACCGAATAGTGCGTGGTGCAGGCCGGTGCCAGATATTCGGCGCCGATCGCGCGCTTGCCCGCCGCGTCGCCCATGTCGTTGAGCCGCTCGCGATAGGCGGCCTGCACCGCCTCGGCATAGGCGATGAAGGCGCCGGCATCCGGCGCCTTGCCCGAAGCCGTTACGCTCGCCTGCATCAGCCGCAGCGCGTGAGCCAGCGTCGGGCCGGCGGTGAGCTCCGGCGTCGCGAACACCGCGCCGCCGCGATAGGGAATGCGCAGCGGCTCTCGGACATGCGCCTCGAACGCGGCGAGGTCATCCACCGAAAGCGCGCCACCGGCGGCCTGGATGTCGCGGGTCAGCGAGCGGGCGATGTCGCCGCGGTAGAAGTCGCGCGCGCCGGCGCTGGCAAGATGGGCCAGCGTCGCCTTCAACTGCTCCTGCGGCAGCCGCGTCACCGCCTTGGCGCCCCATTGCGGATTCGGCGGCAGGCCATCCTTCAGATAGGCCGCGGCGCTGCCGGGATAGCGGCGCAGGTCGGCGGCGCAGCTCGAGATCATCACGGTGGTCCACCAGTCCACCAGCAGGCCCTCGGCGGCGAGCTTCACGCTCGGCGTGACCAGATCCGCCCATGGCAGCCGCGCGTAACGGCGATGCGCCGCCTCCATGCCGGCCACGACGCCGGGCACCGCGATCGCGCCGGGGCCGTGCAGATTGCGGTCGTCCTTGACGCGGGGCCATGGGAAGATGTCGGCCGCGACGCTGCCGTCATTGGCCAGCGGATAGTCGGCGACATCGAGGCTGTCGGGCGCGCGCATGCCGTAGTCGATCACTTCGACATGGTTGTCCCTGGCGCGGTACAGCACCATCGCGCCGCCGCCGCCGAGGCCGCTCATCCACGGCTCGAGCACGCCGAGCGCAAAGCCGGTCGCGACCACGGCATCGACGCAGTCGCCGCCCGCGGCCAGCACCTCGGCCCCGATCTCGGCGGCGCGCCGCGACTGTGCCGCGACGATGCCGCCCTTGCTGCTCACCGCCGGCTTGCGGATCTGCTGACGATTGGAAAACTGATACGGCATGGCACTCCCCACGATCCCGCCTGATGGTCTGGCGAATTGACACCGGCCGGCGTCGGCGCGCAATCGGCGACAGCGGGACGCTCCCCAGCCCGGATCGAATGACGGGGCCTCGCGTTGAGGAGATGTTTACCAATGGGTACTATGGTCTTCGGCAGACCAGATCGATCTCGATCAGCGCGTCATAGGCCAAGCCGGTGACGCCGACGCAGGTGCGGGCCGGCAGCCGGTCCGGCGGGAAGAATGAACGGTAGGTTTCATTCATCGCCGCGTAATCCCGCTTGAACTCGGTCAGGTAAATCCGAGACATCACAATATGTTCGAGGCCGAGGTTGAGACCTTGGAGGATGTGCTTCAAGTTCTGCATCACCGCCTTCGTCTGATCCACGATCCCCTCCGGCAGCATGCCCGGCGCCTCCGGCGAGTCCGGCATCTGGCCGGTGACGAACACGAAGCCGTCGGTCTCGACGGCGTGGCTGAAGGGGGCCACCGGCCTGGTCGCGCCGGAGATCATGTGGAACTGCATAGGGATGCTCCTTTGTTGTTGGGCTTCGTGGTAGCGACAGCAATGGTCGTCATTGCGAGGAGCGAAGCGACGAAGCAATCCAGGCAGCGCGTGACGCCCTGGATTGCTTCGCTCGCTCGCAATGACGGAGATCTGGGATGGAGTTGGGGCGCAATGAACGTCAGCGTTCATCCTCGAACAGCCGCTTGCTCAGGATCGCGTGGACGCCCCAATTGCCGTCGACGACCTGGGTCACGCCGAAATCCACCGCGGCGGACATCAGCGCGACCGCCTCGTCCTCGCTCAGGCCTTTGACGTGCATCAGGAAGCGCCGCATCTTGCGGAACGCGTCCTTCATCGCGAGGTCGAGCGAGGAGGTCGCGTAGACCTCGCTCTGGCCCTGTGCACCGAACTCAGCGAGATAGTTCGGATGGCTGAAGCCGGTCAGCACCCAGTCGGTCGCGGTTTCGATCAGCGGGTAGGAGAGATCGGCGAACGGCTGCCCCGCGAGTAGCGCCTTCTTGTGCAGGATCACTTGGAACGTGCCGGTCATCGAGCATTCGATCGCGGTGCCGCCGAGCTCCCCATCGCCCTGGGTGGCGTGGGGATCGCCGACGGACAGCAGCGCGCCGGGCACCGCGACCGGCAGATACACCGTCGATCCCCTGCCGAGCCGCCAATTGTCGAGATTGCCGCCGAAATAGGAGGGCGGAATCGAATCGACGAAATCGGCCTCGCGCGGCGCCACCGCGATGACGCCGAAATGCGGCCGCAAGGGAATGCGGATGTTGTCGAGCACGCCGTGGCGGCGCTTGATGCTGTCGGGGGCGACCGGCACGCCGGGATAGTCGTAGGTTGTGTGCACGATCCCGTTGGGATCGGTCTGCGGCTCCCAGCGGTAGGAATACAGCGCGCGGGCATGCGGCTCGGGCGCATCGGCGAAGATCTCGTAGATCGTCACCGCCTCGCGCGGCGCCGGCGCGGCGATCAGCTCGTTGTAGTGATAGCCCCACCACGCCGCGACGCTGGAGCCGAACACGCGGCCTGCATGTTTCGGGTTGCGGCTTGGCCGCGGCACGATGTCGAGGATGCGCACCTCGAGCACGTCGCCGGGCTGTGCGTCCTTGATCGCCACCGGACCAGTGCAGATGTGCACGCCGAAGCCTTCGCCGGCGCCGCGGCCGAACACACTGGCGTCCATCGGGCCGGCGCCGCGGCGGTCGACGTTCTTCTTCGCCTTAGTCCAGCCGAACACGCTGAGCGCAGCCGCGTCGCCTGCGATCATCAGCTCCGGATCATCCGAGGCATGCTGGGTCAGCGTCTCCACCGTGATCGTGTCGCCGGACGCGATTTCGATCTGCGGCGGCAGCGAGCGGCTGAAATAGCCCCAATGCACGCGCTCGGCCGACACCGCCAGATGATGGTGATGCCGCTGCGCGTCCTGGTCGTTGGCCGGCGCGGGCAGGGCGACATCGCTCCTGGCCGACGCCGGCCTCTCGCAGGCGCGCTGCTGCGCCAGCGCGTCCTGCGGCCATCCGCGCTGGCCGCGCGGGGCCGCCGCCGTCACCGCCTGCTCGGCCTTCTGCTGCCGGAATTCGCGCGGCGACAGGCCGAAGCGGGCGCGGAAGCTGCGGCTGAAATGCGCTGAATCGGCGAAGCCGTAGCGATAGGCGATCTCCGAGATCGAATGGTTGGCTTCGGCCGGATTGGACAGGTCGGTCCAGGCCCGTTGCAGCCGCCGTTCTCTTACGTAGTGGCTGAAATTGTCGCCGGCGCTCTCGAACAGCTTTTGCAGATAGCGCTCGGAAATGCCTTCGGCCTGGGCCACCCGCGCCGGCGTCAGCTCGGCATCGTCGAGCCGCCGCTCGATGGTCTGGCAGAGCCGGTGCAGGATCGCGGCCTGCGTCGCGCTGCTGCCGGCCTCCGCCGCCGGCGCGGCTTGTTGATGGGCGAGTGTGAGCAGCAGATCGACCATGCTCTGCGCGACCGTGCTCCATTCGGCATCGCTCAGGGTGTCGAGCGCGCGTGCGGTGGCCTCGATGGTGCGGCAGACCACGTCGGCCAGGCCGCTCGGCGCGATCACCTGGGCTTGGGCCAATTTCAGCCTGCCGCTGATGCGGCCATGCAGAGCGTCCGCCGTCACCGACAGCACGATGGCGCGCAGACCGCGCTGGAACGCGATGCTCCAGTCGCCGGCGCGCGGCAACAGCATCAGATGTCCCGCGGGGACGATGCGATGGCCGTCGCTGCAGCGGAGCAGGGCGCCGTCCTCGATCGCGAGCAGGGCGATCGGCAGATCCGCATGGGCCTGCGGAACTGCAGTGATCGCCTGCGCGCCCGCCGACAGCCGCGAAAGAGCGATGCCCGGCGCTTGGCGATGCGAGGCGGTGGCATGACCATCATAAAATGGCGTCTTCGCCGCGGGCTGCAGCCCGACCGCATTCAGCACGTCGCGCCACGCCTCCGGACGCTCGCCCTCGGCATAGGATTCGCTGGTGAACGGACGAAAACTCATGGCACGCCCCGGGTCGGGGAATTCTAAGCAACCCCCGTGCCAGATGAGCTTCATGACCTGCCGTGTATCGGTGTTGTTCAGTTCGCTATTCCTCCACTCATTTGGATCGGTGCTCGTGCCACAGGCGCGATCGGTTCCCCTCCCCCTTGTGGGGAGGGGTTAGGGGAGGGGGCCCACAACGGCGGTCTCGCCCCGGGGCACCCCTCTCCCCAACCCTCCCCACAAGGGGCCCACAAGGGGGGAGGGAGCGCACCATCCGCGGGGCGGGAGCTGGCTATACGTTTCGCAAAATCACTCACACCGGAACACGTTCTTCCGGATCGTGCCATGCACGCCCCAATTGGCGTCGACCACCTGGGTGACGCCGAAGTCGGCGCCGACCGACATCAGCGAGATCGCCTCGTCCTCGCTGAGGTGGTGCACCGTCATCAGGAAGCGGCGGAGCTTGCGGAAGGCGTCGCGCATGGCGCGGTCGAGACTGGAGTGGTTGGCGATCTCGGTCTGCGCATTGGCGCCGAGCTCGGCGAGATAGTTCGGATAGGTGAAGCCGTAGACCGACCACGCCTGGTCGGTCTCCAGCAGCGGATGCGTCAGGCCCTCGAGCTGCGTGCCGCCGAGGTCGCTCTTCTTGTGCAGGATGAACTCGAAGTCGCCGGTGAGCGAGGTCTCGATCGCGGTGCCGCCGAGTTCGCTGTCGCCCTGCGCGGCATGGGGATCGCCGACCGAGAAATAGGCGCCGGGCACGGCGACCGGATAGTACATCCGCGCGCCCTTGCCGATACGCCAGTCGTCGATGTTGCCGCCGGTGTAGCTCGGGGGGATCGATGAGACATAGTCGGCCTCCGATGGCGCGAGCCCCATCGTGCCGAAATGCAGCCGTGCCGGCACCTTCACATTGGGCAGGATGTTCTCGCGCTTCTTGATCGTGGCGTGGTCGACCGGCACGCCGGGATAGTCGATGGTCGGGTGCACGATGCCGTCGGGATCGGTCTGCGGCGTCCAGACGTAGTTGTAGACCGCCTTGGCGAACGGCTCGCCCGCGGTGTCCAGCTCGAAGATGGTGATGACCTCGCGCGGCTTCGGCTCCTCGATCAGGTCGTGATAGTGGAAGCCCCAATTGGCGGCGGCGTTGGAGCCGAAGCACTTGCCGGCATGGCAGCCGCATCGGCTCGGCCGCGGCCTTATGTCGAGGATGCGCACCTCGAGCACGTCGCCGGGCTCGGCGCCTTCGATCGCCACCGGTCCGGTCAGCAGATGCACGCCGATGCCTTCGCCGGAGCCGCGGATGAACGGGCCCTCGGTCGGACCGGAGCCGCGCCGCGCCACGGCCTTGTGCTCTTTCGTCCACTTGAACACGCTTTCCGCGCCGGGATCGTCCTTGATCATGCGCTCATAGTCGTCATTGGCGTGATGCGTCAGCGTCTCGATCGTGGCGCGCTCGCCGGAGCGCAGGGTGAGCGCCGGCGTCACCACCTTGGAGAAATAGCCCCAATGGACGGTCTTGTTGGACACCGGCAGCAGATGGTGTTTCATGCGAGGGCCTCTTTGCTCAGAGATCGAGATTGTCGTGCGGTGAATTCGAGGGCGGGCCTCATGGTTCTCAAGGCGATGCCGGAGGCATCGTCCGGAGACGGCGCTGCGCGCCTCCTCACCATGAGGGTCGGAAGCGAGGCCACCTCACCCACGGACCTCATCCTGAGGAGGCCGCTGCAGGCGGGCGTCTCGAAGGATGGCCGCACGCAAGCGCTCGCTCCTAACGTGAAGGATGAACTCATGCCACCGCGTCCTTCGGCCGCTCGGCCTCCATCACCGAGAGGAAGCGCGCGGTCAGCGGATGGCGCGGGTTGGTCAGCACCTCGTGTGCGGGGCCTTCCTCGAGGATGACGCCGCCATTGAGGAAGGCGACGCGGTCGGCGACCTCGTCGGCGAAGCGGATCTGGTGCGTCGAGATGATCATCGTGAGGCCGTCGTCGATGGCGAGACGGCGGATCACCTCCAGCACCTCGTTGACCAGCTCCGGATCGAGCGCGGAGGTCGGCTCGTCCAGCAGCAGCACGCTCGGATTCGGCGCCAGCGCGCGGGCGATCGCGACGCGCTGCTGCTGGCCGCCGGAGAGATGCCGCGGCAGCGCATCGGCGCGATGCGACAGGCCGACACGGTCGAGCAGTTCAAGGGCGCGACGCTCCGCTTCGAAGCGGCCGAGCCCATGCACCCAGCGCAAGGGACCGGCGATATTCTCCTTGGCCGTGAGATGCGCGAACAGATTGAACTGCTGGAACACCATGCCGACGCCGACATTGGCGCGCTCGTTGGCGATGGCGCGCGGCGACAGCTTGCGTCCCCGGTCGTCGAAACCGAGCTTGCGGCCGCCGACGCGGATGTCGCCGGCGTCCCAGTTCTCCAGATGGTTGATGCAGCGGAGCAGGGTGCTCTTGCCGGAGCCGGACGGCCCGAGCAGCGCGATCACCTCGCCGATGCGTACGGTGAGATCGAGGCCGTCCAGCACCTTGTTGCCGTCATAGGCCTTGCGCAGATCCGTGACCTCGACGGCGACGTTGTTGCGGGCGATCGTTGCGGCACGCCGGGCCCGGTCTTCGATCGACAAGGCGAGCGGCGGCGTCTCCTTCAGCTCGGCGGGCTCGGGCGGCGCGGCCTCGATGGCCGGGGCTGTCTTCTCCGCGAGCTCCAGCTTCGTCGCGACGTCGGCGCGGCGCCGAGGTAACAATAGCGCAAGGTAGTCCGCCAGCTTGCGCTGCTTCGCCGTGCGGTCGAGATCGAGCAGCCATTCGAGCGAAAGCTGGATGACGCTGATCGCGCCGGTCAGCACGAGATAGATGAGACCCGAGGCGAAGAAGATCGAGAAGAAGTCGAACGTGGAGGACGCGAGCTGCGTCGAGCGCAGGGTAAGCTCCTGCACGGCGATGACGGAGGCGAGCGAGGAGTTCTTCAGCGCGCTCACCGCCTCGTTGCCGAACGCGGGAATCATGGTGCGGATCGCCTGCGGCGCGATGATCCGGCGCATCAGGACGCCGGGTGTCATGCCCAGCGCCTGGCCGGCCAGGAGCTGGCCGCGATCGACGCCGAGCACGCCGGAGCGCAGCATCTCGGCGATGAACGGCGCCTCGTTGCAGGCGAGCGCGAGGCCCGCCGCCAGCACCGCCGGCAACTTGATGCCGATATGCGGCAGCGCGTCGTAGGCGAACACCATCTGCAGGATCAGCGGCGTGCCGCGGAAGATCACGGTGTAGCCGCGCGCGATCGCGGCCAGCAGCCAGAACCGGCTGAGCTGCATCGCCGCGAGCACGAGGCCGAGAATGAGACCGCCGACCAGGCCGAGCGCGGTGACCTGCAGGGTCAGCTCGATGCCCTGCAGCAGATACGGCATGCTGAGATAATGCAGGAAGAGGGACATGAGGTCGACCCGGGAGGAGCGTAGGGTGGGCAAAGGCGCGACGCGCCGTGCCCACCGTGATCATCGTGTGGAAGCAAGGGTGGGCACGCTGCGCTTTGCCCATGCTACGAGATTGAGCTCATAGTGCGCGGCTGCGGCGGGTGAGGGGGGACAGGTCTCACGGCGGACACTTCCCGTGCGGCTGCCCCTCACCCCAACCCTCTCCCCGTAAGAACGGGGAGAGGGAGCGCACCGTCTGCTTGGCTAGGGCTCGTCGCAGCGAACCGCTAGGCCTGTTAGTCCGCCGTCAGGATGTCCGGCTCCTTGAAGTTGGCAGGATCGAGCTGCCACTTCTTCAGGAGTTCCTGGTGGATGCCTTCCTTCTGCACCTCGATCAGGGCGGCGAGCACGGCATCGCGGAACTTCGGCTTGTCCTTGGGCACGGCGATGCCGACCGAATAGGGGATGGTGACGGCGATCGCCTTCTCGAGCTTGTCCGGATAGGCCTTCACCGCCTGGTCGACCGTGTTGACGTCGTTGACATAGGTATCGGCGCGGCCGGCGAGGATGGCCTGGATGCAGTTGGCGTTGTTGTCATAGAGCTGGATCGTCGGCTCGGGCTTGCCGGCTTCCTTGCATTTCGGCGCGAGATCCTGGATCAGCGGCACCTCGACATAGCCGGTGTTCTCGGCCGCGGCCGCGCCGCACATCGACATGTTGATGCCGTTGATGCCCTTCGGATTGCCCTTGGCGACCAGCACGCCGTCGAACACCTTGGAGTAGGTGATGAAGTCGGCGGCCTTGGCGCGCTCCTTGGTGGCGTAGATGTCGGAGATCACGATGTCGGCCTGGCCGCTCGCCAGCGTCGTCAGAAGCGCTGCGAAGGTCACCGGCTTGTAGGTCAGCTTGAAGCCGAGGCAGTCGCCGATGGCCTCGCCCAGATCGATGTCGAAGCCGACATATTTGCTCGGATCCTTCGGGTCGATCGACTCGTAGCCCGGCGTGTGCGGGTTGATGGCATTGACCAGCGTCTTGCCCTTCCAGTCCGGATATTTCTCCTTCAGCGCCGCGCAGCCCGCGGGCGTCGCCGCTTGAGCGTCGATCGGCGCGAGAAGTCCCGCCGCGATGATGGCGCCGAGCGCGGCAAGCCACGCGCGCCGCGCCCCAGTGAATAGCCTCGTCTGCATGTTGCCAGCTCCTTCGAACGATGATGTCGCGCTGGTCCGGCGGTGCATTGGTGCCGTCGCCCCGGTCCAAGCTCGGGGCGAAGCTTAGGTGCGCGCCCGCGCGGATGACTTGTCCGTGGACGCACAAAATATTGGATCGTGCCGGTGCAAGAATTGAGCACGCATTGCCCAAAACCGCGCCGCTGCGACGGACCGTCGCGCAGGCCGTGCCCGCGATCGGAAATCCAGAAATCAGCAAGGCCCCCGCGCCGGCGACGGGACATGCGCGCACGGCGCTAGCGCCAAGATGGAAGCGGCACCGCGTCACGCGTCAGGATCGCAGCATCGTGTCGCCCATGCGTATGTGCATTGCGATAACCCGTGGCACAGGCTTGGCGGCGGCGGAGCCGCCGACTACGATGCGCCGCATAAGTTGCTGATCTGTTTGTTGAGGTGTCTGCAATGCTGTTCCGTTTTACGGGACAACCATCACTCGGCCCATTCGCAGTGCGGACACTGATCGTCGTCGCCTATGCCATCATCTTCGCGCCCGTGATCATGATCGTGATGACGAGCTTCTTCGCGCAGGAGATCGTGAGCTTTCCGCCGCCGGCGCTGTCGCTCAAATGGTACGCCAACGCGCTGAGCAAGCCCGAATTCCTGCGCGGCCTGGTGACGAGCTTCCAGGTCGCGCTGCTCGCCACCGCGATCGGCGTGCCCTTGGGCACGGCGGCGGCGCTCGCCATCGTGCGCGGCGAGTTCCGCGGCCGCCAGGCGCTGAGCTCGTTCCTGCTGGCGCCGCTCGCGGTGCCCGGCGTGGTCGCCGGCTCCGGCCTCTACATGCTCTACGTGCTGGCGGAGGACCTGCTCGACCGCGACATCAAGGCGACCACGGAAGGCCTCGTCGCCGCGCATACGCTGCTGGCGATCCCGTGGACGGTCCGGCTCGTTGTCGCTAGCCTGCAGGGACTCGACCGTGCCGCCGAGGAGGCCGCCGCCAATCTCGGCGCCAGCCCGTTCACGGTGTTCCGCCGCATCACCCTGCCGATGATGCGCTCCGGCATCGTGGCGGCTGCGATGTTCTCCTTCATCCAGAGTTTCGAGAATCTCGATCTGTCGATGCTGCTGGTCGGGCCCGGACGGATCACACTTCCCGTTGCCATGCTGAACTATCTCGAATTCCGCATCGATCCGACGCTCGCTGCCGTCGCCACCGTGCAGATCGCGCTGGTCGGGCTGCTGATGGTGATCACCGACCGCTTCGTCAAACTGTCGCGGGTGGTGTGATGGCGCAGCTCACATTGGAGAAGCTGACCAAGCGCTTCGGCACGTCGATCGGCGTGGAAGGGCTCGATCTTGCCGTCAATGAGGGCGAACTTGTCGCGCTGCTCGGCCCGTCCGGCTGCGGCAAGACCACGACCTTGCGCATGGTCGCCGGCTTCCTGCCGCCGACCAGTGGCCGCGTGCTGTTCGACCGCGAGGACGTCACGCATCTGCCGGCCTACAAGCGCGCCACCGGCATGGTGTTCCAGTCCTATGCGCTGTTTCCGCACATGAGCGCGGCCGACAATGTCGGCTTCGGCCTGGAGATGCGCGGCCTCGGTACGGCCGAACGCAAGACGAAAATTGCGGAGGCGCTGAAGCTGGTGCGGCTGTCGCATCTCGCCGACCGGCTGCCGCGGCAATTGTCCGGCGGACAGCAGCAGCGCGTGGCGCTGGCGCGCGCGCTGGTGATCAATCCGCGCATCTTCCTGCTCGACGAGCCCCTGTCGAATCTCGATGCCAAGCTGCGCGCCGAGGTGCGGCTCGAGATCCGCGCGCTGCAGCAGCGGCTCGGCCTGACGACGCTGATGGTGACGCATGACCGCGAGGAGGCGCTGACCATGGCCGACCGCCTCGTGGTGATGGAGGGCGGCCGCGTGCGCCAGATCGGCACGCCGCAGGAGCTCTACGACTCGCCGAAGGATGCGTTCGTGGCGGACTTCGTCGGCCGCTGCAACATCGTGGCGGGCCGGCGTGCGAATGAGCGCCAGTTCCGCACCAGCGGCGGCCTGCTGCTGCCGGTCGATGTCAGCAGCGGCGAGCGCGACGATGCCGACGCCTTCGCGCTGCGTCCGGAACGGATTGTCATCGCGCCCGGCGAGTCCGGCGAGGTGCGCGGCCGCCTGCAGGCGATCACCTATATGGGCGCGCAGACCGAATATGTGGTGGCACTCGGTGATGAGACGCTGGTCGCGATCAGCCCGACGCCCGACGCCGGCGAGCCGCTGGCGGCGCTCAGGCCCGATGATCCGGTGTCGCTGCAATGGGACCGCAAGGTCCCGCGTCTCGTGCCTCAGACATCTTCGTAACGCATCCCATCCACAGCGAGAGGTTCTGCCATGATTTCGCGACGTCATTTTCTCTCTGCCAGCGCCGGCATGGCCGCGCTGGCCTCCGGCATGCCAACCGCCCGCGCCGAAGGCGGACAGGTCGTGGTCGGCACCTGGGGCGGCGACTACGGCCAGTTGCTCTCTGACATCATCGACAAGCCGATCATGACGCCGAAGGGCTTCGAGATCGTGCAGGACGTCGCCAATGCCGATCCGCGCAAGACCAAGCTGCTGGCCGAGCGGCAGAGCCGGCGCGGCTCGATGGACGTCGCCTGCCTGTCCGACAACGACGCCTACATCGTGTCGCAGTCCGACGTGTTCGAGAAGGTCGATGCCGCCCAGGTGAAGCGGCTCGACAAGGTGTTCCCGGAGCTTCGAAGCGAGATCGCGATTCCGCATATCTATTCGGCGCAGGTGATTCTCTACAACACCAACCAGGTGAAGACGCCGCCGCAATCCTTCGCCGATCTCTGGGATCCGAAGTGGCGCGGCAAGATCGGTCTCGCCGACATCCTCTATCCCAACAACACGCTGGCGGCGGCGCTGGCCGGCGGCGGCGGCGTCAGCAATCTCGATCCGGCCGAGAAGAAGCTGATGGAATGGCGCTCGCTCGACGTGAAGATCTATCCGTCGAACGAGGCGCTGGCGGCGGCGCTGAAGTCGGAGGAGGTCTGGCTGACCACGATGTGGCTCGCCCGTGGCTTCATGTGGAAGAAGTCCGGCATTCCGCTCGCCCATGTCGTGCCGAAAGAGGGCACGCCAGCCATCGTGTTCCAGGCCTCGGTGCCGAAGAACGCCAAGAACAAGGCCGGCGGCTTCGCCTATCTCGACGCGATGCTCGACGCCAAGGCGCAGGGCGGCTTCGCCGACAAGATGGGCTACGTCCCGACCGTCACCGACGCGCCTTTGCCGGAGGATCTCGCCAAGCAGGTCAGCCTCACCGAGGCCGAGCGCGCGCGGCTGCTGAAGCCGGACTATGCCTATGCCGCCGGGCGCTCGCAGCGCACGCTCGACTTCTGGAACAAGGAGTTCAAGGCCTAGGCCTCTTGACCCTGCGCTCCTGCGGATTTGCCGCAGGAGCCTTGCACAATCGCAATCGGAGCTCGCGCGATGGCGCTGCTGGTCGTTCCTGCCTGTCTGCTGGTCCTGGCGCTGCTGGTCGGGCCGATGGTCCTGATGTTCCGGATCTCGCTCAACCAGTTCAGCCCGACCCAGCTGATGGTGCAGGCGCTGTCGCCGGACAACTACCTCACGGCCGCGACCGATCCGTATTATCAGCAGATCATCCTTGCGACGCTCGGCATCGCGCTGCTGTGCACCTTGCTGACGCTGATCCTGGCGTTTCCGGCGGCCTATTGGCTTGGCCGCATGGAGAGCCGTTGGAAGAGCCTGGTCGTGATCGCGACGCTGTTTCCGCTGCTGGTCGGCAATGTCGTGCGCTCCGCCGGCTGGATGGCGCTGTTCGCGCGCGACGGGCTCGTCAATACGACGCTGCTCAAGATCGGTCTCATCTCGGCGCCGCTCGAGATCATGTACACGACCAAGGCGGTGATTATCGGCATCATCGCGGTGGTGCTGCCCTACATGATCCTGACGCTGTCGGCGGTGATCGAGAGCATTCCGCGTGATCTCGAATATGCTGCCGCCAATCTCGGCGCCTCCGGCGCGCGGGTGTTCTGGCGGGTCATCCTGCCACTGTCCGGTCCCGGCGTCGCCGCCGGCTCGATCCTGGTGTTCGTTTTGTGCATGAACACCTATGCAACGGCGGTGCTTCTCGGCGGCCCCCGATTCAAGATGATGGCGCCTGCGGTGTACGACCAGTTCGTGCGCGGCAACAACTGGCCGATGGGCGCCGCGCTCGCCTTCATGCTGCTCGCGGTGACCATGGCGTTCACGGTGTTCGGCAGCGTCGCGTTCGCGCGGAAGTATCGGACTGGATGACGGCAGACGCCGTCATTGCGAGGAGCGCAGCGACGAAGCAATCCAGACCTTTCCTTGGAGCCCTGGATTGCTTCGCTTCGCTCGCAATGACGAGAAGACGGATCGTAGGGTGGGCAAAGGCGCGCAGCGCCGTGCCCACCATGTTGCAAGGAACGGACACAGGGTGGGCACGCTTCGCTTTGCCCACCCTACGTTATGACAGTGAGGAAACGCGCTCATGACCGACCAAGCCACGCTCCCCGGCGATGAGCTCGCCTTCATCCGGAACAAGGGCGCGGCGCCGATCGTGCCGAAGGCCACGACCAGGGATCGCGGCGTCGGGCCGTTCAAGCGGCTGGCGCTGCGCAGCGCCACCGTGATCGACGGCACCGGCGCGCCGCCGATCGGCCCCGTCGACATCATCGTCGAGAATGGCCGCATCGTCAGCATCAAGAAGGTCGTCGGCTACGGCTATGCCGGAAATGCCGGCGAGCCGGCCGATCACGAGATCGACTGCCGCGGCAAATGGGTGACGCCCGGCTTCGTCGACTGCCACGCCCATGCCGGCGTCGCCTATCACTCCGCCAATGGCTGGGTGCCGCCGGTCGACTACGTCTACAAGCTCTGGCTCGCGCATGGCGTCACCACGGTGCGCGAGATGGGCTCGATGAACGGCCTGTCCTGGATGCTCGACCAGAAAGAGCGCGCCGCGAACAATACGATCGCCGCGCCGCGGCTGCTCGCCTATGCCTACTTCCCGGCCGTCAACGACATGGTCAAGACGATCTACACGCCGGAGCAGGGGCGGGAGTGGCTGCGTCAGGTCAAGGAGCGCGGCGCCGACGGCATCAAGTTCTTCGGCGCGCCGCCTGATATCATGGAAGCCGCGCTCGACGAGTGCAAACAGATCGGCCTGCGCACCGGCTGCCACCACGCGCAGATGGCGGTGTCGCGCATGAATGCGCTGACGACAGCAAAATGGGGCCTCACCAGCGCCGAGCACTACTACGGCCTGCCGGAGGCGCTGTTCGAGGATCGCGTCATCCAGAACTTCCCGCTCGACTACAACTACACCGACGAATATTTCCGCTTCTCGGTCTCGGGGCAGATGTTCAAGCAGGGCGCCGAGCCCGGCTCGGCCAAGTGGAACGGGGTGCTGGAGCAGTTCCTGGAGATCGGCTTCACCTTCGTCCCGACCTTCACCATCTATGACGCCAATCGCGACCTGATGCGCGCGCGCCAGGCGTATTGGCACAAGGAGTATACCTGGAAGTCGATGTGGGACTACTTCACTCCGCAGCGCGGCGGCCACGGCTCGTACTGGTATCGCTGGTCGACCCAGAACGAGATCGAGTGGAAGGAGAATTACCGGCTCTGGATGGCGTTCATCAACGAATACAAGAACCGCGGCGGCCGCGTCTGCACCGGCTCGGATTCCGGCTTCATCTACCAGATCTTCGGCTTCGGCTATGTCCGCGAGCTCGAGCTGCTGCAGGAGGCCGGCTTCCATCCGCTGGAGGTGATCCGCTCGGCGACCTCGCAGGGTGCTGCGCTGTGCGGCCTGGAGAATGAGATCGGCACGGTCGACGTCGGCATGCGCGCCGACCTGCTGGTGCACGACCACAATCCGCTGACCGACTTCAAGCTGCTCTACGGCACCGGCGCGATGCGCTTCAACGATGCGACCAACGCGGTCGAGTGGCATCGCGGCCTCAAATTCACGATCAAGGACGGCATTATCTACGATACCGAAGAGTTGCTCGCCGACGTCCGCGATCTGGTGAAGGCGAGCTGGGAAAGCGACGTGCCGGAGAAGTACGCCACCAAGGACGCCGCGGCGCCATGAGCGCCTCTAGCATCGACTTCTTCGTCCTGACCGGCTTCCTCGGCTCCGGCAAGACGTCGCTGCTGCGCGACGTGCTCACCGCGGAGACGGCGTCGGATACGGCCGTGATCGTCAACGAGGCCGGCGAGGTCGGGCTCGACGGCGTGCTGCTGCGCGAGAGCGGCGACGACGTGCCGATGGCGATGCTGTCGAACGGCTGCGTGTGCTGTCAGGTCGGCAGCGATCTCGCCTTCACCATCGATCGCCTGATCATGGCGCCGCGCCCGGATGGGCTGCCGCCGCTGCGCCGGATCATCCTGGAGACCTCGGGCCTGTCAATGCCCGGCCCGGTGCTGCGCCAGCTCGCGACGCTCGCCGAGCACCGTATGCGCGTCGCCGTCGTCGCGACCTACGATCTCACACGCGGGCTCGGCGTCGCGACATTCGAGGAAGCTGCCGCGCAATGGGCGGCGGCGCATCGCATCGTCGCGACCAAGGCCGATCTCGCGCTTGACGCGCTTGTCGGAGCGCAGGTTGCGATCGCGCAGCTCAATCCCGTGGCCGAGGCGATTGCCAGCGCAAATCGCGTGGCCATCGTGACGGCCGCATTCGCGCCGCTGGCAACATCGCTGCCGCTGCGCGAGGTCGCGCCCGATCTGTCCGCCGCGCATCCGCGTCTCGCGCTCTGCCTCGTCCGCCCGCCGGCTGAGATTGCCTATGCCGACCTCGCCGGCTGGCTCGACAATGTCGCGGGCCGGCTCGGCGAGCGGCTGCTGCGCATCAAGGGCCTCGTGAAGGTTCACGAGGCGCCGCGGCCGCTGCTGGTGGAAAGCGTCGGGACGGTGTTCTCGCCGCCGCGGCAATTGACGGCCGAGAAACCGCCGGCGCCGTTCATCGTCGTGATCGCGCGCGACATCGTCCGAGTTGAGCTCGAACAGGTCGAGCCAATAGGCATGTTCAGCTTCTCTTGGCGCGAGCCGGAGAGCAATGCCGCGCCGCGCGGCATCCGCGCGGAGTGGGTGACTTAGGCAGCTGCATCAGTGGCGTGGCGCCAGACACTTGGCTGTCATTCCGAGGCAATCGTCCACACGCAGCCGCGTGTGGACGATCGAACCCGGAATCCCGAGATTACCGAACGACGCAAGACAGCATCGGGATTCCGGGTTCAAGGCCTGCGGCCTTGCCCCGGAATGACGGTGGTTGTGATTGAGGAAGATCAGTTCCCCGCAATCGTACTCAGACTCCGCGACGGATAGCGCAAGGCGACATCGAACGGGTTGAGCTTCCCCGCCAGCGCCAGCGCCTCGCTTTGCAGGATCCTCACGACATGCGGCAGCCGATCCGCATTCAGCCGCTCCGCCAGCGTGCCGACGCTGAGCGCCGCCACCGCGCGGCCCTGCGTATCCAGCACCGGCACGCCGACGCCGGCCATGCCGGGAATGAGCCCGGTGCTGGTGTTGACCCAGCCCTGCGCGCGGGCCTGTGCCAGCGCGCTGCGCAGCGAGGCCTCGTCCAGGAAACCGCGATCGAGCAGGCGCGGGATGTTGAAGCGGATCACCGCCTCCTGCTCGTCCTCGGGCAGGTTGGCGAGAATCGCGAGGCTGCCCTGGCCCAGCCCGAGCGGCACCTTGCCGCCGATGTCGCCGGTGAAGGAGCGGATCGGAAACGGTCCTTCGACGCGGTCGAGGCAGACCGCGTCGAAGCCGTTGCGCACCAGCAGGAAGATCGTGTCGCTCAAGGTTGCCGACAGCCGCAGCAGCGCCGGCCGCGCCGCCTCGCGTAGGCCGCTGGCCTGGCCCGCGCGTGCGGCGAGCACGTAGAAGTCGAGCGCCAGGCGATAGCGCTTGCCGGCCGCCTGCTCGGCGAAACCTTCGGCGGCGAGATCCTGCAGCATGCGATGCGCGGTCGGCTGGCTGCAGCCCGCGGCCTCGGCGACGTCCTTCAGCCGCAACCCGTCGGGGTCGCCCTCAGCGAGGATGCGCAGCAGCTTCAGGGCCCGGCGAAGGCTGGAGGACGAATCGCTGTCGGCTGTCGTCATCTGCAGAGCTGAATGTTGGAGGCAAATCTGTCGTATAGATTTCATATATTAGAATTCCAGATAGATAAATTCAGGATATCGGAATTCATGATTGACCGTCTGCATGGCCCGCCGGCATGAAGGAGCCCCAGGGCGGCAATCCCTGCTGATGGCGAAGGGAGCTTCCCGCGCGAGGACGCATGGGTTTCCTGACGCTGGACGGTCTCACCAGGCGCTACGGCGATGTCGCTGCGGTCAGCGATGTCAGCCTCAGCGTCGCCAAGGGCGAGTTCATCTCGCTGCTCGGCCCCTCCGGCTGCGGCAAGACCACGACGCTCCAGATGATCGCCGGCCTGGTCGAGCCGACCTCGGGCCGGATCACGCTCGACGGTCGCGACATCACCCATGAGAAGCCCGACCGCCGCGGCCTCGGCATCGTGTTCCAGAGCTACGCGCTGTTTCCGCACATGACGGTGGCGCAGAACGTCTCGTTCGGATTGGAGATGCGCAAGGTCGCCAGGGCCGAGCGCGACGTGCGCGTGAGCCAGGTGCTGGCGCTGGTGCAGCTCGCATCGCTCGCCGACCGCTATCCGCGCCAGCTCTCCGGCGGCCAGCGTCAGCGCGTCGCGGTGGCGCGCGCGCTCGTCATCGATCCGCCGGTGCTGCTGCTCGACGAGCCCTTGTCGAACCTCGACGCCAAGCTGCGCGAGGAGATGCAGTTCGAGCTGCGCGGCATCCAGCAGCGCGTCGGCACCACCACGATCATGGTGACCCATGACCAGGGCGAGGCGCTGTCGATGAGCGATCGCGTCGTGGTCATGGAGCAGGGCCGCATCATGCAGGTCGATGCGCCCTATCGATTGTACGAACGTCCTGCGACACCCTTCATCTCCTCGTTCGTCGGCAAGATGAACCGGCTGTCCGGCATCTGGCGCGATGGTGGCGTCGAGATCGGCGGGCGCGTGCTGCCGTGCGAGGCCACGGGTCTCGCCGACGGCGCAGCCGCCATGCTGGCGATCCGGCCGGAGAAGATCAGTCTCACCTCGCCTGGCGCCGGCGTGCTCGACGGTCGCATCCAGGCGCGGTTCTTCCTCGGCAGCACCTGGTTCTTCACCGTGGAGACGCCGGCCGGATTGATCGGCGTCTCCCTGCCCAATGCCGGCGAGGAGCCGGCGCGCGAGGGCGATCAGGTCGGCCTCGCCTGGAGCAGCGCCGCTGCACGCGCGTCGAAGCCTGACGGAGCGCCACCGGCATGAGCACGCGCGCGACGACACCATGGCTGCTGGCGGCGCCGGGCGCGCTGCTGTTCACCGCGTTGGTGGTCGTGCCGCTCGCGCTCACACTGGCGCTGTCGTTCCACGTCTATGACGCCGCGACCGGCGTCAAGGACGAGACCACGCTGGCGCACTACGCGGCGATTCTCTCCGACAGCTACTTCCTCAATATCTTCTGGCGCACACTGCGGCTCGCCGCGCTGACCACGGTGATCTGCGCGTTGATCGGCGCGCCCGAGGCCTACATCCTGGCGCGCATGCGCGAGCCCTGGCGCTCGGTGTTCCTGCTCGCGATCATCGGCCCGCTGCTGGTTTCGGTCGTGGTGCGCGCCTTCGGCTGGAGCATGCTGCTCGGTCCCACCGGGCTGGTGAACGAGGCGTTCCGCGCGTTCGGTCTCGGCACCGTCAGGATCCTCTATACCGAGACGGCGATCGTCATCGCGCTGGTGCATGTGATGCTGCCGTTCATGGTCATCCCGGTCTGGACCTCGCTGCAGAAGCTCGATCCGATGGTCGAGGCCGCGGCCTGGACGCTCGGTGCCTCGCGCTTCACGGCGCTGCGCCGGGTGGTGCTGCCGCAGGTGACGATGGGGCTGCTGTCCGGCAGCCTGGTCGTGTTCGGCCTGTCGGCATCGGCCTTCGCCATCCCCGCGCTGCTCGGCGGCCGCCGGCTGAAGATGGCGGCGACGCTGGTGTATGACGAATACATGCACGAGCTGAACTGGCCGCTGGGCGCGGCCATCGCGATCCTGGTGCTGGTCATCAACCTCGTCATCATGCTGGCCTATCAGCAAATCGTCGAGGCGCGCGCCAGGCGGACGTTGGGATGAGCGGCATGCGCCACAATGGTCCGATCGCCCTGGTCTTTCATGCGCTCGTCGTCGGCTTCGTGCTGGCGCCGCTCATCGTGATCTGCCTGGTCGCGTTCACGCCGGCCAACACCTTGACATTGCCGACCACGCAGGTCTCGCTGCGCTGGTTCGCGGCGGTGTTCGCACATCCCGACTTCGTCGCCTCCTTCCTCAACAGCCTGTGGGTGGCGGCGACAGCCGCGACGATCGCGGTCGTGCTCGCGGTCGCCGCCGGCCTCGCGCTCGACCGCTACGACTTCCGCGGCCGCGCGGCGCTCAACGCGCTGTTCCTTTCGCCGCTGATGATCCCGCATCTCGTGCTCGGCGTCGCGCTGCTCCGGCTGTTCGCGCTGCTCGGCGCCACCGGCAGCCTCGTCTGGCTGACGGCTGGCCACATCGTCGTGGTCACGCCCTATGTGCTCCGGCTGGTGCTGGCGGCGCTGTCGGGGCTCGACCGCAGCGCAGAGCAGGCCGCCGTCACGCTCGGCGCCTCCGGCTGGATCGTGTTCCGCAGGATCACCGTGCCGATGATCCTGCCCGGCATCACCGGCGGCTGGCTGCTCGCCTTCATCAACTCCTTCGACGAGCTCACGATGTCGATCTTCATCACCTCGCCCGCCACCGTCACCCTGCCGGTGCGCATGTACATGTACGCGACCGAATCGATCGATCCGATGATGGCTGCGGTATCGGCGCTGATGATCGCGGTGACGGCGGCGGCGATGCTGCTGCTCGACCGCATCTTCGGCCTCGACAAGATCCTTGTAGGCCAAGGCTGACACCATGCCGCTGCTGCATCGCCTCGTCCGCAACGACAGCGCCGTCATCTCCTTCACGATCGATGGCATGCCCTGCGACGGCCGCGCCGGCGACACCGTGCTGACGGCGGTGCTCTGTCATGTCGAACGGCTGCGCTCCAGCGAGTTCTCCGCCGCGCCACGGGCCGGCTTCTGCCAGATGGGCGCGTGCCAGGATTGCTGGGTGCAGCTCGCAAGCGGTGAGCGGCTGCGCGCCTGTACGACGCCGCTTACCGAAGGCATGGACATCATCACACGACGAGGGCGCGGCCATGGTTGAGCGTGCATCGCCCCTGATCGTCGGCGCCGGTCCGGCCGGCATCCGCGCGGCGATGACATTGGTCGCGGCCGGCCTGCGGCCGGTCGTGGTCGATGAGGGCCACGCCTGCGGCGGCCAGATCTATCGCCAGCCGCTGGCGCCCGACGGCCGTGATGCCCCGGAGCGCTACGGCTCAGAGGCGGCGAAGGCCGTGCGGTTGCATCGCGATTTCGCGGCGCTCGGCCCTGCAATCGACTATTGGCCGAATGCGCTGCTATGGAATCTGCGCGACGGCGCGGCCGACATTCTCCGCGACGGCATCAGCCATCGCATCAACTATGATGGACTCGTCCTCGCGACCGGCGCCACCGATCGCGTGCTGCCGATCCCCGGCTGGACCTTGCCCGGCGTATTCACGCTCGGCGGCGCGCAGGTCGCGCTGAAGGCGCAGGGCTGCGCGATCGGCCGGCGCGTGGTGTTCGCGGGCTCCGGCCCGCTGCTCTATCTGGTGGCGTGGCAGTACATGAAGGCCGGTGTCGACGTCGCCGCCGTGCTCGACGCGGCGCCGTTGTCGGCGAAGCTCAATCTGCTGCGCGTGCTGCCGCTGGCCCCCGATATCGTGCTGCGTGGGGTGCGCATGGCCGCGGAATTGACGTTGCGCGGCACGCGCGTGCGGTTCGGCGTGTCCCGAGTGCGGATCGAGGGCGAGGGCAGGGTGGCCCGCATCGCCTATCACGCCGGCGGGCGGCAGCACGCGATCGCTTGCGACGGCGTCGGCTACGGCCTCAATCTGCGCTCGGAAACCCAGGCGGCCGATCTCGCCGGCTGCGCCTTCCGCTTCGATGCACGCGACCGCGCGCATCTGCCGGTTCGCGACGCCAGTGGCCGCAGCAGCGTCGCGGGCGTGTACCTTGCCGGCGACGGCGCCCGCATCGCCGGCGCTGATGCCGCCGAGGCCGCCGGCGAGCGCGCTGCGCTCGCATTGCTGGAGGATCGCGGCCTGCCGCATGATGCCGCGCGGGCTGCCGCGCTCGAGCGCAGGCTTGCGACGATCGATCGCCTGCGCGACGGGCTGGAGGCCGCGTTTCCCTATCCGTCGCATTGGGTGGGCGATATCGCCGATGACACGCTGCTGTGCCGCTGCGAGGAGATCGATGCCGGCGAGGCGCGGCGCGCGATCAGCGATTTCTCGCTGACCGAGATCAATCGCCTGAAGGCGGTGACGCGCATCGGCATGGGCCGCTGCCAGGGCCGCATGTGCGGCGCGGCCGCCGCGGAGCTGTTGGCTGCGCAGACGCGCCGCGACATCGGCGCTGTCGGCCGGCTGCGCGCGCAGGCGCCGATCAAGCCGATCCCGCTGGCTGCCGGCCTGTCCGCCGACGAGAGGCAGCATGACCCGGCGCATTGACAGCGATGTCGCGATCATCGGCGGCGGGCTGGTCGGCAGCGCTGCCGCGCTCGCCTTGCGCGGCATGGGCCTCTCCGTCACGCTGCTCGACAAGGGTTTTTGTGGCGCGCAGGCGAGCGGTGTGAACTACGGCGGCGTGCGCCGGCAGGGACGCCCGTCCGAGCAACTGCCGCTGTCGCAGCGATCACACGCGATCTGGCCGCGGCTCGAGGCGCTGATCGGCATCGACGGCGAGTTCGTGCGCTCCGGCCATCTCAAGCTCGCGCGGAGCGCTGAGGACATGGCGAGCCTGGAACGCTACGCCGCCGATATCGCCCCGTTCGGACTCGGCCTCGAGCTGGTCGGTCATAACCAGCTACGCGAGCGCTTCGGCATCAGCGGCGACGTCGTCGGCGGCTCGTTCTGTCCCGGCGACGGCCACGCCAATCCGCGGCTCGTCGCCGCCGCCTTCGCCGCAGCGGCGCGTCGCGCCGGCGCCGAGGTGCTGGAGACCACGGAGGTCACGGGCGCCACCCGGACGTTCGAGGGCTTTGCGCTGGAAGCCGGCGACGTCGCCATCAAGGCGCGCACCGTCGTCAACAGCGCCGGCGCATGGGCCGACAGCTTCGCCGCCACATTCGGCGAGCCGGTGCCGCTGGAGCGCACCTATCCCTCGATGATCGTGACCGAGCCGCTCGACCCGTTTCTCGGCGTCAACATCGGGATCGAGGGCGGCGGCATCTATGCGCGGCAGGTTGCCCGCGGCAACGTCGTCGTCGGCGGCGAGCGCGCTGCGCCGCTCGCCGACCCCGATTTTTCGCGTCCCCTCAGCGATGGCGTGCTCGCCATCATGCAGCGGGCGAGCGGGCTGTTCGGTCCGCTGCGCCATGCGCAGGCGATCCGGTTCTGGAGCGGCACCGAGGCGACGATGCCCGACCGCAATCCGGTGATCGGGCCGAGCGCGACGACGCCGGGCCTGATCCACGCCTTCGGCTTCTCCGGCGCCGGTTTCCAGATCGCGCCGGGTGTCGGCGAGGTCCTGGCCGAGCTGGTGCGCGACGGCGAGACCTCGACGCCGATCGGCGCCTTCGCGATCACACGTTTCCCACCCGCATCGCAGCCGGGCGATGCATCTCAAGCAGCAATGACGACAGGATCGAAGGAGACCTCGCCATGATCGATGCTCGCGCCGCGCTCGGCCCAGCCCTCGCGCTGATGCTCGCCACATCAGCCGCGCATGCTGAAACCAGGACGCTCTATGTCGGCATGAACGGCGGCAATTTCGAGCGCACCTATACGCAAGCCGTGTTTCCGGACTTCGAGAAGGCGAACGACGTCAAGATCGTCGTCGTGCCCGGCACCTCCTCGGAGATTCTCGCCAAGGCGATCGCGGCCAAGGACAAGCCGCAGATGCATGTGATGTTTCTCGACGACGGCGTGATGATCCGCGCCGCCGGCCTCGGCCTGTGCGAGAAGCTGAGGCCGAGCGAAGGTCTGGCGCAGCTCGAGCCGTTCGCACGGCTCAAGGACGACATCGCCGCCGGCATCGACATCGGCATGACGGGCTTAGCCTACAACAAGAAGCTGTTCGACGAGAAGGGCTGGGCGGCGCCGAGCTCGTGGCTCGACCTCGCCGATTCGAAATTCAAGGACAAGGTCGTGTTCCAGTCGGCCTCGGTCTCGACCTTCGGCCTGCACGCCTTCCTGATGTTCAACCGCATCAACGGCGGCACCGAGGCCAATGTCGAGCCGGGCTTCAAGGCGTTCGCCGATTCGATCGGCAAGAACGTGCTCGAATACATCCCGAACTCGGCCAAGATCTCCGAGATGGTGCAGACCGGCGAAGCGGCGATCTTCCCGCTGACGCCGACCGCGGTATCGACCTTGAAGGAGAAGGGCATCGCGGTCGAGTATGCGCAGCCGAAGGAGGGCTCGGTCGTGCTGATGGTCGCCGAATGCGTCATCGCCAACAACTCCGAAGCCGAGCTGGCACAGAAGCTGGCGGCTTATTTGTTGTCACCGGAGGCACAATCCAAGGCGCTGGCGGCTGGCAACATCGTGCCGTCCAACACGACCGCGAAGGCGACCACCCCGGCAGCCGAGCAGAAGCTCGCGACGTTTCATACCTACATGAAGAGCGCGATCACGCTCGACTGGGACGTCATCAACGCCAAGCGCCCCGAATGGAATGCGCGATGGAACAGGATGATCGAGCGGTAAGCCGCGTTGAAGCGTAGTAGTAACGCTTGGCACGCGGTGCTCGTGAATGTGCCCTCTCCCCTTGTGGGAGAGGGCATTTTGGACGGTGCTCCAATCACGGTTGGGTGAGGGGTATTTGTCCACGAGCATCGTTCGTTGAGAGAACCCCTCACCCAAACGCGCATGCGGATAGGCCGCCGATGCCCTCTCCCACAAGGGGAGAGGGCACTTCATTGGGCAGCGTAGCCCTGACTGATCTGATCGGGCCGTAGGGTGGGCACGGCGCGATCGCTAGCCAGCAACAAACGCGGCGCCGGGACGCGCCTTTGCCCGCCCTACACTTCCGTTATCTTAACTACCCGCCGGATAGCTCGCTGCATACGCCTCCGTCAGCGCCTCATCCAGCCGCCGCCCAGAGCTGAAACCTGACAGCGTTGCGGGACGGGTGACGCCCTCTAGCAATCGGCCATCGGGCTCCGGCGAGCCGATCAGGGTGTGGACCGGAATGCGCTCGGCATAGATAGGCAGCGCATAATCTTCCTCGTCATCGATGACGCCGGCGGCGCGGATCTTCGCCGATGCCTTCTCGATTTCCATGGTGATAACCGATGTCGCCTTGAGCTCCTGCTCAGTGGTCTGGCGCAGGCTCGCCGTGCGGCCGGGAAACAGGCGGTCGACCATCATCACCAGCGCGCGCTCCTTCTCCGCCTGATCCTCGATCAGCCGGGCATGGCCGAACGCCATCACCGAGCGGTAGTCGGCGGAATGGTGGAAGGCGCTGCGCGCCAGCACCAGCGCGTCGAGATGGGTGACGGTGAGACAGGCCGGCTGTCCTTCGGACTGGTTGCGCAGCATGCGGCTCGCGCTCGAGCCGTGCCAATACAGCGTCGTGCCCTCGCGCCAGAACAGCGTCGGCGTGCAATAGGGCTGGCCGTCGATGACATAGGACACGTGGCACAGCGTTGCGGAATCGAGCACGGCATGGACCGTCGCATGATCATAGTGGGCGCGCTGATGCCGCCGCTTGACGCGGTTGGTGTCGTCGACGGCATAGCTCGGCATCTGTTGCTCGGACATCGTCAGTCTCCTGTTTCCGCCGACGTCATGCCATGGCAAAGTGGTTGCCGGGAGTTCCACTTCGATGCGAAAGCAATCAACCACTTTGCGGCGCCGCGACGACGTGCTGGCGCTGCCGATCCGGCTCGACCGCAGCATCCGCAGCCAGTCGCAGCAGGTGCATGGCGCGCTGCGGACCGGCATCGTCGACGGGCTGCTCGCACCCGGCCTGCGTCTGCCCTCGACGCGCGGGCTCGCGGAGCAGCTCGGCGTCCGCCGCAACGCGATCGTCGCAGCCTATGAGGCGCTGCTGTCGGATGGCCTGGTCGAGGCGCGCCACGGCGCCGGCACCTATGTCGCGGCACGGCTTCCGGCGCCGCAGGTCGCCGCGCCGGTGGCTGAGCTGGACATCCGCATTCCG
The DNA here is from genome assembly GCF_032487575.1 of Bradyrhizobium sp. SZCCHNRI1009. Classification (NCBI taxonomy): domain Bacteria; kingdom Pseudomonadati; phylum Pseudomonadota; class Alphaproteobacteria; order Hyphomicrobiales; family Nitrobacteraceae; genus Bradyrhizobium; species Bradyrhizobium sp. SZCCHNRI1009. The sequence goes on along the minus strand of NZ_JAUEUL010000027.1, from coordinate 3,738 downwards.
CCGCGCCGGCCGTTCGCGCTCGGCTGCACGCTGGTCGATCCCGTCCTGTTGCGGCGGCTCGCCGCGGCCAGCCGGCGCCGCATCGCCAACGCCGCGCCCGATGAGCTCGGCTATGGCGATCCGCGCGGCAGCCTGCATCTGCGCACCGAGGTCGCGCACTATCTTGCGGCCAATCGCGGCGTCCGCTGCGACCCAAGCTGCATCCTGATCGTGAGCGGCACCCAGCACGGCCTGCGGCTGTGCATCGATGCGCTGCTTGCGCCGGGCGATCCCGTCTGGTTCGAGGACCCCGGCTACGTCGCTTCTCGCTATACGTTGAGCACGACCGGCGCGAAGCTGGTCCCGGTGCCGGTCGATGATGAAGGCATTATCGTGAGCTCGGGGGAGGCGGCGTACACGGCGGCCAAGGCTGCCTACGTGACGCCATCGCATCAGTTTCCGACCGGTGTTGCGATGAGCATGGCGCGGCGCATCGCGCTGCTCGACTGGGCGCGCAGGGCGGACGCCTACATCTTCGAGGACGACTACGACAGCGAGTACCGCTTTGCAGGTCCGCCGCTGACGGCGTTGGCCGGCATCGGCGGCGAGCGCGTGATCTATCTCGGCACCTTCGGCAAGACGCTGTTCGCGGGACTGCGGCTCGGCTATCTCGTGGTGCCGCCGGCGCTGGTCGCGCGGGTGGTCGCGGCGCGCGCGGCGCAGGACCGGTTTCCCCCGGCCTTCATGCAAGACGCGCTGGCCGACCTGATGGCCGACGGCGTGCTCGCGGCGCACATGCGGCGGATGCGCCCGCGCTACCGCCAGGCGCGCGATGTCGTCGCCGAAGCGCTCGCCAGGCACGGCAAGGGCAGCCTGCAACTGGCCGCGCCGTCGCAAGGGTTGCATCTGCTGGCGACCTTGCCGCCCGCAGCGCCGAAGGGCACGGCGAAATTGATCCGCGACCGCGCCGGCATCGAGTGCCGGCTGTTGTCCGATGCGCGGATCGTGCAGCGCGGACCTGACGGTTTCATCCTGGGCTATTCGGGCTTTGCGGCGAAGGATCTCGCCGATGCCGCCAGGCGGCTCGGGCGCGCCGCACAGGATCTCCTGGGCGCGGTTGCGCGCCCGCGCTGAGCGTCGCTTGTCGATGTTACGGGTGTGGCCGAGCCGGCACGTCGGGCAAATCAGCCCCGCTCTGAACGTCTGCGCGCCTGTGCAGAGGCCGCCGCCAGCGGTTGCGCGCAACAAGCCGTCGTAATTTTGTTCAATCCGTTCAACGGCCTCTCGATGCCTGGTCGCGCGCTCGCATTTTCCACTTTCGTTTTTTCGAAAATCATGCTTTGGTTGCGCATCCCGCCTCACCGCAGAGGGGCGTTGCGCGCGATCGTCACGACACGCGAGGCGGGGATGCGATGGCCGCGATCAAGCCGCAACGTGTCTTTGGATGCGTGGACGAACGGCGAGGCTGCGGACGTGAAGTCGCAGGGTCCTGACACCCCGACGCTGGTGTCCAGCGCAATGCGCGCAAGCGCATTGCGCCATGGTGGCCAACAAGCCCGGCGCACCAGGGAGACTGCGTATAAGCGTGAAGACCGTCGCGCAGGGAATGCCGGAGTGTACGGCTTTGCCTGTGGTACCTGCCGCCTGCATTTTTTTCGCAGGCGGGCCATGGGTGGGGCCTTCACCCGGCATTCCCTGCGCCCTTTGCACTTCGAAGGGGCGAGATGGATCGTAAGCCTCGGGCATCATCTGCCGCGAGAACGCGCCCTCATGTTAACGCGCCCTCATGTTCATGGCTGTTCGAGATGCGGATTGGAGCAGATGCGCGTCAGGCGACGCGGATGCGCGCGGTCGCCGCAATCGCTACGCGCTTATTCATAGGGATTGTGCTCGGCGTTCGTCATCGTCTGGCGCACCCGGCGCAAGGTGATGGGCGTGCCGTCGGAGACGAACACCAGCTCATAGGCGCGGCCGCTGTCGTCCTTGGCGGAGCAGGTCACGCTGGTGACCTTGAGCATCGCGAAATTGCCGACCTGACGGCACACGCCGGCCGAGCTCTTCGTGGCCGGCACCGGAATGCCATCGACCTTCGGACGATGCTTGGAGTTCAGCAGCATGCGGTCGATCGGCAATTCGTAGACGTTCTGAATCGACCTGCGGCCATTGACGCCGGAGAACGCGATGATGTGATTCTCGTCAGCGGGATCGTCGAGCGCGACGGTGAAATGAGCGCGTCCCTTCTCGCTGTGAAAGAACGCCACCGTCTTGCACGAATATTCGCGGCCATCGACCTTCGCGGTGCGGCAGGTGCCGGACATCAGCGCATAGAGATCGATGTCGGGCCGGTCCTCCGGCGCGCCCGCCACCGGCATCGGCTGCTGAGCCAGACATGGCGTCCCCAGGGAGAGCGCGAGCGCAAGGACGGCGAGGCGAGGAAAATGCAGGGGCATCCGCGGGGAGAGCCTGGAGGAATCGGGACGGCGCGAGAGGTCAAGCGATGTGTCAGCTTTGCGGCAAAAAGAGGTCGGAAGCAGCGCTGTGCACCTCCGATCGCACCCGTGCAGAGCCCGACGCTGAACCGCGCCGGTGGTCGTTCGATACCGCAAAAGCAATGGAAAGTTCCGGGACGCAAGCCCCATGGGATCGATACGGCCGGAACAACGGCCCAACACGACAACGACAGGGAGAAACCGATGACATTGTCACGTCGTGGCCCAACGCGTCACAGGATTCCGGGGCACCGCTGCGGTGAAATGATCTTCAACCTCCAGGACTACTTCGCCGACTGCACCTTCTGCTTCCAAAGCGCCCAGGCACGATCCATGATCACCATGTTGACGCCATCGGCCTTGGCAGCCTCCTCGGCGCTGAGATACGTCACCTCGGAGCCGAGCCCGAGTGCCTGCGCCTGCAGCTTCGCATTCACGTCGGTGTAATAGGCGCGGAACACGGCGGCCTTGACCGCAGGACCGACGGTGACGTCACCATGGCCGCGCATCAGCACCACGGACTTGTCGCCGAGCGCGGATGCGAGCGATTTGCCGATCGCATTATTGCGCACCAGCATGTCGGTGGCGCCGAACTCCTTGCCGATGTCCCACACCGGCGCGCCGTCGCCGAGGAAGGCGGCGTTGTGATACAGCGGCTTCAAGGGTGTATGGCTGACGCTGAACGGCACGACGCCCGGCGAATGGGTGTGCACGACGGCGTTGACGTCCGGACGGGCCTTGTAGATCTCGGCATGGATGAAGCGTTCGAGGAACACCGCACGGTTCTTCGCATCGACCGGCTCGCCATTCTCGTCGAACTCCATGATGTCGTTGGCCGTCACCTGCGCCGGCGCGATCGAGCGTGCCATCAGGAAGTGGTGCGGATTGGCGGGACTGCGCGCGCTGACATGGCCGAAGGCATCGACGACGCCGAGATCGGCGAGGATGCGGCTGCCGGTCGCGATGTCCTCGAGCAGCTCGCGCGGCACGCCGGGGATGGAGTCGTCGGCGCGGGAGGGGGTGGCGGAGAGAAGAAGGGCGGTGACCGCAAGGACGGCAAAGCGGCTGAAGCTCGACATCTGATTTTCCCTCCCGGCCTGCGTGATCCAGGCTCGTCGCTTCAACATACGCGTCATTGCGAGCGAAGCGAAACAATCCAGAATAGTAGGCGGGACTCTGGATTGCTTCGCTCTTGTTTAGCCCGGAGACATAGCTTACACCTGTTCGGGGACATGGTTGACACTTTTGGGGTCACGCAAATCGATCGCTG
>NZ_JAUEUL010000026.1:0-86853 GCF_032487575.1 Bradyrhizobium sp. SZCCHNRI1009 | reverse complement strand
GAACATTCAACGCCATCTCCAAGAGCCGCCAAGAAAACGAGAATACCAAGCGTTAATTTGGTAAGTTAGCGCCAATGAGAGAGACCCCTCACCCGAGCGAGTATGATGCTGATAGTATCGATGCCCTCTCCCACAAGGGGAGAGGGCGCAGTCATGAGCACCGTGCGAGCGCTGCTGCCCCGTTAGCTCACCGCCACCGCTCGCGCATGCGAGCACCGAGATCGATCCGCGGGCCCTGGCTCGCCACCGCCGCGCCCCTCTGCATCCGCGGCCAGCTGGTGCGCTCGAACAGCGGCACCAGGGCCTCCGGAATGAACCGCGTGCGCGAGGCATAGACATGACGATCGCCGCGCACCGGCTGGCCGTGGACGAAGAAGCGCTGCGGCACCAGGAGATGCAGATCGTCCTTGGCGCGGGTCATCGCGACATAGAGCAGCCGGCGTTCCTCCTCCAATTCGGCGCTGGAGCCGGCGCCGAGATCGGATGGCATGCAGCCGTCGACGACGTTGAGGACGTGTACGGAATTCCACTCCATCCCCTTGGCGGAATGGATGGTGGAGAGGATCAGATAGTCCTCGTCGAGCAGGGGGACGCCGGACTGATCGGAGGTGGCGTCGGGCGGATCGAGCGTCAGCTCGGTGAGGAAGCGCTCGCGCGAGGGATAGCCGCTCGCGATCTGCTCGAGCTGCAGCAAATCGGCGGTGCGCACCTCCGCATCCTCATGAACGCGCTCGAGATGCGGCTGATACCAGTGCCTGACGCGCTCGATATCTCCGGGCCATTCCGAGACGCGCAACTGCTCCAGCGTGCGCACGAACGCGGTCCAGTCCTCGCCGGCGCGCGCCGGCGTTGGCTGCTCGCACAGCCGCGCGATCGGGTCGGCGCTGTCGCTGATGGCATCGAGCAGGCGCTGCGCCGAAGCCGGCCCGATGCCCGGGATCAGATGCAGCACGCGGAAGCCGGCGATGCGGTCGCGTGGGTTGGCAACGAAGCGCAGGCAGGCCAGCACGTCTTTGACGTGGGCGGCATCGAGGAACTTCAGCCCGCCGAACTTCACGAACGGGATGTTGCGGCGCGTGAGCTCGAATTCCAAGGGACCGCTGTGCGAGGACGTGCGGAACAGCACGGCCTGCTGCTTCAGCACGATGCCTTCCTCGCGCTTCGCCAGCACCTGTTCGACGATGTAGCGCGCCTGGTCGGTCTCGTCGCTGACGGTCACGAGCTGTGGCTTGCGCGAGCTCGTGCGGTCCGTCCACAAATTCTTGGTGAAGCGCTCGCGCGCCAGCCCGATCACGCCATTGGCCGCCGTGAGGATCGGCTGTGTCGAGCGGTAGTTGCGGTCGAGCGTGACGATGTCGGCGCGCGGGCTGAACTGATCGGGAAATTCCAGGATGTTGCGCACGGTGGCGGCGCGGAACGCGTAGATCGACTGCGCATCGTCGCCGACGACCGTGAGTCCCGCGCCATCAGGCTTCAATCCGAGCAGGATCTGCGATTGCAGCCGGTTGGTGTCCTGATATTCGTCGACCAGCACGTGATCGAATCGATCGCCGATCTCCCGCGCGATCGTGTCATCCGCCATCATCTGCGCCCAGTACAGCAGCAGATCGTCGTAGTCGAGCACGGCGTTGGCCTGCTTGGCTTCGACGTAAGCCGCGAACAGGCCCTTCAGCTCGCCCGCCCATTCCGCGCACCACGGAAAGTGCCGCACCAGGGCTTCCTCCAGCGGCATGTCGGCGTTGACGCAGCGCGAGTAGATCGCAAGGCAAGTGCCTTTGGTCGGGAAGCGCCGCTGCGTGTTGGACAGGCCGCGCTCATGCCGCACCAAATTCATCAGGTCGGCGGAATCCTCGCGATCATGGATCGTGAACACAGGGTCGAGGCCGACGCGCTCGGCGTAGTCGCGCAGCATCCGCGCGCCGAGGCCATGAAACGTGCCGGCCCAGGTCAGGCCCGCGGTAACGGCCTCGGCCTGGCCGCCCAGCACCTTGCGGGCGATGCGCTCGACCCTGCGGCTCATTTCGCTCGCCGCGCGGCGCGAGAACGTCATCAGCAGGATGCGGCGCGGATCGGCGCCATTGACGAGCAGATGCGCGACGCGATGCGCGAGCGTGTTGGTCTTGCCCGAGCCCGCGCCGGCGATGATCAGCAGCGGCGGGCCCGGCGCGGCGCAGGCACCGCCATGCTCGACGGCGCGGCGCTGCTCCGGATTGAGATCGTCGAGATATGTCGCAGCCGTGGCCTGCACGAATCGTCCCTCAGCCTGCAAGAATCAGTGATTTGCGCCGCATGTGCAACGCGATGGCCCGGTCGCGGCAGCGTTTTACATGATTCGCAACCGGTCTTTTTTGCCACGGTTGCCCACAGAGCGTCCGCCAGCCGCTTGCGCTGGCGCGCGTGCACTCCTATCCAATCAGCCCCGTCACGAATCTCGGAAGAACACCGTGTCGAATTTTGCCTCCATCATTGCCGCTGAGCTCGCCGTCAGGGATGCCCAGGTCCAGGCCGCGATCGACCTGCTCGACGGCGGCGCGACCGTGCCGTTCATCGCGCGCTACCGCAAGGAGGCGACCGGCATGCTGGACGACACGCAGTTGCGCACCTTGGAGGAACGGCTGCGATATCTGCGCGAGATGGATGCACGGCGCACCGCGATCATCGAGAGCATCAAGTCGCAGGGCAAGATGACGCCGGAGATCGAGCTGGCGCTCGCGACCGCCGACACCAAGGCCCGGCTCGAGGACATCTATCTGCCGTTCAAGGAGAAGCGCCGCACCAAGGCGCAGATCGCGAAGGAAGCCGGGCTCGAGCCGCTTGCCGACATGCTGATCGGCGATCCCATGAAGAATCCGGAAGACGAAGCGAAGGCATTCATCAAGAAGGACGGCGACAATCCGGTCAAGGACGTCAAGGCCGCGCTCGACGGCGCCCGCGCGATCCTGGTCGAACGCTTCGCCGAGCATGCCGACCTCGTCGGCTCGCTGCGCGAGGAGATGTGGACTCGCGGAGCTGTGAAATCGTCCGTGCGGCACGGCAAGAAGACCGAGGGCGCCAAGTTCGCCGACTACTTCGATTTCTCCGAGCCGTTCACCAAGCTGCCGTCGCACCGCATCCTCGCGATGCTGCGTGGCGAGAAGGAAGAGGTGCTGCAGCTCGATTTCGGCGATGGCGAGCCGGAGGACTCCAAGGATCCGACGCTGTATGAGAACCGCATCGCGGTGACATTCGGCATCTCGCGGCAGGGCCGCCCGGCCGATCAGTTCCTGTCGGACTCCGTGCGCTGGGCCTGGCGCACGCGCATCAAGACCTCGCTGGCGCTCGATATCCGCATGCGGCTGTGGCAGGAGGCGGAGAAGGAGGCGGTGCGCGTGTTCGCCGCGAACCTGCGCGATCTCCTGCTCGCCGCGCCCGCCGGCGGCCGCGCCACGCTCGGGCTCGATCCCGGCTTCCGCACCGGCGTCAAGGTCGCGGTCATCGACCGCACCGGCAAGTTCGTCGATCACGCCACGATCTATCCGCACGAGCCGCAGCGGCAGTGGAACGAGAGCATGCTGACCCTGGCGCAGCTCTGCGTGAAGCACGGCATCGATCTCGTCGCCATCGGCAACGGCACGGCGTCGCGCGAGACGGAGAAGCTGGTCAACGATTTGATGAAGCTGAAGCCGGATCTCAAGCTGACCAAGGCGATCGTGTCGGAAGCCGGCGCGTCGGTCTATTCGGCCTCGGAGTTCGCCGCCAAGGAATTCCCCAATCTCGACGTCTCGATCCGCGGCGCGGTCTCGATCGCGCGCCGCCTGCAGGATCCGCTCGGCGAACTCGTCAAGGTGCCGCCGGCCTCGATCGGCGTCGGCCAGTATCAGCACGATCTCAACCAGTATGAGCTGGCCCGCGCGCTCGATGCCACCGTCGAGGACTGCGTGAACGCCGTCGGCGTCGATCTCAACACCGCCTCGGCGCCGCTGCTGGCGCGGGTGTCGGGCATCGGCGAGAGCCTGGCGCAGAACATCGTCGCGCATCGCGATGCCAACGGTCCGTTCCCGACCCGCGACAAGCTCAAGGAGGTGCCGCGGTTAGGTCCGAAGGCGTTCGAGCAGTGCGCCGGCTTTTTGCGCATCCGCGACGGTGACAACCCGCTCGATGCCTCCGGCGTGCACCCGGAATCCTATCCGGTCGTGAAGAAGATCCTGGAGACGACAAAGAGCGACATCAAGGTGCTGATCGGCGACACCAAGACCTTGAAGACGCTCAATCCGGCGAAGTTCGCCGACGAGCGCTTCGGCGTGCCGACGGTCACCGACATCATCAAGGAGCTGGAGAAGCCGGGCCGCGATCCGCGTCCGGAGTTCAAGACCGCGACCTTCCAGGAGGGCGTCGAGAAGATCACCCATCTCAAGCCGGGCATGATCCTGGAGGCGACCATCACCAACGTCGCGGCTTTCGGCGCCTTTGCCGATATCGGCGTGCACCAGGACGGCCTGATCCACATCTCGGCGATGTCCGAGAAGCGCATCAACGATCCGCGCGAGGTGGTGAAGCCGGGGCAGGTCGTGAAGGTCAAGGTGCTCGACGTCGACGTGCCGCGCAACCGCATCTCGCTGACGCTTCGGCTGTCCGATCCGCTGCCGGCCAAGGGCGAGAAGCGGACCAGCGCACGGCCGCCTGCGGGGCGCATGACCACGCGTGAGGAGAAGCCGTCCGGCGGCGGCGCGTTCGCCGCGGCGATGGCCAAGGCCGCGGAGCGGCGCAAGGGCGCCTGAGGCGGATGGTGATGAGGCGCCGCGGAGGGCATGTCCCGTCTGCGGCGCCATCTCTGCGGCGCCATGGCATTCGGCGTCGTGGCATTCGGCGTCGTGTCGTTGCCGCCTTCCCTATCTCCGCGGCCACGCGTACATTGGTCGGCGGGTTGTGAGTGGGGACCGCGCATGACGAACCGGACCGTGATCATGGCCGGCGCAACCGGGCTGGTGGGACGGGAGCTGCTTCGCGGTCTGCTCGCCGATCCGACCGTGGATCATGTGCACGTCGTCGGCCGCCGTGCGCCCCCTGACGTTTCACCCAAGCTGACGGCCCATGTCGTGGATTTCACCGCGCTGCCGTCCCTGCCGCCGGCCGACGAGCTCTATCTGGCTCTGGGGACCACGATCAAGGTGGCCGGGAGCCAGGCCGCCTTCCGCGCCATCGATCACGACGCAAACCTCGCCGTCGCCAGGGCCGCGCTCGCGAGCGGCACCAGGCGCGTCGGTCTGGTCAGCGCGATGGGGGCAGATAGCACGTCGCGCGTCTTCTATAGCCGGGTGAAGGGTGAGCTCGAGGATGAGCTCACCGCACTGCCCTTCGAGGGACTGGTGATCGCGCGGCCTTCGCTGCTAGTCGGCGCGCGGACGGAGCTGGGACAGCCGAGCCGGCCGGGCGAGGAATGGGGCAACAGGCTGAACAACATCATCGGCTTCCTGATCCCGGCGAACTACAAGCCCATCGCCGCGGCGGACGTCGCCAACGCGCTGCTCATGGCTGTTCCTACAGTTGCCGGCAAGCGAGTGATGCTGTCAGGGGCCATGCGCCGATGATCGAGCCTGCCGCTCTTGCGTAGCGGCCTGGTCTCGCCATTTATGAAAAAAGCGAATTCGATTGGTGGGTTCGGCGATCTCCGTAGTTATACGGCTCATCGCCTGCGACTGTCGGGGTCTTAACATCTTAACCATATCTGGCTGTTAGTTGTGCATCGAGGAAAAACGAGCCCGGTGTTTCATGCGCAGACAGCTGCTTGAATTTTGTTTCTTGGCATTGGTGGGAACCCTGCTCGGATCCCAAGCGGCGACGGCGTCTCCGCGAATGGTGTCGCTGGTCTTCAACTCGCAGGTTCAGAATCCGCAGCAGGTCGGGTCGGACGAATTTCGCGTGAAGCTGCAGGCGCTGGCCGGCAAGCGGCTCATCATCGATGAGCGTGCGGGCAACGCATTCGGCAGCGAGGCGGCGGTGCTGGCTGCAACCCGGAGCGGCGCGGTGGACGTGGCCGTGGTGTCCGGCGGCATCGCCAGCGCGGTGGTGCCCGAGCTCGGCGTCTTCGACATCCCGTTCCTGTTTCGTGACACCGCGCATGCCAAGGCGGTTGCGCAAGGGCCTGTCGCCGCCGCGATCGGCGCCAAGTTCGCCGACAAGGGACTGGTGCTGCTGGCGCTCGGCAAGCAGGGCTTTCGCAATCTCACCAACTCAAAGCGTCCGGTCCGTACCGTCGATGACGTCAAGGGCCTCAAGATCCGCGTCATCCCCAATCCGGTCTACCAGATGACCTTCAAGGCGCTGGGCGCCGACGTGATGCCGATGGATTTCCCACTGGTCTATGCCGCGCTCAAGGACGGCCGGCTCGACGGTCAGGAAAATCCGGTCGCCACCATCGCGGCCAATCGCTTCGACGAGGTGCAGAAATATCTGACGCTCACCGGGCATTTCTTCGCGCCGATCGCTTTCGTCGCCAACCGCGCGATGTTCGACCATCTCGATGCGGCGGACCGTGATGCGCTGGTTGCCGCCGCCAAGGCGGCTGCGGAGGTCACCTGGCAGGCCCAGCTCGATGCGCAGAAGCTCGATGAGTTGCGCAAGGCCGGCATGGAGGTGATCGAGACGTTCGACCGCAAGACCTTCGTCGATGCGGTCAGGCCGCTCGACGCCGACTTCGAGAAGCGCTTCGGCAAGGAGCTGCTCGCCACCATCAGGTCCACTCCGTGAAACAGCCGGGCAAATCGATGAAACTGTCTTCTCTGATGTCTTGGATCGGTGTCCGCCCGCGAATCTTCGGCGGCTTCGCCCTGATCCTGAGCTTCCTGGTGTTGCTCGGCGTTTTCGCCATGATCCAGGTCGGGCGCATCGGCGGCACCGTGGATGAGCTCGTCACCAGCGCGGCCGGGGACGCCGGCATGTCGCAGGTGCGCGCCGCGCTGCTCGGTGCCAACGGCGCGGTCGAGAGATTCATCCGCACCTGGAACGTCGGTGACAAGGATGCGGCCAGCAAGGCGATCGACGCCGTTGGCGGTCTCGCCGATCAGGTCGAGAAGCAGTCCGGCCGTCTGAAGGTGCTGGCTGACGGCGTGGGACCGGTGCGAAGCGCGCTGGCCGCCTATCGCGCATCGTTCGTTGCCGCGGCCGAGGCCGTGGACCGGCTGCGCGCGGCGACCACCAAGACCGACGCATTGGGCGCCGTTGCCGGCATCAACATCGGCGGCATCCAGGTGGCCCTCGCCAATCGCGCTGGCAGCGAGCCGCTGATGAATCCGTTGCGTCTGGCCAGCGTCGTCGACGCGGTTCGCATCGCGGTGATGCGCTATACCAACACGTTGTCGAATGGCGATGCCGACGATGCCAGGCTCACCTTCGTCTATGCGAAGCTCGCGATTGCCGATACGGAAGCCGAGATCGCGGGTGTCGATGATGCCAAGCTGAAGGCGCTGGTTGCTGCGCTGAAAGAGGCTCTGACGGCCGATGCCGCTGCGCTCGAGGAAGTGATCAAGGTGGCCGCGGACCTGCGCGCCAAGCAGGCGGAACTCGCCAAGGCGAGCGCCTCGATCGATACCCAGGTCAGCCAGATCAACCGGCAGCTTGGGACCGCGCGTGCAGAGCAGGCCGCGAGGACCGGCGTCGCGGTCGAAGATACCAAGCAGACCGTCGTCGTGACGGCAGCCGCAGCGGTGATATTCGGAGCGGTGCTGGCCTGGCTGATCGGCGCCAGCGTGTCGGCGCCGATCCGCGGCATGACCGACCGCATGCAGTCGCTGGCGGCCGGCGAATTGGATCAGCCGATTCCCGGTGGTGAACAGCGCGACGAGATCGGCCGGATGGCGCGCGCCGTGGAGATTTTCCGTGACAATGCGCTTGCTGTCCGCCGCATGGAGCAGGAAGCGGCGGCACAGCGTGAAGCTGCGGAGGCCGAGCGCGCCCGCATGATGTCCGATCTGGCTGGCCGGTTCGAGCAGGGCATGCAGGGTGTCATCACCGGCGTCGGCGGGCGTGCGACGGAGATGGGCGAGAGCGCCAGCGAGCTGGCACGCGTCGCCGAACGCGGCCGCGGCCTTGCGGAAGCGGTCGCCAGCCGGGCCGAGCAGGCGTCCGTCAATGTGCAGACCGTGGCCTCGGCGACCCAGGAGCTCGCGGCCTCGATCAGGGAGATATCCTCCCAGGTGCAGCGCTCGGTCACGGTGTCGACCCGGGCGACGCACGAGACCCAGCGGACGTCCGAACTGATCGACGGGCTGTCCAGCGCGGCGGAGAGGATCGGCACCATCGTGCAACTGATTCAGGCGATCGCGAGCCAGACCAACCTGCTGGCGCTCAACGCCACCATCGAGGCGGCGCGTGCCGGCGAGGCCGGCCGCGGCTTTGCGATCGTCGCGAGCGAGGTGAAGAATTTGGCGTCGCAGACCGCGCAGGCGACGGAGCAGATCTCGAGCCAGATTGCGACCATCCAGAGCGCGACGCAGGAGACGGTCGGCGCGATCGCCCAGTTCGGAACGACGGTGCGGGAGATCGCCGAGATCTCCAATGCGATCGCCGCCGCGGTGGAGCAGCAGGGGGCCGCAACCAGCGAGATCGCCCGCAACGTCGAACAGGCGGCCAGCGGCACGGCGGCGGTGACGCAGGAGATCGGCGACGTGCGCAACGTGGCCGGGCAGACCGATGCCGGCGCTGAAGCTGCGCTGGCGGCGGCCGCCGCGCTGCAGCAGCAGGCCGCTTCGCTGAGGAGCAATGTCGCCGACTTCCTGCAGACGATCCGGACCGCGGCCTGAGCCGCAAAGCCGGTGGTCACTGGAGTTGACGCAGGGGACGCCGGCTCGCACTCTGGGGCATGACCGAGCACCAGCCGCGCTCCCTTGCGCTTCCCGTCGACGGCGCGGGCGTCGTGTCCGCGCTGTTCATGGCCCCGCCTCGGCCGCGCGCCTGTTTCGTGTTCGCCCACGGCGCGGGCGCCGGCATGAGCCACGTCTTCATGAGCCAGACCGCCGCAAGCCTTGCCGCACGCGGCATCGCGACGCTGCGCTTTCAGTTTCCCTACATGGAGAAGGGAAGCAAGCGCCCTGATCCGCCCGTGCTCGCCCACGCCGCGGTGCGGGCGGCCGTGGCGGAGGCCGCGCGGCTCTGTCCGGGGCTGCCGCTCGTCGCGGGCGGCAAGTCGTTCGGGGCGCGCATGACGTCGCAGGCGCAGAGTGCAGCGCCGCTGCCGGGCGTGGCCGGGCTCGCCTTTCTCGGCTTTCCACTTCACCCCGCCGGCAAGCCCTCCATTGCGCGCGCCGATCATCTCGACGCGATCGAGGTCCCGATGCTGTTCCTGCAGGGGACGCGCGACAAGCTTGCGGAGATGGAGCTGCTCGCGCCCGTCGTGAGGCGGCTGGGACCGCGCGCGACGTTGCATTGGCTCGATCAGGCCGACCACGCCTTCCACGTGCCTGCGCGCTCCGGCCGGAATGATCAGGCCGTCATGGACGAATTGACGGGGGCATTTGCGGTGTGGCTTCAGGCGCTCGAAGCCCGTGCCGGCTGACGCCCCGCAGCGGCCGTTTCTGAAAAAGTGATATGAGAACAAAAATAGAACTTCCATGTCGTCAGAGGTTGAGGCATAGTTGTACTCAAGGGCATGGGAGGGGAGTCCGATGAAGTCAGCGGTGTTGGCAGTGTCGGTGTGTGCGCTCGGCGTGCTGATGCAATCTGCAACTCCATCGTTCGCCGATGCCCGGTTGACCGCCATGGTGACCGTGAAGGGAACTTGCCAGAAGCTCATCGTCGCTGGAAAGGATCGCAGCTCGGAATGCAAGGGCGCGCTGCTCAATACCGACTATGACGATCAGCGCACCGGCTTCTACTTCACCTTGCTCGACGGCAGCATCGTCACGTTCTCGAATCGTGGCGATCTGCAGGAGCAACCTGGCCCCGACAAGTTCGTCACACCGGTCGACATGATGATCTTTGGCCAAAGTCGGACGGCGATCAACAGGGTGATGGCCAAGGGGCAGTGCCGCCACGGCAATCCATTCAAGGGACCCGACCTGATCGAATGCGCGGCCGACAGCGAGATCGGCCGCTTTGAAGGGCTGTTTCTGTCCAATGGCGAGAAGCCGGTGATGCAGACGTTCTGAGGCCGTCACCCTGTGCACAAGCAGGATGAACCAGCGGGAGGCTTCGTCGCGACGTCGCCCATCGTCATTCGGCCACCGTGTGGTACTCGCGGCAAAGGACCGGACCGCCGACTGCAAGGGTGCCTTGCTCAATACGCGCTACAGTGATGGACGAGCCGGCTTCTATTTCGTGATGCTCGACGGAGGGATGATGACCGTCTCGAGCCCCGGCGATGTCGAACAACGGCAGCCCGCGAACGCGCGCGCCTATCCCGTCGATATGATCATCTTCAAGGTGGATGGTGACATCCGCAAGCTCACGGCCAAGGGGATGTGCCGCGCGAAAAATATGGCCGGCGCTCTGTCGGGCTTGACCTGTCGGGCGGGCAGTGAAGCTGGGCGGTTCGAAGATGGGTTTTCCGCTGAGACCAAGGCAGTCGAGACCACGCCAACCGAGTCCAAGGCAGCCGGCACCAAGGCGGCTGGGAGCAAGATGCCCGGCCTCTGAGGCTGCGATCCCCTGAAAATTTGGCGCGACATCAGGCTCGAAATATTGCAACAAGTCGGCGTCATCGTTGGGCCGGGTGTGCGGGTCGCCAGATCTTGGAGAGTGTGATGTTCCGATGCGTTGGCTTCGTCCTGGGGCTGCTCTGGAGCCTCGTAGCAATCGGCACTGCGCTGGCCGACGACGCCAAGCTCCGGATCGGCGTTCTCCGGCTATCCTCGTCCGCGCCGGTGTTCATCGCGCTGGACAAGGGCTACTTCCGCGACGCCGGCCTCGACGTCGAGCTGAAGTTTTTCGATGCAGCGCAACCGATCGCCGTGGCGACGGCCACGGGCGACGTCGATGTCGGGGTGACCGCCTTCACCGCGGGATTGTACAACCTTGCAGGCAAGGGCGCGTTGAAGATCATCGCCGGCATGAGCCGCGACCGCCCGGGCTTTCCGCTGATCGGCTACTTTGCCAGCAACAAGGCCTATGAGGCAGGTCTCAAGACGCCGAAGGACATTGCCGGCAAGCGCGTGGCGATGACCCAGGTCGGGTCGAGCTTTCACTACTCGGTGGGGCTGCTGGCCGACAAATACGGCTTCAAGCTCGGCGACGTGAAGATCGTGCCGCTTCAGTCGATGTCCAACATGTCGGCCGCGATCAAGGGCGAGACCGTTGACGCGGCGCTGATGCCGGTTTCCGTCGCGCGCAAGCTGATGGAGGAGGGTGCCGTCAAACATCTCGGCTGGGTCGGCGACGAGACGCCGTGGCAGGTCTCCGGCGTGTTCGCCGGGCCGAAGACGCTGGCCAACACGGCCCTGGTCGGCAAGTTGCTGGCATCGCTTCAGCGCGCCGAGCGCGAGTATCATGATGTCGTGCTCGCCTCGGTCAAGGACGGCACTGCCGCCATCGACGACAAGACCAGGCCATTGCTGGAGATCGTCGGCAAGTACACCAACCTGCCGGTTGAGCAGGTCGTGGGCAATTGCGCCTATATCGATCCCGACGGCAAGCTCGACGTGAAGAACATCGACAGCCAGATCAAATGGCTTCAGGCGCAGGGTTTCGCAGACCAGGGCTATGATGCGGCTGCGATCATCGCCAAAGACCTCGTGAAGCCGGATTGATGAGGGCAGGCGCGGTGCGGACCTGCAGCGGGATCATCTGACATGGACCTGATCGCCGAGGCCATCAGCCACCGTTTCGACGCGCTCGAAGTGCTCGATGGCGTGTCGTTCACGGTGGGAGCCGGCGAGGTGGTGGCCATCGTTGGACCGTCCGGCTGCGGCAAGAGCACGCTGCTGTCGATCCTCGGCGGGTTGTTGCAGCCGAGCAAGGGGCAGGCGCTGCTGCGCGGAGCCCCGCCGCCCGGCAGCCTCAATCCCTTGACGTTCGTGTTCCAGGACTTCGCGCTGCTGCCGTGGGCGAGCGTCGCCGATAACGTCGCGTTTCCGCTCCTCCATACATCGCTGTCGACGCAGCAGCGCGCCGCCGCCGTCGACGATGCGTTGCAGCGGACCGGGCTGGCCGACTTCCGGACCGTCTATCCCAAGCAGTTGTCGGGCGGCATGCGCCAGCGGGTCGGCATTGCCCGGGCGCTGGCGGTCCGCCCGGCGATCCTGCTGATGGATGAGCCGTTGTCGGCGCTGGACTCGCAGACCCGCGAACTCTTGATGGAGGATTTCGTCGATCTGCTCGCGGACGGCACCATGGGGGCGATCTATGTCACGCATAATCTCGAGGAGGCGGTGCGGCTCGCCGATCGCATCGTCGTGCTGTCGCGCCGTCCTGGCCGCATCCGGAGGGTCGTCAGCGTCCCGGCGACGCGGCGCAGCCGCGGTGATGCCGGAGTGCGCGCGCAACTGCTGGACCTGCAGAACGAGCTCTGGGGGCTGATCCGGAGCGAGGCGATCGATGCCGAGCGCGAGGTCCAGAATGCTTGAACGGTCCCCGGCCGAACCGCCCGAGGTCGCCGGCAAGCAGGGCAAGAAGGTGCCGTTCCGCGGCGGCGGCTTCACGCCGGCCGCAAGCCGCTGGGCCGGCTGGCTGGCGCTCGCGGCGGTTCTCGGCCTGTGGCAACTGGTCGGCAGCCTCGGGCTGGTCAATCCCCTGTTCCTGCCGGCGCCGCTGACGATCCTGGGCGCGCTGTATCGATTGGCCGAAAGCGGCGCGCTCTGGCAGCATGTCTCGGCGTCGTTCGTGCGCATCGTATCCGGCTGGGCGCTCGGCACGGCCACAGGCATCGTCGTCGGCTTCGCGATCGGCCTCTGGCGCATTGCGCGCAGCATCGGCATCACGTTCGTCTCTGCGCTGTTTCCGATTCCGAAGATCGCTGTGCTGCCGCTGCTGATTCTTTGGCTCGGCATCGGCGAGCAGCCGAAGATCGCGACGATCGCGCTGGGCGTGTTCTTCTCGACCACGATCTCGGTCTATAGCGGCGTCGATGCGGTGCCGCGCAATTTGATCCGCATGGCGCAGAGCTTCGACGTGCCGTTCCCGACCATCGTCCGCCGCGTGATCTGGCCCGGGGCGCTGCCATCGATCCTCGCCGGTTTCCGCATCACCGCGTCGGTGGCGCTGATGCTGGTGGTTTCGGCGGAGATGATCGGCGCCGAGACCGGCATCGGCACTTTCGTGCTGCAGGCCGGCAACCTGATGCAGACCGATCAGCTGATGGCGGGGATCCTGATCCTGTCGCTGTTCGGCCTCGTCGTCGGCCGGCTGATCAGCATGCTCGAGGCGCGGCTGCTGCGCTGGCGGTGACGGACCGGCGTCACGCGTTGCCGCGATCCTCGCGGAACAGGTCGAGCTTCTGCTGCACCGGGCGATCCGAGAACGAGAACAGCACCGCATCCTCGTCCGGCTCGTGGCTGACCCATTGCCAGCTCGGAACGACGAACAGATCGCGCGGGCCCCATTCGAAGGTCTGGTCGCCGATGCGGCTGCGGCCCTTGCCCTCGATCGCGGTGAACACGGTCGCGTCGGTCGAGCGATAGCGCGCGGTCTTGAAGCCTTTCGGCAGCAGCTGGATGAAGGTGCCGATCGTCGGCATCGCAAAATCGCCGGTCTCAGGATTCGAGAATTTCAGCTTCAGCCCGTGGCAGGCATCCCATTCCTCGCTCCGCTTCGCGTTCTCCAGCGCCTCGCGCGTATAGACGTAGGGATAGTTGAAGATCGGTGATGTCCTGGATTTGCGCTTGGCGTCGACAGGCAGGAGGTTATGTCCGTAGCGCGCGAAGCTGTCGCCCGCGGGGCGCGCGACCTTCTGCTGGTCCTCCTGCGCGCCCTGCGCGAACGATGCGTCGAGAAACTGCACCAGCGGAATGTCGAGGCCGTCCAGCCAGAACATCGGCTCGGTGGTCTCATTGCCGTGATCGTGCCAGGTCATCGACGGGGTGATGATGAAGTCGCCCGGCTCCATCAGGGTGCGCTCGCCCTCGACGGTCGTGAAGGCGCCCTTGCCTTCCAGCACGAAGCGCAATGCGGACTGGCTGTGCCGATGGGCGGGGGCGACGTCGCCCGGGATCACCATCTGAACGCCGGCATAGAGCGAGGTGGTGATCTTGGATTGCCCGCGCAACCCGGGATTCTCCAGGATGAGCACGCGCCGCTCGGCCTCCTTCGCCGTGATCAGCCGCCCGGCCTCGATCATATAGTCGCGGATCGCCGCGAACTGCCACAGATGCGGGCGACAGGCGCTCTTCGGCTCGGGCGTGATGAGATCGCTCATCACCGTCCACAGCGCCGTCATGTTTTCGCCGTCGATCTTCTTGTAGAACGCCTCGCGCTCTGGTGTCGAAACCGCGGCCATGCGTCCCTCCCATGATCAGATGTCGTTCTTAATTGACAGTATACTGCCAATTTGATTACCGTCAAATACAACCAGAGCCATCGCATCGGGAGGACTGCCATGATGAAGCTGCACGGCTATTTCCGCAGCAGCGCATCCTATCGCGTCAGGATCGCGCTCAACCTCAAGGGTCTCACGGCCGAGCATCTGCCGCATCACCTCCGCAAGGGCGAGCAGCGCGCGCCCGCCTATCTCGCGCTCAACCCGCAGGGTTTGGTCCCCGCGCTCGAGGACAACAGCGGCGTCGCGTTGATCCAGTCGCTTGCGATCATCGAATGGCTCGACGAGACCCATCCTGAGCCACCGCTGCTGCCGAAGGATCCGTTGCGGCGCGCCCAGGTCCGCGCCTTCGCGCAGGTGCTCGCCTGCGACACCCATCCGGTGCAGAACCTGAAGGTGCTGGCGCGGCTCCGGGAGCTCGGCCTGCCCGAGGACAAGGTCACGGCCTGGGCCGGCTGGGCCAATCGCGAGGGGCTCGCTGCCTGCGAAGCGCTGATCAAGCATGAGCCCGGACCATTCTGCTTCGGTGCCGCGCCGACCCTGGCGGATCTGTGTCTCGTGCCGCAGCTCGGCAATGCACGCCGCTTCGGCGTCGATGTCGCAGCGTTCCCGCGCCTGCTGCAGGCCGAATCCGCGGCGAAGGCGCTGCCGGCCTTCGCCGATGCTGCTCCGGAGCGTCAGCCCGATGCCGAGTAGGCCGCCCGACATCACGATGGACGCAGTCTACACCAAGCCGGGCTATCTGTTCCGGCGGATGCAGCAGATTGCGGTGTCGATCTTCGTCGAGGAGTGTCGGGAGTTCGACCTGACGCCGGTGCAATACGCGGCGCTGGTCGCGATCCAGACGCACCCGGGCATCGATGCCACCCGGTTGTCGGCGGTGATCGCCTTCGACCGTTCGACGCTCGGCAGCGTGATCGAGCGGCTGGAGAGCAAGGGCCATATCGAGCGCAAGCCGTCGGCCGAGGACAAGCGCGTCAAGCTCCTTTACCTGACCAGAACGGGTGGCGCACTGCTCCGTGCGATCATGCCGGCGGTCGATCGCGCCCAGGCCCGCATGCTGGCGCCGCTGAAGGCCGCGGATCGCAAGATGCTGATGGCCCTGCTGGCGCAGCTCGTCGATCTCAACAACGAGGTCTCGCGGGTGCCGCTGCGCGCCGAAGATGCGCTGGAGCATCTTGGCAAGGCCGGCTGATCGCGGAGCTCCGCGGCTCTCGGGCGGACGGCCTCGATTCACAGCCGCATCACCGCCTGGCGATCGATCTTGCCCGTGCCCGTCTTCGGCAACTCGTCGAGGAACACGATCTCGCGCGGATATTTGTAAGGCAGCAGCTTCGTTTTCACGTAATCCTGCAGCGCCTTGACCGTTGCGGGCTCGTCCCTGGATCTGCCGTTGGTGACCACCACGGCCTTCAGGCTCATGCGACGATCCGGCAACTCGTGCGCAAACACGGCGCACTCCCGGATATCGGGATGCTCGGCGAGGCAGAGCTCGACTTCGAGCGGATAGACCCATTGTCCGGAGATCTTGACCAGATCGTCGGCGCGGCCGCGGAAGAAATGGAAGCCGTCGGCATCACGCACGAAACGGTCGCCGGTGTAGATCCAGCCGCCATCGCGGATCGTCTCCGCGGTCTTGTCCGGACGGTTCCAGTAGAGCGGCGTGTTCGAGTCGCCGCGTACCCAGAGAATGCCCTCTTCGCCGGTGGCGACCTCGCGTCCTTCGCCGTCGCGCAGCGCGATCTCGTAGCCGGGGACGCGCAGTCCGGCGGCGCCGAGCTTCTTGCGGTCCTCGCGGTTCGAGAGATAGACGTGCAGCACCTCGGTCGAGCCGAGGCCTTCGACGATCTCCAGGCCGGTCAGGCTCTTCCAGCCGTTGAAGACCTCGGCCGAGAGCACCTCGGCCGCGGAGACCGCGAGCCGCAGTGACGAGAAGTCCGCCTCCTTCGCACCCTCGGCCTTGGTGAGCGCGGTGTAGAGCGTCGGCAGGCCGAAGAACACGGTGGGACGGAAGCGGCTGATCGCATCGAAGATGGCGGCGGGTTTCGGCTGGCCGGGCAGCAGCAGCGTCGTCGCTCCGGCCGAGAATGGAAAGGTGATCGCGTTGCCGAAACCGTAGGCGAAAAAGATCTTGGGCACCGAGAAGCAGATGTCGTCCGGCGTCAGCCGCAGCACGTTGCGCGCGAACGCCTGCTCGCTATAGGCCATGTCGTGCTGCAGATGGACGATGCCCTTGGGGCGACCGGTGGAGCCGGACGAGTACATCCAGAACGCCATCTCGTCGCGGTGGGTGTCGGCCTCCGCCAACTGATCGCTGAAGTCGTGCATCCACGCATCGACGGCAACCGTCGTTGCGACGGCCGTGGCCGGCACATCGCCGTTGACGACGATCAGCGTGCGCAGCGCGGTCTCGGCGCAGGCCTGGGCGTCGAACCGTCCGGCAAACTCGGCGTCGGCGACCGCGACCTTGGCGCCGGAATCAGCCAGATAGAATTGCAGCAGATCCGGCGGCGTCAGCGTGTTGATCAGCAGCGGCACGAAGCCGGCGCGCACTGCGCCGAAGAACGCGGCCGGATAGGCCGGTGTATCGTCGAGGAACAGCAGGACACGATCGCCGCGGCTGAGCCCGAGCGCGGCGAAGCGGTTGCCCCAACGGCAGGCGTCGGCACACAGCTCGGCATAGCTGCGCTGGCCGGCGGGACCGATCAGCGCAGCCTTGTCGGCGTTGCCTCTGGCGAGATTGTCGAACAGCACGCGGCTGGCATTGTAGCGGGTGGGAATCGCGAAGCCGATCTCGCGCGCGCCGACGCTGTCGCGCGGAACCTTGTCGGCGATCTCTTGGGTCATACGTGCGCTCCCGTGCTCCGAGACGCCTCGTAGCGGGCCATGAATTGCGGGGCCATCGCGCGCAGCCTCGCGTCATCGATGCGCCCGGACCGGGTGATATAGCTGTAGGCAAAATCCATCAGGCCAAGATTCATGTGCGCCGGGAAGGACTCGTACCAGTCGCTGCTGGTCCGGGCCGCCGTCACCAGCTTCTTCACGATCGGCTGCCGCTCGGCCTGATAGCGGACGAGGCCGTCGGAGAGACTGCTCTCGGCATCGAGCACCTTGGCGAGCGCGATCGCGTCCTCGATCGCCAGCCGCGTGCCCGAGCCGATCGAGAAGTGCGCGGTATGCAGCGCGTCGCCGATCAGCACCATGTTCCGGTGCCACCAGTGCTCGTTCCAGACCCAGGGGAAATTGCGCCACACCGAGCGGTTGGAAACCAGCGCGTGACCATCGAGCGTGGCGGCGAACACCTGCTCGCAGACGCGTCGGGATTCATCGACCGACATCTCGGCGAAGCCATAGGCGTGCCAGGTGGCGCGATCGCATTCCACCAGGAACGTGCTCATGTCCGGCGCATAGCGATAATGGTGCGCGTTGAAGCTGCCATGGTCGGTCGCGACGAAGGTCTGCGACAGCGTGGCAAAGGTCTTCGACGTGCCGTACCAGGCGAACTTGTTGCTGGAGTAGGACACGGAGAAGCCGAAATCGCCTTCGAAGCTGCGGCGGACCAGCGAGTTCAGCCCGTCGGCCGCGACGATGAGGTCGTAGCCTGCGAGCTGGTCGAGCGACTGGACGGTCGTGCCGTAGCGGGCGACGACGCCGACGCTCTCCGCGCGGGCCTGCAGCAGCTTCAATAGCTCGAGCCGGCCGATCGCGGAAAAGCCGACGCCGTCGATCTCGACGGTCTCGCCGCGCAGATTGAGCGTGATGTTGCGCCAGCTCTCCATGCGCGGCGCGATCGCGTCCACGGTGTCGGGATCGTCGGCGCGCAGGAATTCAAGCGCCTGGTCGGAGAACACGACGCCAAAGCCCCAGGTCGCTCCAGCCGGATTCTGCTCGAACAGATCGACCACGGCGGCGGGGTGCCGCTTCTTCCAGAGATAGGCGAAATACAGCCCGCCAGGGCCGCCGCCGAGCACGGCGATGCGCAAGGACGTCCTCCATATTGACAGTATACTGTTTATTTTGGACCGGAGACTAATCCCTCATCCTGATCGAGGCCAGAGAAATCTTATTGCTGGAGATCGGGCCGCCGGCCGCGCGTCATTTCGGTGGGCCTCTGCCGAAGATGGTGTCGAGCGCGGCGAAATAAGTGCTCTCGACCAGCTCCGGCGCATGCCGGCCGAGCGCCTCCATCTTCACGCCCGAATTGATTTCGAGCACCTGCCAGCGTCCATCGGCCAGCACGAGGTCGACCGATGCGTAGCGGATGCCGATGACGCGCGCCGCCGCGGTGGCGAGCGCAGCACAGAGGTCCCGTTGCGCGCCGGGTTCGAGCAGCTCGGGTTGAGCCCCGAATTCGAGATTGTGGCGCCAGCTCAGCAGGCGCTGCTCGCCACGCGGCACGACGGCGCGCAGCGCAGACGCGTCGAATTCCGCGTCGAGGCGCCGCAGGAGTTGCGCGTGTCCCGCGGCCGGAGTGGCCGCCAGCGCGAGGTCGCGGAGCGACTTGACGCCATCGCCCATCACGATGGGGCGCTGCTTGCGATAGACGATCATGGCTGCGTCATCGAGCTGCACGACCCGGACTTCGTCGATGATGTCCATGAGCGGCGCGATCGCGACGTTCGCGTCGGTCTCGAAGATGCCGTTCACTGCGCGCAGCAGGTCATCCTTCGCCGTGACGCGGACCACCGACCGCCCCGAGGTGCCCTCGTTGGGCTTGACCACCAGCCCGCGCGGATGCGTTTCGAGCAGCGCCAGCACGGCCTCGGCCGTCTGGCCGGACTGGCCGCCAAGGACCGGCGCCAGAAAGAATGCGTGTGGAACCGCGGCAATCCCGTCGGCTCTCAGCAGCGCCGAGGTCGCCGCCTTGTCACAGGCCAGCCTGTGCGCCACCGCACTGTTCAGGCCGAGATCATAGCCGAAGATCAGGTGACGCCGGGTGGCATCCTCGAGCACCAGCAACCAGCCGTCCTCCCGCACGTCGAGCGCGATGCCTCGTTCGGCGCAATAGCGGGTGATGGCGGCGAGCTGGGTCTGCGGATGGTTAATCATTGCTCAAGGATTGGGCCGGAGGTGCGGAATTAAAGTGCTGGAAAATCGGAATCTCGGCAAGTAAATTACCCACATCGTTTGTGTGCGAATGAACGGCCGATCGAGGCGATTCCGGGCATCAGCCGGCATGCATTTGATCGTGATCAATGGTGCGTCCACGCGGGTTGATTATTCGCTGTTTTCACGTACATCAGGCGCCGAAATCGCTGGATCTATAGGGTTTTTGCGGTCCTGCCTCCGTCACGACTTGTTTCTTCCAACTTCAGCCCACGTGAAAAAACAAACGACATGAGCGCGTTCTATAAAGAGAAAGTTCTTTCCGTTCACCACTGGACGGACACCCTGTTCTCCTTCCGAGCCACCCGCGATGCGGGCTTCCGCTTCCAGAATGGTCAGTTCGCGATGATCGGCCTTGAGGTCGAGGGCCGCCCGCTGCTGCGCGCCTACAGCATGGCGAGCGCCAATCACGAGGAGGAACTCGAGTTCTTCAGCATCAAGGTGCAGGACGGTCCGCTGACCTCCCGGCTGCAGAAGATCAAGGAAGGCGACACCATCCTGGTCGGCCGCAAGGCGACCGGGACGCTGATCCCCGACAACCTGCTGCCCGGCAGCCGGCTGCTGCTGCTGTCGACCGGCACCGGCCTTGCCCCGTTCGCCAGCCTGATCAAGGATCCCGACGTCTACGAGCGTTTCGAGAGTATCGTGCTGGTCCACGGCTGCCGCCAGGTCGCCGAGCTCGCCTATGGCGAGAGCGTCGTCGCCAAGCTGCGCGAGGACGAGCTGTTCGGAGAGCTGCTCGACGGCAAGCTGCAGTATTATCCGACCGTCACCCGCGAGCCGTTCCGCAACCGCGGCCGCATCACCGACCTGATCTCGTCGCAGCAGCTGTTCAACGATATCGGCCAGCATGAGCTCGACATCGCCAAGGACCGCATCATGATGTGCGGCAGCCCGGCGATGCTGGAGGAGCTCAAGACCATGTTCGAATCCCGCGGCTTCCTCGAAGGCAGCGGCAACGAACCCGGCCATTTCGTGATCGAGAAAGCGTTCGTCGAGCGCTGAGCCGCCAAGCTTCCGACTTTGACACTTTCGAAAGAGCGCCTCGACGCAATCGGGGCGCTCTTTTCGTTGGCAATATCCTCCTTGCGCGTTTCGAAGCGGCCGTGCGATTTTCGGCAGCAAGACCGGACCTGCAGACGTCCGGCGCGACACAGGGAGGGGACTTGGATTGCCCGAGCGGCGGCCATCCCCGATACAATGAGGGGTACGGCCATGGATTCCATCGTTCGCAGACAGACGCTCGGTGACCTCCTGCGGCGGAGCGCGGCGCGCACGCCAGGCAAGACGGCGGTGATCTGCGGCGATACGCGTTGGACCTACGCCGAGTTCAACGCCATCGTCGACCGCCTCGCGGCCGGCCTCGCCGCGCGCGGCGTCGGCAAGGGCGAGCGGGTCGCCATCCTCGCGCGCAACTCTCATGCCTTTGCCGCCCTGCGCTTCGCGCTGGCGCGGCTCGGCGCTGTCCTGGTGCCGATCAATTTCATGCTCAAGCCGGAGGAGGTCGCCTACATCCTCAAGCATGCGGGCGCGCGGCTGCTCGCGACCGACAGCGGCTTTGCCGGCGTGGCACGTGCTGCCAAGGCGCTGGTGCCGGCGGTCGAGCAATTGATCTGGCTGCCGTCGGAAGGTTCGAGCGAGCGGCAGGCCGACATGATCGATTTTGCCGAGCTCGCGGCCTCGACGGCGACGGTGCCTGCCGCCGAGATCGCCGGAGGCGACGTCGCGCAGATCGTCTACACCTCCGGCACGGAGTCGCTGCCGAAGGGCGCGATGCTGACCCATGACGCCGTCATTTGGCAGTATGTCAGCTGTATCGTCGATGCCGGCATTTCCGCCGACGATGTCACCCTCCACGCGCTGCCGCTGTATCACTGCGCGCAGCTCGACGTGTTCTTCGGGCCGTCGATCTATGTCGGCGCCACCAACATCATCACCGCGTTTCCGACGCCGGACAATCTGCTGCCGCTGATCGCGAAATATCGCATCACCTCATTCTTCGCGCCGCCGACGGTGTGGATCTCGATTCTGCGCTCGCCGCTGTTCGAGACCACCGACTTGTCCACTTTGCGCAAGGGCTATTACGGCGCCTCGATCATGCCGGTCGAGGTGCTGCGCGAGCTGGCGCAGCGGCTGCCGAAGGTGCGTCTGTGGAACCTGTATGGCCAGACCGAGATCGCGCCGCTGGCGACAATGCTCGGACCCGACGATCAATTGCGCAAGCCGGGCAGTTGCGGCCGCGCCGTGCTCAACGTCGAGACCCGGATCGTCGATGACGACATGAATGATGTCGCCCCGGGCGAGGTCGGCGAGGTCGTACACCGCTCGCCGCATCTGATGCTCGGCTACTTCCATGACGACGAGCGCACTGCCGCCGCCTTCCACGGCGACTGGTTTCATTCCGGCGATCTCGCGACCATCGACGACGAAGGCTACATCACCATCGTCGATCGCAAGAAGGACATGATCAAGACCGGTGGCGAGAACGTCGCCAGCCGCGAGGTCGAGGAGGCGCTGTATCTGATCCCGGAAGTGTCGGAGGTCGCCGTCGTCGGCCTGCCGCATCCGCGCTGGGTCGAGGCGGTCGTGGCGATGGTCGTGGTCAAGTCCGGCTGCGAGCTGACCGAGGAGGCGGTGCTCAAGCAGGCTTCGACCAGGCTGGCCTCGTTCAAGACGCCGAAGCGGATCGTGTTTGTCGATGCGCTGCCCAAGAATCCCAGCGGCAAGCTCTTGAAGCGTCAGTTGCGCGAGGCGCATTCGGGGCTGTTTGCGGAAGGGTAAGCGGCTGCCGCCTTCGAGCAACTTGTAACGGCGCCGGGGGAGTCTCGGAGGCCCGCCCGGCGCTGCGGCTCGATCTTGCGGCGCGGCAGACGATAGCCTGGGGCTATCGACGTCGTGATATCATCAATGGCCGATTGCGCGCGCTTGTGTAACGATTGCTTCGCGATAGCAGTACTATCGTGACACCGGACCTTCCACGAGCCGCCCCGAGGCCTTCCATGGATACGCTGCTGCTCCCGTTCTCGCCGCGCTTCATCGTGCTGACGATCTGCGCCACGGCGACCGCTTTGCTGCTGATCCTCGGCATCTACGACCGCAAGATCTTCGATCTGGTCCTGATCCCGCTGCTGATCTTCGGTGCGCTCACCCTGCTCGGCATCCGCGATCTCGTGCAGAAGAGCCACGCAGTGCTGCGCAATTATCCGATCTCGGCGCATATGCGGTTCTTGCTCGAAGAGATCCGGCCCGAGATGCGGCAGTATTTCTTCGAGAGCGAAAAGGACGGCATGCCGTTCTCGCGCGACACCCGCGCGGTGGTCTATCAGCGCGCCAAGATGGAGCTCGACAAGCGCCCGTTCGGTACCCAGGAGGACGTCTACCGCGAGGGCTACGAATGGATGCACCATTCGATCGCTCCCAAGCCGCAAGCGGAGGAGAAGTTCCGCATCACCATTGGTGGTCCGGATTGCACCAAGCCGTATTCGGCCTCGGTGTTCAACATCTCCGCCATGAGCTTCGGCGCGCTGAGCCCGAATGCGGTGCGTGCCCTCAATGGCGGGGCGAAGAAGGGCGGCTTCGCCCACGACACCGGCGAAGGTGGCTTCAGTCCCTATCACGCCGAAATGGGCGGCGACATCATCTGGGAGATCGGCTCCGGCTATTTCGGCTGCCGGCGTCATGATGGCACGTTCGATCCCGAGGCGTTCACGCGGGTCGCGAGCCACGACCAGATCAAGATGGTGGAGCTCAAGATCAGCCAGGGCGCCAAGCCCGGCCATGGCGGGGTGCTGCCGGCCGCCAAGGTGTCCGAGGAGATCTCGAAGATCCGCGGTGTCTCAATGGGCGAGGATTGCATCTCGCCGCCGGCGCATCGCGCGTTCTCGACGCCCATCGGCATGATGCAGTTCATCAGCGAGATGCGGCGACTGTCGGGCGGCAAGCCGGCCGGCTTCAAGCTGTGCATCGGCCACCCCTGGGAATTCCTCGCGATCTGCAAGGCCATGCTGGAGACCGGCATTTATCCCGACTTCATCGTGGTCGACGGGAATGAAGGCGGCACCGGTGCCGCGCCGCTCGAGTTCATGGACCATCTGGGCATGCCGATGCGCGAGGGCGTCAGCTTCGTGCACAATGCGCTGGTCGGCCTTGGCATCCGCGACCGCATCAAGATCGGCGCCTCCGGCAAGATCGCCACCGCGTTCGACATGGCGCGCGCGATGTCGATCGGCGCCGACTGGTGCAACGCGGCGCGCGGCTTCATGTTCTCGCTCGGCTGCATCCAGTCCTTGAGCTGCCATACCGACAGATGCCCGACCGGTGTCGCCACCCAGGATCCGACGCGCGCTCGCGCGCTGGTCGTCCCGCACAAGCTCGACCGCGTCTACAACTATCATCACGCGACCCTGCATGCGCTGGCCGAGCTGCTCGCCGCCGCCGGTCTCGAACATCCGCAGGACCTGCGGCCGATCCACTTCTCACAGCGGACGTCGACCACTGAGGTGTCCTCGTTTGCCAAGCTGTATCCGGCGCTGCGTCCTGGCGAGCTGCTCGACGGCACCCAGGACGTCCGCTTCCGCGACGCCTGGGCGATGGCGCGAGCCGATACGTTCGCGGCGGTGCAGTAAAACGCCTTGCGTGATTGTTCTTGGGAACCTTCCGGCTCCAATTCCATCTAAGCCACGCGTGCTCAGCTTGGATGATCGACAATGCCTTGGACCACAGCGACCACAGTCTCCGCGGCGACGAGCGGCGAGGATGACCTGATCCGACGGGCAAAAGCCCGGGACGAGACCGCCATCCGAGCCATCCTCCAGGCCAACAACCGTCGCCTGTTCCGGATCGCCCGCGGCATCCTGCGCAATGACAGTGAGGCGGAGGACGTCGTGCAGGAGACCTATGTCCGGGCGCTCACCCATCTCGACGAGTTTCGCGGCCAGTCCAGCCTGTCGACCTGGTTGGTCCGCATCGCAATGAACGAGGCGATGGGACGCCTGCGCGGACAACGGCCCGCACTGCAACTGGATGTGCAGCACCAAGACAGGCCAGGGGCCGAGGTGATCCAATTTCCCGCTACGTCGAGCGATCCGGAGAAGTCTGTGGCGCAGCGCCAGATCCAGGCCGTCGTCGAACGGGCGATCGATGACCTGTCCGAGCCGTTTCGCCTGGTGTTCATCGCCCGCGCGATCGAGGAGATGAGCATCGACGAGACGGCGGACTTGCTCGGATTGAAGCCCGAGACCGTCAAGACGCGCTTGCATCGCGCCCGCGGCATGTTGCGCGAGAACGTCGAAAAGCAGATCGGTCCCGTCCTTCTGGACGCGTTTCCCTTCGCCGGCCCGCGTTGCGAGCGGCTGACCGACGCCGTGCTCGATCGTCTTCGACGTCCGGCGTGAAGATTCCCGGGAACGTCGGCTCCCGCTTTTCATCCAATCCCTGTGCAGCCATTCACCCGCCGGCCACGAGGTCCGGCGCCACAGGAGATGAGAACCATGTTCAAGCATATCGGCACGATCGCCGTCGCGCTCTGCGTCACGAGCAGCGCCGCCCTGTCGCACGGCGCCAAGCTCAGCGATCCGCAGATCGCGCATATCGCCTACACAGCCGGCGAAATCGACATCAAGGCGGCGAAGCAGGCCTTGGACAAATCCGGGAGCAAGGAAGTCAAGGAGTTCGCCCAAGGCATGGTGCGTGACCACGAGGCGGTCAACAAGCAGGCCCTCGCCCTCGTCAAGAAGTTGAAAGTCACGCCTGAGGATAACGACACCAGCCGCGCACTGTCGAAGCAGGCGAGCGAGAAGCTCGACGAGCTCGGCAAGCTCAAGGGCGCGGCCTTCGACAAGGCCTATATCGCCAACGAGGTCGCCTACCACAAGACGGTGAACGGCGCGCTGGAGACGCAGCTCATTCCGTCCGCAACCAACGCCGAGCTGAAGGAGTTGCTGCAGACCGGCCTGAAGCTGTTCCAGGGCCACGAGCAGCACGCCGAGCATGTCGCGGCGGATCTGAAGTAGGACGATCCCATGCTGTCGGGACGCATCACTCTCGTGAGCATGGTTGTGCTCGCCGCCGTGAGCGTTCCGGCGCGCGCGGCCACGATCCGGATCGTGGTGGACAAGCTCGAATTCTCGCCGGCCGCGGCTTCGGCCAAGGTCGGCGACACCGTCGAATGGGTCAACAAGGATGCGCTGGCTCATACGGCGACGGCGCGGGATGGCGCATTCGATGTCATTTTGCCGCCGAGCAAGACGGTGAGTTCGGTCCTCAAGAAGGCGGGCAAGGTCGACTACTACTGCCGCTTTCACCCCAACATGAAGGCGACCCTGACGATCGCGCCGTGACGCCGCTGGCCTCAATGCGGGTTTTCCAGGCTGAAGGTCTCGGATTGCTCGTCATAGGCAAACAGCTCGGCGTAGCGGCCCCATGATACGATGGTGTGCAGCGTCTCGTCGGCATAGTGCTCGGACATGTAGTCCTCGAGCTCGATGCGGAAGCGCGCGGCCGGCGCGGCGTGCGAGGGGCGGTCGTCGAGCACGCGGCGGATCAGCCCCATCAGCGGCACGTTCTCCATCAGATGCTGCGCGAACAGCTTCTTGCGCTCGTCGGTCTCTTGATGCGCGAACCGCCGTCCGGCCTCGGTCAGGGTCAGATCGCCTTCGCTGAGCTGGGCGAAGCGCAGGAGCTGCAGCGCCTCGGCCAAGGGAAAGATCTCGTCGACCTCGAGCTGCAGATGGCCCGCCAGCACCGGCAGGTCGGCATGCCCATTATAAGGTTCGCCGGCGAGCGTCTCGATCAGGCCCGAGATCGAGTTCGACGACACGTGGCTGAGCACCATGCCGACGCCGGCGCTGGCGGTGCTCGGCAGCTTCGGCTCGGGCCGCTGCGTCATGCGGGCATAGAGACTGTCGACGAGCTGGCGGAACGCCGGATCGAGCCGGTTGCGCGGATGCGGCAGGTCGACCTTGAACTCGGCGGCGACGCGGCCGGGATTGGACGAGAACACCAGGATGCGGTCGCACATCAGCACCGCTTCCTCGATGTTGTGCGTCACCATCAGCACCGACTTGATCGGCAGCCGCCCGTCGGTCCAGAGATCGACGAGGTCGGTACGAAGTGTCTCGGCGGTCAGCACGTCCAGGGCCGAGAACGGCTCGTCCATCAGCAGCAGGTCGGGATGCACCACCAGCGCGCGGGCGAAGCCGACGCGCTGGCGCATGCCGCCGGAGAGCTCCTTTGGAAAAGCGGATTCGAAACCGTCGAGACCGATCAGGTCGATCGCGGCCAGCGCGCGCTTGCGCCGCTCGGCGCTGTCGACACCGAGCGCCTCGAGGCCGAGCTCGACGTTCTGCAGCACGGTCAGCCAGGGAAACAGTGCGAACGACTGGAACACCATGGCGACACCAACGGGCGGGCCGGCGATGATCTCGCCGCGGCAGCGCGCTTCGCCCGAGGATGGCGACACCAGGCCGGCGATGATCCGCAGAAGCGTCGACTTGCCGGAGCCGGAGCGTCCGAGCAGGCCGACGATCTCGCCGGCGCGGATCGTGAGGTCAACCTTCTCCAGCACGACGAGATCCTCGCCGCTGCCCTTGGGAAACAGCCGGCTGACGCTCTTGATCTCGATCAGCGATGAGTCCTTGACCTGGTCGCGCATGACAATTCTCCCGGTCAGCCGAGCCGCAGCCGGCGTTCGCCGAAGGCATAGAGCGGCCGCCACAGCAGCCGGTTGAACAGAGTGACGAGAATGCACATCACGGCAATGCCGAGCACGACGCGCGGAAAGTCGCCGTGCTCGGTGGCCGCAGCGATGTAGGCGCCGAGCCCGCTTGCGGTGAGATGGGTATCACCCCAGCTCGCGACCTCGGCGACGATCGCCGCGTTCCACGACCCGCCGGAGGCGGTAATGGCGCCGGTGATGTAATAGGGGAAGATTCCGGGCAGCACGACCTTGAACCACCAGCGCCAGCCGGTGAGATGCAGGCTCGCGGCGGCCTCGCGCAGGTCGGTCGGGAAGGCGCTGGCCCCGGCGATGACGTTGAACAGGATGTACCACTGCGTGCCCAGGATCATCAGCGGGCTCAACCAGACATTGGCGTCGAGGCGAAAGCGCACGATGAGCACGACGAACACCGGGAAGGCGAGGTTGGCCGGGAAGGCGGCGAGGAATTGCGCCAGCGGCTGGATGCGCTCGGCGAGCTTCGGCCGCAGCCCGATCCAGACGCCGACGGGCACCCACATCAGCGACGCCAGCGCGATCAGCACCGCGACGCGGATCAGCGTGATCAGGCCGTAGCCGATCGCGGTGAGGACGTCGGTGAGCGCCAGCGTCGCCGAGAGATAGAGATAGGTCTTCCAGCCGGCATAGATGCAGCCGAGGATGACCACGGCAAGCCAGAGACCGTCGACCATCTGCGACGGCGGCGCGTGGCGCACGGGGCCGCTCCAGGCTTTCGGCCAGTTGATCCGCAGGTTCGAGAAGGTGCGGTTGAGCGCAGCGAACGGCATCGACAGCGAGCGCAGGGCGCGGGTGCGCCGGAACAGATCGAGCATCCAGGAGGTGGGCGGATTGCCGGAGGCGGTCTGCTCGAAGCGGAATTTGTCGGCCCAGGCCACGATCGGGCGGAACAGCAGCTGGTCATAGGCGGTGATGACGAGCAGCATGGTCAGCAGCGCGGCGCCGATCGCCGCCAGATCCTTCTGCTGAATGGCGAGCGCGACATAGGAGCCGATGCCGGGCAGGGTGACGGTGGTGTTGCCGACCGTGATCGCCTCCGACGCCACGACGAAGAACCAGCCGCCGGACATCGACATCATCGCATTCCAGATCAGGCCGGGCATCGCATAGGGCACGTCGAGCCGCCAGAAGCGCTGCCAGCCGGAGAGGTGGAAGCTGCGCGTCGCCTCCTCCAGGTCCTTCGGCACGTTGCGCATCGATTGGTACATGCTGAAGGTCATGTTCCAGGCCTGGCTGGTGAAGATCGCGAACACGCAGGCGAGCTC
The DNA here is from genome assembly GCF_032487575.1 of Bradyrhizobium sp. SZCCHNRI1009. Taxonomy (NCBI): domain Bacteria; kingdom Pseudomonadati; phylum Pseudomonadota; class Alphaproteobacteria; order Hyphomicrobiales; family Nitrobacteraceae; genus Bradyrhizobium; species Bradyrhizobium sp. SZCCHNRI1009. The sequence continues at coordinate 58,310 of NZ_JAUEUL010000026.1, read as the reverse complement.
GGCGCCCAGCACCTGGCCCGGAAACAGGTTCATGAAGAACACGACGGTGAAGGTCAGGAAGCCGAGGATCGGTACCGACTGCAGGATGTCGAGCAGCGGGATCAGCACGATCTCGGCGCGCCGGCTCTTGGCCGCGAGCGCCGCATAGACGAAGGTGAAGACGAGCGAGCACGCGATGGCGAGCAGCATGCGCAAGGTGGTGCGCAGCGCGTAGAGCGGCAGGTTGGACGGATCGAGCGAGACAGGGGCGGTGTCGAGCGCGGACAAGGGCTGGGTGGTCTGCTCGCCGCCATAGACGATCAGCACCATCGCGCCGACCACGATGATCAGCGCGACGACGTCCCAGATATTGGGGCGCACGGTTTCGCGCAGCACGGTCGTCCTGATGTCCCGGAGCAGCATCGGCATGTCTCGTCTGGTCGGCCGCAACCATCGGCGGAGGCTGCGGACGTGGCCGTGTCGTGGCTTGAGGGCTGGTCGGCCGGACAGTGCCGGCCGAATCCGCACCCTAAGTGCCCTGTGTGATGGTTTGATATCAAGCGGAGCGGTCGGGATCCGGCCTCTCGGTCCGGCCTATCAAAGGATACGCAGGCAGCCTCTTCACGTTCCCGCGACGAGGCTAGTCGAACGCAGATGCGGCTTGGCTTGGGGCTCCATCGGTACGGAGACGCCGGGTCACATCTGTCGCGCCGACGACGGTCAGCGCCTCCCCCGCTTGCGGGGGAGGTCGCATCGCATCGTCAGGTGCGATGCGGGTAGGGAATGCTCCGGGAGCGACTGCCGCTGTGGCGCCCCCACCCCAACCCTCCCCCGCAAGCGGGAGAGGGAGCGCACTGGTCGGGCCGCAGCAGTGGGGCTCAATCACCCCACGTTCGGCTCGCCGCCGTCCGGCGCGAGCCTCGTCGCCAGGATCTTGTCGATGCGGCGGCCGTCGAGGTCGATGATCTCGAAGCGCCAGCCTTGCAGCTCGAAGCTCTGGCCGACCTCGGGCACGCTGCCGAAGTGCTGCAGCACGAGGCCTGCGACGGTGTGATAGCCGCGATGCGGCGGCACCTCGATCGCCAGCACGTCGGCGAACTCGTCGAGTTGCATCCAGCCGGAGACCAGCAGCGAGCCGTCGTCACGGCGGACGCAGGCCGGCTCGGGCGGGCCCTCCTCGGAGGAGAACGCGCCAACGATCGACTCCAGGATATCCGCCGCGGTCACCACGCCTTCGAACGCGCCGTATTCGTCGTGCACCAGCCCCATATGCACGGGCGCCACCTTCAGGATGGCGATCACGTCGCGCGCATCGACGGTGGACGGAATGATCGGCACCTCGCGCACCAGGCTGCGCAGGTCCGGCGTCTCATCGCGCAGATACGCCGCCAGCAGGTCCTTGGCCTGCAGCACGCCGATCGGACGGTCGCGCTCGCCGTCCGACACCGGCAGGCGCGAATGCGGGCTCTTGGCGAGCAGTTCGCGAATGGCCTTGGGGTCGTCGTTGAGGTCGACGACGTCGACCTCGGGCCGCGGCGTCATGATGGCGCCGACCGGACGGTCGCCGAGCCGCATCACGCCGGCGATCATCTCCTTCTCGCCTGGCTCGAGCACGCCGGCGGTCTCGGCCTCGCGCACCAGATGATGGATCTCTTCCTCCGACACTTTCTCCTCGGCCTCGCCGGAGCGGCCGAGCAGCGTCAGGATCAGCTTGCCGGAAAGGTCGAGCAGCACCACCAGCGGCAGCGACACCTTGGCGAGCAACTGCATGGCCGGCGCGACGCGGACGGCGATCGCCTCGGGATCACGCAGCGCGAGCTGTTTCGGCACCAACTCGCCGACGATCAGCGTGGCATAGGTGATAATGGTGACGACGAGGCCGACGCCGACGATGTCGGCGACGGAAGCCGACAGGCCGAGCTCCAGCAGCGACTGCGTCAGGCGCTGGCCGAGCGTGGCGCCGGAGAATGCGCCGGAGAGCACCCCGACCAGGGTGATGCCGATTTGCACCGTCGAGAGGAACCGGCCGGGATCGGACGCCAGCGCGAGCGCCCGACGGGCGCCGGAAACGCCCTTTTCCGCCAGCAGCGCCAGCCGCGCGGGACGCGACGACACGATCGCGAGTTCGGACATGGATAACAGTCCGTTGACGACGATGAGGACGACGATGATGGCGAGTTCGACGGAGAGCATTTCGACCTTGTCTGGCGCCCGGAGGGGCAGGATGGGGACAGGTCCTAGCATATGGGGACGGCAAGCGCCCAATGCCGGTGTGCGGAGGTGGCGTGCATGGGAGGGCTGAAAGTGGGAGGCTGGTTCGCTTGAGGCACGGGCAGCTCCTGAACCTCCGGTGTGGTCCCGGCGAACGCCGGGACCCATACCGCGCGATCTATCGAAGGCACTCGGAACGGCGACGAATTGCCGCCACCACGGGCGCTGACGATCAGGCAGGACAACTGCCAGCGAGGTCCCTCGATGGCGTCCGCGGTATGGGTCCCGGCGTTCGCCGGGACGACACCTTTTGTGGAGCGCCAGTTTCGGCTCTCACTGGCGTCAGGCCGCAGGGCGCAACGCCTGCGCGACCGCTCCTCAGAAATCCCCGTGCAAGCGCCCCGAGAAGATCGACACCGGGCCGCGGTCGGCGTTGTAGGCGGGGTTGTTGACGAACTGGTAGTCGGCGGTGAAGGTCAGGTATTTGTTGATGGAATAGGCGTAGTAGGCCTCGATGATGCTCTCGCGCCGGTAGTTCAGCGCGCCGTCGCCGATCAAGGGGCCGAGGCCGCCGGCGGCGAGGAAGGCGCGGTGGTCGCGCGACAGGCCGTTGGTCACGCCGGCGAGGCCGATCGTGTCGTCGGGACGGCCCCAGCGGGTGCCCTTGATCGAGGTGCCCAGCGACAGGCTGTTGTCGATGTCGGTGAACGCCATGATCTCGGTCTTGCCGTCGTTCCAGCTCCAGCGCCCGAACAGGCCGACATCGTCCGTCACCGCCTGGTCGAAGCTGACGACATAGCCGTATTTGCTGCGGCCGCGACGGGTCTGGGTAATGTCGGCGTTGAGCGCGGGATTGTCGAGCGTCTCGCGGTAGCTGCCGGAGAAGGTATTGTTGAAGAAGCCGATGGTGCGCAGATGGCCGGGCTGCGAGAACAGTTGATAGCGCGTCTCCAGCTCGACGACGTAGCTGCCGCGCTTGAACACCTTCATGTCGAAATTGTTCGAGTTCGAGGTCGCGTCGACCAGAAAATAACCGGCGCGCAGCGCCCAGCTCTTCTGGTTGAGCTCGGCTGTCGCGCCGTAGGTCAGGCCGAGCTTGTCGGCGGCGTAGTCGAAGGCGCCGGGCGCCCACACCGACCAGTTCATGAAGTCCTTGCGCGCGTCCTTGGCGTAGGCATTGCCATCGAACACGTCGAGCACGGGGAATTTGCCGACCTGCACGGTGAGCCGCGAGACGTCCTGCTTGCCCGATAGCTGCAACTGGCCGCTGCCGAGCAGCTCCTGCTCGCCGCCGAAGCCGAAGGTCTGGCGCAGGAACAGGCGCGAGGTGTTGTAATGCGGATAGGGGAAGTCGGACTTCTGCGCTTCGCCATTCGAGAAGCCGCCAAGGCCGACGGTGTTGCTGAGGCCGAAGCCCTGCAGCAGCTCGGGATTGTAATAGACCTCGCCGCCATCCCACAGCCGCGCGTTGATGTACAGGCTATTGCTCCAGGTCTCCTGGAACTGGCGCGCGGGCGTCAGGCTGTTGGCGCCGGTGTAGGCGGCGCGGAACGCCGGATAGCCCTGGCCGATCACGGTCGCCTGGCCGTGGATCTCCCAGCGGTCGGATTCGGGATCGGACGGATCGCTCTTGAGCTTCAGATCGGGACCGCCGGCGAAGTCCAGCTTGCGGTTGAGCCCAACCCGCAGGGTCTGGAATTCGAGCGCGGAATTGTAGCTGGCACCGTTGGAGAAGCGGACGCCGGCGTTCTCGAAATGGCTGTAGAGATATTCGAGGCGCCAGCTCCAATGCGGCGCAAAGCTGCGCTCGATGCCGGCGCCGGCGGCCCAGCCGAGCCGCGTCGTCAGCAGCTTCTCGGTGTCGCCGGCCGCAGTGGTGTTGATGAAGCGGCCGCCGGTCCAGGCCAGGCCGCCGGTGGCATAGACCAGCCAGTCGCCCCTGACGTAGCCGACCCGGCCGCGGGCGGTGGCGACATAGTCCCACAGCTCGGAGACGTTCGAGCCGGGTGTGCCCAGCATCGCGACGGTGTGGTTGGAGGTGAGATAGTTCGGAAAGCTGAAATCGCCCTCGAGCCCGAGCAGCAGGCCGGAGCGGGTGACCCAGTTGTAGCCGGCCTGCGCGCCACCGGTGAGGCCGCTGAACGGGCTGCCGGCGCTGGCCGTCCCGCTCGGGTCGGTCAGGGTCGCCCGGGCATGGTCACGGGTATAGCCGGCATGGACGCCGACATAGAGGCCGGTCCAGTCGAACACCGTCTGTGCCATCCGGGCCTTGACCGGCAGGTCGGCGGCAGCAGCGGGGGCGGCGAGCGCGGCGATCATGGCGGCGGTCGCGATCGTCTCCCGGGTGCAGTTCGAACGGATCATGGCAGCAGATTCCCAAGGCGAGGCACACGACGACACCGGCAACGTCACACCTGATTGCCCGCGCACAGTCACGAGAAGATTACGGAGTAGATGATGTTCGATCGGAAGTGTGGATGAGCTGCGGCGATTTAGGGATGATTTATATTGCGATTAATTCGCAACAGCAAGCGCAGGGCTGGTTCATTCGGTTTCTGATTGCGGGTGTGGCGCCTGCGCAACAAAAAACCCGCCCGGGGCGGCCGGGCGGGTTGTCGAGATCGCGGATCGGGGCAGGTGGAAGCCCGGCCGTGGCGGATGGGGCGAGGCGGGCCTTGGCCGTGATTGGGCGGGGCGAGGCGAGCGCCCAGCATCAATAGCCGCAGGCCCTGACGCGGCCGACATACTGGCCGTAGACGTTGTACTGCGGCACCCAGCGGCAGTACCGATAGCCACCGCCGTAATAGTAGCCGTCGTTGCTGGCGGCGATGGCGCTGCCGACGACGGCGGCTCCGACGAGGCCGGCACCGACGCCCCAGCCCCAGTGATGATGGTGGAAGCCGTTGGCCGCAGCGGGCGTCGACGTCGCCGCGATGCTGCCGGTGACGGCGAGCGCGGTCAGTGCGAGGGCGGCAATCTTGGTCTTGATCGACATGGTCGAAGGCTCCTGTTTGCTATTGGGGCGGCCGGCGTCGGCCGCTTGCCAAATTGGACGGAGCCTTTTCGAAACCGGTTCGAATCGCCGGATGAGGTGCCCGGCGCCCTGAAAATTCGTTCGTTGATACAGGGGCTTGGCCTCGGTTCAGCAGCCCGGCAACGGGCCGCGGCGAAGCGTGTTCACGTCGAAGTTATCGACGTCCTCCAGCAGCGCGCAGAACGCCCGCGCGCCGTGGTCCAGCACGCGCTCGCCCTTCTCCGCCGACGCCTGCGTGGCATCGCCGACCGCACCGCTCGCATTCAGGTCCTGCGTCTGCCAGGCCATCGGCGCCGGCCGCTGCGTCGAGAGCACCTTGCAGGTGGTTTCCATTTCAGCGCCGCGCGAGGGGAAAGCGGCGATGGCATCGCTGCGCACCAGCGTGGGATGGCAGGCCAGCATGATCGAGGTCTCGACGGCGCCGCCGTGGATGCCGTGCCGCAGCTCATCGGCCGAGAACAACCCATCGGGCGCACCGAAGCGCGACCATGACGTCGTCACCACCAGCATGCGGTGATCAGCGCGCAGATCCTGCGCGACCAGGGTCATCGCAGCGCTGTTGCCGCCATGGCTGGTGACGATCACGAGCTTCCTGAGTCCAGCGCGCGCGACGCTGTCGCCGAGAGCACGCCAGCTCCGCAGCGCGACCTCCGTCGGCACGGTCAGCGTGCCCGGATAGTCGATATGCTCGGTCGAGATCCCCACGGGCTGCACCGGCAGCACCGTCACCGGCAGCGCCGGCGGCAGCAGCGCGCGGACGCGCGCGAGATAAGCCTCGGCAATGTAGACGTCAGTGCCGAGAGGCAGGTGCGGCCCATGCTGCTCGGTGGCGGCGAGCGGCAGCACCGCGATCCAGCGCGCGGTCTCGGGCGTTCCCGAGTCGGGCGCTCCAAAATCCGGCCAGTGCAGCTCGGTCCAGTCGCGGGGCGGCACGGTCATCGCGCGGGCCATTTCCTTCGTCCGTCGGGCAGGGTAGTTATCACCGATTGATCTTAGCATGTTCAGCCAGAAAGAACCGGGGAGACCAGACATGGCGCAGGCGCTTCTGTCGCGAACGTTAATGGCGGCATCGCTGGTCGTAGCCGGACTGATCTCGGCGGCTCAGGCCCAGATGCTGGACAAGGTCTCGTTCGGCACCAACTGGGTTGCCGAGGCCGAGCATGGCGGCTTCTTCCAGGCGGTCGCCGACGGCACCTACAAGCGCTACGGACTGGACGTGACGATCGTGCCGGGCGGTCCGAACGAGAACAACCGCATGCTGCTGATCTCCGGCAAGATCGAGTTCTTCATGGCCGCAAATACGCTGATGTCGTTCGACGCCGTCGCCAACAACGTGCCGGTGGTGTCGATCGCGGCGATGTTCCAGAAGGATCCGCAGGTGTTCCTGACCCATCCGGAGTCCAGGATCACCAAGCTCGAGGAGCTGAAGCCGCTGACCCTGTTCGTCTCCAAGGAAGGCATCTCCAGCTACTATCAATGGCTGAAATCGGAATACGGCTTCTCCGAGAAGAATGTCCGCCCCTACACGTTCAATCCGCAGCCCTTCATCGCTACGCCGCAGAGCGCAATGCAGGGGTATGTCACGTCGGAGCCGTTCGCGGTCGAGCGCGCCGCCGGCTTCAAGCCCGGCGTGATCCTGCTCGCGGACAACGGCTTCAACACCTATTCGACCCTGATCGAGACGCGGCGCGACCTCATCGAGAGCAAGCCGGACCTGGTGCAGCGTTTCGTCGATGCTTCGATCATCGGCTGGTACAATTACATCTACGGCGACAATTCCGCGGGCAACGCGCTGATCAAGAAGATGAACCCGGAGATGACCGATGATCTCCTTGCCTATTCGGTCGCCAAGATGAAGGAGTACGGCATCGTCGATTCCGGCGACAGCGTGGAGAAGGGCATCGGCGCCATGACGGACGAGCGCGTCGCCAGCTTCTTCGACAAGATGGTGCGGGCCGGCGTCGTCAAGTCGACGATCGACTATCGCAAGTCGTATACGCTGCGTTTCGTCAACAAGGGCGTCGGCATCGATCTCCGGCCGAAGAAGTAGGACGCTCGAGCGGCGCTTTCAGCAAATGAGCTCACCCCCTTCGTCCGAGCGCGCCGTTGCGACCGCGGTATGCCTGCGCGGCGTCACCAAGGTGTACGAGTCCGGCGTCGCCGCGCTGGGGCCGATCGATCTGACCATCGCCAAAGGCGAATTCGTCTCGCTGCTCGGCCCCTCCGGCTGTGGCAAGTCGACGGCGCTGCGCCTGATTGCGGGTCTGGTGGCGCCAAGCGCCGGGACGGTGGATGTCGCCGCCTCGTCAGAGGCGCATCCCGGCGATCGCGTCGGCTTCGTGTTCCAGGAGCCGACCCTGATGCCCTGGACCAGCGTGCGCGACAATGTCGGCCTGCCGTTGAAGCTTGCGCGGGTGCCGGCGAGCCAGGCGCGTCCAAGGATCGATGCGGCGCTCGAGCAGGTCGGTCTCGCTGATTTTGCCGACGCCTTTCCGCGCGAACTATCCGGCGGCATGAAGATGCGCGCCTCGCTGGCGCGCGCGCTCGTCACGCACCCCGGCATCCTGCTGATGGACGAGCCGTTCGCTGCCCTCGACGAGATCACGCGCTTCCGCCTCAACAATGATCTGCTGGAGCTGTGGCGCAGGCTGAACATGACGGTCGTGTTCGTCACCCATTCGGTGTTCGAGTCGGTCTATCTGTCGCAGCGCGTGCTGGTGATGACGGCGCGACCCGGCCGGCTCAGTGCCGAGATCAGGATCGACGCTGACCAGCGCGATGATGCGTTCCGTGCCTCGCCGGCTTATGCCGATGATTGCCGCCGGGTCTCTGGCGCGCTCGCACCGGCCTATACCGGAGTGCATGCGCTGTGAGCATGCAGGGTCGAGAATCGTCCCTCTCGGGCGCGCGGCTTGCGAGCCTCGCCTTTCCCGCGATCGTGTTCGTCGCTGCGATGACGGCGTGGGAGCTGGTTGTGCGCCTCAACGGCATCCAGCCCTATGTGTTGCCCGGGCCGCTGCTGGTGCTGAAGACGCTTGTCGCCGATTGGGACATTCTCGCGCAATCGCTGCTGACGACCCTGATCACGACATTCGAAGGTTTCATCGCCGCAGCGCTCGGCGGCATCGCGCTGGCGCTGTTGTTCAACCAGTCGAAATGGCTGGAATGGGCGTTGTTTCCCTATGCCGTCGTGCTGCAGGTGACACCGGTCATCGCGATTGCGCCGATGCTCCTGATCTATCTGCCGCAGCAGACGGCGGTCGTCGTGTGCGCCTGGATCGTCGGCTTCTTCCCGGTGCTGTCCAACACCGCGCTCGGCCTCAACTCGGTCGATCGCAATCTCGCCGGGCTGTTCCAGCTCTATGGCGCCTCGCGCTGGCAGACCTTGCGCTATCTGAAGCTGCCGGCGGCGCTGCCTTACATTCTCGGCGGCCTGCGCATCGCCGGCGGCCTGTCGCTGATCGGCGCGGTCGTCGCCGAGATCGCGGCGGGCAGCGCTGGTGCCGGATCCGGTCTCGCCTATCGCATCGCGGAATCCGGCTATCGTCTCAACATACCCCGCATGTTCGCAGCGCTGGTGCTGCTGTCGGTCGCCGGGATTGTCATTTATGGCTTGCTGGCGCTAGTTTCGCACCTCGTTTTACGGCGCTGGCATGAGAGCGCGCTTGGAAAGGACAACTGATGGCGGCGACTTCGTCTGACAAGATCGATGTTCTGGTCTATGGGCCGCTGCGGCCGATCCTGGAAAAAGGATTCCCGGACAGCTTCAACGTGCACCATGCGACGACGCAGGCCGATCTCGAAGCGCTGCCGGCGGACGTGAAGGGCCGGATCCGCGGCATCGCCGTGACCTTCCACACCGTGAAGACCGACGCCGCCGTGATGGCGATGCTGCCGAAGCTCGAGATGATCGCAAGCTTCGGCGTCGGCTACGACCACATCGCAGCCGCGCACGCCGGACAGCACGGCATCATCGTCACCAACACACCGGACGTGCTGACCGAGGAGGTCGCCGACGTGGCGCTCGGGCTCCTGATCGCGACGTGCCGCGAATTCATCAAGGCCGATCGCTTCGTTCGTTCGGGGGAGTGGAGCGAGAAGCCCTATCCGCTCAGCGTCGGCTCGCTGCGCGACCGCACCGTTGGCATGGTCGGCATGGGCCGCATCGGCCAGGCGATCGCGCGCCGGCTCGAAGCGTCGCTCGTCCCCGTCGTCTATCACTCGCGCAACCCGGCGGCGGGCGTCGCCAACAAACACTATCCCGACCTGCTCGCGATGGCCAAGGACGTCGACACGCTGGTCGTCATCGTGCCTGGCGGTGCCGGCACCAACAAAATCGTCAACGCCGAGGTGCTGAAGGCGCTCGGACCGCGCGGCGTCGTCGTCAACGTCGCCCGCGGCTCGGTCATCGACGAGCAGGCTCTGGTCGAAGCGCTGAAGTCCGGCACGATTCTCGCCGCCGGCCTCGACGTGTTCGAGAAGGAGCCGGCGGTGCCGGACGCGCTCAAGGCGATGGACAATGTCGTGCTGCTGCCACACATCGGCTCGGCTGCCATCGTAACCCGCAACGCAATGGATCAGCTGGTGGTCGACAACCTCAAGGTCTGGTTTGCCGGCAAGCCGCCGCTGACGCCCGTTCCGGAAACGCCGGTGAAAGGTCGCCGATGAAACGTCTGCTCCCATTGCTGATCGCGCTGCTGTCGGTGGCGGGCGTCCCTGTCGTCGCACAAGACGCCGCCAGCCTGAAGAAGGCGATGATCGGGCAGTGGGAGCTCGCGACCACCGAGCGCAGCAAGACCTGCGTCGTGACCCTGAAGCCGGACGTCGCGCCGCGCGGGCAGAAGCTCGAGCTGGAGCCGAGCTGCGCCACGGCGCTGCCCTTCACCAAGGACATCGCCGGCTGGAACGTGAAGGGCCTCGACATCGTCAGCCTCCAGGCCGCCAATGGCGAGGCGGTGATCGATTTCACCGAGGTCGAGGCCGGCATCTTCGAAGGCCTGCGTCAGGGCGAGGGCGTCTACATCCTGCAGAACCTGGCGGCGGCGCGGTCGCTGGCGAAATCCATGGACCAGATGATCGGCGACTGGGCCATGGTCCGCGGCAACGGCGCCACGATCTGCAGCCTGGTGCTGACCAACAACGACGCCGGCAATGATAATTTCCAGGTGTTCGTGAAGCCGAAATGCGATCCCGCCGTCGCGGCGTTCGCACCGAGCCAATGGCGGCTCGAGCATGGCCAGATGATGCTGATGTCGGACCGTGGCGAGACCTGGCGGTTCGAAGCGGACGACAATGCGCAGTGGCGGCTCGTGCCCGACAGCGCCAATCCGCTGATCATGCTCAGGCAGTAGACGACACGCGCGCTGCTGAGCGTCCCTGCCCCGCGGCAGTCAGGCCTCGTCCGGCATCGGACTTGGTTAACGATTGGTTGCGTGCCTGTTCCACCAATCGGAACTTGTTGTTTACGCATCTTGCGTCTGATGGTTGCGCTTCATCGAGGGAGCCCGCCATGCGTGAGCTATTGCGCCGGTTCAACAGGTCGCTGCCGTCGTTCAGCCTGAACGACAAGATCTCGGCGGCTGCGGCCGCATTCGCCGTCCTGGTGATGCTGTCCACTTTGGGCGCGCTGTCGGCGCTGCGCGAGCAGCGCCTGTTCTATGACCGACTCGAAGCGCTTGCCGCGGCGTCCCGCAACACCGAGCGGACCAACGCGCTGATCTACGCGGTCGTGATGGAATCGCGCGGCATCTACATGTCGGCGGACCGCACCGTCGCGCGGCGCTATGCCGATGCGCAGCTCGTGAAGCTGGCGCAGCTGAGCAAGGTGGTGGAGGAGTGGGAAGCCCAGGTCGCCGACGGTGACGCCGCGCTGTTCGCCCCATTCAAGAAGCGGATCGAACAATTCGTCGCATTCCGCACCGAGATGGCGCGGCAGACGATTTCGGTCGGATCGTCCGCGGCGCGCGAGCTCGGCGACAATGACGAGAATCGCGCGGTGCGCACCGCGCTCAACGAGGACCTCGAGAAATTGTCGCGGCTCTATGCCGACCGCACCCGCGAGCTCGGCGAGACGGCCGATGCGCGCGGCATGGCCGCGTTCTATCTGGGGGCGCTCGGAGCGGTGATCATCACGCTGATCGCGGCCGCGGCGCTGGCGCTGCGCTGGGGCGTGCTGATGCCGCTGCTCGACATCGCCCGCGTCACCGACCGCATCGCCGCCGGCCGCATCAAGCTCAAGATTCCGCACGCGCGGCGCCATGACGAGATCGGACGGGTCGCGCAGGCCGTCGCGACCTATCAGGACGGTGCATTCCGCCTGCATGAGCTCGAGCAGCACGAGGTCGAGATCGAGCGCCAGTACACCGACATCCTGCGCCAGCACGAGCAGCTCGAGCAGGGCGCGATCAGCAGCCAGCAGCGGCTCGATGCGGCGGTCGCCAACATGCCCCAGGGCCTGATCATGCTCGACAGCTTCGGCTACGTGCTGATGGTCAACGACCAGTTCCGCAGGCTGTACAACGTTCCAGCTTCGATCGCAAAACCCGGTGCACATGTGCGCGAGATCCTCGCGCATCGCGCCAAGGTCGGTCTGCTGCGGGAGAAGCCGTCGGAATATCTCGCCGCGCTCCGCGAGCGCATGAAGGAGCGCCGGGCCGAGATCTTCGAGGTCGAGCTCGCCGACGGCCGCATCATCCGCATCTCGGAACGCCCTGTGGATGGCGGCGGCTGGATCGCCACGCACGAGGACTTCACCGCGCAGCGCCGGGCCGAGCGCAAGCTCGCGCGCGCCGAATACTTCCTCGCCGCACTGCTCGAGAACATCCCGCAGGCGGTGCTGGCCAAGGAGGCGCAGTCGCTGCGTTACATGTTCGTCAATCGCGCCGCCGAGCGTCTGTTCGGCGTGCCACGCACGGACATCATCGGCCGCACGCCGGCCGAGCTGTTCTCCCCGCCGACCGGCGCGATCCTCGAGGAAGCCGCCCGCGAACAGCTCGCAGGGCGCGGCGACGATGAGCCGCGAGCCCATAGCATTCTCACGCCCGGAAACGGTCCGCGCGACATCGTCGTGCGCCGGCTGCCAGTCTCGATCGGTGAGGGCGAGCCGAAATATCTGCTCAGCATCATCGAGGACCGCACGCAGGATCAGCGCGCGGCAGCATGATGCGTCACTGGCAACGTCCGGGATTCCCCCGCCTTGACGTCGCCTTGATCTGCATCAAGAACGGCCTCGCCGGGTGGAATAGCGTGCCCGAAACGGAGACCTGTTCATGATCCGACGTCTGGGGATTCCTTTCGCCACCCGCCTTGGCGCTGCCGCGCTGCTCATGCTTTCGGTCGCAGCGCCGCTGCATCAGGCTGCCGCGCAGGACGCGCTGGGTGGCGCCATCCTCGGCGGCGCCGGCGGCGCGATTCTGGGCGGCGCGATCGGCGGCGGCCGTGGTGCTGCGATCGGCGCGGTGATCGGGGCCGGCACCGGAGCTGCCATCGCGGCCGACGGCGAGCGCCGTCGTGGCGGTTATTATTCCTATCGCAACGGCTGCTATCTGCAACGCGGCGACGGCTCCTGGGTTCGCGCGCATCCGCGCTACTGCTACTAAGCCTTATCCGTCGGCCGAATTGGCCGCTTGGCCGCGCGATGAACGCGCGGCCGGCGACTTGGTTGCGCGCTCCAGCACCTGGATGACGCGCGGATCCTCGCAATGCGCGACGTTGAAGCGCATCATCGTCGCGGCGGATTGCGCCGCGCTGAAGACGTCGCCGGGCGCGAGCACCACGTGCTCCTCGAGCGCGGCCTGGGCCACCTCGATCGCCGTACAGCCGTCCGGCAACCTGCACCACAGATGAAAGCCGCCGCGTGGCATCAGCCATGGGGCGATACCGATGCGCTGCAGCCGTGCCGCCACCCGCGGCCGCGCTCGCGCAAGCCGTGCCCGCAGGTCCTCGACGTGCTTGCGGTAGCTGCCGCTGGTCAGCACCTGGGTCAACGTCTCCGCGGCGAATTGTCCGGGACCGCCGAAGCCGGTCGCGATCTGCAGGTCGATCAGCGGCTCGATCCAGTCCGCGCGCGCCGCGATGTAGCCGCAGCGCACCGAGGCCGACAGTGTCTTGGAGAAGCTGCCGACCAGGATCACCCGCGCAAGCCCGTCGAGCGCGGCGAGCCGCGGCGACGGCGCGGGTTCGAAATCGCCGTAGATGTCGTCCTCGACGATGATCGTGTCATGCGCTGACGCGGCGTTGAGCAGCCGGTGCGCCGTCTGCAGCGACAGCGTCGCCCCGGTCGGATTGTGCAGACCGGAATTGGTGATGTAGAGCCTCGGGCGCTCGGCCGCGAGCACTGCCTCGAACCGGGCGATGTCGGGTCCGCCCGGCGTCATCGGCACGCTGACGATCCGCGCCTGATGCGCGCGCAGCAGGGCGAGGAAGTTGAAGTAGCAGGGATCGTCGACCAGCACGGCGTCGCCGGGACGCAGCAGCATGCGGCAGATCAGGTCGATCGCCTGCGTACCGGACGAGGTCAGCACCAACTGCTCGCTGAACGCGTCGATGCCGATAGCGGCAAGGCGGCCCTGCAGCAACCGCCGTAGCGCCGCCGATCCGCGTGCAGCGCCGTAGTCGCTCAGCACCCGCCCGCCGCCGCGCGCCAGCGCGCGGACCGCGCGCCGCAGCGCGTCCTGCGGCATCCACTCGGCCGGCAGCCAGCCGCAGCCGGGCGTCAGCGTTCCCGGCCCGGCGTCGAGCGACTGCCGCGACACCCAAAACGGGTCGACCGCGCGCGGACGGCGCGGCTCGCGATCGCCGAGGGCCAGCGGCGGCAGCGCCGTATCGGCGACATAGAAGCCGGAGCCGCGCCGGGCGCGGATCACGCCTTCCGCGGCAAGTCGGTCATAGGCCTCGACGACGGTGGCTGGCGAGACCCCCATCGCCGCGGCGAAGGCGCGGATCGAGGGCAGACGCTGGCCGGCGCTGAGCGCGCGCGTCGCCAAGCGCTGCCGGATCGCATCGACCACGGCGATGGTCCGCGTGCCGCCCCGGCGGAAATCGCGCGTCACTTCTCCCAAGTGTGTCGCCCTTTGCACCAATACAGATTGTGGAAATTGTATCGGTCTGTCGCTGCCGCAACAAGCCTGGTCGGGCTATGGGATCTGCGAGGAGGAGCCGTGCATGAAGGGATCGATCGAAGGCTGGGGGAGCGGCATCGTCGGCATGACGATCTTCAGCGGCTCGCTGCCGGCGACGCGGGCGGCACTGGAGGGTTTTTCGCCGCTGTTCCTGACGGGCGCACGCGCGACGCTCGCGGCCGTGCTGGCCGCGCTTTGTCTCATGCTGCTGCGTCAGCCGCTCCCCGGCCGGCGCGATCTGGTGTCGCTGGCAGTCGTGTCGCTCGGTGTCGTCATCGGTTTTCCGCTGCTCACCGCTCTGGCGCTCCAGCACATCACCTCGGCCCACGCGATCGTGTTCGTCGGTCTGCTGCCGCTGTCGACCGCCTTGTTCGGCGTGCTGCGCGGCGGCGAGCGGCCGCGGCCTTTGTTCTGGCTGTTCGCTGCGCTCGGGGCTGCGGCGGTCTCGGGCTTCGCCCTGTCGCAGGATGGCGTCGCGTCGCCGATCGGCGATCTCGCGATGATCGCCGCGATCATCGTCTGCGGCCTGGGCTATGCCGAGGGCGCCATGCTCACGCGCAGGCTCGGCGGCTGGCAGGTGATCTCGTGGGCGCTGCTGTTGTCCGCGCCGCTGATGCTGCTGATGGCGGTGCTGACGCTGCCCGCCGCATCCCGTGACATCACGGCCGCGGCGTGGCTGGGCCTCGCCTATGTCTCCGTCTTCAGCATGTTCGTCGGCTTCGCCTTCTGGTACCGCGGGCTCGCCCGTGGCGGCACTGCGACGGTGGGCCAACTGCAACTGCTGCAGCCCTTCCTTGGCCTCGGTTTCGCGAGCCTGCTGCTGCATGAGCCGGTGTCGGCAACGATGATTGCCGCAGCCGGAATCGTCGTCGTCTGCGTGGCGATGGCGCGCCGCTGGGCGTAAGCCGTCGGCGGCTATTTGCGATGATAGAGTCCGGTGAAGCTGACGCCGGCGCCGCCGCAATCATTGTTGTCCTCGACCAGCAGAAGCGCGCCGATTCGCTGCAGGCGCACGCGGCACTCGTCGCCGGCATTCGGCCGCTCGAACGGCGTGCTGCCGTCGTCGACAAAGGCAATGAGGCCGCCCTTCGGCTCTGCCGTGGCGCCGAGCGATCCGTTGCGCAACTCGCGCCCGGCCGGCAGCACCTGATCGCCTTCGATCCGGAGCCGGTTGCCGGCCTCTTTCCTGATCGTCAGCCCCCCTCCAGGGTGCTCCCAGCTTCCGGTCCAGTCGGCTGTCGTCGGCGCGGCCATCGGCTCGACGGCGGTGAGGGCAGCGCGCGGCAACCAGCCGGTGGTCCAGATCTGTGCCTTCGCATGCGGCTGCTGGTAGCTGACGCAGGCGAAAGCGCCGCGGGTCCTGTCGACCAGCACGAGGTCGTCGCGGACGAGGTAAGCCTTCTTCCGGCAGGCGTCGGTCGCAGCGGGACAGCTGGCGGCCTTGAAGTCGTCGTCATAGGGGCTCTTGACGAAGTTCACCCGCGGCTGGCCGCTCACTTTGGCCACGACGAGCGGCCGCGCATCATCCCAGCCGACGCCATTGCAATTGGCGGGATCGTTGGCGTCGTAGGCGGCGGCCGCCGTGAGGGGCAGGACGCCCAGGATCAGTCCGATGAAGGCCGCGCGCATCCGTCGTTCCTCTCCACGCTTCGCCAGCATTAGCCGGCGCGGGAAGACGGCCGGTTCAAACCGGCCCGACGTTTCGTCTATCCCGCTCGTCTATCCCGCGGCGATCTTGGCGGCTTCGCTCGCCGCGCGCTGCATGCTGTTCGACATCTCGGTCGTCACCGTGCTCTGCTCCTCGACGGCTGCCGCCGTCGAGGTCACATACTCGCTCACATTGTGAATGGCCTGCTTGATCTCGCCGAGCGCCAGCACCACCTCGCCCGAGATGTTGTTGAGACCTTCGATCTCCTGCCCGATCTTGTCGGTGGCGTGCTTGGCCTGATTGGCGAGGCTCTTCACCTCGGAGGCCACGACGGCGAAGCCGCGTCCGGCCTCGCCGGCGCGGGCGGATTCGATCGTCGCGTTCAGTGCCAGCAGATTGATCTGCCCGGTGATGTTGTCGATCATCTCGACGATGCCGCTCATCGCTTGCGTCGCGGCGGAGAGATGCTGCGCCTGGGTGTCCGCCGCCCCGACGCGATCGACTGCGCCCATCGCGGTTTCCCGCGACTTGGTCATGGCCTCGGAGATCTCGCGCACGGAGGCGTTGAGCTCCTCGGCGCCGGCCGCAACCGATTCCATCATGCCGCGCACGCGCTCGTTGCCCATTCGCACCAGAACCTGCTTCGTGACGTCGGTCGCGTATTTGACGACCTTGAACGGCCTGCCGTTCAGATCGAGGATCGGATTGTACGACGCCTGGATGTAGACCTCCCTGCCGCCCTTTCCGATCCGCTTGTATTCGCCGGCCTGATATTCGCCTCGGTTGAGCTTGGCCCAGAAGTCGCGATAGCCGGCGCCGTCGCGCTCGATTGGCTCGACGAACATGCTGTGGTGCTTGCCGCTGATTTCGCCGAGTGTATAGCCGAGCGCGGCCAGGAAATTGTCGTTCGCCGTGATCACCGTGCCGTCCATGTTGAACTCGATCACCGCCTGCGACTTTCCGATCGCCGCAATCTGGCCGGCCAGATCGGCGGTCTTCAGCTTTGCGGCCGTGACGTCAGTCGCGAACTTGACCACCGCGAACGGCTTGCCCCGCTCGTCGAGGATCGGATTGTAGGACGCGAGAATCCAGACCTCCTTGCCGTTCTTGCCGAGCCGTTTGTACTCGGCCGCCTGGTATTCGCCGCGATTGAGCTTGGCCCAGAAGTCGCGATAGGCCGCGCTGTCGCGCTCGGCGGGCTCGACGAACATGCTGTGGTGCTTGCCCTGGATTTCCCGTAACTCATAACCCATGACTTTCAGGAAGTTTTCGTTGGCCGTGGTGACCGTGCCGTCCATGTTGAACTCGATCACGGCCTGAGAGCGGTCGAGCGCGGCGATCTTGCCACTGTCCTTGAGGTGGGCGATCTTCTTGGCCGTGATGTCGATGGCGATCTTGACGATCTTGCAGGGCTTGCCCTTGGCGTCGAGAACCGGATTGTACGAGGCTTCGATCCAAACCTCGCGGCCGCCCTTGCCGATCCGCTTGAATTCCGCAGCCTGGAAGTCTCCCTTGTTCAACGCGGCCCAGAACGCGCGATAGTCCGCGCTCTCGCGCTGATCCGCGGGCACGAACATCGAATGATGCTTGCCCTGAATCTCCTCGAGACGGTAGCCAAGTGCGTCGAGAAAGTTCTTGTTCGCCGTTCGGATAGTGCCGTCCATGTCGAATTCGATCATGGCTTGGGAGCGGCTGATGGCAGCGAGTTGAGCCTCTGCGCCTCCAGCGGTCTTGCGAGCGAACATCGAGCGGAGTCCTTCCAGATGGGAGCGAATTCGATGATGGTATTTGCGGGTTGTTAGCTGTACGCATCTACCGGCGGCAGAGAAGGGGACGGCTCGAACGAACGACCTGCCGTCGAACCTTCCGGCACACTGAACTAATTCAGCCGACAGCATCTCGGCTCTTAGCAGGGGAGATTCGCGTCGTTCGCGAGCCAGCTAACATCGACGAAAGTGGCGAAATCTTCTTAAGATTTGCGCTTCGGCGTTTAACGAATGTTATGCACTTGTGCTCGGGATCGTTCCTGATTTAATGCTGCCGTGATGCGCACAGAGAAGCGCCCCTGATGGGGAGACAGGACATCGGACCGCCGACGAGATGTGCCTCTTGTCCTGCCAGCGACAAGGGATTTTGCGGAGCTATCTTTGCGTCGTGCGGCGATCGAGCGGCTTTCAAGGAGCTGGATCAACGCTTCTTCACGGTCGCGGCCGGCCATCCCGTAGGAACCGACTCGGACATCATCGTCCTCTGCAGTGGATGGGCGTTCCGCTATCTGCCGTTCAGCGACGGCAGGCGGCAGATCGTGAAGTTCCTGTTCACGGGAGATTTTGCGTCCGTCCGGATGATCTTCTCGAACGTGCCGTCGCGTGCGGATTTTTCCGTCAAGTCGCTCTCGGATGTCCAAGTTTGCGCTTTCCACGCCGGCGCCTTGCGCAGGAAGTGCCTGACTGATCCCTCCCTGGTGGCGCTCGGGTTCGAGCTGCTCTTGCAGGAGAGGTCGGACGCGTATGAGCTCGCGAGCGTTCTGGGACAGCGCCCCGCCGAAGGCCGGATCGCCTTTCTCATTCTCAGCCTGATGAGACGGGCTAACGCGGGCCGGCTCGATCAATCTCGAAGATATTCGCTGCCGCTGCGCCAGCAGCACATCGCCGACACGGTCGGCCTTACCACCGTTCACGTCAGCCGCATCCTGGCGCAGTTTCGCGATCGTGGCATGCTGACGATCAGCGAGGGCAGCATCATCGTGCACGACCTGCCGGCGCTCGAGGACGCGGGTGCGCTGACATAACCTGAGCCGCCTTCGCCGTACGAGGCATCGCAAATGCCGCTCGGAGCTGCGCCGCCGTCGGGCAGGAGGTCATCGCATCCGCGTAGCCTTCACATCACCCCGATGCTCTTCAGGCTGGTGTGGCCGTTCTTGCCGACGATGATGTGGTCGTGAACCGTGATTCCCAGCGGCTTGGCGATCTCCACGATCGTCTTGGTCATCCGGATGTCGGCCTGTGACGGCGTCGGATCGCCCGAGGGATGGTTGTGCACCAGGATGATCGCGGTGGCCGACAATTCGAGCGCCCGCTTGATCACCTCGCGTGGATAGACCGGCGTATGATCGACGGTGCCGGTCTGCTGCACCTCGTCGGCGATCAGCTGATTGCGCTTGTCGAGAAACAACAGCCTGAACTGCTCCTTGTCGGCGAACGCCATGCTGGTGCGGCAATAGGTGATGACGTCCTGCCAGGACGCCAGCGCGTGCTTCTGCCGCACCTCGCCCCTGGCGATGCGGTGCGCGGCGGCGGCGATCAGCTTGAGCTGGGTGATCGAGGCGTCGCCGACGCCGTCGATCTCGCGCAGCCGCGGCTCCGGCGCGTGGATCACCTCGGCGAACGATCCGAACGTTTTCAGCAGCGCCTTCGCCAGCGGCTTGACGTCGCGCCGCGGCAGCGCGGCGAACAGCACCATCTCCAGCAGCTCGTAGTCGTTGAGCGCGTCGGGGCCGGCGCTGTGAAAGCGCTCGCGCAGCCGCTGCCGGTGGCCGTGATAGTGCGGCGTGTCCGGCGGCGTATCGTTGGAAGGAGGGGCTTTCTCGGGCATCGGCGTCAGCATGCCGTGATGCCGCATTTTTGCAACCTCGAAGTGCTCGCGCGCCATGGGGCGCGCCTTGCTAGGCCGCGCGTCCCGTCAGCACGACGGCGAGGCCGACGATGAGCGAAAACGCTGTGGGATAGAAGGTGAGCGCAAAGCCGAAGGCGCGGCCCGCCGCGCCCCTGGCATAGCCGAGCCAGAACAGCAGCCGCCCGAGGCCGAACAGGATCACGAGCGTGAGCAGCAGGGGCGCGGGATGAGGCAGCGTCGCCGCCAGGCCGAGATGCACCGTGACCGCGAGCGCGGCCTGCTCCAGCGTGTTCTGCAGGATCGCATTTCCCCTGCGGACCGCATCGCTCGCGACCGTGGTCGCGCTGCCGGCGATGTCCTGGGCCGAGAAGAAGCGCAGCCGGGCGACATTGCCGATCGCGGCGAGCAGCCAGACGATCACGAACAGATCGGGCCGCAGCGCGATGGCGAGGCGCTCTGCGGCGGGCTCCGCAGGGCCGTCGCCTCGCCACAGCGCGACGCCGATGGCCGCGATCGCGATCAGCGCGGCTGCGGCCACGCCGGCGGCGACCTGGGTCTGCTCGCGATGGAATGCTGCATCCTCGGCCATGGCGATCGAGTCCTCCTGGGGCACCGGACGACGTCCATTTTGCCAGTCCGGCGATCCTGCTTACAATGGCAGACCGCGGAGGAAGGCTTCGATGCTGGCGAGGACGGGCCTCTGGTCGCCGGCGAACATCCAATGGTCGGCGCCGTCGAGCTCGACGAAACGTGCGTGGCGGATCTGGCCGGCGAGATGCCGCCCGGCCCCGACGACCACCGCGCGATCGTGGCGACGGTGCAGCACCAGGGTCGGTGCGGATATCCGTGCGAGCAGGTGGCGCACGTCCATATCGCTGAAGGCTTCGAGCAGGCCCTTGATGGCGCCGGGGCTGGATGCTGCGCGAAGCAGTCCGGCCCACCAGGCGCGCGCCTGGGGATCGCCGGCCAGGCTCGGCGCGAACGTCTCGATGCCGGCCGGTCCGCCCCATCCGGCCACGAGCTGCCGCAGCCAGATGCCGTACTGGCCGGCCTGCAGCGCATGCGGATAGTCGGCCGCAGCGCTGCCCTTGGCGAGCGAGGCGAACAGGATCAGCCCGGCGACACGTTCGGGATGGTCGGCCGCGAAGGTGATGCAGGCCGGTCCGCCTTCGGAGGCGCCGAGCAGCACCGTGCGCCGGCTGCCGGCGGCGTCGAGCACGGTCGCGATGTCGCGCGCGGTCGCTTCGACGCTCGGGCTGAAACCGACCCGGTCGGAGAGCCCGATGCCGCGGCGGTCGAACAGGATCAGACGGCCGATTCTGGCGAGCGCGGACAGCAAGGCCCGGCAGCGCGGCTCCTCCCAGATTCGTTCGACATGCGAGACGAAGCCGGGCAGCAGCAGAATGTCCAGCGGACCGGCGCCGTAGGTCTGATAGGCGAGATGAACGCCGTCGCCGAGGACATAGCGCGTCGGCGGCGCGCTTTCGCCGTGGGCCGCGACGCCCTGCGCCAGCAGCGCCAGCGTCTCCGCCTCGGGGGGCACGCCGAGCTCGTCGCGCAGCCGCTGTGTCAGGGCGCCGAGATGGCGCTCGGCGGCGGCGCGGTCGCCGGCCAGCAGCAGGCTGCGGATCAGGGCGCGGCCATAGACCTCGCTGAGCGGATCGAACGCGACGAGGCGTGCGGCATGGACCGTGGCGGCGCCATGATCACCGGCCGCGCTTCGGTCCTGCACCACGCGCTCCAGCGCCTGGACTGCCCGGCCGCGCAGGGCTTCACGCCGGAAGAACGCCCATTCCTCGAACTGCGGACAGTCGCCGGGCGTGAAGCCGTCCAGGAAGTCGCCGGAATAGAGGCGGCAGGCCAGCTCGAATTCGCCGCGGTCGCAGGCCGTTTCGAACAACCCCGAGTCGACCTCCAGCTCGACCGCGGCGGCCCATCGAACCGTCGCGCGATCGATGGTGAGGCAGCCGTCGCCGAGCGTGAGCTGGAGCCGGTGCAGCAGGCGGCGCAGCCTTGCGCGCGCCACCTCTTCCGAACTCTCGGGCCAGAGCATCGTCGCCAGCACGTCCCGCGCGACGGGGCCTTTGGCTTCCGCCAGATAGACCAGCAGGGCGAGGCCCTTGCGCAGCGCCAGCGGGCATGGCTGACCGTCGCGATGCAGCTCGGGGAAGCCAAATGTCCGGACGCGGAACTGAACCATCGGGATGCGACCTGCATGGCTGCGTCCGGGGGACGCTCGGGGGACGGTCGATTGGTAAGGGCTCAGGCTCGCACGAGACGTGACCGATCCCAGGATCGGGCGTCTCGATCACGGCCATGCCGTCCTCGATGCAACAAGGAAACATTCATGTCCGGACGCCTCCTCATCATGCTCTACGCCATCACGAGCTATGCCGTCTTTCTTGGGTCGTTCGTATGGGCGGTCGGTTTCGTCGGCAATTACAACTATCTCACGGCCAAGTCGATCGACGTCGGCGTGTCCAGCGCCGTGACCGAGGCCGTCGTCGTCGACGTGCTGCTGCTCGCGCTGTTCGCGATCCAGCACAGCGTGATGGCGCGGCCGGCCTTCAAGCGCGCATTGACGCGCATCATTCCGGCCGCCGCCGAGCGCAGCACCTATGTGCTGCTGTCCAGCCTGATCCTGCTGCTGCTGTTCTGGCAATGGCGTCCGATCCCGAATCCGGTCTGGCACGTCGAGGGTGCCGCCGCGGGCGTGCTGACCGGCCTCCACTGGCTCGGCTGGATCATCGCGCTGTCCTCGACCTACATGATCGATCATTTCGACCTGTTCGGCCTGCGCCAGGCCGTGCTCGCCCTCCGCGGCAGCGCCGGGACAGCGCAGCCTTTCAGAACGCCGCTGCTGTATCGGCTGGTGCGCCACCCGCTGATGCTGGGCTTCCTGCTCGCCTTCTGGGCCACGCCGGAGATGTCGGTCGGCCACCTGCTATTCGCCGCCCTCAGCACGGCCTACATCCTGGTCGGGCTGCAGCTCGAGGAGCGCGATCTGGTCGCCCAGTTCGGTGACACCTACCAGCGCTACCGCCGGCAGGTGCCGATGCTGCTGCCGCGGCTGATCGGCGGCCGGCGGACCGCGGAGACCGAGACGGAGGCGCACGGCGCGCAGTAGCCGGCGCGGGCTCGACGTCGCCAGGGCCTCGTCGAGCGCGCTCGCCTTTGATTGCGGACTTGCTCGATGCAGCGCCCACGCAGACGTGAATTGGAGCGGGGGACCTCAGCACCTATGTCGGGCTTGAATGCTGCGATGCAAAATCGCAGATCGACAGCCTCCGTTCTCATCGGGCCCTATGGCCTGCCGTTCCTCCCCGAGAGAGATCCACGTTGACCACCATCACGTCCGATTCCGGCGACTCGCTGTCGGCCTGGATCACGCTGCTATTGGCCTTTTCCTGCGGGCTGATCGTCGCCAACATCTATTACGCGCAGCCGCTGATCGGGCCGATCAGCGCCGACCTCGGGCTGCGGCCGCAGCTCGCGGGACTGCTGGTGACGATGAGCCAGATCGGCTACGGCGCGGGTCTGTTGTTCGTGGTGCCGCTCGGCGATCTCATCGAGAACCGCAAGCTCGTCATCACGACCATCATCGTCGGCGCGGCCGCGCTCGGCTGCGCGGCGCTGGCGACGAGCCCGTCGACGTTCCTGCTCTCGGCGCTGCTGATCGGCTTCGGCTCGGTCGCGGTGCAGATCCTGATCCCCTATGCCGGGCACATGGCGCCGGAGGCGATCCGCGGCCGCACCGTCGGCAACGTCACCACCGGCCTGATGCTCGGCATCATGCTGGCGCGGCCGCTGGCGAGCTTCGTCGCGGCGCATGCGTCCTGGCACGTCATCTATGCCGCCTCGGCGCTCGCCATGCTGATCCTGGCCGTCGTGCTGCGCCTAGCGCTGCCGCCGCGCGAGCCGCAGGCGCGGCTGAGCTACGGCCAGCTGCTCGGCTCGATGGTCGAGCTCTATCGCGACACGCCGGCGCTGCGCCGCCGTGCGCTGTACCAGGCCGCGCTGTTCGGCGGCTTCAGCGTGTTCTGGACCACGTCCCCGCTGCTGCTGGCCGGGCCCGATTTCCGGATGTCGCAGACCGGCATCGCGCTGTTCGCGCTGGCCGGCGTCGCCGGCGCGATCATGGCGCCGGTCGCGGGCCGCATCGCCGACCGCGGCTGGACCCGGCCGGCGACGATTGCCTCGATGCTGATGTGCGCGCTCGGCTTCGCGCTGACATTGGCGGCACCGCTCGGAACCCCTTGGTCGCTGGCGACTTTGGTGATCGCCGCCATCGCGATCGATTGCGGCGCGCAGCTCAGCCTGATCCTCGGCTATCGCGTGCTGTTCGTGCTCGGCCCCGGCCAGCGCAGCCGGCTGAACGGACTCTATATGACCACCTTCTTCGTCGCCGGCGCCGCCGGCTCCGGCCTCGGTGCCTGGGCATACGCCCATGGCGGCTGGACAGCCGCCGCCGCGCTCGGCACGGCGCTGCCGCTCGCCGCTTTGGCCTATCAGTTCACCGAGCCGAAATGATCAGAACGGGCTGCGCTTGAGCCCGGGCACCAGCGCCGCGAGCCGGTCCTTGATCCATGGCGCCGGCGGCAGCTTTCCGGTGGGCATCTCGACCGCGGCGGCCGGGTTGCGGCTCACGGCGAGCGTCAGGGTCGCGAGATAATCGTCGCGCTCCTCCTTCACCGCGCAATGCGCGCGGTGTTCGGGATCGGCTTCGGTCGCGACGCGGTCATTGGCATTGATGACGAGCCGCTGCTTCGGCCGTCCGGTGTAGTCGGGCACGTTGGTGTAGATGAACTCGTTCAGCGCCTCGGGAAAGAACGTCTGTCCGGTCAGCACCGTGGTCTCGTCGACAAACACCCTGAAGTGGATGTGGGTGGCGCGGCCGGCATACCAGCCGGGATAAATCGTCCTGAAGCCGGCCCAGCCGGCGGCATCGGCCATCTGCGTGCCGCGCAGATACGTCTTGCCGCTCTGGTCGAGCTTGTGGGTGTCGCTCTGGCCGGGATAGCCCGAATAGATGCCGCGGGCGTCGCAGTGCCAGATGTCGACGCGCGCGCCTGGTACCGGCGCGCAGGTGCCGGCCTCGATGATGCGAAGACGCAGCCTGAGCGGCACGCCCGGCCGGTCCTCGGCGATCTCGGCGCGCACCAGCTTGGGATCGAGATAATAGGGCCCCGATTCCGACTGCGGCGTCAGGATGCAGGCCTCGTCGGCATTCGCCGATGCAGGAGCCGTCTCCGACGCTGCGCGGGCCGGCGGCGTCAGCAGCGCTGCGCCCGCCGAGAGCAGGCCGAGGACGCCACGGCGTGTTGCGTTGGTCAGAGCAGCCTCCCGCGCTCGCATGCGATGGAAGCGGCAGTCGATCAGCCCGGCATGGCAACAATCGGACGCCCGACGGCCATTGGGCCAGGCAACCCGCTCACACCTGCGTCAGCGGCTTCTCGCCATGGCGCTCCGAGAGCGTGAAGATCTCGACGCCGTCATTGGTGACGCCGACCGAGTGCTCGAACTGTGCCGACAGCGAGCGGTCGCGCGTGACGGCGGTCCAGCCGTCGGACAGGATCTTCACATGCGGCTTGCCGAGATTGATCATCGGCTCGATGGTGAAGAACATGCCGGGCTTGAGCAGCACGCCCTCGCCGGGACGGCCGACATGGATGATGTTCGGCTCGTCGTGGAACAGCCGGCCGAGGCCGTGGCCGCAGAAGTCGCGCACCACGCTCATGCCCTGCGGCTCGACGAAGCTCTGGATCGCATGGCCGATATCGCCGGTGGTGGCGCCGGGCTTCACCGCGGCGATGCCGCGCATCATCGATTCGTAGGTCACCTCGATCAGCCGCTCGGCCTTGCGCGCGATCGGCCCGATCGCATACATGCGGCTCGAATCGCCGTACCAGCCGTCGACGATGAAGGTGACGTCGACATTGATGATGTCGCCTTCCTTCAGCGGCCGGTCGTTCGGCATGCCGTGGCAGACCACGTGGTTGATCGACGTGCAGGTCGAGTAGCGATAGCCCCGATACATCAGCGTCGCCGGATAGGCGCCATGGCTGAAGGCGAAGTCACGGACGAAATCGTCGATTCGCGAGGTCGGCACGCCCGGCTTGACGATGTCGGTGAGCGCATCGAGGCACTTCGACACCAGCGCGCCGGCCTTGCGCATGCCGGCAAAGCCGCTCGGGCCGTGCAGCTTGATCTGGCCGTTCTTGCGCGCAGCGGCGTCGGTCGCTTCGATATAGTTCATGGGCCTGTTTCGTTCTCAGGGGTGTCGCGGGGTGATCGCCTAATTTAATGATCGTGCCGGCCGGTGCAAGCCGGGTGTGCGCGGCCGGACCTGCCGCCTAGCCGGCCGGCACTTCCAGCGTGGTCTCCACCGGCAGGGCACCACCGCGAACGCGAAGCTCTCGCACCGGATACGGCACCCTGATGCCCTCGCGCTTGAAGGCCTCCCACAGCGCCAGCATCACCTCGCTCTTGACGCTGTCCATGTAGCTGGGATCGGCGATCCATGTGGTCAGCGAGAACTTCATGCCGGCCTCGGTGAACTCGGTCAGCAGGCAGTTCGGCGCCTTCGATTTCAAGGTGCGCGGCGTCTCGGCCGCGATCTCGGTGGCGAGCTTGCAGACGACGCGGGGATCGGCGTCGTAGTTGGTGCCGAAATTGACCTTCACCAGCGTGTTCTTGTCGGTGTAGGTCCAGTTGGTCACCTTCTGGGTGACGAGATCCTCGTTCGGGATCAGGAACTCGCGGCCGTCGCCGGCGGCGACAGAGATGTAGCGCGTGTTCATCGCGCTGATGCGCCCCGAGCTGTCGCCGATGGTGACGAGATCGCCCGGCTTCACCGATTTGTCAGCCAGCAGGATGATGCCCGCGACGAAATTGGCGACGATGCGCTGCAGGCCGAGGCCGATACCGACACCGGCGGCGCCGGAGAAGATCGCGAGCGCCGACAGGTTGATGCCGACCGCACTGATCGCAATCGCAACGCCGAGGATCATCAGGCCCATGCGGACCATCTTGATCAGGAGCACCTGGATCGACGGTGTCAGGTCGGTCGAACGCGTGATACGGCTCTCGACGAAATTGCTGGCGACGTTGGTCAGCCACAGCACCGCGAGCAGCAGCACGCCGAGCTTGATCACCAGCAGCGGCGTCAACCTGAGCCCGCCGAGCACGACCGAGATGGAATCGAGCGCGTCGACCACATTGTCGAGCTGGCCGATGATGCTGAGCGCCGCGACCAGCCAGGCCGAGATCGACACGATCTGCACGATGAAGGTGCTGCGGATCACCGAAGTGATCAGCCGGATCACCAGCCAGGCCAGCGCCAGCTTGAGCGCGACGGCGAGCAGGTAGCTGCGGCTCGGCCAGGTCCACAGCAACATGCCGGTGCGGGCGATCCGCATCAGGATCACGAACACGACCGTGGTGACGCTCTCCAGCAGCACCCGCAGCAGCTGCCGCAGCGGGCCCGGCCAGCCCATCGCCAGCGAGGTCATGTCGATGCGGGCGCGCACGGCGGCGCTGGCGGCAAAGGCGATGCCGGCGCCGCTCAGCACCAGCCCGAGTTGAAGATAGAACCACGGCGAAGTGACCTCGGCGCCGATCGAGCGGCCAACGGTCTGCAGGAATTCGAGAACGTCTTTCAGGTCGAGGTCCATCAGCGGGGTCTCGGAGGGGAACAGGGGCGCGGGTTGGCCGGATCAGCGGGATTTAGTTCGTTTTCGTCACGGGCGATTGCCGCGAAATATACCCCGAACGCGGGCAAGGATGGAAAAATGGGCATATCGCCGCGATAAGAGCAAATCCGGTTGGCGTGCAAGTGTGGCGACGATAAGGATGTAAAACTCGGATTCATCAACGTTTTTTCATGACATCCCTCGACGCCGTCAGCATTGCGATCCTCCTCGGTGCGGTCCTCGTCATGGCCGGCATCCTGTCGAGCCTGCTGGCGCTGCGCTTCGGCGCACCGCTGCTGCTGGTGTTCCTGGTGATCGGCATGCTGGCGGGCGATTCAGGCCCTGGTCATATCGAGTTTCAGGACGTCCGTACCACCTATCTGGTGGGCTCCGTCGCGCTGGCGCTGATCCTGTTCGACGGCGGCCTGCGCACGCGTTTCCAGAGCATCCGCACCGTGCTGGCGCCCTCGATGGTGCTTGCGACCGTCGGCGTGCTGATGACCGCCTTCATCACCGCACCGGTGGCGAAATATGCCCTCGACCTCGGCTGGACCGAGGCGACGCTGGTCGGCGCCGTCATCGCCTCGACGGATGCGGCGGCCGTGTTCCTGCTGGTCCACGCCCAGGGCCTGCGGCTGCGCCCGCGCGTCGGCGCCACGCTGGAGGCGGAGTCCGGCAGCAACGATCCGTTCGCGGTGTTCCTCACCCTGATGCTGGTCGAGCTGATCTCGGTCGGTCACGGCAGCATCGGACATTTCGTGTTCGAGCTGGTCCGCGAGGCCGTGCTGGGCACGCTGTTCGGCATCGTTGGCGGCCGCCTCGTCGTCATCGGCCTCAACCGGGTCTCGCTGCCGCAGGGCCTGCACGCGCCGTTCGTGACCACCGCCGCGCTGGTCATCTTCGGCATGGCGCAGATCGCGCACGGCTCCGGCTTCCTCGCGGTCTATCTCGCCGGCCTGATCGTCGGCAACCGGCCGACGCGGGCGCACAACTCTGTCGTCACCTTCCTCGATGCCGCGACCTGGCTTGCCCAGATCGTGATGTTCGTGCTGCTTGGGCTGCTGGTGTCGCCGCAGCGGCTGCTCGACAGCCTGCTGCCGGCGATTGCCGTCGCGCTGATGCTGATGCTGGTGGCGCGACCCGTCGCGGTGTTTCTCTGCCTCTATCCGTTCCGGTTCAACTGGCGGGAGAAGGCGTTCATCGCCTGGACCGGCCTGCGCGGCGCGGTCGCGATCTTCCTGGCCTCGATCCCGCTGCTGGTCGGCCTGTCCAACGCCTATCTCTATTTCGACGTCGCGTTCGTGGTGGTGATCATCTCGCTGCTGGCGCAGGGCTGGACGCTCGGCATTGCCGCGCGCAAGCTGCACGTGGCGCTGCCGCGCACCGATCGCGGCCCGCGCCGCATCGAGCTCGATCTGCCCGGCCAGCTCGAGCAGCAATTGGTCGGCTATTCGATCCGCTCCAAGAGCCTGTACTTCCGCCGCGGCCTGATCCCGTCCTGGTCGAAGCCGACCCTGGTGATCCGCAACCAGCAGATCCTGTCGCCGCCCGAGGCCGAGCCGATCGCGCCGGGTGACTACCTCTATCTGCTGGCGCCGCCGGAAAAGGCCGAGTCGCTCGACCGCTTCTTCGTCGACATGCCGCCGTCGGCGGCGCCCGACCCGCATCTGCTCGGCGACTTCATGGTCTCGGCCGAGCATACGCTCGACGAGGTCGCCGGCATCTATGGCGTCAAGCTCGGCGAGGGCGAGGACAAGCTGACGCTGGCCGACTATTTCGACATCCACCTCGACAACGCGCCGAAGGAAGGCGCGACCGTGGCGCTCGACACCATCGTGCTGGTCGCCCGCTCGATCTCCGGCGGCCGCGTCAACGTGGTCGGCCTGCGCCTGCCGGAGGACGAAGAAGAGGTGCCGGTGCTGACGCGCAAAGAGCGGATGAAGCGCAGACTGGCCGAAGTCTGGTCGTCGGTTGCGGGAGTGTGAGCGTCACTCTGCCGCGGGCAGGACCGCGATCGAAATCGCATTGTCCGGCGCGCCGCTGACCTGCAACACCAGGGGATGCGGTTCCAGCTCGTACTTCAGGGTCTTGCGGATGCCGTCGCAATCGGTGGCGCCGCTGAAGCCAGCGGGTTTGAGGATCTTGCCGTCCTGCACGACGTCGATCCAGGCCGCGGCCGACAGGCTGATCGTGTACACGCCGGCCTTGGGCGCTGCGGTGATCCGCGTGAGGCCGGCGAAGGTGCCGTCCTTGGGCGCGCGTTCCGGTGGCATCGCCAGCCTGGCCTCGGCCGTCGGACGCAGCTCCAGCACCATGCCGGTGGCCGGGATGGCGGCGATCTCGGCGCCCGATACCAGCTTCTCGCGGTTGGCCGCGGTCAGAGCGGCACGCTCGCGCGCGATGTCCCATTTGAATTTGTCGCAGCCGCTCGGTTCGGCGGCAACCGCAGCCGAGCTCGCGGCCAGCGTGAGGAGGAAGGCAGTCGTGGCGGGACGGATCAGGATCATGACGGACTCGCGACTGTTGCGCCGCGCAGCGGCGCGCGGCATTTCGATACCGCGATAACAGGAGGTGGAGGGACCGTCATCCCCTTCGATCGTCGCGCTCACGGCGCGAACGATGTCATTCTAACGCAATCCAGCCTTACTGCGATTCAGCCTTACTGCGATTCCTGCGCCGCGTCAGCCGTCGCTGAATCAATTCTTGGCGTCCGGCGCATGCAGCACCGCTCGGCAGCCAGGCGGCAGTTGCGCCATCGTAATCGGTTGCGGCGGCTTGGGTGGCTCTTTCGGCGGCAGCGGATGCAGCACCGCGTCCGAGAACCAATAGTCGAGGTCGCCGCAGCCATCGCCGCCCTCCTGGTTGGTCTGGCCGTGGCAGTCCGGGTTGCCCGGCGGGCACACCATGCGGATGTGGAAGTGATAGTCGTGTCCCCACCACGGCCGCACCTTGGTGAGCCAGCTGCGGTCGCCCCTGGCGTCCCGGCACAGCGCCTTCTTGATCGCGGCGTTGACGAAGATGCGCTGCACCGACGGCTCCTGGGCGGCGGCCCGGATCACGGCGAGGTGGCCCTTCGTGAACACGCGCGGATCGACATCGAGGCGATCGGGCCGAACCATCATGACCGCCGACATCTCCTCGCGCTCGTTGCGCGACAGCCTGTGGTCGGGCATCGGCGTCAGCCAGATGTCGGCGTCGAGCCCGATCTGATGGCTGGCATGGCCGCTCAGCGCCGGACCGCCGCGCGGCTGGCCGATATCGCCGACCAGGATGCCGGGCCAGCCAGCATCCTTGTGCGCGCGGGTCGCCAGCCGCTTCAGCAGCGCGATCAGGTTGGGATGGCCGAAATTGCGGTTGCGCGACAGCCGCATCACCTGCCAGCCCTCGCCATTGATCGGCATTCGCTCGGCGCCGGCGATGCAGCCGCGATTGTAGGTTCCAATCACCTTGGTCGGTTGCGCCGACGGCAGGATCCTGCGAGCGAACAGCTCCTTGGCCGGCGTATTCGGATCGTCCGGATGCGCCAATGGCGGCAGGGCCTTTGGCTCGACGCTGCCCTTGTCCTGGGCATCGGCCGGGGTCGCCGCGGCAATGACGGCCGAACTGATGATGGCGACCAGAATCAGGCGGACATGCATGAAGCCAGTGTAGCGTTTGCCGACCGGCCGAGTTGCCCAATTCTACGTCAACAGCAGGTCATTCAAGCTATTTTAACCTGGCTCTAACCCTGCTGCCGGATTGGCGGAACTGGCTGAACTCGGTTCAATTGCGTGAGTTCGTTCGGTAAATGAACAATAAGCGCAAGGCCGCTGCACGGTATGCGGGTCTTTTCTGGCCGGTGGCAACCGACGTCACATATCGCTGGTTGTACCGCAGCCCTTGGTTGATCCTCGGCGCAAGGCTCAACTCTCCAAATACGCGAGTGCATCTCCCTATTCCCGTAACCAATGGCTGTCGTGTTCTGCATCAAGATACCATTTTTTCAGAAACGTGGCTGAAAACTGCCTTTTGAGAAGGAGAGTGAGGCACGCGATGCGGCCCGTTCGGCCACCCACGGCAAAAAAGCGCAATCGCGTGCCAAGCGCCCGCGATGCAGTTCACCCGGTCAAGCCAAGCCCGAAATTGCGGCGGCACAACCTGCGCAAGCTTGGCCCTGGCGATGGGAGCAAGTGCGCCGAAATGGCGATGACGGAGGCGAAGAAGGCGCATGATCGGCTGATCGAAGCGATCGACCTTCTTCCCGAGGGGATCGTGTTCCTCGACGCCGACGGCCGTTACATCCTCTGGAACAAGAAATACGCCGAAATCTACAACCGCAGCTCGGACCTGTTCGAATCCGGCGCCCGGCTGCAGGACACGATCCGGATCGGCGTTGCCCGCGGCGACTATCCGGAAGCCGCCGGCCGCGAGGAGGAGTGGATCGCCGAACGGCTCGAAAAGCTGTTTCATCCGAGCGGCCGCCACGAGCAGAAGCTGTCGGACGGCCGCACCATCCTGATCGAGGAGCGTCTGACCAGCGATGGCGGCATCGTTGGCCTGCGCGTCGACATTACCGAATTGAAGCAGCGCGAGGAGTCGTTCCGCCTGCTGTTCGACGGCAATCCGGTGCCGATGATCGTCTGCGCGACGGATGATGGGCGCGTGCTCGGCGTCAACGAAGCGGCGGCCCAGCATTACGGCTATAGCCGGGACGCCTTCGAGCGGCTCAGCATCCGCAGCCTGCAGGCCTATGACAGCGAGCCGCCCTGGGCAGGCGAGCAGTCCAGCGAGGAGCAGGCGGCGCGCACCTGGAAGCATGTCCGCGCCGATGGCGCCCTGATCGATCTCGCGATCTATTCGCGCCATCTCGTCCACAACGCCCAGCCCGCGGTGCTGCTGGCGCTGATGGACATCACCGAGCGCAAGCGCGCCGAGGCGCGGCTCGCCTTCCTGGCCCAGCACGACGCACTGACCGGCCTGCCGAGCCGCAACCTGCTGCGCCAGAAGATCGATGACAAGCTTGCCCAGATGCGGCGCGGCTCCGAGAAGATCGCCGTGCTGGTGCTCGGCCTCGATAATTTCAAGTCGATCAACGATACCCTCGGCCACGCGGTCGGCGACCGGCTGTTGCGCGGGGTCGGCAAGCGGCTGCGCTCGGTCCTGCGTCAGGAGGACATCGTCGCGCGACTGAACTCCGACGAGTTCGCGGTGGTGCAGGGAGGGCAGGCGCGGCCGGAGGATGCGGCCCAGCTCTGCCGCCGGCTGCTGGAGGCGATCGCCGATCCCTATCTCATCGACGGCAGCTCGGTGACGATCGGCGCCACGATCGGCATCGCCATGGCGCCGAACGACGGCGACGACGCCGAGAAGCTGCTCAAGAATGCCGACATGGCGCTGTCGCGCGCGAAGAACGAGACGCGCGGCACCTTCAGCTATTTCGAGTCCGGCATGGATGCGCGGGCGCAGAGCCGGCGCAAGATCGAATCCGAACTGCGCGAGGCCATCCAGCGCGACGTGCTACAGCCGCATTATCAGCCGCTGATCGACCTCTCGACCGGACGCATCACCGGCTTCGAGGCGCTGGCGCGCTGGCCGCATCCCGAGCGCGGCATGATCCCGCCGTCGGAGTTCATCCCGGTCGCCGAGGAGACCGGCCTGATCTCGGCGCTTGGCCGCGCGATGTTGCGCCAGGCCTGCAACGACGCGGCGAAATGGCCGGACGACGTCCGTGTCGCCGTGAACATGTCGCCGCTGCAGTTCCGCGTCGGCAATGTGCTGTCGCTGGTGATGGACGTGCTCAAGCAGTCGGGCCTGCCGGCGAGCCGGCTCGAGCTCGAGATCACCGAGACGCTGGTGCTGGAGAAGAGCGGCCAGGTGCTGGCCACCCTGCATGCGTTGCGCGCGCTGGGCGTCCGCATTTCGATGGACGATTTCGGCACCGGCTATTCCAGCCTGAGCTATCTGCGCAGCTTTCCGTTCGACAAGATCAAGGTCGATCAGTCCTTCATCCGCGGTCTCGCCGCCAATCGCGAGGCGCAGGCGATCGTCCGCTCGATCGTCAGCCTCGGCAAGGGGCTCGGCGTGACGATCACGGCCGAGGGTGTCGAGACGGAGGCGGAGCTCCGCTGTCTGCGCGCCGAGGGCTGCCATGAAGGGCAGGGCTATCTGTTCAGCCGGCCCCGGCCCAATGTCGACATCGTCCGGCTGTTGCAGGCGCAGCGGGACGCCATGGACGGCGCCTCACCCGGCAACGCGCTGGTGGCTTGAGCGAGCGACGCTGGCCGCTGTTGGACGCGCCTCGAAGCGCCGCCGATAAGCCGCGGGTGATGTTCCGACGATGCGCCGGAAAGCGACGCGAAAGGTTTCGAGCGACCGGTAGCCGCACTGCGCCGCGACGTCCGCCAGGGAAAGCGTCGCGTTCTCCAGCAGCTCCCGCGCCCGCGCCATGCGCTCCTGCTGCAGCCAGGCCGCGGGGCCGGCGCCCGCGCTGTCCTTGAAAGATCGTAGCAAGGATCGCTCGCTCATCCCGGCGCGCTTGGCCATCGCACTGATCGCGATCGGCTGCGCCAGTCGCGCGCGTGCCCAATCCATGACGTCGCCGATCGTCCGTCCCGGGCGGATCTGGACCGGTGCGACGACGTACTGCGCCTGCCCGCCGTCCCGGTGCGGCGGCATCACCAGCCGCCGGGCAACGCTGTTCGCAACCTTGCTGCCGAAGTCGCGCCGGACCAGATGCAGGCAGGCGTCGATGCCCGCCGCACTGCCGGCCGAGGTGACGACATTGCCCTCGTCGACGTAGAGCGTGTCCTCCTCGATGCGAATATTCGGATAGAGTCGCTTCAGGTCGGGGATGTGCCGCCAATGCGTGGTGGCGCGCCTGCCGTCGAGCAGCCCTGCCGCCGCCAGAACGAACACGCCCGAGCAGATCGACAGGCACCGCGCCCCCCGCGCCGCCGCCTGCGCGATGGCGCGCAGCAGGCGCTCCGGCGGCCGCTCATTGCGATCGCGCCACCCCGGCACGATGATCGTGCTGGCATCCTTCAGCCGCGCAAGCGGCGCGCCGGCCTCCACCACGATGCCGCCGATGGCGCGTGACCTTCGTCCCTCGGCCGAAACCACCTTGAACCGGTACCACGGGAAATCGAACTCTGGCCGTGGCAGCCCGAAGACTTCGACCGCGATGCCGAACTCGAACGTGCACAGCCCGTCATAGGCGATGACCGCGACGAGGCCGGGATCGTGCGGAGGGCTGCTGGCTGCGGCTGACTGCATTGGCGGAAACCTACCGGACTTTGTCCGATCCGTCACTTGGGTCGCCCGGCGTAGCGCGCGAGATTGGAGCTCACGCAACGTCGCAGGAGAGAGACGATGACGACCCATGTCACCGAGGTGCCCGCAGCCCCGTCAGCCCAGGCGCTCGCCCATTTCGAGGCGATGCTCTCCTTCGAGACCGATTGCTGGGATGTGCACGAGAGTCTGCATGCAGCAGCTCCGGACTTCATCCTGGTGGATGTCAGGGGCCCGGCCTCGTTTGCCAGGGGGCATATCGCCGGCGCCATCAACATCCCGCACCGGACCATGACCGCGGAGCGGATGGCCGAGTACGCGAACCACAGGCTGTTCGTGGTCTACTGCGCCGGCCCGCACTGCAACGGCGCCAACCGCGCCGCGATCCGGCTTGCGCGGCAGGGACGGCCCGTGAAGATGATGATCGGCGGCATCACCGGCTGGCTCGACGAGGGCTTTGCGCTCACGGCCGGCGATTGAAGTGCCGAGATGACAGGGGAATGTTTGGCGCAGCTGTAACTGCATCCTCGGTGTCGTCCCCCGCGAACGCGGGGACGACACCGAGTGCGGAGCTGGCAGAAGTGGGCCGCCGCGTGACGGGGCAAGTCGCGCGCTACGCCGCCTTGCGCAGGCCCGCCAGGAACGTATCGACGCTCTTGAACAGGTCGTTCGCACGCTTGCCGAGGTCGCGCGTCGCGACCATGACGTGATCGGCGAGCTGGCGCGACTGCTCGGCCGCATCGCTGGCGCCGACGACGTTCTGCGACACCTCGTTGGTGCCGGACGCCGCCTGCTGGACGCTGCGCGCGATCTCGCGCGTCGCCGAGCTCTGCTGCTCGACGGCGGCGGCGATGGTCGCGGCAATGCCGCTGATCTCCTGGATCGTGCCGCTGATGCCGCCGATGGCGCTGACGCAGTCGGACGTCGCGGCCTGGATCGAGGTGACCTGGCCGGCGATCTCTTCCGTCGCCTTGGCGGTCTGACCCGCCAGCTCCTTGACCTCGGCGGCGACGACCGCAAAGCCGCGGCCCGCCTCGCCGGCGCGCGCCGCCTCGATGGTGGCGTTGAGCGCGAGCAGGTTGGTCTGGCTCGCGATCGCGTCGATCAGGCGCAGCACGTCGCCGATCCGCTCGGCGGCGGCCGCGAGGCTCTCGACCATCTCGGTGGTCTGCCGCGCCTTGATCACGGCGCCGTCGGCGACCTTGCTGGAATGCGCGACTTGGCGGCCGATCTCGGTCACCGAGGAGGCGAGCTCCTCCGAGGCCGCGGCGACGGTCGATACGCCGCTGGAAGCTTCCTCGGACGCCGCCGCCGCGGCCGCCGTGCGCTGCGAGGTGCCGTTGACGCTGACCGTGATCTCGTGGACGACGCGCTCCATGTCCGCCGTCGCCTTGGCGACCGAGGACACCACGCCCTTGACGTCGGCCTCGAACCGGTCGGCCATCTGTCGCTGTAGCGCCTGCTTCTCCTGCTCGGCGCGGTGTTGCGTCGCCTCCTGCGACTCGCGCAGGCTGGCCGTCTCGATCATGTTGCGGCGGAACACGTCGACCGCCTGCGCCATCGTGCCGAGCTCATCCTTGCGCTGGCCGCCGGGGATTGCGACCTCGGTGTCGCCGCTCGACAGCCGGTGCATGACGGCAGTGATCGCGACCAGCGGACGCGAGATGCCGCGGGCGACGAACAGCGCAACGATGACGGCGAGCAGCAGGATCACGACCGTGCCGATGATCAGCTGCTGCTGCGCGCTGGCGGCGGCGGCCTCGTAAGCCGTGGTGTCCTTGATCAGCTCGAGCACGGCGATCGGGTCGCCGGCGTAGTTCCTGATCTGGCCGGCATAGACCGCGGCGGGCTTGCCGGCCAGGGTGGCATCGCGCAGCAGCGCCGTGCCCTTGAACACTGCGAGCACCTCGTCCGGGGTGGCGACGGTCTCGTCGCCGAACGTCGAGGACAGCCGCTTCGGCTGGCCGTCGTTGATCCAGTAGACGGCGAGATCGATGCCGAAGCGCTGCTTGGCGCGCTCGACGAATTCCTTGCCGAAGGCGGCGCCGACGTCGACGGTCGCGATCACCTTGCCGTCGCGCACGATCGGGGTCATGCCGAAGATGCCGAGCGACAGCCGGCTCTGCTCGACGCCGGCGATCAGGCGGCCGGTCTGGTTGGCCTGCACCACCGTGATGCGGCGCTTCGAGGTGTCGTCGCCGAACACCTTCGGCTCATGCACGCGATAGAAATTGGTGGCCGGCGGCGCCCATACGTTCACCAGCGGAATGCCTTGCGCCTTCAGCGACGTCATGGCGCCGCCGAGCAGGGCGCCGAGCGCGTCGCGGTCGCCCTTGAGATAGGCATCGGCGATCGGCGGCAGCGCCGCCAGGGTGGAGCTCACCGCCAGCGCGGCGCGGCCTTCATAGTCGATGCCGGCCGACACGCTGTCGAACTGCAGCTTCAACTGCTGCTCCAGCGCCAGTCGGGTCAGGGCGCGCTGTTGGATGACGGAGAAGGTGCCGAGCACGGCACAGGCGATGGCGACGGTGAGTGAGAGCGCGATGATCAGGCGGGCGGAGATCGATCGGAGGCGGGACATTGGGGCATTCCTTGCTTTGCAGCAAGGGTCCCAGAATACCATTAAGGAACAGATACCGTAGTTGTACGGGAACACCGATTCAGCCGAGGGCGTCCCACGTTCCGCTTCCCCGTCGATCGCATTGGACGATCGGGGTGTCGTGCTCTTCCGTCACGACGTCGTCATGGCCGGGCTTGTCCCGGCCATCCCCGTCGTTCGGCACGCTGACAACCACGTGGATGCCCAGGGCAAGCCCGGCCATGACGGAGTAACTAATTGGCAGGATGGCTCGTCGCGACTGCCCAGCCGGTCTATGGGCGATAGCCCTGCGGTCGATCGAGCGGGCGGCGATCCGCCCTCAGCTGTCGACCTTGAGCGCGGCGATGAAGGCTTCCTGCGGGATGTCGACCTTGCCGAACTGCCGCATCTTCTTCTTGCCTTCCTTCTGCTTCTCCAGAAGCTTCCTTTTGCGCGTGATGTCGCCGCCGTAGCACTTCGCGGTGACGTCCTTGCGCAGCGCGCGCACGGTCTCGCGCGCGATCACCTTGCCGCCGATCGCCGCCTGGATCGGGATCTGGAACATGTGCGGCGGGATCAGGTCCTTCATCTTCTCGACCATGGCGCGGCCGCGCCCTTCGGCGCGGGTCCTGTGCACCAGCATCGACAGCGCATCGACCGGCTCGTTGTTGACGAGGATCTGCATCTTGACGAGGTCGGCCGGCTTGTAGTCGGTCAAATGATAGTCGAACGAGGCGTAGCCCTTGGAGACCGATTTCAGCCGGTCGTAGAAATCGAACACGACCTCGTTCAGCGGCAGGTCGTATTTGACCATCGCACGGGCGCCCACGTAGGTGAGCTCCTTCTGATTGCCGCGGCGGTCCTGGCACAGCTTCAGCACGCTGCCGAGATATTCGTCCGGTGTCAGGATCGTGGCCTCGATCCAGGGCTCCTGGATCTCGGCGATCTTGACCACGTCGGGCATGTCCACGGGGTTGTGGATCTCGATCTCCTCGCCGTCCGTCAGCTTCATCTTGTAGATGACGCTCGGCGCCGTGGCGATCAGGTTGAGATCGAACTCGCGCGACAGACGCTCCTGGATGATCTCGAGGTGCAACAGGCCAAGGAAGCCGCAGCGGAAGCCGAAGCCGAGCGCGGCGGATGTCTCCATCTCGAACGAGAAGCTGGCGTCGTTGAGCCGGAGCTTGCCCATCGCTGCGCGAAGCGTCTCGAAATCGTCGGCGTCGACCGGGAACAGGCCGCAGAATACGACCGGGATGGCCGGCTTGAAGCCCGGCAGCATCTCTGAGACCGGCTTGCGGTCGTCGGTGATGGTGTCGCCGACACGGGTGTCGGCCACCTCCTTGATCGCGGCGGTGATGAAGCCAATCTCGCCGGGCCCAAGCTCATCGACCTGCTGCATCTTTGGCGTGAAGAAGCCGACGCGCTCGACGTCATAGGCGGCCCCGGTGCCCATCATCCGGACGCGCTGGCCCTTCTTCATGACGCCGTCGACGATGCGCACGAGAACGACGACGCCGAGATAGACGTCGTACCAGCTGTCGACCAAGAGCGCCTTCAGGGTCGCATCGCGGTCGCCCTTCGGCGGCGGCAGCCGGGTGACGATCGCCTCCAGCACGTCGGGAATCCCGAGGCCGGTCTTGGCCGAGATCATCACCGCGTCGGAGGCGTCGATGCCGATGACGTCCTCGATCTGCTGCTTGATCTTCTCGGGCTCGGCGGCCGGCAGGTCGATCTTGTTGAGGACCGGAACGATCTCGTGGTTGTTGTCGAGCGCCTGGTAGACATTGGCGAGCGTCTGCGCCTCGACGCCCTGGCTGGCGTCGACCACCAGCAGCGAGCCTTCGCAGGCGGCGAGCGACCGCGACACCTCGTAGGCGAAGTCGACGTGGCCGGGCGTGTCCATCAGGTTGAAGATGTAGTCCTTGCCGTCCTTGGCGCGGTACTGCAGGCGCACGGTCTGCGCCTTGATGGTGATGCCGCGCTCGCGCTCGATATCCATCGAATCGAGCACCTGTTCCTTGCCCGCCATCTCGCGGTCCGACAGGCCGCCCGTCATCTGGATCAGGCGGTCGGCGAGCGTGGACTTTCCATGGTCGATATGGGCGACGATGGAGAAGTTGCGGATGTTGGGAATGGGGACGGTCGTCATGGGTCGCGCAGATAGCATCCCGAGCCCCCAACCAGCAACCATATTGCTGAATTTCCAGGGCCTTTCTTCACGCCAAGCTGATTCCCCGTGGCCCGAAAACAGGCTACCGAGGGCGGATGTCGAGTACCTCTCTTCCGCCTCTCGCGGCGCGCATGCGCGGCCGTCTCGGACCGCGGCGAATCTCCGCCTGGCTGGTGGCGCGCGCCACGGCGCCTGCAACGTCGGCCTGGGTGGTCATCGCCTTCGTGGTCGTCCATGCCGTGCTGTGGACCGCGATCCTGACCAATCTGAAGGCGGCGCAGGACGTCCACATGGACGTTGCCGAGGCCTATGCCTGGGGCAGCCGCTTCCTGTTCGGTTACGGCAAGCATCCGCCACTGTCGGGCTGGATCGCCGGGCTGTGGTTCTCGGTGTTTCCGGTCAAGGACTGGGCGACCTATGCGCTGGCGATGGCCGTGAACGGCAGCGGCCTCGTCATCGTCTGGCTCGCCAGCCTCAAGGTGGTCGACCGCCGCCGCGCCTTCTTCGTCATGGTGATGGTCGCGCTGTACCCGATCTTCAATTTCAAGGGCTTCAAGTACAACGCCGACCTGGTGCAGCTGCTGACCCTGCCGCTGCTGGTGCTGGCCTATCTCAACGCGTTCGAAAAGCGCAGCGCCGCCTCCGGCCTGTGGCTCGGCCTCGCCGGCGCGGCCGCGCTGATGACCAAATATTGGGTGCTGACCATGATCGGCGCCATCGGCCTTGCCGCGCTGCTGCACCCGGAACGGCTGCGCTTCCTGGCGTCGCCCGCGCCGTGGGTCGCGATCGTCGCCATGCTGGTGGCAATGATCCCGCATCTGGTGTGGCTGTGGCGGGTCGATTTCGTCGCCATCACCTATGCCGGGGATGTCTATACGCTGTCGGACCGCGGCCGGGCCGCCGAGCTCGTGCTCGGCTATGTCGGCCACAATCTGGCGCTGCTGGCTTTGCCGTTGGCGCTGGCGGCGCTGGTGATGGCCTGGCCGCCGCGCTTCGCCTTCCGCAACTGGCGCGGCGGTCCCAATCCCGGCGTGAATGTGAGCCAGGCGATCAATGTCTGGCTGGTGCAGGCGATCGTTGCCGTCGGGCCGCCGCTCGGCGGCCTCGCCTTCACGATCTACATGAAGACCGATTGGGGCATCTCGCTGTTCTTCCTGGTGCCGCTGGCGCTGGTCGCGATCCCTGCGCGGCGGCTGCGGTCGGTCATGCTGCCGCGGCTCGCCGCCGTCTGGCTCGTCCTGTCGCTGCTCACGCTGATCGCCTCGCCCTGGATTGCCCGGCGCGAGATGGCCGCCAATCCGAACGGCGCCACCGGCTACGGCGCCCGTTCGGAGCTGGCGCGGGAACTGACCAAAGCCTGGCACGCCCGATTCGGCTCGCCGTGGCCGCTGGTGGCCGGCTTTTCCGAGATGAACACGCCGATGACCTTCTACAGCCCGGACCACCCGCGGCCGTTCACCGTGCCCTACACGGCAGAGGAAACCTGGAATTCCGGCCTGAGCACGCTGGAAGACCTCGAGCGCGAGGGGTTCATCGGCATCTGCGACACCACCGACAACCGGATCGCGGCCTGCGAGGCCTGGATGGCCAAGGAGGCCCCGAAGGCCGAGCCGCTGGTGATGACCACCCAGCGCTTCTTCCACGGCCAGGCGGGCCCTGCAATCGTTTGGAAGGTGTATATTCAGGGACCGGGCAGGTAACCCAGAGCACGTCATTCCGGGTTCGTGCTTCGCGCGCCCCGGAATGACGATCCTAGGTGGTCACACGCCTTCTTCGTGGAACTTGTCGTTCACCAGGTCGGTGATCGCCTGCAGCGCGGCGTCGGCCTCGGGGCCGGTGGCGGAGACCAGGATCTTGGTTCCCGGCGCCGCCGCCAGCATCATCAGGCCCATGATCGAGCGCCCGCCGACAGTCTCGCCGCCGCGCGTCACCCAGACCTCGGCCTGGAACTTCTCGACCATCTGCACGAATTTCGCCGAGGCCCGCGCATGCAGGCCGCGCTTGTTGGTGATCAGCAGCTCTCGCGAGAGGGCTCCGGCAGGGACGGCCGGGCCG
Organism: Bradyrhizobium sp. SZCCHNRI1009; assembly: GCF_032487575.1. NCBI lineage: Bacteria > Pseudomonadati > Pseudomonadota > Alphaproteobacteria > Hyphomicrobiales > Nitrobacteraceae > Bradyrhizobium > Bradyrhizobium sp. SZCCHNRI1009. The sequence goes on along the minus strand of NZ_JAUEUL010000026.1, from coordinate 16,941 downwards.
GCGACGTTGTCCTGCGGAGCATCCTCGTCGCTCATTTGCCGGCGAGCACGCGGCTGGCGATGGTGACGTATTTGCGGCCCGCCTCCTGCGCCATGGCGATGGCGTCGGGCAGCGAGCGTTCCTCGCGCACCTTGGCGAGCTTCACCAGCATGGGCAGGTTGATGCCCGCGAGCACCTCGACCTTGGGCCGGCTCATGCAGGAGATGGCGAGGTTCGACGGCGTGCCGCCGAACATGTCGGTGAGAATGGCGACACCGTCGCCGGTGTCGACGCGGTTCACGGCTTCGATGATGTCGCTGCGACAGAGATCGGAATCATCGTCGGCGCCAATCGTGACCGCTTCGATTTGTTTTTGAGGACCCATGACGTGTTCCAGCGCCGCCCTGAACTCGTCGGCGAGGCGCCCATGGGTCACCAGTACCAGGCCAATCATCGGATACTCCTCGCGGGCGCCTTGGGTGCACCGCACGAACGCGCCACTTTGACCATCCGGAGCCCTCGCGCAAGAGGGCATATTCGCGAGTCTCCCGGATTCTGGCATACAGAATGGGAGCTGGCGGCGGTCTAATCGGTCGCGATAGTGGGGCTGATATGGTTACCAATTTGCTCCACACAATCGGCCGAAAGATTACCGGAACATGAAAGTCTGGGTGGTAATAAGTGCCGCTACAACCATCGGGAAGGGTGAAAAACCCGGCCCCACGGGTATCCGTGGCAATTCGATACCGTTGAGGTGAATCCGAAGCGATTCGGCGTTCGGCAGGCGGGCAGCGTCCTCGGCCATCAGGTCAACCACAAGCCCAAGTTTCGCCTCCGACACATGGTCGCAGGCGCGGATTCCAAGGCCGCGGATCTCGATCAGCCCGGCCAGAGCGGGCGCGGGGCTCACCCACATTTCCCCGCGGCGTGTGGCGAGATGAACACGGTCGTCGCCCACCAGAACCGTTGGCGGCAGCTGTCCCGCGCGTCCGGCGAGGATCAGATCGAAGGCGAGTCGGGATTTGCCGGAACCGGAGGGACCCCGGATCAGGACGGCCTGCTCCCCCACCTGGACGGCAGATGCATGGATGCTCGCCGTTTCGTTCGTCACGACGCCGGCAGCCGGACGATGAAGCGAGCCCCGGCCGAGGTCGGATGTCCGTCGGCGTCGACAGGGCCGGGCCGGTTCTCGGCCCAGATCCGCCCGCCATGGGCGTCGATGATCTGCTTGGAGATCGACAGGCCCAGGCCGGAATTCTGGCCGAAGCCCTGGTGCGGCCGGTCCGTATAGAACCGCTCGAAGATGCGCTGCAGGGCGTCCTCGCGAATGCCGGGACCGTCATCATCGACGGTGATCTCGATCTCCGAGCGCACGCGCCGGCAGGTGATGCGCACCTTGCCGCCGGCGGCGGAGAACGATTGCGCATTCGACAGAAGGTTGGAGATCACCTGGCCGAGCCGCGAATCATGACCGGGCACCGAGAAGGTGTCGTTGGCGCCGCGGCCCTCGAAGCGGACCTCGACGGTGACGTCGGTGCCGAGCTTGGTCTCGTTGGCGACCGAGGTCAGCGTGTTCAGCAGGCGGCGCAGATCGACCAGGGTCATGTCCTGGCGCTGCAGCTCGGCATCGAGCCGGCTGGCGTCGGAAATGTCGGAGATCAGCCGGTCGAGCCGCTTCACGTCATGCTCGATCACGGCCAGCAGGCGGGCGCGGCTGTTGTCGTTGCGCGCCAGCGGCAGGGTCTCGACCGCCGAGCGCAGCGAGGTCAGCGGGTTCTTGAGCTCGTGGGCGACGTCGGCGGCGAACATCTCGATCGCCTCGATGCGGTTGTAGAGCGCGTCCGTCATGTCGCGCAGCGCGCCGGAGAGATGGCCGATCTCGTCGCGGCGGCGGGTGAAGTCGGGGATCTCGACGCGGGTCTTGATGCGGCGGCGGACGCGCTCGGCGCTGTCGGCGAGCCGGCGCACCGGACCTGCGATCGTGCTGGCGAGCAAGAGCGACAGCACGATCATCACCGCGGAGGCAACGCCGCCGACCTTCAGAATGGCAAGCCGCTCGGCGGTGACCATCTGGTCGATGTCGTCGCCCTGCGTCGACAGCATCAGGGCGCCGTGGATGGTGCGCGAGCGCTGCACCGACACCGCGACCGAGACGATCACTTCGCCGCGCGAGTTGACCCTGACCATGCTGCGCTTCTGGCCCTTCAGCGCGTCGGCGACTTCCTCGTAGCCGTTGCCGTTCTCGGGGCCGTATTCGCGGTACAGCGGCAGGTCGCCGCGATTGAGCCAGGTGCGCACCGAGATCAGCGCGCGCTCGACGAAGCCGGGCTTCTCGCTCGACGGCGGCGGCAGGTCGAAGCGCAGCACGTTCTCCAGATTGCGGCTGTCGAGCAGCAGCCCGCCATTCGGATCGTAGATGCGCGCGCGCGTCTTGGTCGGCGAGATCAGCGTGCGCAGCACCGGCGCGACGCGTTCCGGATTGATCGGGAAATCGAGCGGCGAATATTCGTCCGGCGCGCCGTAGCTCTCGCCCGGCTTGAGATCGAGCAGGCGCTCGGGGTCGATGGTGATGGTGTTGGTCTGCACGGTTGCCGAGGCGGCGATGGCGCCGGCGATGATCTCGGCCTGCACCAGCAGACTCTGCGCGCGCGCGTCGATCAGGCCGGCGCGGAACTGCGACAGATACAGAATGCTTGCAACCAGTGCGAGCAAGCCGGCGATGTTCAGCGAGACGATGCGGCGGGTGAGGCTCGAGAACGACAGCGCGAACAGGAACTGTCCGGCGCGGCGCAGCCAGCTCAGCGGACGCTGCCAGCCGGAGACCCTCGGGGTCTCCTCCGCCGCGTCGGACGCGATCGTCGCCGCGGCGTCGTGGCCATTCACTGCTGGGTCAAGCTGCGTGCGATCGAGCAATGTGAGTGCTCCGATTCCGAATTTCGTAGGGGTTGTGCGGCGAATTCCCGTGAGAACTCGACTTGCCGCACCCGAATTCGCCGCAACAATGGCCCCGTTCCGGCATCTGCGCCCGGATAAACGCGCAGGAGGCGTAGCCTATCCAATCGAGACCGCGACGTCAGCGCGCAATTTCGCATGACGTCGCGCAAGGCAATGCTTCAGGTCCCTGCTTCAGGCCTTGGCTTCAGGTTTCCTTGAAGCGATAGCCGACGCCGTAGAGGGTCTCGATCATCTCGAACTCCTCGTCGACCATCTTGAATTTCTTGCGCAGCCGCTTGATGTGGCTGTCGATGGTGCGGTCGTCGACATAGACCTGGTCGTCATAGGCCGCGTCCATCAGCGCATTGCGGCTCTTGACCACGCCCGGACGCTGCGCCAGCGCCTGCAGGATCAGGAACTCGGTGACGGTCAGCGTAACCGGCTCGTTCTTCCAGGTGCAGGTGTGGCGCTCCGGATCCATGCGCAGCAGGCCGCGATCGAGCGCCTTGGCGTCGTTCTCCTTCGGCAGCGCCGTCGGATCCTTGGGCTGCGAGCGGCGCAGCACGGCCTTGACGCGCTCCACCAGCAGGCGCTGCGAGAACGGTTTGCGGATGAAGTCGTCCGCGCCCATCTTCAGGCCGAACAGCTCGTCGATCTCCTCGTCCTTGGAGGTGAGGAAGATCACCGGCAGGTCGGACTTCTGGCGCAGCCGCCGCAGGGTCTCCATGCCGTCCATGCGCGGCATCTTGATGTCGAGGATGGCGAGATCAGGCTGGCTGGTCCGAAAACCGTCGAGCGCCGACGCACCATCGGTATAGGTCATGATCCGATAACCCTCGGCCTCGAGCGCGATGGAGACGGATGTCAGAATGTTGCGGTCGTCATCGACCAAGGCGATTGTGGGCATGAGCCTGCTTTCAGAGTCTGGTTACGCCGAGACTTCGAGAATCAAGATAAGGGCCGCGTATTTGGGCTTCGAACATGGTCAACGAGCAATGCAAGCTGGGCTGAAGTGTGACCGAGTTCCACAAATACCATGGCAAAGTCTTGTGCCGTGCCCAGGTTTGTGGCCCGTTTAGCCGAAAAAAGGCCTTCATTGCAACTGGATGGACGAGGGAAAGACGATGTCTGCGAGCTTTAACCCTAACCGCGTCACGCATTCCCTGCTGCGCCGAAGCCGGCAGGGCGCCCTTGCGACCTTGATGGTTGGTTCTGGCGATCCCTACTGCTCCCTCGTCAACGTCGCCACCGCGTCCGATGGTGCTCCGATCATCCTGATTTCGCGATTAGCTGTGCACACCAGAAATCTACTTGCCGATTCGCGCGTGTCGCTGATGCTCGATGAACGCGCGCCGGGCGATCCGCTCGAGGGATCTCGCATCATGCTGTCGGGCAAGGCCGAGCAGGCCGCCGACGACAATCGCGAGGTGCTGCGCCGTCGGTATCTCAATGCGCATCCGTCCGCTGCGGACTATGCTGAATTCGCCGACTTCTCGTTCTTCGTGATTCGTCCGTCAGGCGCGCATCTCGTCGCCGGATTCGGCCGCATCGTCGATCTCAAGCCGGAGCAGTTTCTCACGGATATATCCGTTGCTGACGAACTGATTCTGGCAGAGCAGGGCGCCGTCGATCACATGAACGAAGATCACCGCGAGGCGCTCGCCCTCTACGCGACGAAGCTGCTCGGCGCCGAAGCAGCGGAGTGGCGGTGTAGCGGCTGTGACCCGGAGGGATTGGATCTGATGGCCGACGGCAGGACGCTGCGGCTCGAGTTTCCCGAGCGCGTGACCACGCCCGGGGCGTTGCGCAAGATGCTGGTGCGGCTTGCTGACGAGGCCCGCGCGAAGTGAGGTGTAGTTCGAGCCCACTTTGATGACTGTGCTCATCTCCCGTGACGGAAGACGGCGAAGTTCACGCATGAAGGCAGCTTGTGGTGAATCTCGATGTGCGCGCTCCATGTCCTGCAGAGGGTGAGCGTCGCGCAAACTTCGTGGCGTGGGCGCGAGTGAGCTCGTTGACGTCGCGGCCGGGAGAATCGGACGATGTGATCCCGCAGGCGCGAGGCCATCGTGAAGGGAAGCTGGCTGATCGGGTGTGGCGACGACACGGCCGATCACCGGCACATTCCGTCGGCTCGGGCGGCCTCCCTTGATCGGTTTCCGCGAGGCGCTGCGACAGCCGCTGCCGGATGCCCGGTCGTCGCTTGGTCTTCGTTTGCCTGCGCGAATCCGTCGATTCGAGCGTCGTTCATCGTTCCTTGTGAAACCCAACCGCGCTGATATATCTGTTGCGTTGCAGCATCTGAGCGCAGCGCAGGTGGCTGCTGCTGGAATGTGCATGGCGCGGCAAAAGATGAGCTACGTGCATCACGAATTGCCAATAACCAATTGGGCCGGATCGTCTTGGCAAGACCAGCGTTGATCAGTATTAGGTCGGCGACCGCGCTTCGATAAGGCGATGTAACGGCAACGGTCACCGCGCAACGCGCGCGACTGCGCGCGACGGACGCGGGCTCTCAGGAGGGATCTTCGTGCAAGAGACGGGTATTCGCAACGGCGCCTTCGGTGCCGACAAGTTCGGCTTAAAGAACCTCAAGCAGGTGCACTGGAATCTCGGCGCTCCCCAGCTCTATCAGTATTCGCTGGCGGCGGGCGAGGCGGTGCTGTCGGCCGACGGGGCGCTTTGCGCGGATACTGGCGAGTTCACCGGTCGCAGCCCGAAGGACAAGTTCACGGTGCGAGACGCCTCCACCGAAAAAATGTGGTGGGCGGGCAACCAGGCGATCACGCCCGAGCAGTTCGAGGCGCTGCATCAGGATTTCATCAAGCACGCCGAAGGCAAGACCCTGTTCGCGCAGGATCTCTATGGCGGCGCCGACCCCACCTTCCGCATCAAGACGCGCGTTTTCACCGAGCTCGCCTGGCACTCGCTTTTCATCCGCACGCTTCTGATCCGCCCCGAAAAGATCGAGCTCGACACCTTCGTGCCGGAGCTCACGATCATCGACATGCCGAGCTTCCGCGCCGACCCGAAACGTCACGGCGTGCGCTCGCAGAACGTCGTCGCGATCGATTTCGCCCGCAAGATCGTCCTGATCGGCGGGTCTTATTATGCCGGCGAGATGAAGAAGAGCGTGTTCACGACGCTCAACTACTATCTGCCCGCGCGCGGCGTGATGCCGATGCACTGCTCGGCCAATGTCGGGCCGAAGGGCGACACCGCGATCTTCTTCGGCCTGTCCGGCACCGGCAAGACCACGCTGTCGGCCGATCCGAACCGCACCCTGATCGGCGACGACGAGCACGGCTGGGGCCCGTCCGGCGTGTTCAACTTCGAGGGCGGCTGCTACGCCAAGTGCATCAAGCTGTCGAAGGAAGCCGAGCCGCAGATCTTCGCGGCGTCGACCCGTTTCGGCGCCGTGCTCGAGAACGTGGTGCTCGACGAGGACAACCGCGTCCCCGATTTCGACGACGGCTCCAAGACCGAGAACACCCGCTCCGCCTATCCGCTCGACTTCATTCCGAACGCTTCGCGCACGGGCCGTGCGCCGCATCCGAAGAACGTCGTGATGCTCGCCGCCGACGCCTTCGGCGTGCTGCCGCCGATCGCAAAGCTGTCGCCGGCGCAGGCGATGTACCACTTCCTGTCCGGCTACACCGCCAAGGTCGCCGGCACCGAGCGCGGCCTCGGCAACGAGCCGCAGCCGGAGTTCTCGACCTGCTTCGGCTCGCCGTTCCTGCCGCTCGATCCGTCGGTCTACGGCAACATGCTGCGGCAGCTGATCGCCGAGCACAATGTCGACTGCTGGCTGGTCAACACCGGCTGGACCGGCGGCAAGTACGGCACGGGCTCGCGCATGCCCATCAAGGTGACGCGTGCGCTGCTGACGGCGGCACTCGACGGCTCCTTGCGCAACGTCGAGTTCCGCACCGACAAATATTTCGGCTTCGCGGTGCCGACCGCGCTGCCGGGCGTGCCGAGCGAGATTCTCGACCCGGTCAACACCTGGAAGGACAAGGCCGAGTTCGACAAGACCGCGCGCGCGCTGGTCGGCATGTTCCAGAAGAATTTTGCCAAGTTCGAAGCCCAGGTTGACGCCGACGTCCGCGCTGCGGCGCCGGATCTGAAGCTGGCTGCGGAGTAGGGCTGCAAACGCAAATGGGCCAGCCGCATTGCGGCTGGCTCTTACTATTTTCCCGCTCCCTCTGCTGATGCACGAGAGGGGCGAACTCAAGCCCCATCCACCGCTGTCGTCCCGGCGAACGCCGGGACCCATAACCACAGGGCGGTGTGATGCGGCATGCTGGCCGCTCCAGCCTTCGCCAAATTGCCGACGGTGGTTATGGGTCCCGGCTCAAGGCCGGGACGACACCGTTCATTTTGCCGGCGTCCAGGCTCACGCCTTGAAATACGCGATCTGCGTCGTCGTCGCGAGCAGCCGGCCGGACGGCGACCAGAGCTCGCCATGCTGGTCCTGGTAGCTCCTGTTGAACACCTTGGCGTCTGCGGTCGCGAGCACATGCGTGATGTCCTCGGCGGCCAGTTCCTCGCGGCTGACGTGGAAGTAGGTGGTCAGCGACACCGTGCCGAACGGAATCAACTCGCCACGGACATGGAACGCGCGGCCGAAGAAGGCGTCCGACATCGACAGCAGCGACAGGCAATCCAGCTTGCGCGGCTTGCGGTCGGAGATCCACAGCCGCGAATAGGCGCTGCGCGGTTCGTCTGAACGACTGCCGAAGTCCGGCCGTCCCTCCACGAAGCGGAAGTCGTACTGCTTGGTCCAGGACATTCCCGCATCAGGATAGCGCCTGACCTGATCGAACGGCGGCGCGTCGGGCTTGACGGCCGGCTGGTGCGACCACGATGGCCGGCGCTCGGCGAAGACAGCGGTCGCCAGCGTGGCCGCGTCGGCATCGCCCTGGCTCAGCTCGACGCACCAATGCTGCGAGGAGCGGTTGGCCTTCACCAGCCGGACGTCGAGATCGAACGGTCCCTCCGCGATCGGCGCGCAGTAGTTGACCGTCATCGCCAGCGGATCGCCGGCGATTTGCGGATGCTGGATCAAGGCGCGCAGCACGGTCGCCGCCGTGACGCCGCCGAACGGGCCGACGAAAGCCCAGTAGTCCGGGCTGGTCCTTCCCTGCCAGCGGCTGTCGCCGGCGGTGACGCGGGTGGCCTCGTCGAACAGGTGAACTGGCGGTTCGGTCATGCATTTCTCCCGACGGTCATCGTATGATGGCCGTCAGGTGAAACGCAATGGAACGCCTCTGCAATGACGTCATGGGTCATTGCTGAAGGCGAGGGGAAGGGCCCGTCACGCCCGCTGCGCGTGCACCGGTGCCATCACCGGGCCGACCGGCACGTTCCAGATGTCGTCGGCATATTCGCGGATGGTGCGGTCGGAGGAGAACCACGCCATGCGCGCGACGTTGAGGATCGAGGCGCGGGTCCAGGCCGGCACGGTCTGCCAGCGTGCATCGATGCCGCGCTGGGCCTCGTAGTAGGAATCGAAATCGGCCGAGACCATGTAGTGGTCGAGATGGCGCAGCGCATGTGCGATCGGCTCGAACCGGCCGGGCTCGTCCGGCGAGAACGCGCCGGTCGCGATCGCATCGATCGCGCGCGCCAGCCGCGGTGACCGGTGGATCACGTCGGTCGCGTCCAGCCCCTGCTTGCGGCGGAGCATGACCTCGTCGGCCTCCATGCCGAAGATCGCGATGTTGTCGGCGCCGACATTGTCGCGGATCTCGATATTGGCGCCGTCCAGCGTGCCGATGGTAAGCGCGCCGTTCAGCGCCAGCTTCATGTTGCCGGTGCCGGAGGCCTCCATGCCGGCGGTCGAGATCTGCTCGGAGAGATCCGCCGCGGGAATGATCGCTTCGGCCAGGCTGACATTGTAGTCCGCCATGAACACGACCTTCAGCTTGCCGCCGATCGCGGGATCGTTGTTGACGACCTCGGCGACGTCGTTGATCAGCTTGATGATCAGCTTGGCGTAGCGGTAGCTCGCCGCCGCCTTGCCGGCGAAGATCTTCACCCGCGGAACCCAGTCGCGCTGCGGATCATCTTTCATGTCCTGGTACAGGGCGACCGCTTCCAGGATGTTCAGGAGCTGGCGCTTGTATTCGTGAATGCGCTTGATCTGCACGTCGAACAGCGCGCCCGGATCGAGGCGCACGTTCATGCGCTCGCCGATCAGGCGCGCCAGCAGCACCTTGTTGTGGTGCTTCACGCTGCGGAACTTCTGGTGGAAGCCGGCGTCGGCCACGTAGCTCTCGAGGCTCGAGAGCAAGGTCGGATCGTCGACGACGGCGTCGCCGCAGGCCTCGCACAACAGGTTCGTCAGCTTGGGATTGGCCAGGGTCAGCCAGCGGCGGAAGGTGATGCCGTTGGTCTTGTTGGTGATGCGGCCGGGATAGAGATGATTGAGATCGTGGAACACGGTCTCCTTCATCAGGTCGGAATGCATCGCCGAGACGCCGTTGATGCGGTGCGAGCCGACGAAGGCGAGCTGGCCCATGCGCACGCGGCGGCCGCTCTTCTCGTCGATCAGGGACACCGAGGCGCGGTAGTCGATGTCACCCGGTGCGCGCTGCTCGGCGAGCGCGAGATGCTGCGCATTGATGCGGTAGATGATCTCGAGATGGCGCGGCAAGAGGCGCTCGAACAGCTCGACCGGCCAGGTCTCGAGCGCCTCCGGCAGCAGCGTGTGGTTGGTGTAGGACAAGGTCGCGATGGTGATCTTCCAGGCCTCGTCCCAGCGGAAATTGTGCAGGTCGACCAGGATCCGCATCAGCTCGGCGACCGCGAGCGAAGGATGCGTGTCGTTGAGCTGCACCGCGGCCTTCTGCGCCAGGCTGCGCAACTGGCCGTCGGAGCCGAGATGGCGCTTGACGAGGTCCTGCAGCGAGGCCGAGACGAAAAAGTATTCCTGGCGCAGCCGCAGCTCGCGGCCCGCCGGGCTCTCGTCGTTCGGATACAGGAACTTGCAGATCGCCTCGGCGCGCGCCTCTTCGGCGGAGGCGCCGAGATAGTCGCCGGAGTTGAACACGTCGAGCTTCAGCGGGTCGGGCGAGCGCGCCGACCACAGCCTGAGCGCATTCACATGCTGGCCGCGCCAGCCGACGATCGGCGTGTCATAGGCGACCGCCTGCACGGTTTCGCCGGGATGCCAGATCGCGCGGTCGCGGCCCTTGTCGTCGACATGCTCGACGCCGCCGCCGAAATGGACGTGATAGACCACCTCGGGGCGTTGGAACTCCCAGGGATTGCCGAACGACAGCCAGACGTCGGGATATTCGTGCTGCCAGCCGTCGACGATGACCTGGCGGAACAGGCCGAAATCATAGCGGATGCCGTAGCCGATCGCCGGGATCTGCAACGTCGACATGCTCTCCATGAAGCACGCCGCCAGTCGTCCCAGGCCGCCATTGCCGAGCGCGGCATCCGGCTCGCATTTGCGCAGGTCCATCAGGCCGACGCCGAGATCGCCGAGCGCGGTCTCGAACACCTTCATCAGGCCCATGTTGTTGAGCGCGTCGGTGAACAGACGGCCGATCAGGAATTCGAGGCTGAGATAATAGACCCGCTTGCGCCCGGCATCGTAGCTCTCCTTGTCCGCGGTCAGCCAGCGATGCACGATGCGGTCGCGCAAGGTCAGCGCCGCGGCGTGATACCAGTCCTGTTGCGTCGCCTGGCTCGCCTCCTTGCCGATGGCGAGGCGAAGCTTGGCCAGGATGTCGCTCTTGATCTCAGCGACCGCCAATTCGTCGACGGGCTGGCCGGTGCTTACGAAGCTGCGCTGGGACGGCTGATCTGTCACCTTGGAAACCTGTGATGCTACGAGGAACCGGTAAAAGCATACGATGGTTGCGCGCGGTCCGAAACCCGGGGAAAGGCTGGTCCGCACAGCAAGGTGATGGAAAATGATGCAAAGTTCAGGCCGGGTTCCGGGCAGGGAACGCGGAAGGCTGTTGCTGCGGGTGCGTGGGAGAGATGGATCGAGGTCTCTCGACCGTCGTCATCCCGGCGAAAGCCGGGATCCAGACTCACCGGCCTACGATCAGGCCCGACAAGTCACTCCAATCAGGGTTGTCCGTCTCAATCAGCTCGACCTTCCAGTCGCGATGCCAATTCTTGAGCTGCTTCTCGCGGGCGAATCGCCTCTAGCGGGCGCGCGAAACGTTCGACATAGACAAGCCGAAAAACCTTGTACCTGCTGACGAACTTGGACCCTCGCCCGGCACGGTGGTCTTCAAGGCGCTTCCTGACATCGTTGGTCACCCCGATGTACAGCGTGCCGTGGTGGCCACTGGCAAGAATGTAGACCGTCCATGCGGCCTCAGTGCTCATAGCGCGTGCCAAACAATCGGCTGCGGTGGGTCTGGGTCCCGGCTCGGGGGCCGGGACGACGACAATTGACTTCCTTTTTCAAATAGAACAAATTAAGAACAATTTAGCAAGCGATCGTTATCCCTACAGCGATTCGATCCGCCAGCCCCCGGCATCAGTGCATCCCGCGAGCACACCCATGTCCAATATCGCCTTCGATCCTCTGGCCCTGACCCGCATTGCCGACTTCGCGCGCAGTCTGACGCGGCTGCACAAGACCGCGCGGCGGCGGGCCGTCGACGACGACCAGATCGACCGCGCGTTCAACGCGGTGTGCATGTCGGTCTGGGGCTACACCACCGACGACATTTCCGACGACCTGTTCTCGGCCACCGACCACACCTTCCTCGATGGCCTCGACGAGGCGCGGGCGCGCATCTTTGCCGCCGAGCAAGGCTACGATCTGGTCGACGACGAAGGCATGCTGTCGGACTGGTGGGGCTTCTGCTGGATGATCCTCGCCGAGAAGCGCGGCCTGCTGACGCCGGACAACCGCGCCGCCGCGCGGGCGGCGATCGAGGAAAAGTACCTGGAAGCGCCGAACGTCATCGGCGTGATCGTGGGACGCTAGGTCAGCGTTCCGTCATTGCGAGCGCAGCGACGTGTCCGCCGAAGCCCGCAGGGCGAAGGCGGAAGCATCCAGGGTGGAGTGCGAGACTCTGGATTGCTGCGCTGCGCTCGCAATGACGAGGACTAAAATTCAATCCACGTCCGCGCGTTTGGCGCGGCCCGTGGCCGGCTTCGGCGCGATTGCCATCGGCGGCGCGACGCTGACATTGCCGGCATTGGCCTCGGGCGGCGGCATGGCGGCGAGCGCATCGGCCGCCAGCATCTCGGCGCGCACCGGCGCCACCTTCATCTCGCTCAGCTTGGCCCGCGTGTCCGAGGTCAGCCCGGGATAGGAGGCGACCGGCTTGAAGTCGGCCGGCTGGCCGCCGCTGCCGCGCGTGCCCGAATAGGCGACGAGGCCGTCGCTGGTGGCGACCACGTCGCCGGGACGCAGCGAGGTGTCGAGCGACAGATCGACCGGCGCCAGCCCGGCCGGATCGCGGCCGTTGCAGGTGCAGTCGGCGCGCAGCGCCTGCCGATAGGCGAACGCGGTCTCGCTGTCGGCATAGCGCTCGCCATTGCTGGCGGTCGCGTAGTCGATGTTGGAGCCGTAATAGATCCTGGTCGGGCTCGCCGGGCAGAACGCCTGGCACATCTGCGCCGGCGAGGCGAGGCCGCGCGTCAGCGGAAAATAGCGGCCGTCACAGGTGCGCACGCAGAACGCCGCGCCTGATCCGGACGCCACGCGCGGCTGTGGGGCGGCCTGCGGGTTGGTGCCGAACGGATCGAAGGAGCTGCCCTGCGCTGGCCGCTGCGATTGCGGCTTGTTGAAGCCGCCGAACAGGAAGTCGAACAGGCCCTGGGCCGACGCCATCCGCGGCGCCAGCGCGCCGGCGGCGACGAGGCCGACCGTCGCCGCGACAGCGACGTGGCGGGACCTCCGCCGAAACGACAACACGCTACGCAACGCCCGCTCCATCGCCAGGATCTTCACCGCAAAGCCACGCCGTGACGCGGCAACCCACGTCGCCCGATCATGTGCGATCGAACGCGCCATGCCCAAGGCACGGCGCCATCAGCTTTGCGGTAACCTTAACGGGCGTTGGTAAATGAGCGGTATGCGCGGGCAGTGAATTGCGCCGCGCGCCAGGCGCCTCAGAGGAATTCGCGCGCCTTGTAGAGCGCCTGGAACGGCAGGCCGGCCTGGGCGAAGGTCTCGGCGGCGCCTTCCTCGCGATCGACCATGGTGAACACCAGCGCCACCTCGGCGCCGGCCTCGCGCAGGGCTTCCACCGCCTTCATCGCCGAGCCGCCGGTGGTGGTGACGTCCTCGACCACGACGATGCGTTTGCCCGCCAGGGTCTCGTCGCGGGCCAGGCCCTCGATCGCCAGCCTGGCGCCGTGCTCCTTCGGCTTCTTGCGCACGAAGAAGGCCGCGATCGGATGGCCCTTGATCCAGGAGATCTGGGCGATGGCGCCGGCCAGCGGCACCGCGCCCATCTCCAGGCCGCCGATATAATCGAAGCCTTCGTCCTTCAGCGCCTCATAGGTGAGCTCGGCGAGCAACGTGGCGCCCTCCGGGTCCATCATGGTCGGCTTCAGGTTGAAATAGAAATCGCTCTTGCGGCCGGAGGCCAGCGTGATCTCGCCACGGCCGAACGAGCGCCTGCGGATGATCTCGAGGAGGCGGGCGCGGGAGGCGGATTTGGACACGGCGTTTCCCCTGAGGGTGGATTCTTGGGTGGCGCAATCTATCGGGGGCGGGCGGCGGAGACCAGCCGCCACGATGTCCCATCAACAACGCTACGTTTGAAGCCGGATGCAGTTTCGAGCTAATGGGAGCCCGCGACCAAGCAAGGACGATTGGGAAGGATGCCCGTATGACGATCGAGCTGTACACCTGGAACACCCCGAACGGGCGCAAAATCTCGGTCGCGCTGGAGGAGATGGCGCTGCCCTACCGCGTCATTCCGGTCGACATCACCAAGGGCGCCCAGATGGCGCCGGAGTTCCTGGCGATCAGCCCCAACAACAAGATCCCGGCGATCGTCGATCCCGACGGCCCGGATGGCAAGCCGGTCAGCGTGTTCGAGTCCGGCGCCATCCTGCTCTATCTGGCCGAGAAGACCGGCCAGTTCCTGCCGAGATCCGTCGCCGAGCGGATCCCGGTCTATGAATGGCTGATGTGGCAGATGGGCGGTTTCGGCCCGATGCCCGGCCAGGTGCACCATTTCATCGCGCTGACCGACGAACAGGACCGCGCCTACGGCCTCAAGCGCTACATGGCCGAGACGGTCCGGCTCTATGGCGTGCTCGACCGCCGGCTGGCGCAGCACGAGTTCGTCGCAGGCGCGCTCTCGATCGCCGACTTCGCCATTCTCGGCTGGGCCTGGCGCCACCCGCGCCACAAGGTCGATCTGGCCGACTTCCCCCACGTCAAGCGCTGGTACGATACCCTGATGGCCCGCCCCGCCGTGAAGCGCGGCATGGAGGCGAAGCTGGATTGATGGCCGCTGCTCTGTCGCTGGGGGGCGACGCTGTCTTCCGCGCCGGCGGTGCGCTCCCTCTCCCGCTTGCGGGGGAGGGTCGGGGAGGGGGAGCCACACGGGCGGTATCGCTCTAGCGCGAACATGCCCGCCCCGTCGCATGCCGGCGCGTGAGCCGGCCTCCTCCACATCCCCCGTCGCTAAAGGGAGCTTCGGCGGACAGGACGGAGGAGCCGATGGAAATCACCCGCGCCGCGCCTCCAGCGCCATCCGCACCGCAAGTCCCGCGAGCACCGTGCCCATCAGATAGCGCTGTACCAGCGCCCAGCTCGGCCGTGTCGCCAGGAACAGCGCGATCGATCCCGCCGCCATGGCGATCATGGCGTTGACGCTGACGCTGATCACGATCTGGATCGCGCCCAGCACCACCGACTGCGTCAGCACGCTGCCGACAGCGGGATCGATGAACTGCGGCAGCAGCGCCAGATACAGCATCGCGATCTTCGGGTTCAGCAGGTTGGTGGCGAGCCCCATCAGGAATAGCCGACGCGGGCTGTCGATGGCGAGCTTCCTCACCTGGAATGGCGAGCGTCCGCCCGGCTTCACCGCCTGCCAGGCCAGATAAAGCAGGTAGGCCGCGCCGGCGAGGCGCAGCGCGTCATAGGCGAACGGCACGGCAAACAGCAGCGCCGTGATGCCGAACGCCGCGGCCAGCATGTAGGCCAGAAAGCCTGTGGCGACGCCGCCGAGCGAGATCAGGCCGGCGGCGTGGCCCTGCGTGATCGAGCGCGAGATCAGATAGATCATGTTCGGCCCGGGCGTCAGCACCATGCCGAGCGAGACGAGCGCGAAGGCGAGCAGGGACGATGTGTGCGGCATGACTGGCTCGATGATCGGGATCTCTGCCGCCTGCTTTAGCGCGGACGATCACGCATCGTCATCCGATCGATTGCACCGAGAGCAATCAGCCCGCCGGCGGCGGCGCGGCGTTCAGCGCCGGCAGCCGTCTGCCGGAGCGGTCGAACACACCGGCGATGCTCAATGCCAGCAGCACCAGCAGAATGGCCGCCGCGAGCGGCACGGAGTGCCCGATCATGGCGAGCAGGCAGGCCCCCAGCGCGATCACCACGCCGATCTCCAGCGGCGCGATCGGCTCTCCGGCGTCGCTCCGCGCCTTCCAGTGGATCGCGATCCCCGCCGCCGCCATCGGCATGTCATAGATCATCGCATAGGGCGTGGCGATGATGCTGCCGACCGCGACCAGCGCGATCGCCTGCTGCGTTGAGCCGCGTCGCCACGCATCCCAGACCATCACGACGATGGAGCAGGACAACAGCAGCTGAACCAGGTAGCCGATCGGCGGCGGCGCGCCGAGCGTGTGCAGGCCCGCGATGACCGTCGGCATCATGTGATCGAGGCTGGGCTGGTTGGCCTGCAATTGCGCCTGATAGCTCGGAAACTTCACGATCCATTCGAGCCAGATCCACGGATCGAGCGCAGCGCTGGTAACGACCGCGACGATCACGGTCGTGGCGATGGCCGACAGGATGGCGCGCCAGTTGCGCGACGCCAGCAGCACGACCGGCATCAACAGCACGAATTGCGGCTTGTAGGCGAGCAGGCCGAGCAGGACGCCGGCAATGACGGGATGGCGCGCGAGCAGGCGCAGTCCGCCGATCAGCAAGGCCGCCGAGAGAAAACCGTTCTGGCCGGTGATCGCGTTGATCAGCGTCGTCGGCGCGGCGAGCAGCGCAAGGCCCGACAGCGAGCGCCAGTCGCGGCCGAGCGTCGCCAGGCCATGCAGCGCGAACGTCACCGAGATCCAAGAGACATAGGCGACAGGCAGCGCCAGCATCCCCAGTGGGATCAACGCCAGCAGGAAGGTCGGCGGGTAAGGATAGGGAAATCCGCCGCCGCCGAGGGCGGGATCCAGCGTCTGCTGGTAGCGCGCGAGCGCGACAGGATCGTAGATGCCGGCGCCAGACAGCGCGGCATACTTGCCGAACGACCACAGGCCGAAGAAGTCACCGAACGCCGGCTGCGGCGAGGACAGCGCCCAGCTGACGAGATAGGCGCCATTGTAGAGCACGAGCGCGGCCAGCACGATCAGCAGCGCGCGCCGGTCGCGCATCTCGGGGTGGGCTGCGGATGAGATCGCGGTCATGGGAGCCTGTCGAGGCCAGGGTGTTCGGCGCCATCGGCGCAGTCGTGGCGTAGGGTTGGTCGATGCCGCCACGCGATCACGCGCACGCGGTGCCCCTCCAACTCTGCCAGGGCACGCTGCACGCCGTGTTACCGGTCGTCCGGATGACCAGGCGCGATCTCATCGTGCCTAACGACAGGTAAAATCGCCGCGGGGGCCGAGTGACCTCGGTTGGGGGCCGGCGTCGCCGCCGCATCAAGCAACGTTCTCGCCCCAAAACTTTCTTGTTGCTATTTTTCCGAAATCATGGTTTGATCCGTGCATCCCGTCCTCATGCAGAGGGGCGTACGCGTCGTCACGATACGTAGAGGCGGGGAGCGGTGGCCGCGGGCCTGTCAGGTGCTGATGCGCTGGACGATTGGCAGCTCGCGGACGGTCAAGCCGTGTGGTCCTGGC
>NZ_JAUEUL010000025.1:0-96160 GCF_032487575.1 Bradyrhizobium sp. SZCCHNRI1009 | reverse complement strand
TGCTTGACGAATCGAGCCAATTTTGAGGTGTCAACCATGTCTCCGAACACCTGTCAGCCATGTCCCCGGGCTGAACAGCAGCGAAGCAATCCAGGGCTGCGAACTGGACCCTGGATTGCTTCGTCGCTTCGCTCCTCGCAATGACGGTGGCGAGTTATCGACTCTCCGCTGGGAGGTTCTTCCGCGTCGCCCCGTTCACTGCTCATCCTTCGGCGGCATGCGCGGCGGCAGAAGTGGCGTGAACGAGACGCCGTCGCCGGCGTTCTTGGCGGCCTTGAACTCGCCGGTGGAGGGATCGCCGCCGGCGGTCTCGATGATGGTCTTCGGCAGGATGTATTCGCGCGCGGCGTCGATGACCCCGCCGTCGCCGGTGCCGAAATCAGCGGCGCGACCGCCCTGCGGATGACCGGCCGCGATCTGGTCGGCGGCGTGCTGGGCCTTGTCGGCGAGTGTGTCACTGTAGGGAATGCGATAGGCGCGCGGCACGCCGCTCGGACGGTTGTCGTCGTCGAGCGCCTCGACCCACAGATAGACCGCGCCGGGATCGCCCTCGACGGAGTGCGGATCGACGATCCGCACCTGCAGCACCTTGAAGCTCCGCGGCAGCCGGTCGACGCTGGCCCAGCCGAGCAGGCCGCGGGCGCCGACGAAGCTGCCGACATAGAACGCGCTGGTGACGATCACTGCGACCGCCTTCACCTGCCACGGCAGCCTTGCATAGACCAGCACCAGCAAGAGCAGCGCGCCGATCAGCGCATAGCACACGGACAGCGTGACGATGACGGTCTGCAGATTGCTCATCATCGCCTGATCATCCTGACGCCGGTCTTGGGATCGAGGTCGGCGCCGTTGGCGCGGACATTCCGGAACGTCTCCAGCAGCGATTTCGGCCGCCGCTGGACGTCGATCACCTTGCCTTCCGCATTGAGCTTGAAGCGCAGCGCGGTCTTCTCGTCGCCGGAATGGTCGAGCACGACCTTGTCGTCGAAGATCACCTGCGCGGTCGGGTTGAGCTTCTGCACCTTCACCGTGGCCTCGACCGGCGCGCCGCTGACGTTCTGGAAATGCGAGATGTTGACGGTGTATTCGCCGGCGACGATGCCTCTGATCGTGACGATCTCCTCGCGGATCGGCGACGGGATCTTCAGGCCGTTGACCAGGATGAAATCGTTGGCGCCGCCGCGGTCGTCGCGATCGAGCGTGAGGAAGCCGGCCTCGCGATGCCGGTACCAGGCGATGTTGCCGACGGGGTCCTGCACGAACAGGTCGAGATCGTCGGGATGGTTGTCCGGCCAGTCCATCGTGATCAGGAACTCGGCCTTGCTGTCCACCTTGCCGTCCTTGGCGTCCGGCGAGATCGCGAGCACCGCGATGAAGAAGAAGAATGCGACGATCTGCAACGCCTTGAACAGCATCACGCTGAACGGGTCGAACTGCTCCTCGCGCGGATAGAGTCCGAAATCGTCCATCATGCGTCCTGCTCCGGCGCGCGATCCATCGCGCGCTCGAGCCGCGGTGTCACCCGCGTCTCGGTGAGCATGACCGCGTCCGAGAACACGCGCCCGGTCGCCGCATCCAGCATGTAGTACTGGATGCGCACCAGGATCGAGCCGACGAGGCCGGCGAGCGTCGTGTACATCGCCACCGCCATGCCGTCGCTCATCAATCCCATCGAGGACTTCATCGCCAGCTTGTCGTTGATGTCGAGACCGGCAATCGGCGCCAGCATGATGATGAAGCCGATGATGGTGCCGAGCAGGCCGAGCTTCATCAGCGTGTCCGAGGCGAAGCCGCCGAAGCCGTTGGAGCCGCGCAGGCGGTCGGCGAGCGTCCGCAGCAGCAAGGTCTGGTCGAGACGCCCTGCCCCTTGCGTTTGCGCCTTGGTGACGAGGCTGCGGATGTGGTTGGTGACGAGCCCTTTGGGAAGCAACTGAGCATCAGGTTCGAGCGCGCGCGCCGCATCGGGCCCGATCAGCACGGCGCGGCAGCGCCGCGCTGCATCCGCCTCGCGCGCGATCGCTCTGGTGCGCCAGAAGCAATGGCAGCAGGTCACGACGTAGAGCACGGCGATGACGCTGGAGATGTAGGTGCGGTCTGAGGCGACCATCAGGTGGAAATAGCCGTAGCGGGCGAGCACCACGGCGGCGAATATCGTGAGGCCGGTGAAGATCATCCAGAGCAGCAGCGGCCCGCGCTCGGCGCTATCGCGCGCAGGTTCCACCCGATCGGCACTGCTGATCACGCTCATGCAAGACCTCCCGATGCGCGCCTTTTCGTTCGGCGCTTCGCAGAGGGAGTTAAGCAGAGCGGCGGAACAGCGTCCAAAGACATCTGCCTCGAGGCGCTCGGGAAAATTTCCCAACCTGCGGCTTGCTGCAGTGCATTTACTTGGCGGAGCACCAGCCCATTGTTACGCTGCGGCAAAAGCCGTGGAGAGGATCGCATGCGTCTCGTGCTCCAGCTCATTGCGCGCCTCGCGCTGATCGTGCTGCTGTGTCTGGCCGCCGCGGCCGTATGGGTCACCATCGACGCCTATCGCAGCGTCGACCGCGCCACCGCGGCATCGGCCGACCGGGTCTCGCAGGCGCTGGAGGCGCTGTATTGGCGCGAGCTTCTGCTGCGCGGCAACCGGTCGCGCGAGCGGCTGCTGCCGCTGCCCGACTGGCGCACGACCGAGACCATGAAGCTGATCGCGCCCGGCATCTGCGTGCAGCTCAAGCCCGAGGCCGCCTTCGAAAAGCCGCTGTGCGGCCAGAGCAAGGGCCTCGGCGCCGCGCCGCCGCGCTGGTTCTCAGGCGCCGTGGAAGCCATCCTCGGCGATCACGCGGCGGTCGCGCAGCCGATCAGCGCGCGCTCCACCACGGCGGGAACCGTTTCGGCGATCGCCGATCCCGATGCGGCGATCCAGCTCGCCTGGCTGCGTATCCAGGACAGTTTTGGCGTGGCGCTGGCGATGGCAATCGCGATCGGCGTGCTGGCCTCGCTGGCGATCGCGCATGCGCTGGCGCCGGCGCGCAGCATCGTCCAGGCCCTGCAGCGGATGGCCGAGGGCGACCACCGCCCCGCACTGCCGCGCTTCCGTTCGATGGAGCTCGCCATGATCGGCCGCGCCGTCGGCGAGCTCGGCGACCGGCTGGCGCAGGCCAACGAGCAGCGCGCCGCGCTCACCGAGCGCCTGCTCGACATCCGCGACGAGGAGCGGCGGGCGCTGGCGCGCGAGCTGCACGACGAATTCGGGCAGAACCTCACGGCGATCCTCGCTTTTGCCTCGACGATCGAAAGCGCCGGCAACGGCCGCAGCGATCAGGTCGCGCAGGATGCGCGCATGATCACACAATCCGTCAGCCATCTGATGGCCTGCCTGCGCGGCACCCTGAGCCGGCTGCGCCGTCCGCTCACCGAGGAGCTCGGCCTCGCCGCCGGCCTGATCGCGCTGACCGAGAACTATCAGCATGCCGCGCGACCGGCGATCCGGCTCGACCTGCACGGCGATCTCGCCGACATCCAGGGCCCGGTCGCGGTGACCGCCTATCGCATGGCGCAGGAATGCCTGACCAATGCGCTCCGCCACACCAGCGCGAGCGAGGTGTCGCTGCGGGTCGAGCGCCGCCAGGGTCCCGACAGCGCGCTCGTGATCTCGGTCGAGGACGACGGCGGCGGCGATGCGGCACTGCTGGTGCAATCGAGCGGCTTCGGCCTCACCGGCATCCGCGAGCGAATCGCAGCCGTCGGCGGCTCGCTGTCGATCGGCCCGGCCGCGCGCGGGCTCAGCGTCTCCGCGACAATTCCACTGGCCGCCTGAGATAACGGGGATGCCCGAGCGCACAGGCATTTCGATCCTGCTGGTCGACGACCACCCGGTGGTCCGGCAAGGCTATCGCCGCGTGCTGGAGAGCCAGGAGGGATTTCGCGTCATCGCCGAGGCCGACAGCGCCGCGGCGGCCTATGCCGCGTTCAAGGCGCATGCGCCCGACGTGGTCGTGCTCGACATCTCGATGAAGGGCGCCAGCGGGCTGGAGGCGATCCGCAACATCCGTGCCCGCGACAATCGCGCCTGCATCCTGGTGTTCTCGATGCATGGCGAGGCGCCGCTGGTGAAGGCAGCGTTCGCCGCCGGGGCCGGCGGCTTCGTTACCAAGAGCAGCGAGCCGTCGGCGCTGGTCCGCGCCATCCGCATGGTGATCAGCGGCGGGCGCGCGCTCAGCGACGACGTCGCCCATGTGCTGGCCGCCGACAGCCTCGATCCGCAGCAGACCGTGCTGGACCGGTTGGGCGAACGCGAGATCGAGATCCTGCGCCAGTTCGCCTCGGGCCTGACCACCGAGCAGATCGCCGCGAACCTGCACCTCAGCGTCAAGACGGTGCAGAACTATCATTATCTGGTGAAGGCCAAGACCGGATTGCAGACGGACGCACAGCTCGTGCGGCTGGCGGTCACGAGCGGGCTGACGGATCTGTAGCCCGGATGAGCGAAGCGACATCCGGGGTCTCACGCGCTCCCGGCATGACCCCGCATGTCGCTGTGCTCATGCGGGCTACGCTTGGCTAACGCGCCGCAAGCCCGCGCAACAACAACGTCAGCACCGCATCGGCTCGGGCCGAGCAGGTGCACTCGCTCCACTCGTCGGCATGGGCCGGATGATGAAAACTTCTCGTCGCATCGAAGATCGCGGCGGCCGCAACTTTTGGATCGGCGACGTCGAACGCGCCCTGCGCGACGCCCTCCGCGATCATGCCCTCGACCTGGGCGATCAGGTTCTGCTTGTGCGCCTTGACCACCGAGCACGCCTCGCGCGCCAGGGTGAGATAGGTCGCGAACATCTCCGGATCTTCGCAGACCCTCTTCTGCTTGGCGCCGAACAGCTCGCGCAGCCAGCGCTCCAGCTTCGCCGGCGCGGGGCCCGGCTCCGCCGCGATCTGCGCCAGCGGCGCGCTGACCCGCTCGAGCCAGCGCTTGGCAACCGCCTCGCGCAGCGAGGCCTTGCTGGGAAAGTGACGATAAACGGAGCCGTGGCTGACATCGAGCGCTCTCGCGACGTCGACGACCGTCGCTTTGGCGAGCCCATAACGGCGCAACACATCCTCGGTAACTTCGAGGATGCGCTCGGATGTCAGAACCACGGCCTCATTCATGCGTGCACCATATCGGCGTCGGACGTATGCGCCTTGATCTGGATCGTCTCAGCCCGGTCGGCGGACGACGGCGCGCGAAACCTGGCGGCCTGGGCCTCAAGGTGACGCGCGACCTGGAGATTCAGCCAGTCCTGAAATTGTGAGTGCAACAATCGCTTTTCAATCTTCATCGAAGCGGTCCTTCGCAGTTGAAACCGCTGAACCCAAGGTCAGACAGTGGAAGTTGGTCTTAAGCACGGTGGCACAATCGATATACATCATCGCGCTGACAGATTTCAATATCTGTCAGCACGATTTTTGAGAAATGGTATTATAGTCTTGAATTGAGCCGCCAGCTCGCCGGAAAGACCGCCGTTTGTGTCGATCCGGCCGCTCTGGTAAAGCGCGGCGTAAAATGTCGGCGCGGACGCTTGGTCCCGCCCACCTTCCCTCCCGCCTCGGAGCGCCGTCGATGATCCCCCGCTATTCCCGTCCCGAAATGGCCTCGATCTGGGAGCCGCAGACCCGGTTCAAGATCTGGTTCGAGATCGAGGCGCATGCGGCGGACGCCCTGGCCGAGCTCGGCACGATCCCGAAGGACGCCGCCAAGACGATCTGGGCCAAAGCCAAGGACGCCACCTTCGACGTCGCCCGCATCGATGAGATCGAGCGCGAGACCAAGCACGACGTCATCGCCTTCCTGACCCATCTCGCCGAGATCGTCGGCCCCGAGGCGCGTTTCGTGCACCAGGGCATGACCTCCTCCGACGTGCTCGACACCTGCCTCAACGTCCAGCTCACCCGCGCCGCCGACCTGCTGCTCGCCGATCTCGACCGCGTGCTGGCGGCGCTGAAGACGCGCGCCTTCGAGCACAAGATGACGCCGACCATCGGCCGCTCGCACGGCATCCACGCCGAGCCGGTGACCTTCGGTCTCAAGCTCGCTTATGCCTATGCCGAATTCTCTCGCGCGCGCGAGCGCCTGGTCGCCGCGCGGAAGGAAGTCGCGACCTGCGCGATTTCCGGCGCCGTCGGCACCTTCGCCCAGATCGATCCGCGCGTGGAGGAGCACGTCGCCAAGGCGATGGGCCTCAGCCCCGAGCCGATCTCCACCCAGGTGATTCCGCGCGACCGCCACGCGATGTTCTTTGCGACCCTCGGCGTCATCGCTTCGTCCGTGGAGCGCCTGGCGACCGAAGTGCGCCATCTGCAGCGCACCGAGGTGCTCGAAGCCGAGGAGTTCTTCTCGGAGGGCCAGAAGGGCTCGTCGGCGATGCCGCACAAGCGCAACCCGGTGCTGTCGGAGAACCTTACCGGCCTCGCCCGCATGGTGCGCGCCTATGTGACCCCGGCGATGGAGAACGTCGTGCTGTGGCACGAGCGCGACATCTCGCACTCCTCCGTCGAGCGCATGATCGGCCCCGACGCCACCGTCACGCTCGACTTTGCGCTGATGCGCCTCGCCGGCCTGATCGAGAAGCTGCTGGTCTACCCGGCCAACATGGAGAAGAACCTCAACAAGCTCGGCGGCCTCGTGCACTCGCAGCGCGTGCTGATCGCGCTGACCCAGAAGGGGGCGAGCCGCGAGGACTCCTACAAGCTCGTCCAGCGCAACGCGATGCCGGTCTGGCGCGGCGAAGGCGACTTCCGCACCTTGCTCAAGGCCGATGCCGAGGTGAAGAAGTATCTCACAGATGCCGAGATCGACGAGCAGTTCGACCTCGGCTACCACCTCAAGCACGTCGACACGATCTTCAAGCGCGTGTTCGGGGAGGCGTGATCCCGTGTCGGGCAGGCGGACGTCGCGTCAGTCCGCCTCCTCGCACTTGTCCTGCTTGACCTTGAACATCTTCCGAAACTGAGTCTCGAGCGCGCTCCGCATCGCCTCCATCTTCTTGGCGCCGGTGTTGCGGAGGTTGTAGTTGACAGCGCAATTGGTCCAGCCGAAATTGACGAGGTAGATCCGCATGCGCTCCTGCCCGTCCGCCTTCTGGGCTTCGGCAGAATAGCGGGCGTTGCAGGCCTGCGGGCTGGCGTTGTTGGCGCAGCCCTGCGCCACGGTCTGGCGAAACATCTGCTGCAGGTCGGTCTTGCCCTCGATCGCGTCGACGAAGCGTGCGCAGGCGGCGGCAGGCTGATAGTCGCGCAATGCCGAGGGCATCTTGAAGCCGCGGGTCTGGGCCAGCTCGAAATCGCAGCTGTCCTTCAGCTCCGCCACCCTGGCGCGCCGATAGTCGTCGACGCCTGGCAGCGCGATAAACTCCAGCCGGGCGGCGGCGTCGAGCGCAGCCTTGCAGGTGCGATCGATCTTATCGGGGTCGAGCGCGGCGACCGCCTTCGGCTCGAACGCCGGCAATGTGCCCGGGGACTCGAAATCGGACGGGCCGAACAGCAGACGCACGGTGTTGCGCAGCCGCGTCTCGTCGTGCTTGGCGGGATCGTACCGGACCGTGAAACGGCAGCCGCTGTCCCAGGACATCGTGCGCTCGGCGGCATGGGCGCTGGCTCCGGCGAACGTGACGGCGGCGAGCGCCAGGCTTGCGATCCATCCGGTCCAGCTTCGTCGGGTCATGGCACTCCTCGCAGGCGACCTTTGCCTGCATCCTACCCTGTCCCCGCGCCGACGCCAGTCCGTGCCGCACACATCCGCAGCGCGACGTCGTCACGCTCGACGTGGCGATGCCAGACCTGGCGGCGCGCGCAGCTACAGTTTCTTCAACGAGACGACCGCACTACCCTTGTTGTTGAAGTAGAATCGATACAACAGCCAAGGAAACAGGATGGACGTGTCGTTGACGTAGACGAACACCTCCCCATCGCTGCGGGCCGTGAACCTGGCTGTCCAGCGGCGGCTGCCGGGCGTTTCCTGCTGGAAAGCCGGGAGATGCTCCTCGAGCCCCGTGCTCCCCACCCGCACGATCGGCGCGAACCAGTTCGACCAGATCAGGCGCTTGAAGGGTATCCCCGGCAGCTGCGTCCAGGTGCCGTAACCGAAGCCGGCCGGAGTCGCAGGGATGCCGCCGTCGCTCCATGCCTCCCCGACGTCGAGCACGATCTGATAGGTCTCGCCCTGCGCCACGGTCAGCGCCGTCGGATAGCAATGGTGACGCGTCTCGAACACTGGCCGAATGCTTCCACCAGGGTACGCGCCGATCTCTGTCTGCTCGACTTCGGTCGGCCTCAGCGTCTCCTTGCAGAACAGCCCGGCCGTATTGGCCGCGCCGAACCCCAGCCACCAGAACAGCCAGAACATGATGGCGAACGGGAAGATCCACGTTTTGAGGAGATAGAAACCGGCAACATACCAGCCCTGGCGGCGCAGCGAATAGACCGTCGCGCGCCAGCCGGTCACCGGCGTGTGCCGTGACGGATCGTTCCAGGCGATGCGTGCGGTATCGCGGATCTTCTGCTGAAGCGAGGTGCCCCACGACGTCAAGCCGAGCGCCACAGCTACCCCGATCAAAAGGAAACCGGGCGAATCCCGAAACGCGACGAACCAGGGGTCGAGAAATTTTGGCAGGAACGCAGCGGCCGCGTTGACCGCCGGATCGCCCACCACATGCAGCGGAACATAGAGGAAGCGCGGCCAATAGATGACGGCGTATGGGATCGCCGCGACGAACAGCAGCGCGAACATGGTGACGAAATAGACCACGCGGCGCAGCCACACCCAGTTCCAGACGTCATCCTGGACGCGTATCCGCGCGCGTCCCTGATCGCACGGATGCAGACCATCGGCTGATGTGCCCGAGTCGTCGGTCACGCGGTAGCTGGCCGGCACGACGACCGGTGCATAATGATCGGTGCCCGACCGGATGCGTTCGAACACGGTGTGGTGGATGACAGGCTTCGCCGGCGGCAACGGCGGCTGTGGCAGGCTCGGATGCAGATCGCCGGCCAGAAGCTCCGTCTGCGGCTTGAACGGCGAATGCAGCAGCCATTTCATGCGCCTGATATCGTAACGCAGCGAGAGCTTGTACGGCGGCGCGTCGTAGATCTCGCGCAGATTGCGCGGCTTGTAGCGGTAATAGGCCGCAAGCCCCTTGCGGGAGTCGTTGAGCTTATCGAGCGGATCGATCTCTGGGTCGTAGAGCAGGCTGCGCCGCTCGTCGAGATAGACGAGACCATAGGCCTGAGCCCGGTCCAGCATCCAGTCGAGCGTCACATAGGACAGACCATCCTGCGGATAGCCGCCGCCGATGTCGGAGTGCACGCCGGTGAACCACACCTGGCTGATGCGCTCGCGGTCACTGGCCGGCAGATCGGTGCGCAGATGCGGCGGCGGGTCGGCGCGTTTCGCGGCCTCGCTGCGTGGATCGTGATCGATGCCGAACAGCCAGTCCTTCTTGTCACTCCGGCCGGGCACCGCCTCGTCACGCCCCCACACGTAGCGCTCGTCCCAGATCACCGGGCGGAACGCATCGCGCTCCTCCTCGATCGCGAGCGCATGGCAGGCGCGATGGACCTTCGAGCTCATGAATTGGTCTGGCATCGACAGCGGCCAGATCCAATAATCGATGGCACGGGTCATCTCCTCGATCGGACCGCCATAGGCGTCGACCGTGTCCCAGATGCCGACGAAATGGATGCTCTCCACCTGAATGGGCGGCGGCTCGGGGGGCAGGTTACGCCAGCTGCGCAGCTTGCGGATTCCCCAATCGCGGATCCCGCGGAGATCGAGGCCGATCCTGCCGAGATAGCGGAGGATGCCGCTGTTGTAGCGCCGGCGGTAGCGGCGATAGGCATCGGCGGCGAACCGTGCCAGATCAGCGTCATTGTTGTTGTAGGGAACGAGCCCCTGCCCCGCGATCATCGCCGCCACGATGCGGATCGTGAAAGCGCCGCGGCTGAAGCCGAAGCAGTAGATGCGATCGCCAGGCCGGTAGTTGCGGCAGCAGAAGCTATAGAGCGCAATGACGTTGCGCTTCAGGCCGAAGCCAAAGATGCCGCCGAGCGCCGCGAACAGCTTGAACGACGAGGTGCCGACGCCGTCGTCGTAGAACGCGATCTGCCGGCTGGGATCGCGCAGATCGAGCAGTTGGAACAGCCGCCAGACATTCGTCTTGAACAAGGCCTTGGCACTGTTGCCGGTCCCATCCGACAGCAGCACGATGTTTCTCGCAGCAGAGTTGGACATGAGGCCCCCCGACCAGAATGCCGGAGCGGAGCTTGGGACCCAATTGTAATAAAAGCAAGGCGCAATCCCCGCGCGAGCGACTTGGGCTGCTCGGCCTGTCAGATTACTCTCGGGATCGCAGCAGCGACCGTCTCCGCGCAGCTCGCATCACCCAGAAATGATCGAGAGAGACCCTCATCCAGTTGTCGTGCGAGAGGACGTCGACCTCTGATCCTTCGACATCGCGCCAGCGTGGTCTTATGCAGGCCGCTCCCTTGCGCGTGCGAGACCCGGATATGATCGAGACGACGACCGCCTATGATCCCCTGCTGCGATGGATTCACTGGGCCACCGCCCTGCTCTTTATCGCGGCCATGCTGATCGGCCTGTATTGCGGGCTGCAGCCGGCGGGGACGTCGCCACGGCGCGAGCTCCTGGAAATCCACAAGTCGCTCGGCATCACGCTGTTTCTGCTGGCGATCGCCCGGCTGATCGTGCGGGCCCGCACCAGCGCCCCGCCCGCACCCGCGGCGTTCGGTCCGGTTGTCCGCGCGCTGTCGCAGCTCAATCACTGGGCGCTCTATGCCGTGCTGCTGGTGATGCCGGTGACCGGCTACATGTTCTCGTCGGCCGGCGGCTATTCGCTGCGTTATTTCGGAACCTTCAGCTGGCCGCGGCTGTTCGCCGGCGACAAGGCGATCGCCCATGCCGGCGAGGTCACGCACGATACGCTGGCCTATCTGGTCTATCTCGTGGTCGGCCTGCACATCGCGGCCACGCTCTGGCACGCGTTCGTCAAGAAGGACGAGACCTTGGCCCGGATGTGGCCGCGGCGGTGAGCGTAGGCGCGTCGCATCTCGTCGTAGAATGATCACTCTCGCCCGTCATGCTCATCGATCAACCGACGAGCAGGAGACCCATTAGATCGGCTTCGCTGCCACGACGAGATCGCCGGCGCGCTGGTCCTGCTTCAGCAGCGCGGCCAATTCGCTCTCATCGAGCGTCTCCTTGACCAGCAGCCGGCGCGCGGCGCGCTCCAGGACGTCGCGCTTGTCCTGCAGCAGCTTGCGGGTGCGCTCGAGCGCTGCGGTCACGATGGTGCGCACCTCGGCGTCGATCGCGTCGCCGGCCGCCTCGCCATAGTCGGCGCTGCGCGAGGCGCCCGGCGCCAGGAACGACTGGTTGTCGCGCTCATAGGCGACCGAGCCCAACTGCTCCGACATGCCGTAGCGCGTCACCATCGAGCGGGCGATGTCGGTGACGCGGCGGAGGTCGTCCGCGGCGCCCGTCGACAGATGGCCGTAGACCACGAGCTCCGCGGCGCGGCCGCCGAGCAGCACCGCCATCTTGTTCTCGAGCTCCTCGCGCGTCATCAGGAAGCGGTCCTCGGTCGGACGCTGGATGGTGTAGCCGAGCGCGCCGACGCCGCGCGGAATGATCGAGACCTTGTGCACGGGATCGGTGCCGGGCAGGCTCATCGCCACGATCGCATGCCCCATCTCGTGATAGGCGACGATCTCGCGCTCCTTCGGATTGAGCAGCCGGTTGCGCTTCTCGAGCCCTGCGACGATGCGCTCGATCGCGTTGTTGAAATCATCGAGCGTCACCTCGTTGGCGCCGCGCCGCGTCGCCAGCAGGGTGGCCTCGTTGACGAGGTTGGCGAGATCGGCGCCGGTGAAGCCCGGCGTCAGCGCCGCCACCTTCTCCGGATCGACATCGGCGGCGAGCTTCGCCTTCTTCAGATGCACGTTGAGAATCTGGATGCGGCCCGGCTTGTCGGGACGGTCGACCAGCACTTGGCGGTCGAAGCGGCCGGCGCGCAGCAGCGCCGGATCGAGAATCTCCGGCCGGTTGGTCGCCGCGAGCAGCACGAGGCCGGTGGAGGAATCGAAGCCGTCGAGCTCGACCAGGAGCTGGTTGAGGGTCTGCTCCTTCTCGTCATGGCCGCCCGCGAACGGGCCCATGCCACGGGCGCGTCCGAGCGCATCGAGCTCGTCGATGAAGATGATCGCCGGCGCCTTGGCGCGCGCCTGCTCGAACAGGTCGCGCACGCGCGCCGCGCCGACGCCGACGAACATCTCGACGAATTCGGAGCCCGAGATCGAGAAGAACGGCACGCCGGCCTCGCCCGCGACCGCCTTGGCGAGCAAGGTCTTGCCGGTGCCGGGCGGGCCGACCAGCAGCACGCCCTTGGGCATGCGGCCGCCGAGCCGGCCATAGGATTTCGGATCCTTCAGGAAGGACACGATCTCGCGCAGCTCGTCCTTGGCCTCGTCGACGCCGGCGACGTCCTCGAAGCGGACGCCGGTGTTGGCCTCGACATAGACCTTGGCCTTGCTCTTGCCGATCTGCATCAAGCCGCCGCCGAGCCCACCAGCGCCGCCCATCATCCGCCGCGAGAGCCAGTACCAGACGCCGAAGAACAGCGCGATCGGCATCACCAGCGAAAGAATGTCGCCGAGAATGTTGCTCTCGACCCGGCCGGTGAAGGTGACGTTGGCCTTGGCGAGCTCCTTGGCGAACTCCTGGTCGACGCGGGTGGTCGCGAAGCGCGTCTGCCCGCTCGGCAGCGGCTCCTTCAGCGTGCCTTCCAGATAGTTCTCGGAGACGCCGACCTCCTTCACCTTGCCGGCGTTGAGCAGATCCTGGAATTGGCTGTAGGGAATGACGGCGACCTGGCGATAGCTCGTCCACGCATTGTGGATCATCATCGCGACGAAGATCGCGACAACAGCGTACCAGAGATTGAAGCGGGTCTGCTTGGTCATGGGTCTCTCGATCGGTGATCAGTCGAAAACGGGCGGCCGCAACCTGCGGATCATCCGGCGCCGCCCTCAGGTGCGGTCCTGCGCTGCGGCCTTGGGCACGAACACCGCCACCGCGCGCGGCAGCACGGAGAAGCGCGCCGGCGTGAAGGTGACGAGCTCGCCGTCGGCATTGATCGGGCGCGGCCGCCGGGTGCGGATCTCGAATGATGTGTCGCGCGATGCGCGCACCTCCTGCCACAGGCCGTGGCGGCCCCTGCGGAAGTCATAGGCCATCGCCAAGAGCTTCCAGACGCGGCCGATCTCCAGCGAATAGAGATCGAGGTGGGAATCGTCGATCTCGGCACGGTGGTCGACCGCCATGCCGCCGCCGTAGTAGCGGCCATTGCCGACCGCGATCTGCAGCGTCTTGACGCGCACCGCGCCGTCGGACGACACGATCATCGCGCGGAACGGCCGGGCATTGGTCAGCACCTTCAGCGCCGTGACCGCATAGCCGAGCCGACCGAACCTGCGCTTGGTCTCCTTGGTCAGTTGACGCGCGAGCTCGGCGCTCAGGCCGAGGCTGGCGACGTTGAAGAACGGATGGCCGTTGACCTCGCCGAGATCGATCCGGCGGCGATGGCCGGCGGCGATCACGTCGACCGCGGCCTCCATGTCCTGGGGCAGGCCGAGCGTACGGGCAAGGTCGTTGGCGGTGCCGGCCGGAATGATGCCGAGCGGCAGGCCGGTCCTGACCAGCGCCGGCGCAGCCGCGTTCAGGCTGCCGTCTCCCCCAGCGACGACGACCGCCTCCGCGTCGTCGGCATGGGCCTCGATCCACGGCGCCACCTCGCGCGGACTATGCGGTGCCGAGATCACGAGATCATAGCCGGCCGCGCTCAGCCGCGACACGGCAATGCCGGCCGCCTCGCCGCCGGAGCGGCTGCCGCGGTTGATGATCATCAGGAGGCGGCGCGTTGCCACGGCGGGGCGCGACGGCGGCGCCTTCGCGATCGATACCTGGTCACCCCCCGTGGTCACGATTGTCTCCCGTACACAAGATGCCAGCGCGCCTCGGCGCGCGGGTTCCATACAAAGTGGCGAGCAGGCACTCCGGTTCCATCACGATCCCGGCCCCAACCGGAGGATTCCGGAAGGCACGCGGATGACGATTGTCGGGATGGTGAAGTGGGGGGCGAGAGCCGCGAGGGCCGATAGCTACAAGCGACGCGTGTGGCCGCATCTCGTCAAACTCCTCCGCGCTCCAAAGCGCGCAATACCGTCAGCGGTATCGGTCATGAAAGAGAGTCCGACATCATAGTCCCGGGGACTATCAGAGGGGCCCGGATCTCCGGTCCTCTGGAATTAGTTGACCGACGCCCGCCTGCAAGACGCCTGCCGGGGTGGCAGACACTCTGTCGCACCTCGCCGTTCATCTTGCTGAACGTTGACGCAAACCGCGGGCTCTTGAAAACCAATCGGCACACACCTACGTCCGTCGCCTACCCCTGGTCCGGGCCCCTCTGGTGAAGCTGCCGGTGCGCTCACGATGTCGGACCTGACATCAATCTCACCGGCCTGATTAAGAGGACCCGTCGTGGAATTCCTGTTCATCGCGTTTGCCGGCAAGCCCGTCTGGATGTGGCTCGCCTTCCTCGCAATCGTGCTCGCCCTCCTCGTCTTCGACCTCGGCATCCTCCATCGCAAGACGCGCGAGATCTCGGTCCGCGAGAGCCTCGTCATGAGCGCCGTCTACATCATGCTCGCCCTGGCCTTCGGCGCCTGGGTGTGGTGGCAGCTCGGCGCCGAGGCCGGCACCGCCTATCTCACCGCCTTCACGATCGAGAAGGCGCTGGCGATGGACAACGTCTTCGTCATCGCCATGATCTTCAGCTATTTCGCGATCCCGCGCGCCTATCAGCACCGCGTGCTGTTCTGGGGCATCGTCGGCGTGATCGTGCTGCGCGCGATCATGATCGGCCTCGGCGCCGCGATCGTCGCCCAGGCGAGCTGGGTGCTGTATCTGTTCGCGCTGTTCCTGGTCGCGACCGGCGTCAAGATGCTGGTGTTCAAGGACAAGCCGCACGACGTCGGCGCCAATCCGGCACTGGCCTGGATGCGCCGCCGCTTCGACGTCACCGACCGCCTGCACGAGGAGCGCTTCTTCGTGCGCCAGCCTGACGCGCGCGGCAAGCCGACCTGGTTCATGACGCCGCTGTTCCTGGCGCTGATCCTGATCGAGTTCGCCGACGTCATCTTCGCGGTCGACTCGGTGCCCGCGATCTTCGCGATCTCGACCGACCCGTTCGTGGTCTACACCTCGAACATCTTCGCGATCCTCGGCCTGCGCGCGCTCTATTTCGCGCTCGCCGCGATGGTCGATCGCTTCCAATATCTCAAGCTGGCGCTGGCGGCGGTGCTGATCTTCATCGGGTCGAAGATCTTCCTGGCCGACCTGCTCGGGCTCGAGAAGTTTCCGCCCGCCATTTCGCTCGGCATCACCTTCGGTCTGCTCGGCGCGGGCATCGCCTACTCGCTGTGGAAGACGCGGCCTGCGGTCGAGCCGATGAAGTGAGGCAGGTCAGAGGACATGAGGTTGCTGCGTGGCAATGAATGATGTCACATCCGACGATGAGGACTCCTCGGCGCCGCGCCGTCACAACGGGCCGATCAGCCGCCGGCTGCTCGCGATCGCCCGCACGGTGCGATCCGAGGAGCCGTCGATCGGCGAGTTGTTCGACCGGCTGGAATCGGAAGGTCTCGGCCTGACCCTGCTGCTGCTGACCCTGCCGGCGCTGATCCCGTTGCCTGGCCCGTTCGGCATGGTGTTCGGCACGTTTGTCGCGCTGGTCGCGTTGCAGATCCTGTTCGGCGCCGAGCGGCTGTGGCTGCCCGAGCAGTTGCGCCGCCGGCCGGTGCCGCAGCGGCTGCTGCGTAAGATCATCCGCGCCGGGTTGGACTGGGCGGGCTATGCCGAACGCGGCCTGCGCGAGGACCGGCTGGTCTGGCTGACCGGCCGGCCGGCGCGGATGCTGCTCGCGCTGCCGCTGCTGCTGATGGCCGTCACCATCATCCTGCCGATCCCGATGGGCAACGTGATGCCGGCGCTGGCGCTGATCGCTGCCTCGATCGGCTTCATGGCCGGCGACGGCCTCGCGGTGCTGGTGTCGATCCTGATTGCAATGGCCGCCGTGGTGTGGACGGCCGTTCTGCTCTACACCGGCGCCGCGGCGGCCGATTATGCCGCAACTCTCCTGGCACGGCTTGCGGTGCAACTGCGGGCCATGCTGGAAAGCATCGGTGTCGATCTCGGCTTTGCCGCCGGCGTGACAACCGTGTTTGCAGTGGCAACCGGCATCGCCGCGCTGGCCCTCTGGGTGCAGGCGGTGCGCCACCGCCGCAGCCGGCGCGCATCCTACGATCCGGCGCAGGATCCCCGCGAGCGCTCCCGCGCGCTGGCGCGTCGCGGCCGCGGCCTCGTGGCCGCCGCGAGCATTGCGACCACCGCAGCCGCCGTCTTCGTCGCCACGCGCTTCATGCTCACCGGCTCGATCTGAAGTTCCCGCTGTGGCAGCGCGGCCGCGCGACGGTGCATTGCGGCTGCGACGGACATATCTCCGTGAGCGCCTGTCCGCGCAAGCGCGAGCACTTGTCATTGAAGCGGCAACAAAAAATGCGACCGGTAAGCGCCGACGCGTCGCGTATCATCGACGCCCTGCGAGAAATGCCACTGTCCCTTTGTGCCGGCTGCAGCTATACGAGAGATGACTGTCACTAAACGGTTACAGAATCGACACATGCCCGATTCGAACGCACCGGCGTCGATCCACGGCGATGGCCATGCGGTCGGCGTGCGGGAGGGTGGCGAGTCGGCGAGCAGCGATCCCGGCGGCGCCGCCGACAGCTTGACTGCGCAGCACCTTGCCGATCATGCGGTCACGCAGGGTGATGCCACGGCGCCCAGCGTGGACGCCGCAGCGCCGTCCTTGCCGGATCCGGCGGCCGGCAGCGGCCACGAGATCGAGCTGAAGCTTCTCGTCCCACCCGATCAGCTCGCCGGCTTCAACAACGCGCCGGTCGTCATCGCGCATGCGCGCAACAAGGGCTCGCGCAAGCATCTGACCTCGGTCTACTACGACACGCCAAAGCGCACGCTGTGGAAGAACGGCTTCACCTTGCGGGTGCGCCAGAGCGGCTCGCGCTTCGTGCAGACCGTGAAGGCGCAGCACTGCGACGATCCGCTCAAGCGCGGCGAATGGGAGGCGAATGTATCTTCGCTGGCGCCCGATCCGGCGCTGGCGGCCGCGCTGCTGCCGGAGGAGCTGCGCGCGACGCTGGCCGATGCAACGCTCGAAGCGGTGTTCACGGCCGACGTGCATCGCCATGCGCGCATGCTCGACGTGCCCGGCGCGACCATCGAGATCGCGTTCGACAGCGGCGTCATCAAGGCCGCCGAGCACAGCGAGATCGTGAGCGAGATCGAGCTGGAGCTCAAGAGCGGCAACCCCGCCGCCATCTACGAGATCGCACAGCGCATCGGCGATCACGGAGCGATCCGGCCTTCGATCCGCAGCAAGTCGGCGCGCGGTTTCGATCTCGCCACGGGCAAGGCTCCCGGCGCCGAGAAGCCGCGCAAGCCGTGCCTCGATCCAGCGGTGTCGCTGGACGAGAGCTTTGCGATCGTCCTGCGCGGCAGCCTGCATCATCTGTTGCAGGCGATGCCTGCGGCGGAGGACGGCCGTGATCCGGAAGGCGTGCATCAGTTGCGGGTGGCGCTGCGCCGCCTGCGTGCCGCGTTGCACCTGATGCGGCCGCTCGGGACCTCGGCGACGCTCGACGCTCTCGAGGCGGATGCGCGCTGGCTGGCGCAGGGCCTGTCGGCGGCGCGCGACCTCGACGTGTTCCTGACCGATACGCTGCCCGAGATCGCCGAGGCCTGCCCGACGGTCGCAGGCTTCGACTCCCTTCGCGCGCTCGCCGAGCGGCGGCGCGAGCTCGCCTATCGCACGCTGCGCATCGCGCTTGCCGAGCGCCGCTGCGCCGCTTTCGTGCTCGGCCTCGGCGAATGGATCGAGACCCGCGGCTGGCGCAACGACGTCTCCCCCGACGATCTCCGACGCCTCGCCGCGCCCGCGATCGATTTCGCCGGGCCCGTCCTGTCGGAGCGCCATCAGAAGGTGCTCAAGCGCGGTCGCCGCTTCAAGAAGCTGCCGGCCGAGCGCCGCCACCGGCTGCGTCTTGCGCTGAAGAAGCTGCGCTACAGCATCGACTTCCTGCTGCCGCTCTACGGCGCCAGCAAATCGGCGAAGAAATACGCGAGAACGCTCGCCGGCTTCCAGGAGCAGCTCGGCCACTACAACGACATGGCGGTCACCGCCGGCGTGATCGAGACCCTCGGCACCACCTCCACCGACGCGGCGATCGCGGCCGCCGCGATCACCGGCTGGCAGTCGCATGCCATGGCGGGCGTGGAGGAGCCGCTGCGCGAGGCGTGGCGCGCCTTCACCAAGGCGCCGACGCCGTGGGAGGCCGAGGAGGCGTGACGACCGGAGGCCGATGACGTCGGTTCATGGACCGCATTGATCTGGTTCAAGACATCCGGGCGAGAGATGTAGGAGCGTGATCCCATGAAGATATCCAGCGTGACGTGTCCTCATTGCCGTGCCGCCTACGAGATCGCGGAATCGACATCCGCGGTCGGCTCGGCCGGCCGGTTCGACTGCGGCGTCTGCGGGACGCCATTGGCGGCGTGGGACGAGCCGAAGCTGCGGGCCTTCCGGCTGGAGGTGCCGCCCGAGCACAAATACCCGCGCGTGCCGGCCCCCGCTCCGCTCGCCTGACTCCCGTTCCGAAATCCGGAACGACCGGCATGGTCGGTCGAGATGACCGCGCATCTGCGCATGGCACCATGGCCGGGCGCAACTTGCCTGGCTTTTTTGACCGGGTCATAGTCGGTGACAGCGCGGTGCTGCCGGCCGGTCTGGCCGCATCACTGCAGCGTCCCATTCCACTTCAGCGAGTCATCCGGTCCTCATGCCCATCCTCAACAGCATTGCCGCTCTCTCCGACGAAATGGCCGCCTGGCGCCACGATTTCCACGAACATCCCGAGCTGTTGTACGAGGTGCATCGCACCGCCGGCATCGTCGCCGACAAACTGCGCGAATTCGGCTGCGACGAGGTCGTGACCGGCATCGGCCGCACCGGCGTGGTCGGCGTGATCCGCGGCCGCAAGTCGGCCTCCGGCAAGACCATCGGCCTGCGCGCCGACATGGACGCGCTGCCGATCGAGGAGACCTCGGGCGTGCCCTACGCCTCGAAGACGCCGGGCCTGATGCATGCCTGCGGCCATGACGGCCACACCGCGATGCTGCTGGGTGCCGCCAAATATCTCGCCGAGACCCGCAATTTCGACGGCACGGCGATCGTCATCTTCCAGCCGGCCGAGGAAGGCGGCGCCGGCGGCAAGGCGATGGTCGACGACGGCCTGATGACGCGCTGGGGCATCCAGGAGGTCTACGGCATGCACAACATGCCGGGCGTCCCCGAAGGCCATTTCGAGATCTCGCCCGGACCGATGCTCGCCTCGGCCGACGCGATCCACATCAAGGTCACCGGCAAGGGTGGCCATGGCGGCGCCGGCCCGCACCGGGCGATCGACAGCATCCTGATCGCCTCGCAGATCGTCAACGCGCTGCAATCGATCGTCGCCCGCAACGTCGACCCATTGAAATCCGCCGTCATCTCGGTCTGCTCGATTCACGGCGGCACCACCTTCAACGTGATCCCCGAGACGGTCGAGATGCTCGGCACCGTGCGCACGCTCGATCCGGAGATCCGCGATCTCGTCGAGAAGCGGATCGTCGAGGTCACCGAAGCCACCGCGCGCGCCTATGGCGGCTCGGCGGAAGCGATCTACGAGCGCAAATATCCGGTGACGATGAACCACCCTGCGCAGGCGGCTTTCGCCGCCGACGTCGCCCGCGAGATCGCTGGCCAGGAGCGCGTCAACGACCGCGCCATTCCGCTGATGGGCGGCGAGGACTTCGCCTTCATGCTGGAGGCCCGCCCCGGTGCGTTCGTGTTCCTCGGAATGGGTCCCGGCAACGAGTGCCACCATCCGGCCTACCGCTTCAACGACAACATCCTCAGCGCCGGTGCGTCGTACTGGGTGAAGCTGGTCGAGAAGAGCATGCCGGCGAACTGATCGGCTGACGAAAACGTAAGGTGGGCAAAGCAGCCGCCGAAGGCGGCAGCGTGCCCACCGTCGCGCGGCATTCTCCGCGGCGAGATGGTGGGCACGGCGCCACCACGATCTCACGCGACGAAACAGCACGGCCGCGCCTTTGCCCACCCTACAGACTGGATTCCTTCGCTCGCAATGACGCCGGTGGTGGGCACCGGAAGCCCTCCAAGCTCCGACATCGCGAGCGCCAGCGAAGCGACCCAGGGGCGCAGTGCGCGAACCAGACTGGCGTGCGCTTCGAACTCCAAAGGAACAGTTCGCTCCCTATCGAAACGTCGCGCGCGGCCAGCGGCTAGGAGAAGGGCTCCCTCTCCGTCCGCGAGGCCCATATGCAGCGCAGCTCCGACCTCCTCCGAGACCTCGCCCTCCTGCTTCTGCTCTCCGCCCTGTGGGGCGCCTCCTACACCCTGATCAGGATCGGCGTCGAGACGATCCCGCCACTGACCCTGATCGCCGCGCGCACGCTGATTGCGGGGCTGCTGCTGGCCGCGATCATCCGCAGCCGCGGCCTCGCCTGGCCGCGCGAGCGCAGGATCTGGCAACGCTTTCTGATCCAGGCCGGCCTCAACAGCGTCGTTCCATTCACGCTCATCGCGTGGGCCGAGCGCACCATCGAGGCAGGCCTCGCCACGATCCTGAACGCGACCTCGCCGATCTTCACCTTCCTTCTGACCGCGCTGGTCACGCGCCACGAGCCCGTCACGCTGCGCAAGCTGATCGGCGTCGCGGCCGGCCTCGCCGGCACCAGCCTTATCGTCGGCGTCGAGGCGCTGCACGGGCTTGGCCAGCAATTATGGGCCCAGCTCGCGATCGTCGCCGCCACCATCTGCTATGCCGGCGCTGCGATCCTGGGCAAGAGCTTCAAGGGGCTCGATCCGATGCTGCCGGCCGCGGGATCGCTGCTGTCGGGCGCCGCGGTGCTGATACCAGTCGCGCTCGTCGTCGACCATCCATGGGCGCTGGCACCGTCGCTGCGCTCGGTGCTGGCGCTGACCGCGCTCGCGACCGTCTCGACCGCCGCCGCGATGGTGATCTATTTCCGCCTGGTGCAGACGCTCGGCTCGATCGGCGCGACCGCGCAATCCTATCTGCGGGTGCCGATCGGCGTTGCGATCGCCGTCGCCGGCCTCGGCGAGCACCTCGCGCCGACGGCGTGGATCGGGCTCGGCTGCATCATCATCGGCGTGCTCGCAATGACGATGCCGGTGCGCAAGGCGGTCACGAAAGATCGGGAAGCGTCGTAGCCCGCATGAGCGCAGCGACATGCGGGGACGGTTGCCCGGGGTCGCTTCGCTCGCCCGGGCTACGCGGAGCGAGCAAACCACGCCTCACCCGATCGCGATCGCGACCTTCCCGAGATGCGCGCCGCTCGCCATGTAGTGGAACGCCTCGCGTGCCTCGCTGAACGGAAACACGCGATCGACCACCGGCTTCACCTGATGCAGCGCCAGCGCGTTCGCCAGCGCCTGGAGATCATCGACCGCGCCGACCGTGACGCCCTGCAGCCGCTGCTGCTGCATCACCATCAGCGGCAGCCGCAGCTCCGAGGCCGGGGCGCCGGCAAGCACGCCGATGAAGGCGATGGTGCCGCCGATCCGGGTGGCGCGGATCGATTCGTTCAGCGTGCCGACGCCGCCGACCTCGACCACGAGATCGACGCCCTGCCCGGTGATCTCGCGCGCCTTCTTGCCCCAGTCCGGCACCTGCTTGTAGTTCAGCGTCACGTCGGCGCCGAGCGCCGCCAGCCGCGCGATCTTGGCCTCGCTCGACGACGTCGCGATCACCCGCGCGCCGGCCATCTTCGCAATCTGCAGCGCGAAGATCGAGACGCCGCCGCTGCCTTGCGTCAGCACGGTCTGGCCGGGCCCGATGCCGCCGAGCTTGATCACCGCACTCCAGGCGGTGACGCCGGCGCAGGGCAAGGTCGCAGCCTCGATGTCGGTGAGATGCGCCGGCGTCCGCACCAGCGCCTGCATCGGAAACACCCGATACTGCGTCAACGTGCCGTCGACGGCGCCGCCCAGCGCCGCGCGCATCTTCGCCTCGCTCGGCTCGCCGCCGGTCCAGCTCTCGAAGAAGCTGCCGATGACACGGTCGCCGGCCGCGAACGCCGCGACACCCTCACCGACCGCCTCGACCACGCCCGCGCCGTCGGACAGCGGCACCAGCGGAAATTTCTGCCGCGAGCCGTAGCCGCCCCTCACCGTGAGCAGGTCGCGATAGTTGATGCTCGCCGCGGTCAGCCGCACCAGCACCTCGCCTCTCCCCGGCTGCGGCACCGGTTTGTCGACCAGCGCCAGCGCATCGATTCCGCCGGGCCCCTGCAGCTCGTAACATTGCATCGGATGTCTCCCGCCCCTGCGGCGCCGCCTTGTTGTTCTGACGGGAATGGTGAAGCGTTTCGTGCCGGCGATCAAGCCGAGTGCGTTCCGCGCGACGGACAAACGACGCGAACCCGCGCCTATCCGATGGACACGGCGCCGGCGGCTCTCAGTCCTCGATCAGCGGAATCACGACGTGGTTCAGCACATATTCCGTGCCAACCCAGGTGATGGTGATCGAGAGCAGCAGCAATCCAGCCAGCAGAAGCATGTCGCGTCGTTCCATCGAACACATACGCGGCAGCGCTGCTGCGCGTTTCGCATCGCAGCCATGCCGCGCGCCGCGAGACATGCGACGCCTGCGAGGAACCGCACACCGACCGACGACACTCCGTCACATCGCCGCTTCGAACCTGATCCGGCAGACCAGACCTTCGTCGCGATAATCCTGCTCGATGCTGCCGCCGATCGCCGCAAGGCTTGCCCGGATCATGCGCGTGCCGAACCCCTCTTTCCCGGGCGGCTCGATCGGGTGCGGACCGAGTTCGCGCCAGGCCACGGTGCCCCGGCCGCCTTCCTGCGCGATCTGCAGCTCGAGCCGTCCGCCCGGGCCGCGCAGCGCGCCGTATTTGACGGCGTTGGTCGCGAGCTCGTGAAACACCAGCGCGAGGTTGCGCACCGCCTCCGGCCCCAGCGGCATGTCCGGCCCCTCGACCGTCACCGCGCCGGAGGCGCGATACGGCTGCAGCTCGACGTCGAGCAGCATGCGCAAGGTCATCAGGCGGTGATCCGACCAGGCCAGACTGTTGGCGCGCGCGACGGCATCGAGCCGCAGCGCGATCGCTTCTCCCTTGGCGCGATCCTCGCCCGACAGGCTCGATCTGACAATCGCCTGAAACAGCGCGAGCTGATTGTTCACGCGGTGCCTCAGCTCGCCGAGCAGCAATTCGCGCGCATGCTCGCTGCGCTTCAGCTCGATCAGCGCGCCGCGACAGAGATGCGCAAGCCAGATGATCAGCGCCGCAGTGCTCAGGAACCCGACGAGGTTGACCGCCTCGGTATGATCAGGACGGTCGGTGAAGCCCACCAGCACCACCGTCGCCGAGAGCCAGGCGGCAAAAATGGCCGCGGGAATGCCGCCGAGCAGCGCGGCGAACACGACCGCGGGATAGAAGGTCGCGTAGGGCAGCGTCGCGCCGGCGAAATCCAACCCGATCCGGCCTGCGGTCGAAATCGCGACAGCAAACGTGGTGAGCAGAAACGTGGTCGCCGACCACTGTCTGCCCCGACCGATCCAATCTGAGAAACGCTGACCCACTCGCACGACTGACCCCGAGCGCAACGTCTATCGCCCGACGCCGCCGGGAACAAGCTGAAGGAACTGCCACTCAGGTGCAAAAATTTTAGGAACTTTTGCAGTGTCGTTGCGTTCAGCCGTCCCTTTTACCATCGCCGGACCGCATCATGCCGCGCCGTGGGAGAAGCCACCTTTCAATCGTGACAGACATGCGTCACTGCATAGCGTGAAGCGCGCTGCATCGGGGCTGCTCGAGGGCATCGGTGCTACTCCGCGTCGCGTCCGAGTAGCACGAATGCCGGACGTTGCACGATCAGTTCGTCGCAGGCCGCGCCGACGAACTGATTGGCGATGGTATCGGAGCGCTGCACGTAAGAGAGCTTGTATCCAGCGCCTCTTGTTGCGCTAATCCTAGCGGCTTGCCGCTGAGCGCCGCAGCGTCGATCATGCGACCATGACGACGAAATCGCGCGAGAGACTCTACGGTGCCGGCATCCGCATCGCGCAGGAGCAGGCCGCGCGCGCACGCAAGGAAGCGGATCGTCTGGCCTGCGACGCCTGGAACAAGCGCATGCTCGGCTACAAGGGACCGGCGCAGCCGTCGCCGCTGCTCGGCGATGCGCTGAACGCGGGCTACTACTATCTCGAAGTGCGCTGCCTCGGCTGCGACACCAATCAGACGGTCGCGCTCGACGTCATCAGGCGCGCCAAGACGACGCCGATCCATGAGCTCGAGCGCTACATGCGCTGCCAGGACTGTTCGCGGCTTCGCGGTCATCCCTATAAGCGCAGCGCGCTGGTGGCATTGCGCGAGACCAAGATCTCGGCCGCACATCCGGCCTCGACATGGTGGCCCGGTGAACGATAGACAGTCGAACCGCGCGCGTCGTGTGTCGCCTCTGATCCGCGGAGGTACTCCGATCAGGACCGAGCGCTGCACTCGCAAAAATACATCGACACCCGGAACAAACATGAAGATCCACCGTTCTGAACTGCTGCCGGCGCGGCAGGGAAGCGGAACATGTCAGAGTTTATGACCCAGCCGGACAAGCTGCGGGCCGACGCGGCAGAATGCGCCCTCATTCGTGATCTCGCCACCGACCGCGACAAGCGCGAGCTGTTCGCGCGCCTGGCCGAGCATCTGAGCATGCTCGCCGCCGAGGTCGAACGCGCGGCGCGCGCACCCGACAGCCGCGCGGACGCCGGCCTTCGCTGAACCGCTCTCGCGACGACCTGCTCCGATTGCGCTCCGCTGCTGTCGCGGTGCTCGCCACACAATCGCGCAACTCCACTTCGCTATAGATCGGGATGATCCGCGATCGATTCGCGCAGCGAGCGATCACGCCCCTCTCAGCGCCACAGGTGCCGATCTTGCGACGTCTCCTCCCCCGCCTCGCCTGCCTCGTTCTGCCGCTTCTCCTCAGCTTCCCCGCCGCAGCCGCCGAGCTCGTCGGCCGCGTCAGCATCGTCGATGGCGACACGCTGGACATTCATGGCGAGCGCATTCGCCTGTGGGGCATCGACGCGCCCGAAAGCGCGCAGCTCTGCCGCGGCCGCGACCGCAAGCCATATCGTTGCGGCGCGCTGGCCGCCAACACGCTGGACGCGTTCACGCGCGGCAAGGTTCTGCGCTGCCTGCCGGTTGATGGCGATCGCTACGGCCGCATCGTCGCGCGCTGCGCAGCCGGCGCGACGGATCTCGGCCAGTTCATGGTGGCGCGCGGGCTCGCGGTCGAGGAGCCGCAATATTCGCGCGGCGTTTACACCGCCGATCAGCGCGCCGCCCGCCGCGCCGGCCGCGGCATCTGGTCGGGCCGCTTCACCGAGCCGCCGCTCTATCGCAGCTGCATGCATTCAGGTGGAACGACGGCGGTGTGCTCGGACGGCGGGATCGGCTGGCGTTGAGTGGCGCCGCCTTGTCCACCGGCACAACAGCTCAATTGCCACGCCTCGGCGTCTCGCTGTACGGTCGCGCACCGCAAGGACCAGGGCTGGACGAGGACGATGACAGAGACAAAGACGCGCGTGGCGATCCTGTTCGGTGGGCGCTCGGCGGAGCACGACGTCTCGCGCGCCTCGGCGGCCAACATTGTCCGCTCGCTCGATGCCGGCCGCTACGCCGTCACGCTGATCGGCATCACCACCGATGGACGCTGGGTGCTGGCCGACGCCGCGAATGACGGCACAGGCGCGGCGCTGACAGTGCCCGCGGACGGCCCGCAGATCGTGCTGCTGCCGGCCGGCCGGGGCCGCGCGCTGGTCATCGGCGACGGGCCCCTGCGCGAGCTCGCCTTCGACGTCGTCTTCCCGGTGCTGCACGGTCCGAACGGCGAGGACGGCACCGTGCAGGGCGCGCTGGAGCTCGCCGATGTCGCCTATGTCGGCGGCCGCGTGATGGGATCGGCGGCGGCGATGGACAAGGACGTCGCCAAGCGCCTGCTGCGCGACGCCGGCCTGCCGATCGTGCCGTTCGTCACGATGACCGCCGCATCGGCGGTGAGCTATGAAGCGGCGGTCGCCGCGGTGGGCTCGCCCGAGCTGTTCGTCAAGCCGGCCAATCTCGGCTCCTCCGTCGGCATCTCCAAGGCGCGCAACGAAGCGGAGTTCGACGCTGCCTGCCGCCTCGCGCTGCGCTTCGACGGCAAGATCCTGATCGAGCGCTGCATCAGCCCGGTGCGCGAGATCGAATGCGCCGTGCTCGAGCATCCCGACGGCAAGGTGGCGGCTTCCGAGCTCGGCGAGATCGTGCCCGCCGACAGCCACGGCTTCTATTCCTATGAAGCCAAGTACACCGATGCATCCGGCGCCTCGCTGCACGTCCCGGCGCAGGTCGAACCTGCGCTCGCCGCGCGCATCCGCAAGATGGCCACCGAGGTGTTCGGCGTGCTCTGCTGCGAGAGTCTCGCGCGCGTCGACTTCTTCGTCCGCGGCGAGGAGGTCTATGTCAACGAGGTGAACACCCTGCCGGGCTTCACCAACATCAGCATGTATCCGAAGATGTGGGAGGCCACCGGCCTGCCCCAGCCGGCGCTGATGGATCGTCTGATCGCGCATGCGCTGGCGCGTCATGCGCGGCTGAGAGAATTGGCGTCGCAGCGCTGAGGAACGCTTCTGCGGCGGCCGCAGGTCAGCGTGGCGCCACCTTGACGCCGGCGGCGACCCGGTCGCTGGGATAGATGATCACGACATCGCCGCTGGCGACGCCGTCGGCCACGGCGGCGAACCGGCCCGAGCGCCGGATGAGCCGGACGGTGCGCAGCTCGGCGCGCCCATCCTTCAGCGCAAACACCGACCAGTCGTCACCGCGCTTGAACAGCGCGCCGGTCGGAACGATGGTCGCATCCTCCTGCGTGAAGACGACGATCTGCGCATCGAGCTGATAGGCATCGCCGAGCCGCTGCCATTGCTCGGCCGGCGAGACGATGTCGATCAGCACGTTGAC
Organism: Bradyrhizobium sp. SZCCHNRI1009; assembly: GCF_032487575.1. Lineage (NCBI taxonomy): Bacteria > Pseudomonadati > Pseudomonadota > Alphaproteobacteria > Hyphomicrobiales > Nitrobacteraceae > Bradyrhizobium > Bradyrhizobium sp. SZCCHNRI1009. The sequence goes on along the minus strand of NZ_JAUEUL010000025.1, from coordinate 68,880 downwards.
GCGCTGCTCCTCGACGCCGAGCGTGGAGATCTTCGTGAAGGCCGCCGGCTCGACCCGGCGAACCCGGCCCGACAGGCGGCCTGCCCCGCCCCAGCGATCGATCGTGACCTCGGCGCCGGGACGGATCTCGACCGCGTCGGTGCTGAGCACGTCGATGACCACTTCGAGATCACGGGGATCGCCGAGCTCGAGCAGCGCCTCGCCTGGCTGCACCGTCGTTTCGCTTTCCTGGGTCACCTTCAGCACCAGCCCGCCGACCGGTGCGGTCACGTTCCAGCTATCCGCGGGCGCGTCGGTATCCGTGTTGCTCCCGTAGCGCGCCAGCATCGCCCTGAGCTGGCTGAGCTCGTGCTCGGCGGCATGGTCGGCATATTCGGCGGCGCGCAGGTCACGTTCGGCAATCCGCATCGCGAGCTCGGCGCGCTCCCGCGCCTGCGCCGTCGCAGCGCCGCTGGCGGCCAGCGCCATGGTGCGCGCAAGATCAGCGCTCGCCTGCGCGCTCTGCGCCTGCGCCCGCGCCACCACCTCCTTGGCCCGCTCGACATTGGCTTCGGCCGCGCCGAGCTGCTCCTCGACCTCGCGACGGGACCGCGGATCGAGCAGCGGTGCCGGCGCCGGCGTGATGGTGGCGACGACGTCGTCGGCCTTGACCTGGTCGCCGGCCTTGAAGCGGATGCGCCCGAGACGGCCGGCGAGCGGCGCCGCCACGACGTAGCGCTGGCGCACCCGCGTCTTGCCGTCGTCATCGACGGTGGCAACGAACCGCCCTTTCGTCACCGCGGCCGTCTCCACCGGGACCGGACCCGGCATCACCATCCAGGCGATGATGCCGGCCGCGGCCAGAACGCTCGATACGATGACGACGCGGCGCAAAACGGGGGGCATGCTCATTCCCTGGTCTTGAGGGCCGCGACCAGATCGAGCCGATCCACCCTCCTGCGAACGATGATGGCGCTGATCGCGGCGCTGGCCAAGACCACCGCGGTCGCGATCAGGTAGGTCCGCGGCGCGATCACGCCCGGGATCTGAAAGCTCTCGCTGGAATGCAGCCGCGCGATCAGCCCGATGATGGCGTGCGACAGCACCAGGCCGAGCGGAATCCCGACCGCGATGTCCAGCGCGAACTCGCCGAACAGGATGCCCGCGACCTCGCCGCGGGTGAAGCCCAGCACGCGCAGGCTCGCGAGCTCCCAGGCGCGCTCCTGCAGGCTGATGCGGGCGCTGTTGTAGACCACGCCCACGGTGATGATCGCGGCGAAGCCGGTGAGGATGCCGGCGGTGACGAACACGAGGCCCGCGATCTTCTCGATGAAGGATGCCAGGGTGTAGGCCTTCATCGTCACGGATTCGATTTTCGGCATGCTCTTGAACCTCGCGCCGAGCGCAGCCAGCGCCGCCGGCTCGACATGGAGGCTCGCCGCCGAGATCACCGCGCCTTCGCCGGTGAAGCGGTTGAGCGTGTCGATGTCCATGTAGGACGCCATCCCGATCGCCTCGTCGACGATGGCGCTCACCGGCAGGTCGCGCCGCCGGCGGCGGCCTTCCATCGCCTCCACCGTCACGACCTGCCCCGCGCTCAGCGCCAAGCGCTCGGCGAGGCGCCGGGTCAGGGTGATGCCATCGGGCGCCGCGACGATCGGGCGACGTACGGAATCGTGCGGCCGGCGCAGCTCGTCGGTGGCCGCCAGTCCGATCACCGAGGTGAGGTAGCTCTGATGCCCGGCCCGCAGCCGCACCGGAACGATGCGCTGGCCTTCGATCGCGAGCACGCCGGGCTGGCGCGCCAGGTCACGCAGGATCGCGCGGTCCATCGGATGGATGAACGTGATCGTGGCGTTGCCGCGCTCGACCAGGTTGAACTGCAGCTCGATCATCTCGCCGATGGCGTCGCGCCAGAAGATCCCGAGCACCATCATCGGCACCGCGAAGGCGATGCCGATGATGGTGAACAGCGAACGGAACGGCCGCCCCGCGACGTTGCGCAGCATCATCATCCGCCGCGCGCCGAACGCCGTGCCGGGCACGATGCGCTCGATCCAGGAGCGGCGGAACCCCAGCGGCATCGCGGGCCGCATCGCCTCTGCCGGCGCAAGGCCGACAACCTCCTGAAGCGCCGTGACCACGCCGAGGGCGCCCGCCGCGACGCTGATCGCGACGCCGGCCACCGCCGCCCAGGGCGCCAGCCGGAATGGCAGCTCGGGCAGACGGAAGAATCCCTGATAGCTCGATATCATGGCATGGCCGAAGCCGACGCCGCCGGCGATGCCGAGCGCCGATCCGATCAGCACGATCACCAGCATCAGCTTGAGATAATGGAAGGTGAGCCGCAGCGTCGGAAAGCCGAGCGCCTTCAGCGCCGCGATCTGCTCGCGCTGCGCGGCGACCAGCCGCCCGAGCGCGCCGTTGAGCAGGAATGTGGCGACACCGAAGAAGATGATGGGGATGGTGATCGACATCACCTTCTGCTGGTTCAACTCGTCCTCGAGAAAGCGGTTCGACGGCTGGTCGCGCCGCGCGATCGCGCCGATCGAGCCATAGGGCTCGAGCAGCCGGTCGAGCTCCTCGATCACGGGCTTGGGATCGACGCCCGGGGCGAGCGCGATCACGGCGTCGTTGAACGCCCCTTTCATATCGAAGGCGGCCTCGGCCGCGCTCCGGTCGACCCACAGGATGGCGTAGAGACGATCGTCGGGGATCGGCAATCCCGGCTTCACCGCGTAGACATATTCCGGCGACAAGGCGATGCCGGAGACCCGGAAGCCCTGCACGCGGCCATTGAGCAGCACGCGGATGTCGTCGCCCGGATTGACGCCATTGGCCTCGGCAAACGCCTCATTGACCGCGGCGCTGCGCGCGGTCCCCGGCTCGGGCGCCGTGCCGCGCCGCAGATGCAAACGCGCCAGCGCTTCGTCGCCCGCGCGGCTCAGCGACACCAGGCGCGCCGAGACCGGCTGCGACGCCGCCGGCCAGTCGACGATCACCTCGCGCACGATGCGCGGCTCGACCGCGACCACGCCGGCGATGGAGCTCAGTCGCGGCACCAGCGCCAGCGGCGCCCGCTTCAGCGTGACGAAGATCTGCGGAAACCGGCCATCGGCATAGAACTGCTCGCAGCCGTCGCGCAGGGACAGATAGGTCGAGACCGAGCCTGCGAACACCGCGACGCCGGCCGCCACCAGCAGCGCGATCGTGATCACCTGCCCGCGCATCGCACCGATGTCGCGCCACAGCTTGCGGTCCAGCAGGCTCACCAATGCACCTCCTCGGCCGACAGCCGCCGTGCATTGCGCTCCTCGCCGACGATGCGCCCGCCGCCGAGCCGCAGCACGCGATCGGCCATGCCGGCGATCGCCGCATTGTGCGTGATGATGATCGTGGTCGTCCCGAGCTGCGCGTTGGCACGCGCGATCGCGGCGAGCACCACCTTCCCGGTCTCGTAGTCCAGGGCGCCGGTCGGCTCGTCGCACAACAGCACGTCGGGCGCCTTGACCATGGCGCGGGCCACCGCGACGCGCTGCTGCTCGCCTCCGGAGAGCTGCGAGGGAAAGTGGTCGATCCGCCGCTCGAGCCCGACGAGCTTGAGCACCTCGCGCGGATCGAGCGGCCTGTCGGCAATCTCGGTGACCAGCGCGACGTTCTCGAGCACCGTCAGACTCGGGATCAGGTTGTAGAACTGGAACACGAAGCCGACATGTTCGCGCCGGTAGCGCGTCAGCTCGGCATCGCCGGCGCCGACCAGTTGATGATCGCGCCACTGCGCCTCGCCCGAGGTCGGGCTGTCCAGCCCGCCGAGAATGTTGAGCAAGGTCGACTTGCCGGATCCCGAGGGGCCGAGCAGCACCACGAACTCGCCCTCGTAGATGTCGAGATCGACGTCGCGCAACGCATGCACCTCGACCTCGCCCATGCGGTAGGTCTTGGAGAGCTTGCGGGCGCGAAACACGGGTGCGGCACCCGGATGCTCCGGACGCGCGGCAGCGCTCGCGTCGTTGATCGTGGTCGGACTCATGAGGCCGCAGTTCCTGTCCGGCGAAGGCCTACGCAGAACGCCCGAGACACCTCCATGCCATCGAGGCCGGACGACTTCATAGCCCACAATCGGTCAGCAGCCGTCTTTGCCGGTTGATGCATATCAAGCGACCGACATCATCGGGGCGCGTCACACACATCTGCTCACGTCCATCCCAACGTCGAGACCTCGTAGATCAGCACGGCGGCCCCGAGACAGCGGCGCCAGGGATTGACGCCGCGCACGAGCTCATCGACGGCCCAGACGACGAGACCGGCCTTCACCAGACAATCCAGATTCGCGCCCGTCCGACCCGGCGGGTGCAAGGCCCAGCCCACGAGGCTTCCCACCAGCACGATCCACAGCGCCGGGTTCGGCATCTGGGCGATCGTGATCTCGCCGGTCGCGCGATTGCGGAAGAACCAGTTGAGAAAGCGCGACATCGTGCCGCCAGCCTGCCCGGTCACGCTCCGCGTCCCATCCTGCTTCCCACGCTGCAGGATGCGGCCCAGGCCGCGCGAGATCAATGGCCGCACGGGAAGAAACAGCCTGTAGCCGAACTCCAGGACCGCCAGCGCGCCCGGCATCGAGGCCACACGCGCCGCCCAGCGCCAACGCGGCAGACGGCGCCAGATCTCGACGAACGCCGCAGCGCCCGAGAGCAGGCGCCCGTCACTGGCACGCACATGAAACCGCGCCATCGCCTGTTGCTGGGTCACGCCATCCGGCGTTTCCGCGCCTGGTTCGGAGACGTCGACGAAACACAGCGCACCCGCCTGATCGGTCCGGCCGTAATAGCCGATCTCCGCTCGACACAGCGGACAGGATCCATCGAAGTACACGGTCGACTGCGCACACTCTGGCGCCATGCGGATCTCCTCCAAAACACCCGCTCCAACCTCAGATCCCTGAACGTCCGTGCCGGGGTTTTGGGTCTGTGGCTGGTTGGATTTCGGTCGGAGGATTTCGGTGACGGTCTTGGGCCGTCACCGAAACGACCACGCTCCCAAGTCTCGCATCCCGCGTGGTAAACTCACCGCGGCGGCATCTTCTCGAATTTCGGCAGCGCCGGATCGAGGTGATCCCAGGGATGTCCGGCGGCGGTCCACGACACCAGTTGCGGCCGGTAGCGGCTGGGATCGTCGAGGCTTGCGGGCGTGACGATGAACACATCGGGCATCGCCGGAAACGTCAGGTGCATCGACGAGCCGCAGGTCTGGCAGAACGCCCGCCGCTTCACCGTACCGCCATCGCCGATGGTCTGGAAATGCGACACCTCGCCGTCGACCTTCACCTCCGCCGCGACGAAGGTCAGGTGCGACTGATGGCCGGTGCCGCTGTCGCGCTGGCATTGCCGGCATTGGCAATCCAGCATGACCGCCGGCTCGCCCTTGATCTCGTAACGCACCGCCCCGCAGGCGCAGCCCCCGACATAGGAATTGGTCATGTTGCTCTCCTCAGTGCGACCGCTGCGGTGACGCCTGCTCGGCGGCGACCTGATCGAGCTTCTTGACGACGGTCTTCCAGCCCTCGCCCATCTTGCGATACGCCGTCTCGTTGGCCGGCAGCACGAAGCCGGAATGCACGAGGCGAAGACGCGTGCCCGTGTCGGCCTTGGACAGGCTGAAGGTGACGACCGTCTCCAGCTTCGCGCCGTAACCGACATTGCCGTCGTGGCCGCCCCTCCAGGCATAGGACAGCCGCTCGTTCGGCACGACCTCCAGCACCTCGCAGTGAATGGTGCCGTCCCATTGGCCCGCCGGCGTGGTCTGAAAGGTGAAGCGATTGCCGATGACGGGCTCAAAACCCTTGGGCGCCATCAGCCAGCGGCCGATCAGCTCGCCATTGGTCAGGGCTTTCCAGATGACCTCCGGCGCATGCGGGAAGATGTCCTCGACGACAATGGCCTGCGTGTCCGCGTTCACGGCCTGGTTCATGGATCGATGTCCTTCAGCAGTTTTTTCAGATTGGCGAAGCGGTCGCGCCAGAACACGCCGTAATGGCTCATCCAGTCGGCCAGCGGCTCCAGGCCGCGTGGCTCGGCGCGGTAATAGACCTTGCGGCCCTCGGGGCGCTCGCAGACCAGGCCGGCCTGCTTCAGGGATTTCAGATGCTGCGAGATGGCGCCCTGCGTGACGGTGCTGCCGCGCGTGAGCTCGACGACGGTGATCTCGTCGGCCGCGACGATGCGCTCGAACACCGCGCGCCGGGTGGGATCGGCCAGCGCGCGCATGACGGCCGTGATGGGTTCAGACTGGATCATGCGAAAGCAATAGCAACCACTAATCAATCAGTCAACACTAATGTTATAGACGCCAATCGCGGCTCGTATGCTCCCGCTGGACGGTGCCGCCAGAAAATCCGAATTTTTATCTTCCGTTTTTCAGAATTCAATGCTATGGTATCGCGTCCCGCCCCGATTGAGGGGCGCATCGCGATCGTCACGAGCGTTGGGTGCGGGATGCGGTGGGCGTGTCGGGTTGCAGCGTGAGCGATCATGCCGACGAACGATCCGATGCGTACGGCGAAGTCGTGTGGTCCTGGCATCCCGGTGCTGATGCCAAGCTGGCGCTGCAAGTTCGACGAGCGCGCTGGCGACGGGGGCAAGAAAGCCGATCCCCGGGGAGATCACGTATAAGCCGTTCAAACCATTGCGCGGGGAAGGCCGGGATGATCCGGCCCGTACCTGTGGTTCCTGCCGCCTGCATTTTTTTCGCAGGCGGGCCATGGGTGCGACCGGCACCCGGCCTTTCCCGCGCCCTCATTGTTAGGAGGGCGACCAGATGAGCAACACTCGGACGCGAAAGCGGGTGCGAGAATGAGAATGCATGTTTTGCCCATGTCTCACCGCCGTCCTTGCGAGGAGCGCAGCGATTGATCTGCGCGACCCCACAACTGTCAACTATGTCCCCGAACACCCGTCAGCGACGTCTCCGGGCTGAACACTGCGCTCGCAATGTCGCTTTCATTTCCGCTGTCGTCCCCGCAAGCTGCGGCAACGCGCAAGCGTTGGCGCGGCGCCGACCCGGGACCCCTACGCCGCGGCGGTTGTTTGAGGCACGCTGGAGCGGACGGCCTTGGCGCCAATTTCCGCCGGTGGTCATGGATCCCGGCGTTCGCCGGGAGGACATCGGTTTCTGGATGGCCAGCTTGGCCCACATGCGCGTTTTTGAACCTTCCCTTCTGCCGCGGGAACACACCCAAGCGCCTCACTGCCGCCAAACCCCGCAGAAAAACCGACTGAATCGCCCCTCCCATTCCGGTACACTCGCCGCGTGACCCATCGCCCTACGATTCTCGTGTTCGACTCCGGCCTCGGCGGCCTGTCCGTGCTGCGCGAGGTGGTGCGGGCGCGGCCTGACGCCCACTACGTCTATGTCGCCGACGACGCCTTCTTTCCCTACGGCCATCACAGCGAGCGGGCGCTGGTCGCCCGCGTGGTGCCGCTGATGGGCGAGCTGATCGCCGCGCACCGGCCCGACCTCGTCGTGATCGCCTGCAACACCGCCTCCGTGCAGACGCTGGCGCCGCTGCGGGCCGCCTACCCCACGCCCTTCGTCGGCACCGTGCCGGCGATCAAGCCGGCCTGCGCGCAGTCAAAGACCAGGCGCGTCTCCGTGCTCGGCACCAAGGCGACCGTGCAGCGCGAATACACCCACGCGCTGATCCGCGATTTTGCGCAAGGCTGCAACGTCACCCTGGTCGGCTCGCCGGAGCTTGCGTCACTGGCGGAGGCCGCGCTCAGCGGAACGCAGGTCAGCGACGCGGCCATCGCCGCCGAGATCGCACCCTGCTTCGTGGGCGACGCCGCCGATCCCGCTGATCGAACCGACACGGTCGTGCTCGCTTGCACGCATTATCCGCTGCTGCTCGACCGGCTCGAACGCCTGGCGCCCTGGCCCGTCACCTGGATCGATCCGGCACCGGCGATCGCGCGCCGCGTCGTCGACCTGCTGGGCCCCCCGGCTGGCGACGCCGACGATGGCGGCGCCACCATGATCTTCACCTCGAACAAGCCACATCAGCTCGGCCGCGCGCTCACGCCCTATTTCGGCGGCCGCGTCCCGGCCTGACGGAGACCGCCGATGTCCGCACCGCGCCAACCGCTCAACCGCCTCAAGCAGGCCTGGCGCGACAAGCGGCCGACGTTCGGCGCCATCGCCACCATCCCGAGCATCCAGACCGTGCGCATCATGGCGCAACAGCTCGACTGGATCATCGTCGACCTAGAGCATGGGCCGATCGATCTCTCCACCGCGCACGCGATGATCACCGCCACCGCGGGCACGCCCTGCGTGCCGCTGGTGCGGATCGCCGCCAACGAGCCGCATCTGGCGAAGGCGCCGATGGACCTCGGCGCGCTCGGCATCAACTTCCCGATGATTTCGAGCCGAGCGGACGCCGAGAAGGCGGTGCGCAGCGTGCGCTACCCACCCCGCGGCGACCGCCTGTGGGGTCCCTTCCACGCGCCGTTCCACTGGAACGTGTCGATGGCGGATTACATGGCGACGGCCGATGACGACATGATCTGCATGGTCACGATCGAGCATGTCGAAGCGGTCGAGCGCATCGACGAGATCATGGCCACGCCCGGCATCGACATCGCGGTGATCGGCCCGGGCGATCTCGCGACCTCGATCAACAAGCGCGGGCAACTCGATGATCCCCTGGTGAAATCCCTCATCGCCCGTGCCGAGGCCGGCATCCTCAGATCGGGCGTGCCGATCGGCGGCGCCGCGCGCAGCGCCGATCAGGCCAATGCGATGATCGCGCGCGGCTACGTCGCGCTGGCGCTCGGCTTCGACTGGTCTCTGTTCCAGCGCGGCATTGCCGCAAGCTTCGAGGGGATCAAGCGCTGATTCAGGGCCGCTTCACGTTCCAAACGAAAAACAGGATTGGGGGAGAAGCCCATGACGAAGAAGACGATTTTGGGCACGTCGCTGGCCGTGTTCGGGCCGCTGGCCGCACCGGCGCCCTAGAGCGGCGCTTCCGTAACCCGGCCTGCGGTGTTAACAGCAGCCGCCGCCGGGGAGCCGGATCAGGCCAAGCACAACAAACGGGAGCGACAGGTTCAGGATGCGCGGAACGACCAGGCCGATTTCGCTGCACCGCCGTCTGATCATCGATCTGATGCATGCCTCGCGCGGCGTGCCGTTCGTGTCGCTGGCCCGGACGATCCAGATCGGTCCGCTGCTGGAGGCCCGCGCCGCGGCCGTCCACCCGCCCGGTTTCGCCGCGATCTTCGTCAAGGCGTTCGCCCTGGTCGCCCGTGACGAGCCGGTCCTGCGCACGCTCTACACCGGGTGGCCGCGGCGCTGCCTTTACGAGCTGCCGCGCAGCGTCGCCACCGTCACCATTGCCCGGGTCGAGAATGGCGAGGATTGCGTGCTGCCGCAGCGCGTCTCCGGGCCTGAGGCCATGTCGCTGGCCGAGATCGACGCCCTGATCCGCCAGGGCAAGGAGGCGCCGGTCGACGACGTCGCCATGTTCCGCAAGATCATGCGCGCGACCCGGCTGCCGCTGCCGCTGCGCCGGTTCGCCTGGTGGGTCGGGCTGAATTTCGGCCGCCAGCGCGCCAACTGGTTCGGCAATTTCTCCGTCACCAGCATCGCCGCCTGCGGAGGCGGCCAGTTGCACGCCCTGAGCCCGGGACCGTTCATCATCAATTACGACGTCGTCCAGCCCGACCAGACGATTCCCATCCTGATCCGCTGGGACCACCGGGTTACCGACGGCGCCATGATCGCCCGGACCGCGATCCGACTCGAGCAGGTGCTGAATGGCGAGATCGCAGCCGAGCTGAGGGCCTGCCCGGTTTCCGGGCGCAGTCCGGCGGAAGCCGACCTGGGATGCGAGGCGGGGCGGCGGAAAATGACCGTCCTGAAGGGGCCGAAAGGGTGATTTTGCCGGCAAAAGCGGCCGTTGCGGTTTGACAAGCCGGCAGTTTCTCGCCTAAGAACCCCCTGCTCGCGGGCCGCTTTCGGCCCGCGTTGCGTTTCGCGACCCGTGGCCTTCTCCCTTCATGCTTTGGGGAGGGGTCTGTCGGTGGACCGGATTTCCCGGACACACAGGAGGGCGCGTTTCCTCAAACCCGAACGAAAGACTTGAAGAGGACGCGATGACTAAGCGCAGTGAGGCGAAGTACAAGATCGATCGCCGCATGGGCCAGAACATCTGGGGCCGCCCGAAGAGCCCCGTCAACCGCAGGGAATACGGCCCCGGCCAGCACGGCCAGCGCCGCAAGGGCAAGCTGTCCGATTTCGGCGTGCAGCTGCGCGCCAAGCAGAAGCTGAAGGGCTACTACGCCAACATCTCCGAGCGCCAGTTCCACGGCATCTATGTCGAGGCCGGCCGTCTCAAGGGCGACACCGGCGAGAACCTGATCGGCATTCTCGAGCGCCGTCTCGACACCGTCGTGTTCCGCGCCAAGTTCGTGTCGACCATGTTCGCCGCGCGCCAGTTCATCAACCACGGCCACATCAAGGTGAACGGCCGCAAGGTCAACATCGCGAGCTACCAGGTCAAGCCGGGCGACGTGATCGAGGTCAAGGAAGCCTCGAAGCAGCTCGCCGTGGTGCTGGAAGCGAGCCAGCTCGCCGAGCGTGACGTGCCCGACTACATCGAGGCCGATCACGGCAAGATGACCGCGAAGTTCATCCGCATCCCGGCGCTGTCGGACGTGCCGTTCGCGGTGCAGATGGAGCCGCATCTGATCGTCGAGTTCTACTCGCGCTGATCTTGACCGGACCGCGGTCCGGCACCATCTGATAATCCGAAGGCCCTGGCACGCGCCGGGGCCTTTGCTTTTTGGGGTTTCGGATGCGGCGAACCGATTCCCGAATGCCACACTTGCCACGAATTCGCCCCAACCTGGGCTGACAGGGAATCCGTCCCGTGATTCACTGTCTGCAGTTGTAAAGTAGCGGGGCGTTCGCCATGGAGTTCAACAGGCGCAATATCATCTTTGGTGCGTTGCCGACCGATGCGGTCGGCGCCCCGCCTCTGCCGCCGTTGCGGGCGCCGCCGCTCACCGCTCCGCCGTTACGCGCACGGACCTCCGGCGTCCGCTATCGCTTCAACGACGGCCTCTATCCCTCGACCGTCTTCGACCTCCTCGAACGCTCCTGCTGGCACGTCCAGTCCGATGCGACAGCCCATGTGATCCGCCATGTCGGGACCGGGCTCACCTTTGCCGATGCGCAGCTTCGCCACGATCCCTACGCGCTCGAGCTTCTCCACTGTTTCGACGACTCGCGCGAGCTCACCGACGAATGGCACACCATGCTGGTGGGCTGGGCCGCGGTGAACATGGGCTGGAACGTCAAGCGGCAGCGCCCGGGCGCCGTGCTGCTGCTTTCACCGTCTCGGCAGAGCCCGCTCGAACCCTGGGTGTTCGACTGCACCGCGGCGCCGCCGCTGGTCGCCGAGCCGATCGAGAGCAGGCCTCTGCGGCGGCCGGACATCTGGCTCAATCCGCCGCGCGCGGCGTAGCTCGCGAGGAGGAGCGTTTTGCGGGAGCGTTGCGAGTTGGGTAAGGTCGGGTCGTGATAAGCGAACGAGGACTGCCGATGTATTACACCCCGCCCCCGCGCGATCCCAAGGCGCCGCCCGTGCGCGTCAATCTGCTGTCGGACACGCAGACCCGCCCGACACAAGCGATGCGCGAAGCCATGGCGCGGGCCGAGGTCGGCGACGAGCAGATCGGCGACGACCCGACCGTGCACGCGCTCACCGCCCGCGTCGCCGCGCTGCTCGGCAAGGAGGCGGCGGTGCTGATGCCGTCGGGCACGATGTGCAATGTCGCGGCGACGCTGGTGCATTGCCGGCCGGGAGACGAGATCCTGGCGCACGAGACCGCGCACATCATCTCGCGCGAGGGCGGCGCGCATGCGGCGCTCGGTGGTTTCCAGGTGACGCAGCTGAAGGGCCCCGACGGGCAGTTCACACCGGAGACCTTTCGCGCCGCGCTGCATCCGCGCAGCCGCTACCAGCCGCCGCAGACCGTGGTCAGCGTCGAGCAGACCGCCAATATCGGCGGCGGCACGATCTGGAAGAAGGCTGATCTCGACGAGATCGTCGAGATCGCCAAGGCGAATGCAATGGCGACGCATATGGACGGCGCGCGGCTGCTCAACGCGACCGTCGCCACCGGCATTCCCGCGGCCGAGATGACCGCGGGCTGGGACTCGGCCTGGATCGATTTCTCCAAGGGACTGGGCGCGCCGATCGGCGGCGTGCTCGCCGGCAGCGCCGCCTTCATCGACGAGGTCTGGCGCTGGAAACAGCGGCTCGGCGGCGCGATGCGCCAGGCCGGCGTCGTCGCGGCGGCCTGCATCTACGCGCTCGATCATCACGTCGGCCGGCTCGCCGAGGATCACGCCAATGCGCGGGCGCTGGCGCGCGGGCTGTCGCAGATCCAGGGCGTCGAGGTGCAGGAGCCCGAGACCAATCTGGTGTTCTTCAAGCCGGATGGCGCCGGCGTGTCAGGCGACAAGATGGTGAGTGAACTACGCAAGCGCGGCGTGCTGCTGGCGATGATGGACGGCCGCATCCGTGCCTGCACGCATCTCGACGTGTCAGCCGCTATGATTGAGGAAGCGGTCGGCCATGTCAGGGAGATCGTGCGCGGCGCATGACGATCATGACGCGAGGGCTGCGTAAACCAGCCGGCCACACAGGCGGCCGCCGTTATCGCGGCGCCTCCTTGCGAGCGCGGCTCTCGATCGCCTTACTCAACGCCTCGTCGTGCAGCTCGGCGCTCGCCTCGGAGAAGCAGCAGAACACGATCTGCGACAGCGAGGTTTCGCCGCTGATGGCCTCGATCGTTGTGGCGACCGCAATCGAGGCGGCGCGATCAGCGGGAAAGCGAAAGATGCCGGTCGAGATTGCGGGAAAGGCGACGGAACACAGCAGGTGGTTGTGACACAGCTCAATCGAGCGGCGGTAGCACGAGGCCAGCAGCTCCGGCTCACCGCGGTCGCCGCCCTGCCAGACCGGGCCGACCGTGTGGATCACATGACGGGCGGGCAACCGGTAGCCCTTGGTGATCTTGGCCTCGCCAGTCTTGCAGCCATGGAGCATGCGGCATTCCATGACGAGGTCGGGTCCCGCCGCACGGTGGATCGCGCCGTCGACGCCACCACCGCCGAGCAGAGACGTGTTCGCGGCGTTGACGATGGCGTCAACGCCGAGCTTGGTGATGTCGGTGACGACGACCTCGAATCGGGTCGTGCCGATCTTTCGGACCGGATAGCTCAGGCGGAGGCCGCCGTGCCGACCGGGATGCCCTTGTCGGTGAACAGCTGCTGCAGCTCGCCGCTCTGGAACATCTCGCGGACGATGTCGCAGCCGCCGACGAACTCGCCCTTCACATAGAGCTGCGGAATCGTCGGCCAGTTCGAGAACGTCTTGATGCCGTTGCGCAGCTCGGCGGATTCGAGAACGTTGAGGCCCTTATAGCCGACGCCGACGTGGTCCAGGATCTGCACGACCTGGCCCGAAAATCCGCACTGCGGAAACTGCGGCGTCCCCTTCATGAACAGGACGACGTCGTTCGACTTCACTTCATTGTCAATGAATTGCTCAATGCTCATCTTCGCTTCCTCTAGGGCGCCTCAAGGAACGCCTGGGGCTCGGTCCGCGCTGATCGCCATCGGACGGATTTCGCCCGCAGCCGATCGCCACTCTTCTATATGTAGCGCAAACCGTTGTTCAGCCAAAGTAAAATGCCGAGGATCGGCCCGCGACCCAGGCCCCCCGGCCGGACCATAGGCTGACGGCAGCAATATTATAGCCGCCACGAGGGTTTCATCCCGTAACCAAGCCCCTATTTAGGACGAACTGTCGAAAGGAACTTGTTCCGTCGAACATCGTTTTCTGCTGGCAAACGGAGACCCTCGTGACCAGTTCTGCCTCCGCTACGGCCTCCATCCCCGACACTGATACGCTTCAGACCGGGTCCGGCTCCCTCGCCGGGCGCCTGACCGAGGCGTACCTCGCCGTTCGGGGCGAGACCGAGCGGCGTGCGGCGCCGCTGAGCCCGGAAGATCAGGTCATCCAGTCGATGCCGGACGCCAGTCCGGCCAAATGGCATCGCGCCCATACGACCTGGTTTTTCGAGCAGTTCGTGCTGGGCGAGCACTGCCGGGGATATATCCCTTTTCACGCCGATTACGCGTTCCTGTTCAATTCCTATTACGTCAGTGCCGGCCCGCGCCACACGCGGGGCGAGCGCGGCCTGATCACCCGGCCGGGCGTGGCCGACATCACGGCATATCGGCAACACGTCGACGCGGCGATGGCGGACTTCCTGGGCAGCGCCGAGCCTGCCACATTGGCCGCTGTGGCGCCGCTGGTGGAGGTCGGCCTCAATCACGAGCAGCAGCACCAGGAGCTGATGCTGACCGACATCCTGCACGCATTCGCGCAGAACCCGACGGCCCCGGCCTATGATCCATCCTGGACCTTTCCTGCCCCGGCAGGCCGGGGCGCGGATTGGATTCACCTCCCCGAGGGCATCCATACCGTCGGACACGCCGGTGATGGTTACCATTTCGACAATGAGGAGCCAGCCCATCGCGCACTCGTCGGGCCGGTGGGCATCGCGCGCAATCTCGTCACCAATGCCGAGTGGCTCGCTTTCATGGATGACGGCGGCTACCGGACCGCCACGCTCTGGCTCATGGACGGCTTCGCCGCCGCCAGTCGCGAGGGCTGGCAGGCGCCCGGCCATTGGTACAAGGTCGAGGGCGAATGGCGCATCATGACGCTGGGAGGGCTGCGGCCGGTCGATCCGGATGCACCCGTGTGCCACGTCAGCTACTATGAGGCCGACGCATTCGCACGCTGGCGCGGCAAGCATCTGCCGACCGAGATGGAGTGGGAGGTCGCCGCGCGCGGCAACCAGCTCAGCGACGCCTTCGGCATTGTCTGGCAGTGGACCCGCAGCGCCTACAGCCCCTATCCCGGCTATCGTGCCACGGAAGGCGCGCTCGGCGAGTACAACGGCAAGTTCATGGTCAATCAGCTGGTGCTGCGCGGCTCATCGCTCGCGACGCCGGCGGGCCACAGCCGCGTCACCTATCGCAACTTCTTCTATCCACATCATCGCTGGCAATTCACCGGGCTCCGGCTCGCGGACTACGCCTGAGCTATCAGCATTCGTTGCCCGACAGTCGCGCGTGTGCGCGTCCAGGAGAGTATCATGAACGTGCACGTCAACGCGCTGCTCGATGCCCATCTCCCCGACGACAAGACGTCGGCCTTTGCGACAGACGCAGTCGCAGGCCTCACCCAGCAGCCCAAGCAGCTATCGCCGAAATATTTCTACGACGCCGCCGGATCAGACCTGTTCGAGCAGATCACGCGCCTGCCGGAGTACTACCCGACGCGCACCGAGCTCGGCATCCTCAGGGATCGCGGCGCCGAGATCGCGGCGGTCATTCCCGACGATGCTGCGCTGATCGAGTTCGGCGCCGGCGCCACCACCAAGGTGCGGCTGCTGCTGGAGAGCTGCCGCTTCGCGGCCTACGTGCCGGTCGATATTTCCGGCGAGTTCCTGACCGCACAGGCCGACAGCCTGCGCCGCGACTTCCCGCAGCTGGCCGTGCACCCGGTCATCGCGGATTTCACCACCGCATTCAAACTGCCTGATGCCATCGAAGGCAAGCCGAAGGTCGGCTTCTTTCCGGGATCGACGATCGGCAATTTCGAGCCGCATGAGGCGTGCCGGTTCCTGCGCTCGGCACGCGAGATCCTGGGGACCGGCGCGCTGATGATCGTCGGGGTCGACCTGGAGAAGGACGAGCGCGTCCTGCATGCCGCCTACAACGACGCCGCCGGCGTGACCGCGCGTTTCAATCTCAATCTGCTGTTGCGGATCAACCGGGAGCTCGGTGGCAATTTCGACCTGTCCGCCTTCGTTCACCGCGCGATCTACAATCGCGAGCAGCACCGCATCGAGATGCATCTGGTTGCACGAAAGCCGCAGACCGTGCGGCTGCTCGGCACCACCCTCTCGTTCCGGGCCGGCGAGAGCATCCACACCGAGAACAGCTATAAATACAGCATCGAGCGCTTCGGCGCGCTGGCCCGCGGCTCCGGCTGGAAAGTCCAGACCGTGTGGACGGATGCGGAAAAAATGTTCTCGGTTCAGGCGCTCGTCGCCGAGGCGTGAGGCTCCGGCTTCGACCGCAGCGACAGCGTCTCCCACAGCGCGACGATCGCCAGCAGCGCGCTCGTCAGCGCTGATAGCACGAGCGGCGACAGTTCGGTCGCGAACCAGCCGAGCCCGATCAGCGCCAGCAGGCCAGCGCCGTGCGACAGCTGCAGGAAGCCGCGGATGTTGAACTTGAAGAGGATGGTCCCGAGCAGAAACACGAACGGACCGCCGATCGTTGTCGCCGCCGTATTCAGGTCGGTATGCCCGAGGGGGTGCTTCAGGATGATCTCGTCCGATACCGCCGAAACGATGATGCCGGCGACGATCGGCATGTGCAGGTAGGTGTAGGCCGAGCGCGCCATAAGCCCGGATTGCGCCGACTGCGAAATCACCTCCGATCCCGCCTCAGCGCCGCGGTTGAAATACACCGCCCACATCGCCACCGTGCCGATGAAGGCACTGGCAAAGGCGGCAATGTTGGCTCCGGTCCAGTCGAGCTCGGCAAAGGTCGCGCCGGTGACGACGATGGATTCGCCGAGCGCGATGATGATGAACAGCGCACAGCGCTCCGCCATGTGGCCGCCTTCGACCATCCAGTCCTCGACGGTGGATGCACCCAGCCCGGGGACCCAGAAGCGGACGGCCGGCGACACATATTCCAGGGTGAGCGCCGCCCCCCATAGCCCCATCCGCGCCGGGCCCTCGGCAAGGCCGCCGAGCAGCCAGAGCACGGCGGAGGCACTGAGCCAGGAGAGAATGCGGGCGGCGTTGCGACGGACGGCCAATCGCTGCGGCGGCGTCGCGGTCAGCCAGAACGCGGTCCGGCCGACCTGCATGGCGGCGTAGGCCATGGCGAACCACAGGCCGCGGTCCTCGAACGCCCGCGGGATCGACATCGACAGAACGAGGCCCGCCAGCATCAGCGCGAACAAGAGACCTCGGACGAGCGCCTTCTCGGGATCGAGCCAGTTGGTCACCCAGGCGGTGTAGACCCACACCCACCAGACCGCGAGAAACAGAACGGCCGTCTGGGCGGCGCCGAGCGGCGAGAAATGGCCGATCAGATAGTGCGAGATCTGCGTGACCGCGTAGACGAAGACGAGATCGAAGAACAGCTCGACGAAGGTGACCCGACTGTGCCGGTTCGGCTCGATGACGCGAAACAGCGCACCACGCGGATTGTCCACCGCCATCTCCCCCGGATGCGTGCTGCGCGATCTGCCCCTGAATGGTCAGCGCTGGTCCGGCACCCCGGTCTGCAGCGCCAGAGCATGCAGCACGTCACCCATCTGGCCGCGCAGCGATTGATAGACGAGCTGGTGCTGCTGCACGCGGGATTTGCCGCGGAACGATTCCGAGATCACCGTCGCGGCGTAGTGGTCGCCGTCGCCAGCGAGATCGCGAATCGTCACCTGGGCGTCAGGGATGGCAGACTTGATCATCTGCTCGATATCGTGGGCATCCATGGGCATCCCGGTGCATCTCCTTGTGTCGGGCCGGCGCCGCATCCCGTAGACGATGTAGCCCGCAGGGCCCGCGGCTTGGCTGCAGCTCCCATCAGTGGCCCGCCGAGCACGGCGAATCAAGGCATTCTCGCGGGACCGTGATAGTGAAATCTAGCGCGAACCGCTTTCGAGGTCACGCGCGGAACCACTATATACCGGGATCAGACGAGATACGTCGGACTGGGTGACGCACCCAAAAGGCCGAATCGGGAGGACGACGACATGAAGCTTCCAGGACCGGATCATCCGATCACCGTCACCCCCAACCCAAAACGCGTACGGGTGATCGCCGACGGCGTCGTGATTGCCGACACGACCCGCGCGTTGACGCTGAAGGAAGCGAGCTACCCCGCGGTTCAATACGTGCCGCGGGCCGACGCCAACATGGCGGCCTTGCAGAAGACTGATCGTGTCACCCATTGTCCGTACAAGGGGGATGCGAGCTATTTCAGCGTCGTCGCCAACGGCAAGACATTGGACAATGCGATCTGGAGCTACGAGGCGCCCTTCCCGGCGATGACCGAGATCTCGGGCCACCTGGCGTTCTATCCGGACAAGGTGCGGATCGAGGAGGTCGCAGCTGATTGAACCCGGTGACAGCCCGCCGCGCGGCGGGCGCGAGGCGATACCGGCGCGGCGGTTGTTTCGATCACTGACCTGATGGCGTGCTACACTCTGAAAATCGTAAGCCCGAGAATCAGGAGCACGAGGAAGATCACCAGGAAGATATAGAACAGGATCCGCGCAATGTCGGCGGAAGCTGCCGAGATGCCGGTGAAGCCGAGAATACCGGCCACCACCGAGATCACGAAGAACAGCAGCGCCCATTTGAGAAGTGTCACGGTATGGTCCTCCGGTTCTGCGCCGTGCCGGCGCGGCGCCTCACTAACGATGAGGCGGGGAACCGGTTCCTTCGGCCATCGGTCCCGGCGCCGAAGAAATGCGCAACCCACGACCGTCCCGGCCGTAACTTCATAGGTCGTCGGTTCGTAAGGATATCGGGAGCGGAAATCGGCATGTGTGAGAAACCGGCTTGCGGACCGCGGCACTTGCTGATTTGCAGCACCAAAGACGACATCTGGTAGTCCGGCGCCGTCATTCGCCCGCTTGCGGGCGACTCCAGCGAATGACGGTGCCATAGGTCACACGAGCTCATCCACTCATTCCGGCTCGCGCAGCCTTGGACGACGTTTGCATGACGCCCCGCGGCGAGGGGGATGCGAACGTCCCATCCGCTGCACGGGCCGGGCAGCAGCGACGCCGGGGGGCGTATGGTCATATCGGTTACACAATCGGCGGCGGCCGCGAAGATCGAGCTTCAGGCCCGCCCGCGCGCCCGGGCGCGCAACGCCGCGCTCGATCACGCCCGGACATTCCTGACGCTGGTGGTGCTGCTCCACCACGCCGTGATTCCCTATACCTATTTCGGGCACACCGATCCGACGTTCTTCCTCGGCTTCGATGCCATCGTGCTGGCCACCGACAGCTTCTTCATGGCCATGTTCTTCTTTCTGTCGGGCCTGTTCGTGTGGTCGGGCCTTGCTCACAAGTCGACGCTGCAGTTCCTGCGTGACCGGCTATTGCGCCTTGGCCTGCCGTTCGCCATCGCAGCCCTGACCGTCATTCCGCTTGCCTATTACGCGATCGAGCTGCGCGCCAATCCGGACGCCACCTTCGCTGCCTTCTGGTGGAAGACGGTCACGGTCGGTCCATGGCCGAGCGGGCCGATCTGGTTCATCTGGGTGCTGCTGGCGTTCGACACCTCGGCAGCCCTTTTGTACCGCGTCTCGCCACGCCTGCTGGATCCGATCAATCGGCTGTCGCAGCGCGCCTTCGAGCATCCGCGCGACTTCTTCTTTGCCTTCCTGCTGATCACAGGCGGACTCTACATCCCGTCCCGGCTCTATTTCGGCCCGACGTTCTGGTTTGAAGCCGGACCGCTCTCGGTGCAGGCCAGCCGCGTCCTGCTCTACGCCGCCTATTTCTACGTCGGGGCTGGCATCGGCTCGGCCAATGTCGAACGTGGCCTGCTGGCCGCAGAAGGGCAGATGTCGCAGCGCGGACTCGGGGCCTGGATCGTGGTTACGCTGGTGCCCTATGCGCTGCTCTGGGTGCTCATCACGATCAAGCGCCAGGTGCTGGGCAATCCCCCCGTGTTGCCGCAATGGTACGAGGCAGCCTATGGCTTCCTGTTCGTCATCTTCAGCGCCGCGATCCTGTTTGCGATCCTGTCCTATTTCCTCAACAACCGCCGCTCGGAATTCTCCGTGCTCGATCGCATGCAGGCCGACGCCTATGGCATGTTCCTGGTGCACTATCCGATCGTGCTGTGGATCCAGTACTGGCTGTTCGACTTCGGCCTGCCGGCCATCGCCAAGGCCACGATCGCCTTTGTCGGCAGCATGCTGCTGAGCTGGGGCGCGACCTGGGTGCTCAGGCAGATTCCGGGGGCGAAGAACGTGTTGTAGGACGGTCCTGCCTCCTCCGTCATTGCAAGGAGCGCAGCGACGACGCAATCCAACCTCCCGCCGGAGCTCTGGATTGCGTCGCTGCGCTCGCAATGAGCGCGTGGAAAGGCACCGCGCTGACAACGTACTCCGCTGTCGTCCTGCGAACGCAGGGACCCATAACCGCAAGATCTTGTTGTTGGCGCAGGTCAACGACCAGTCCCGCCGACTACTCCGTACACCGAGTGGGTCCCGGATCGGCGCCACGTCGGCGCGGTGCGCCGCCGTGGCTTGTCCGGGACGACAACGGTGTGTCAGGCAGCCGCCCCGCCCATATATTCTGGTAGCCAGCTCTCGAACCGGCTCTTCAGCGTATCCACTTCCACCGAGGCCTCGCCGGCGATCGCCAGCGCAGTGCCGCCTGTCGTGCCGATGCGCGTGCACGGCACGCCGGCGCCGCGCATCTTGGCGAGCACGCGGCCAGCCTCGGTCTCCGGCACCGTCACGAGATAGCGCGCCTGGTCCTCGCCGAACCAATAGGCATGTGGCACGATCGAGGCAGGCGCGGCCAGCAGCCGCGCGCCGATGCCGGAGGCCATCGCCATCTCGGCGAGCGCGACGAGCAGACCACCGTCGGCCAGATCATGCGCAGCCGTCGCCGTGCCCGCATGGATCATGCCGCGCACGACATCGCCGATGCGCTTCTCCGCGGCCAGGTCGACCGGCGGCGGAGCGCCCTCCTCGCGGCCGCAGACGTCGCGCAGGTAGACCGACTGGCCGAGCCAGCCATGGGTCTCGCCGATCAGCAGGATCGCCTCGCCCTCGGCCTTGAAGGCGATGCTCGCCGACTTGGTGAAATCATCGAGCAGGCCGACGCCGCCGATCGAGGGCGTCGGCAGGATCGCGCGGCCGTTGGTCTCGTTGTAGAGCGAGACGTTCCCGGAGACGACGGGGAAGTCGAGCGCGCGACAGGCCTCCGAAATGCCCTTCAGGCAGCCAACGAACTGGCCCATGATCTCGGGCCGTTCCGGGTTGCCGAAATTGAGATTGTCGGTGATCGCAAGCGGCCGGCCACCGACCGCGGTGATGTTGCGCCAGGCTTCGGCGACGGCCTGCTTGCCCCCCTCGAACGGGTCGGCCTCGCAATAGCGCGGCGTGACGTCGACGGTGAGCGCCAGCCCCTTCGGCCCGTCCTGCACGCGCACCACGGCGGCATCGCCGCCCGGGCGCTGCACGGTGTTGCCGAGGATCACATGGTCGTACTGCTCCCAGATCCAACGCTTGGAGCACAGATCGGGCGTTGCGACGAGCTTCTCCAACGCCGGGATGATGGCCAGGGGCGCCTTGACCTCGCGGGCGTGGATCACCGGCAGCGCCGATGAGGCCACGTGCGGGCGATCATACAGCGGCGCCTCGTCGCCGAGCTCCTTGATCGGCAGGTCGGCCATGACGTCGCCGCCATGCTTCACCACGAACCGCTTGCTCGGCGTGGTGTAGCCGACCACCGCGAAATCGAGCCCCCACTTGCGGAAGATCGCTTCCGCCTCCTTCTCCTTCTCGGGCTTCAGCACCATGAGCATGCGTTCCTGACTCTCGGAGAGCATCATCTCGTAGGCGCTCATGCCGATCTCGCGGGTCGGCACGGCATCGAGATCGAGATCGACGCCGAGGTCGCCCTTGGCGCCCATCTCGACCGCCGAGCAGGTCAGCCCGGCCGCGCCCATGTCCTGGATCGCGATCACGCAGTCGGCGGCCATGATCTCGAGGCACGCTTCGAGCAGCAGCTTCTCGGCGAAGGGATCCCCGACCTGCACCGTCGGGCGCTTCTCCTCCGAGGAGTCGTCGAATTCGGCCGAGGCCATCGAGGCGCCGTGGATGCCGTCGCGGCCGGTCTTGGAGCCGAGATAGACGATCGGCATGTTCACGCCGGAGGCGGCCGCATAGAAGATCTTGTCGGCGTCGGCGAGGCCGACCGCCATCGCGTTGACCAGGATGTTGCCGTCATAGCGGGTGTGGAAGCGGGTCTGGCCGCCGACCGTCGGAACGCCAAACGAGTTGCCATAGCCGCCGATGCCGGCCACCACCCCGGACACCAGATGCCGCGTCTTCGGATGCTCCGGCGCGCCGAACGACAGCGCGTTCAGGCAGGCGATCGGGCGTGCGCCCATGGTGAACACGTCGCGCAGGATGCCGCCGACGCCGGTCGTGGCACCCTGGTACGGCTCGATGTAGCTCGGATGATTGTGGCTCTCCATCTTGAACACGACCGCCTGGCCGTCGCCGATGTCGATCACGCCAGCATTCTCACCCGGGCCCTGGATCACCCAGGGCGCCTTGGTCGGCAGGCCCTTGAGATGGATGCGGGACGATTTGTACGAACAGTGCTCGTTCCACATCGCCGAGAAGATGCCGAGCTCGGTGAAGGTCGGGACCCGCCCGATCAGCTTCAGGATGCGCTCATATTCGTCGGGCTTCAGGCCGTGGGCGGCGACGAGCTCGGGGGTGATCTGCGGTTCATTGCGCATGGAGAAATGCCTTTGCCCCGTGGGCCGCTGGTCCCTTAAACCCTGCTTCATAGATACAGAGGCAGAAGCGGAAAAGGCCTTTTACGGCCCTATTCCGCCCTGTCCAGAGCTTTGGCCCGGACCCGCCAAGCGGGATATTTGCAGATTGGCGGCCAATCGGATTTAAGACGGTAAATCAACAGTTAAAGGCCCTTGCACGTGCACGATCTGACCCGTTCCGCCTTCGAGAACCGCCCCGGCATCCATATCGCGACCGACGGCGAGTTCGCCGGCTGGCGCACCTGGATGCGCGACAGCTACGAATCCCATACCGGGCCGTTCTGGCACCGGATGGAGGACGACGGTTCGATCCGCTGCGCCTTCCGGGTCGAGAAGAAGCATTTGAACGGCGGCGGCAACGTCCATGGCGGCTGCCTGATGACCTTCGCGGATTACTGCCTGTTCGCCTTCGCCGCGCCGATCATGCAGGGCCCGGGCGTCACGGTCTCGTTTTCGTCCGAATTCCTCGACGCCGCGCGCGAGGGTGAATTGATCGAGGCCACCGGCGAGGTCACCCGCGCCGGCGCGTCGCTGATCTTCCTGCGCGGCATGCTGCATTCCGGCACCAAGCCGCTGTTCTCGTTCTCAGGGACCATCAAGCGCGTCAAGCGGCGGACGCCGGAGGCGGCGAACTCGCCGTAGCCTGATTTGATTTGTAGCTCGGATGAGCGCAGCGACATCCGGGATCTCACGCGCTCCCTCGGTGAACCCGGATGTCGCTGCGCTCATCCAGGCTACGGCCTCACCCCGCCAGCTGCTTCTCGGCGATCGAAATCCACTCGGCCTGCGCCTTGCGCACATGGCGCGGCGCGCGCTTCATCTGGATCAGCAGTTCGGTGAACACGACCTTGGCTTCATCGATCCGGCCGACCAGCTTGAGCAAGCTGCCGTAGCGGACCTTCGCCTCACTGCCCGGCGCATAGTCCAGCAGCGCCTGGTACTCCTCGATGGCCTCATCGGTGCGGCCAGCTTCCTGCAAAGCCCGTGCATAAAGCAGATGCGCCTCGGCCGAATTGTAGTCCGGCCAGGCCTTCTGCAGCTCGTCGAGCGTCGCCAGCGCATCCGCGGGGCGGCGGCGCGCGAACTGCGCCTTGGCCTTGCCGAGCGCGAACAGCGGCTCGTGGCCCATCGGCAGGCTCAGGATGTGATCGTAATGCTGCTCGGCCTCGTCATAGCGACCGACGGCGACGCATTCCTCGGCGAGCGCGGCGCGGTTGGCAATCGTATCCGTCACGGCGACGCGATCCGACAACTCACGATAGTATTTCTCAGGGTCCAGCTTGTTGGCGACGCGCTTGCGCGCCTTCTGGACGTCGTGGCTGCCCAGCCATTCCGGCACCAGCTCGACGACGATGTAGGCGAGCGCGCCGATCAAGGGGACCAACAAGATGATGAACGCCCAGGGCTGCATCCGCCCGGTCCGCGACGCATGATAGATCAGCGAGATCTGAAGAACTATAATGACGAGTGCAACCGGCACGGCGGTCCCCACGGCCAATCCCTACACGCCAACGTTGATAGCGTGGCCGCGCGCGGCCGACAATCCCGTCCGCGCCAGCTCAATTGACGATGCCGGTTTGACGCATGAGGACAACGGCCGGTTCGAGCAGCGGAGCAAGGCTCGTTCGATGGCCGTACGGAAGGCGATCCTGTCGCGAAAAAGGGCGGAAGCGCGTCGCGCCCCCGCCCTCGAGCCGCCGTCGTATCGCCACGCCGCTATTGCTGCTGGTCGATGACCTGCACCACCTTCTGATCGCGCGGGTCGACCAGCACGACCTGCTCGCCGATCGCCAGATACTGGTAGTTGGCGAGCTCCGGATTGCTGCGCGCGAGCTCATCGGGCACCCGGCGCAGGCTCAGGCAGCTCGTTCCGGACGAGGTCGATGACGATGTCGTCGATCCGACGGTGCCGGTCTCGGTCGCGGCGCGGCGCAGGATCTGGCGCTGATCGTCGGACAGCACGATGCGGGTCGAGCTCACGCCGTAGCCGCCGCGCTCATAGCCGCGATCGGCGCGCATGCCGTCCTGGGGGATGACATCGACGATCTCGCGGCTGCGCGGATCGACGATGGCGATCTCGTCATGCACGACGGTGTACTCGTAGCCGCGATATTCCGGAACGATGGTGACGATGTCCGACGGCAGCGGACGCGGCCGCACGCGCTCGGGCAGGCGCTCGCCGACGTTGATGCGGATGTCGATGTCGGTGCGGGCACGGTCGAAGTCGTGATCACGCTTGAGCTGGTCGACCACGCGGGTCTTCTGTTGCTCGTTGACCGAAACCTGCGTGCTGGAGCGGGTGTTGTTGGTCTGGGTCTGGTTGCTGGCCTGCCCGGTCGCGTCCGGCTTGCCCGCAGCGGCACCGGCCGGACCGGTCTGCTGGTTCTGCTGCGCGGTCGTGCTCTTGCTGTCCGTTGCGCCCGGCTGATTGGCCTGCTTGCTGCGGCCGGTCTGCTTGTCGGCCGCCTGGTCCGACGTGCCGGCCTTGCGCTCGTCCTGGCTTTGCCGGCTCTTGTCGCTGCCGCTGCGCTCGGCCTCGCGGTCGGACTTGCGATCCGTGGCGCCCGACTTGGTTTCGGCGGCGCGATCCTCGCCCTTGCGCGGCTCGTCGGCGCGTCCCTGCTGTTGCTTCGACTCAGCCTTGCTCTTGCTGTCAGACTGCTTGTCGGCCTGCTTGCTGTCGGCCTGCGACTTGGTCTCGGCGCTCTCCTTGGCGTCGCGCTCGCGCTGTGCCGAGGCCGGCCCGCGCTCGCCCTTGCTCTGCTCCGCGCTCTGTTTCGCATCGTGCGCCGGGCGCTCCTGCGCCTGCTCGCGCGCGGCCGATGACGGCTCGCTGCGACCCTGCGCGCTCTGCTTCGCCTCCGACGCGCCGTGTTCCACGGCCGCGCCAACGCTCTTGGCCTCGCTGCCGGGCCGGATCGCTTCGCGTGCGGTCGGGGCAGCGGCGCCACCCTCGCGCTTCATCTCGGACTGCGCCGATGCGGCACCTGATGCCGTGCCGATCGCCAGAATGATCGCGGCCGTTCCCAGCCAATGTTTCGTCGTCATATGAGAACCTCCTTGGTTCCTGTCCCGTGGAATCGGGCGGACAACGCAAACAGCCGCCGGGCGTTGCCGGACGGCGCGAGAAAAAACTACGGAACGATTTCGATGAACGGCGTCAGGCCGCGCGGTCGAGATGGGCGACGAGGCCGGCAAACAGGCCACGGCCGTCGGTGCAGCCCATGATGTCTTCGACGTGATTCTCGGGATGCGGCATCATGCCGAGCACATTCCCGTTCTCGTTGACGATGCCGGCGATCGAATGCGCAGCGCCGTTGATGTTGCTGAGGTCGCCAACCTCGCCATCGGCCGAGCAGTAACGATAGAGCACGCGCCCATCGCCATTGAGCCGCTTCAAGGTCTCCTCGTCGGCCGCATAATTGCCCTCGCCGTGAGCGACGGGCACGCGGATGACCTGTCCCGCATTGTAGCCGCGGGTGAACGGAGAATCCGAGCGCTCGACCCGCAGATGCACGTCCTTGCAGATGAATTTCAGCTTATCGTTGCGCATCAGCACGCCCGGCAGCAGGCCGGACTCGCACAGGATCTGGAAGCCGTTGCAGACGCCGAGCACGAGGCCGCCCTTGGCGGCGTGATCGCGCACCGCGTCCATGACCGGCGCCCGCGCCGCGATCGCGCCACAGCGTAAGTAATCGCCATAGGAGAAGCCGCCGGGGACGACGACGAGATCGGTGCCCTTCGGCAGCGACGTCTCGGCGTGCCAGACCATCGCCGGCTCATGGCCGGAGATCATGCGCAGCGCGCGCGCCATGTCGCGCTCGCGATTGATGCCGGGGAAGACGAGGATGGCGGATTTCATGCTTGCGACCTATTTGCTGGCTTCCTGCAGAGCCTTCTCGAATCGCGCGAGATTGGCTCGGCTGGCGTATTCGTCGTTCGACGAACTGATCAAAACGTATTGTGATGTAGCGCTGTCGACGATACCGGAGAGTCTGTGGCTCGTCGTTCGCACCTCGGGCGGCTCGCCCGAGAGCTCAGCGGCCATCTCATCCCACTTGCGCAGGATGCCCGGAAGCAGCGCCGAATGGGGCGGCTTGCTTTGGCAAACAAGCCGAGACCCAGGCACACAGTCGACACGTGCGCATACGAAGACATGCAGGCCGTTCGGTCCAGCGGTGTAGCGCCATCCGTCCATAGTGACCGGAGCCGCTGCGCTCGCCATCGATACCGATAGAAGGAGACCGACTGCCGCGACGCCCAGTCTGACTTCGTTTCGGCGGATCATGTCTCCCCCTCAGCGCCCTACCCCAGCAGCTCCACCCGGTAATTCTCGATCACCGTGTTGGCGAGCAGCTTGTCAGCGGCGGCCTTCAGGGCCGCCTCCGCCTGGGCCTTGTCTGCGCCGGCGAGCTCGATGTCGAACACCTTGCCCTGGCGCACGGACGCGACGCCGTTGACGCCGAGCGACTTGAGGGCGCCCTCGATCGCCTTGCCCTGCGGATCGAGGATGCCGGATTTCAGCGTCACCGTGACACGCGCTTTCACGTCTTTATCCCTTTTAGCTCTTGACCAGGACCGGGCCGGAGCCCGCCGGACGCTCGTTCTCGATGAGGATGCCGAGCCGCTTGGCGACCTCGGTATAGGCCTCCAGAAGGCCGCCAAGATCACGGCGGAAGCGGTCCTTGTCGAGCTTCTCGTTCGACTTGATGTCCCACAGCCGGCAGGAATCGGGGGAAATCTCGTCGGCGACGATGATCCGCATCATCTCGTTCTCGAACAGCCGGCCGCACTCCATCTTGAAGTCGACCAGACGAATGCCGATGCCGAGGAAAAGGCCGGTCAGGAAGTCGTTGACGCGGATGGCCAGCGCCATGATGTCGTCGATCTCCTGGGGGGTCGCCCAGCCGAACGCGGTGATGTGCTCCTCCGACACCATGGGGTCGTTGAGCTGGTCGTTCTTGTAATAGAATTCGATGATCGAACGCGGCAGCTGGGTGCCTTCCTCGATGCCGAGGCGCTGCGACAGCGAGCCCGCCGCCACGTTGCGCACGACGACCTCGAGCGGGACGATCTCGACCTCGCGAATCAACTGCTCGCGCATGTTGAGCCGGCGGATGAAGTGAGTCGGGACCCCGATGTCGTTGAGGTGCTGAAACAGGTACTCCGAGATCCGGTTGTTGAGGACGCCCTTGCCTTCGATCACCTGATGCTTCTTGGCATTGAAGGCGGTGGCGTCGTCCTTGAAGTGCTGGATCAGGGTGCCCGGCTCGGGGCCTTCGTACAGGACCTTGGCCTTGCCTTCATAAATGCGACGCCGACGGCTCATTGGGATGTACCGTGTTTTGTTGAAATCCATGAAATGGTGGGCTCCGGATGACTTTGGACAGGACCACGACGGAGCTGCCGCGAGGGCCCGGACGGACGGAAACAGAACAGGAACCGGGCCTGTGGGAAACCTATCTCATTGGTGTCCCGAGCACAATCGATCCAGACCTCGGGGGCGGAGTTTTACCGCCCTTCCCTGCGGCCTCGTACCCGTTGTATTGGCAAGATGTTCCAATTATTTAGGCGTGCGGCCACCGCCCCGCAACCGCCTGCGCGGTTAACCCTCTTCGGCAACACTGGAAGTTCCGACCATGACCACGTTCGACAAGCGCGAGGACGCCTTCGAGAAGCAATTCGCCCATGACGAGGAATTGAAGTTCAAGGCAGAAGCCCGCCGCAACAAGCTCCTCGGCCTGTGGGCCGCCGAAAAGCTCGGCAAGTCCGGCGCTGACGCCGACGCCTACGCCAAGGAGGTCGTCGCGGCCGATTTCGAGGAAGCGGGCGATGCCGACGTGCTGCGCAAGGTGCTGGGAGACCTCAACGCCAAGGGCGCCGCCGTCACCGAGGCGGACGTGCGCGCGAAGATGAGCGAGCTGCTGTCGACCGCCGTGGCGCAGGTCAAGGCGGGACAATAACGGGCGAGTTGCGAATGGCGAGTAGCGAATAGGGCAAGAAGATCCCTATTCGCCACTCCCTATTCGCCTATTCTTCCTTGAAACCGTACTCCGGCACGTTGCCGCTGGCGCCGTAATATTTGTACGGCAGGAACTTGCCCGACATCGTGATCTTGACGCGGTCGCCCTTGGCATTGGGCAGGCGCTCCATCACCATGTCGAAATCGATCGCCGACATGATGCCGTCGCCGAACTCCTCCTGGATCAGCTCCTTCCAGGCCGGGCCGTTGATCATCACCAGCTCGTAGAAGCGATAGATCAGGGGATCGGTCGGCGGCATCTGCACGCCCTCGCCGCGCATCGGCGTCTCGTTCAGCATCGCGATCTCGGACTTCGACAGGCCGAACAGCTCGCCCGCATTGGCGGCCTGCGGCTTGGTCAGCTTCATCTGGCCGAGAATGGCGCCGACGATCAGCACCTCGGAATAGCCACCGATCGTCTCGCAGATGTACTTCCAGCTCCAGCCCTTCTCGCGCTTGATGTCGAGCAGCTTTTCGGTGAGGTCGGATCGCTTCATGCTTGGTCTCCCTTGATGGGTCTTCGTTGATGGGTTTGTTCCGGCTGGCCGTCAGCGGGCGACCGCCAGCGGCGTATCGCTCTCGACCGGTTTGGACGCGACGATCGCCGGCTCGGTGCGCCCGATCTTCACCACCGGCACCTTGCGCGGATCGTGATCCGGCACCTCCGCGGTGAAGGTCCTGCTGCGGCTGACCAGGAAATCGATGATGTGGTTGCGTAGCGCGTAGTACAGCGGATGACGATGCAGGTCGCCGCGCAGCCGGTCCTTCGGCAGCGGGTTCTCGACGATCTCCGCCAGCACCGCGCCGGGACCGTTGGTCATCAGCACGATCTTGTCGGCGAGATAGATCGCTTCGTCCACGTCGTGGGTGATCATGAACACGGTCTGCCCGGTCTCGACGCAGATGCGGCGGACCTCGTCCTGCAGGGTGCCGCGCGTCAGCGCATCGAGCGCGGAGAACGGCTCGTCCATCAGCATGATCTTCGGCGTGATCGACAGCGCCCGGGCGATGCCGACGCGCTGCTTCATGCCGCCGGACAGCTCCGAGGGACGCTTGTGCTCGGAGCCGGCAAGCCCGACCAGCTCGATATATTTCAGCGCATGCGCCTTGACCTTGGCGCGATCCCATTTGCGCCATTTCGACGAGACGGCATAGGTGACATTGCCGAGCACCGTCCGCCATGGCAGCAACGCATGACTCTGGAAGATGACCGCGCGGTCGAGGCTCGGGCCTTCGATGGCCTGGCCGTCGACGATGACGGCGCCTTCGCTCGGTGCGTCGAGGCCGGCAAGAACATTCAGCACCGTGGTCTTGCCGCAGCCGGAATGCCCGATCACGCAGACGAACTCGCCGCGCGCCATCGCGAGCCACAGGTTCTCGAAGATCGTCGTGCTCCGCGCCCCGTCGTAGCGCTTGGCGATGCCCTCGATGGAGATGAACTTGTCTGAGGTCATCGAGCAGACTCCGCGAGGACGGTGCGCTCCCTCTCCCCGTTCTTCACGGGGAGAGGGTTGGGGTGAGGGGCAGCCGCACGAAAGGTGCCTATGGAAAGAGATGATTCGGGGCACACGCGCCGGGAGTGTCCGTGGATGGACCTGTACCCCCTCACCCGGATTGCATCTACGATGCAATCCGACCTCTCCCCGCAAGCGGGGAGAGGTAAGACGGCCGCTCTGCTTGGGATCACGACCGTCATCCCCCTACTCCGGAAACGTCACAAGCCGCGCGACACGGGCCAGGATCTGATCGAGCATCATGCCGACCAAACCGATCATCAGGATCGCAATGATCACGTTGGTGATCGAGAGGTTGTTCCACTCGTTCCAGACGAAGTAGCCGATGCCGGTGCCGCCGACGAGCATCTCGGCGGCGACGATGACGAGCCAGGCGATGCCGATCGAGATCCGCATGCCGGTGAGGATCGTCGGCGCCGCGGCCGGCAGGATGACGGTGAAGGCGCGGCGGAAATTCCCGACCTCGAGCGTGCGGGCGACGTTGATCCATTCCTTGCGCACGCCGGCGACGCCGAAGGCGGTGTTGATGAGCATCGGCCACACCGAGCAGATGAAGATCACGAAGATCGCCGACAGGCTGGAATCCTTGATGGTGTAGAGCGCCAGCGGCATCCAGGCGAGCGGCGAGATCGGCTTCAGGATCTGGATGAACGGATCGAGCGCCTTGCTCATCAAGGGCGACATGCCGATCAGGAAGCCGAGCGGGATCGCGACCGCGACCGCGATCAGGTAGCCGAGCATCACCCGCCCGAGCGAGAAGGCGAGCTGGATGCCGAGCCCCTTGTCGTTCGGCCCATTGTCGTAGAACGGCCGCCGGAGATGCTCCCACAGCTTGGCGCCGACATCGAGCGGCCCGGGCATCGCCGACTTGCCTTGCGTCGCGGTCATGCCCATCAGCTTGGCGTATTCCGGGCTCATGTTGGCAGCCGTGCCGGTGCTGCGCGTGGCGATGTGCCAGGCGCCGAGGAAGACGGCGAGCAGCACGATTGAGACGACGGCGGCGCGCAGACGAAGTGAGGCGGTCATGCCGTCGCTCCACCACCGGCGTCATCCCTGCGAACGCAGGGACCCATAACCACCGAAATCAATGGATGGATAAGATTGTCGCTACTGCTCCTGCCACAAGCCAGGTTACGGCGTATGGGTCCCCGCGTTCGCGAGGACGACACCGGTGGTGTGGCCGGCAGCGTGCCCATCGCTCCCATCACGACGCCTTCTTGATCTTGAAGCTGGCAACGTAGTCGTCCGGCTTGGTCGGATCGAACGGCTTGCCCATCACCGAGAACGATTTGTAGGAGTCCTTCGGCGGCGTCAGGCCCATGTCGATCATGACCTTGCGGGTGTCGGTGGCGAGATAGATCTGCTCGGCGACCGCCTTGTAGTCGACGTCGCCCTTGATCTGCCCCCAGCGCTTCATCTGCGTCAGCATCCACACCGCGAAGGACTGCCACGGGAACGGATCGAAATCGACGCGTTTCGGATCGGTCTTCACGCCGCCGAGGCCATCGGCGTAGGTGCCGGTCAAGACCTGCTCCATGACGGTCACCGGCGCATTGATATAATTCGCCGGAGCGATCGCCTCCGCGATCTGCTTGCGGTTCTCGGCCTTCGACGCGTACGCGGTGGCATCGACGATGGCGCGGGTGAGCGCCGCGAAGCTGTTCGGCGCCGTCGTGATGAACTCGCGGCTCGCCGCGAAGCTGCAGCAGGGGTGACCGTCCCAGATCTCCTTCGACAGCACGTGCAGGAAGCCGACGCCGTCGAAGATCGCCCGCTGGCAGATGTTGTCAGGCGCGAGAAAACCGTCGATGTTGTCGGCGCGCAGGTTCGCGACCATCTCCGGCGGCGGCACCGAGCGCAGCTGCACGTCGGTGTCGGGATCGATGCCGTGCTCGGCGAGATAGTAACGCAGCAGATAATTGTGCATCGAATAGTCGAACGGAATGGCGAACTTCATGCCCTTCCAGTCCTTCGGGTCACGCTTGTCCTTGTGCTTCATCGCCAGCACGATGCCCTGCCCGTTGATGTTCTCGATCGCGGGCACGGTGAACGGGATCGGCTGTGCACCGAGGCCGAGCGAGATCGCGATCGGCATCGGCGCCAGCATGTGCGAGGCGTCGTATTCCTTGTTGATGGTCTTGTCGCGGATCACGGCCCAGCCGGCGGTCTTGACGACCTCGACGTTCAGCCCAGCCTTAGCATAGAAGCCGAGCGGCGCTGCCATGATGATCGGCGTGGCGCAGGTGATCGGGATGAAGCCGACCTTGAGATCCTTCTTCTCCGGCGCGCCCGCTTCGGCGAAAGCTTCAGTCGCCGTCTTCAGCGGAAAGAATTGCGAGACGGCAGCGAGCGCGGTGGCGGCGCCGACCGACTTCAGGAACGCGCGGCGGGTGGCAGCTTGCGGAAACACCGCGCGCAGCACGGCGGACGCGACCACGTTCTCGTAGCGCTTCTCGGTGGACTCCGCCACGGGCTCGCAGCGCAGCGCCAGCATGGCGTGCTCATGTTCGGCCGGGCTGCGATGCTGGCCGCAGATACAACCAGCATTCACGCGTGAATCGGCATCGAACGGATCATCGAAAATCGACATGTGCTGCGCCCCTTTGTCACACCTGCGCTATCAGCGCCTTCGAACTGCTCATCCGGCCGCGTTTTTCAGCGGCCGGACGTGCTCAACATGCAGCTTCTATGCCGCCTTGCTGGTCATCGCCGGCATCGGAAGACCTTCCTCGATCGGCAGCGACGGATCGCGCGACCATTCGTTCCACGAGCCGAAGTACATCCGCACATCCTTCACGCCGGCGTTCTTCAGCGCCAGGAAGGTGTTCGAGGCCCGCGCGCCCTTGAAACAGTAGAGATACACCGGCGTGTCGACGGTGATGCCGACGGTGGCGCATTCGGCGAGGATCTCGTCCTTCGACTTGAAGCGCGGCCCCTCTCCGGTCGGCTTCATCATGCGGTACCATTCGAGCCAGACGGCACCGGGGATGCGGCCCTTGCGCGGACAGAAATCCTTGCCATAGGGCGAGGAGGAATCGCCGATCCATTCGTCGACATCGCGGACGTCGAGGATCGCGATCGCGGGATTGCCGACGGCGGCCAGCATCGCCTTGGCGTCGATCAGGATGCTCCCCGCCTCCGGAACGATGCTGAACGATGCCTTCGCCGGCGACGGCACGTCGGTCGTCACGGGCAGGCCGGCGGCGACCCAGGCGTCGTAGCCGCCATGCAGCACCTTGATCTTGGGATAGCCGAGCATTGTGAGCAGGAAATAGCCGCGGCACGACTGGCCGAAGCCGGAGTTCATCGACTGCTCGTAGACCACGGCGGTCTCCGCACCCGACAGGCCGGCGGCGCCGAACGCATCGGCAAACTTCGTCTTCAGCTCCGTGATGCCTTCCGGCGTGGAGGTCGCGAGATAGGTGAAGATCTCGTGGACGTTGACCGCGCCGGGAAGATGTCCCGCGGCATAGGCATCGGGATTGCGGGTGTCGATCACGACACACGGCTCGGTCTTGATGAACTCGGCGAGTTCACCGGCAGTAATCAGAACGTCCGTCATGGCAGGCCTCTCCTGGTGGGATTTGTTGGTTGCCGTTCTCGCCGGCGTCAGCCGTCGGCGAGCATCTTGCGGAGCTGCTTGGTCGCGGGGGTCACGATCGCGACGAAATAGGCCTCGCGCAGGCGACGTTCGGCGCGATTGCCCTTGAGGTAGCCGCGGGCTCCGCAATGGAGCATCGCGGCATGAGCCGCAGCGACGCTGGCCTCGCCGGCCCGCAGGCGCAGCGCGACGACCTTGCGCCAATAGGTCTCGTCGGCGTTGAACGGATCGCTGGCGAGCTCCGAAGTTTCCTTTGCGAGCTCGTCGGCGAGCGCGCTGAAATCGACCGGCTGCTGCGGCAGATAGCGGTTGACGTGACCGAGCGGCGCCTCGACCTCCTGCATGATCTTGATGCAGTCCTTGATCAGGCCGAGCGCCATGCCGGCCTGCAGCAGGATGAATCCGGCGCGGATCTTCTTGACGAAAGGACCGGCGGGATCGGCCAGGATCAGCTCGTCCGGCACGAACAGGTCGCGAAACTGGATGCCATAGGTGCCGGTGCCGTCCATCGCCAGGAACGGCTGGCATGGCTGCAGGGTCACCGCCGGATCGGAACAGTCGGCGATGAACATCACGATCTCGCCCGGCGCGTCCTCTCGCTCGAAGATGGTGCCGAACATGTGGTCCGGTCCGAGGTTCGAGACCCAGGGCAGCACGCCGCGCACGACGTAGCCGCCCTCGACCTTGCGGCCCTTCAGCTTGAGCTTCTCGATGCCGAAGAAGCTCTTCATCGGGTTCGACAAGCCGGTGCCGCCGAGCAACCGGCCGCTCGCGGCGTCGTCGAGCAGACGGTCGACGAGCGCCTTGTTGGGCGAGTTGGCGATGTACCAGACCAGCGTGTTCTGGCACCACGCCATGAAGGCAGAGGCGCCGCAGACCTCGCCGATCGCGCCGATGGAGTCGATCGCGCAGTTGAGATCCGCCGCGCCATTGTCCGGCACGTGGCTGCTCCACGCGCCGACCTCGCCGAAGCGGCGGAGCACGTCGGCCGGGTACACCGTCCCGGCGTCGATGCCAGAGGCCAGCGGCGCGAGCTCCTTGCGCGCGATCGCCGTGACCTGCTCCACGGTCGACGGCACGGGCATCACGCCCGCGCTGTCGACTGCCAGATGCTGTCCGAGTGAACCCATGACGTCCTCCGCTACTCGCAGGCCCTCGGCCGATCAGATTCCGACTTCGAGATTGACGGGGCGGGTAAACGTGTTGGCGACCGGCGACCACTTCTTGACGTGATCGATCAGCGCCTTGACCTCCTCCTGCGGAATGCCCTCGCACTCCATGTCGACCTTGACGCGGACGTCGGTGAAGCCGACCGGCTTCTCGCTGACGTCGCCGGTGCCCCAGACTGCGGTGATGTTGAGATCGCCCTCGAGCTCCAGCTCGAGCTTGTTGACGATCCAGCCGCGATGCACCGCATTGGCGTGCAGGCCGACGGCCAGGCACGAGCCGAGCGCGGCGAGCGAGGCTTCCGACGGATTGGGCGCGGTGTCGTCACCGAGCAGCCCCGGCGGCTCGTCGACGATGTAGGGCGCGAGGTTGCGGATGTAGTTGGCGTGGCGGAACTTGCCCTCGGCGACGGTCTTGCACTTCAGGGTCTTGATGACCTTGGGGTTGGCCTTGCCGTTGACGATGAGCTGCTCGAGCCCACCTCTGTCGATGGGCGCGAGGCAGCCCGTCAGCGCCGTCTTCTGAACCACAGCGGTCATCTCATTTCTCTCCCTGGGATGAGGATACCGAACGGTCTGTATCCTGCACGAAGCGTGCCAGAGAGGCCGAAAATCAAAAGCCGGAGTGATCCTCGCGGCTTACGCGATCATCGCGGCAAGCGGCGACCGCTGCGTCCCCTCCGTTGCCCAAGCGCGGTGCAGAATGCCGCCCTCGGAGATCAAATTGCGCGCAACGCTGCCTCGCGCACGTCAGCGGTCTTGCTGACTCACGCGCACAGCGATTAAGCTTGCAGGCATGGCAAAGTCAGTTGCGGGCAAACAAACCGGCAAGAAGCAGGCGATCGCGAGGACGATCGCGGCCGGCGATGACGAATCCGCGCGCGGCCGTCTGCTCGGCGCCGCCACGCGGCTGTTCTGCAAGAACGGCATCAATGCCACCGGCATCGATGCGATCATCAGCGAGGCCGGCACCGCGAAGACCACGCTCTACAAGCTGTTCGGCTCGAAGACCGCGCTGGTCACCGCCGTGCTCGAAAGCGAAGGCAAACAGTGGCGCGAATGGTTCATCGCGGAAATGGAGAGCGGCGGCGGTGACGCCGAGACCAAGCTGGCACGCATCTTTCCGGCGCTGAAGAGCTGGTTCGGCGAGGAGCGCTTCTACGGCTGCCCCTTCATCAATGCGGTCGGCGAGCACGACAAGGATCAGAAGCAGTTTCGCACCATCGCGATGCGCCACAAGAAGGTGGTGCTGGCGCATATCGAGAGGCTCGCCCGCGAGATGGGCGCCGCCGAGCCGGAGAGCTTCTCGCATCAGCTCGCATTGCTGATCGACGGCGCGATCGTGGCGGCCATGGTGTCACGCAATCCCGAGGTCGCGGACACGGCCGGCCTGGCCGCGAAGGCGCTGATCGAGCCGGCGAAGCTGAAGGCGGCACAGCGCAACAGCAAGGCGAACCCGCAGCTCGCGACGGCGTGAGCCGCCCTGCTCCGCGACCGAGCGTCTGGATTAGCGGAAATACTCCGTCACCAGCTTCAGGTCGGCCTGGTCTGCGCACGCGCCGTTGAGGCTGGCATCGATGACGCGGCGGCAGGCGGCGACCGCAGCCTCATCGCCGAGCTCGTTGGCCGCTTCGAGCACGTGCCAGGCCGCATCGGCCGCCGCGCGGTCCGCACGCGCCTCGCGATGGCCGAGCCGTTGCTCTCTGCGAAGAGGGAGTTCCGTGCCGTTCATCCGCGATCACCTCCGTCCATCGCTGCAGGTTCAATACGCCGCCGCGCGCGGCGTGGACGCCTTGCCGCCTTTGCCCGGATTCTTGCGGGACTGATAGAATTCGAGCACGCTGCGCGACGTCTGCGACTGGAGCTTGGCATAGTCACGCTCCAGCTCCTGCAATTCACCGGCCGTGATGCGATGTTCGCGGGCACCGAGGAAGGCGAGCGCCATCATCGTATCCCAGGTGAAGCCGAGCGCCTTGGCGAGCATCAGCAGCATCTCGCGGTTACGGTCAAACAAGGCGCGCTCGACGACGTCGACCGGCAGTCCCGACAGCAGCGCGAGGCCGATCGTCACCTCCTCGACCTTGTGCGCCGTCGCATAGCTGGCGATCGTGCTCTCGTGCAGATTGCCGAGGCGGTGCTGGATCGTCACGGTGCGCTTGGCGACGAAGTAGTTGCGCGAGCCGGGCCCGAACTTCGACTGCAGGTCGCCGGCGATGTTGGCGACCGAGCTGTTGATTTCACCGAGCAGTTCAGGGCGCTCGCCGGCCAGCCGCTTGCCGACGTCGTCCGAGGCCTTGGCGATGAGCTGCTGGAACAGATGGCGCGGGATGTCGAGCCGGCGGCCGAGATGCTCGGCGAGGATCGAGTCGTTCTCGGCCCGCTTGACCATGTGCAGGAAGCCGGCGCCGGAGAACTGAGCGCCCTGATTGCGCGCCACCGCCGTGGCGACGGCGCGGTTGCCGCGCGTCGCCAGCACATCGGTCACCGCCGGGCTCAGCGTTCGGCGTTCGGCGATCGCGAGCAGATGGTCCTGGCTCTTGGTGCTGGCGTTCTCGACCAGCGTGGCGTCATCGAGCCGCTCGGATTCGCGCAGCACCGGGCCGGCGACCCAGATCTCGTCGTCGAAGGCGAGCTTGCGGATGACGCTGGCCGGTGAATATTCGATCCTGGCGAGGCGATCGGCGAGTTTGGCGCGCGCTTCGACCTCGATCTCGTCAGCCAGCCGGCCGATGACCTCGCCGAAGGTGGCGATCTCCTCCTCGCAGTACCGTCCCGCGATCAGCAGGTCGGTCGCATGCCACAGCGCGCGCTCCCGGCTGTCGGCGGTCCCCCGCGCGATCGCATCCTCGAGGTCCCGCAACACCGATCTGGTTTCGTTCATGATGAAAGGCCGCACCGCTGCAACAATGGAAGGGCAATGCGCAGATCATACCGTTCGAACCCGAGCGTTCCGTAACCCGCCGCGTGCGGATTTGACCGGGCATTTTCACTCAAATGCGCGCGTGCGCGTTAAGCATGCGCGCACGCGCATGCTGTCTACGGCATGACGTGGAGCGCGCGCGCCTCGGCCTCGGCGACCGACCGTTCGCGCGACGTCCACCGGCACTCGGCGAGAGCCCGGTCGATCAGCTGCATGGCGTCGCCCTCGCGACCCTGGTGGAGCATCAACTCGCCGGCGAAGAAGCTCGCCTCGCAGCGCCGTGCCTGGCGCGTGGCGGGAGCACCGCGGTCCGCCGCCGCAAGCACGGCCTCTGGCGTTTCCTGGCCGAGAAACAGGCGGACGATCGGCGCCGGCCATTTGCCCATGTCGAGCCGCTTGGCGTGGTCGGCAAGCTCGCTCGCGAGCCCGGCACGGCGGCGCGCCAGGTCCAGCCACAAGGCCGCATCGGCATTGTTGGGATCGATCTCGCTGAGCCATCGGAAGTCGTCCTGCGACTGCTCCAGGAGACCCGCCTGGAAGCTTGCGATCCCCAGCGCGCGATAGGCTTGCGCGCGGTAGCCGTTGCGACCGAACGCCCGCCCGAATGCCGACGCGGGCTGCGGCTCGCTATCGCGGAGATCGGGGGCGGCGCGATCGAAGGCGGCGAGCAGGCCGGCCGAGGATTCCGCGATGACGATCTTGTAGTCGTCGATCGCATGCTCGACATCTCCCTTGTGGAAATAGGCGCCGGCGCGTGCGAAACGCGCTTCGATCACCTGTGGCGTCGCCGGCTTGCCGTGCTCGATCACGACAGTGCAGCCGGCGATGCGCTCGTCGGCGCCGAGATCGGCTGCGGTCGTGCACCGCTTCGGTGCCGCCGTCTCGGCG
Organism: Bradyrhizobium sp. SZCCHNRI1009; assembly: GCF_032487575.1. Taxonomy (NCBI): domain Bacteria; kingdom Pseudomonadati; phylum Pseudomonadota; class Alphaproteobacteria; order Hyphomicrobiales; family Nitrobacteraceae; genus Bradyrhizobium; species Bradyrhizobium sp. SZCCHNRI1009. The sequence continues at coordinate 30,084 of NZ_JAUEUL010000025.1, read as the reverse complement.
CTCGCCGACAAGCCGAAGATCGAACCGATGATCGACGCACAACACAAAAACGAGCGCCATCGTCGCGTAGCCATGAATGCCCCCTTAGGTCTTGCTCTTGGTGCTGCGATCTAATCAGAACCGATCGGATGAGCCACAATCTGGAATTGCGTTCATCAAACATCGTTCAGCCGGTGTAAACGGGATCGCAGACTCGGGGCCTGCCGGGCGCGGATGAGTTGCGCGAGCCTCGCAAACCACGCGACAACTCAATCGACGATTGCGCGTGGTGCAGAGGCGCGAAGCCATTGATAGCCGCCACGCGGCACGCGATGCGACCGTCGGCGACTACTTGGCTGCGCCGATCAGCGCCTGCAGCCGCACCAGCTCGGCCTCCAAATTCGCCTCGACATCCGCGGCCTTCACCTCGGTGACGCGATAGTCGCGGCTTTCCAGCCATGCCCGCCGTGCTCTGCGATCGGCGACGACGCCCTCGCTCTCGTCGGGGCCGACGAGCTCGATGGCCAGGCGGTGGATGAAGGAGACGAAGTCGGGGATGTGGCGGCCGACCGGGGTCTGGCGCTTGAACTGGCCGGCGAAGCGGCGGTCGCGCGACAGCGCGTGCCACAGCGCCCGCTCGGCGTCGGTGGGATTGCGGCGGAGCAGCCGCGCCAGCCCGCGCAGCGAGCCGCGCGAATCCGGCAGGTTGGCGACGGTACCCTGCTCGGCGATCAGCGCGCGCAGCCGCGTCGCCTGCTCGCTGTCGAGCACGCCGCCCTTGGCCGGTCCCTTGCGCCCCTCGGCGATCGCCATCACCACGCCGTGCAGGGTGTGGATGTCCTGCCGCGACGGCTCCATGCGGAAGAAAATGTTGCGCAAATTGACCAGCATGGTCTCGCGCTTCTCCGGCGGGCGCAGGAATTCGACCCGGTCGAGCTCGCGCACCAGGTTCTCGAAGAACGCCTCCATCTGCCCCTGGCTGGCGCGCTCCGAGCGTTCGGGCATGGCGAAGGGCAGCGCGCCGGATGTCACCAGCTTGAACCACTCATAACCCATCAGCAGCACCGCCTGCGCGAGGTTCAGCGAGGCAAAACCCGGATTGACCGGATAGGTGATGATGCGGTTGGCGCGGGCGACCTCCTCGTTGGTCAGCCCCGCCCGCTCGCGGCCGAACAGGATGCCGGCGCGGCCGCCGGCGGCAATCTGGCCCTGCATCTCCCGCGCGGCCGCCTCCGGGCCCATCACCGGCTTGGCCTGGTCGTGGGCGCGGGCGGTGGTGGCAAACACCAGGTCGAGGTCGGCGATCGCCTCCGGCAGGGTGTCGAACAGCCGGACGTGATCGATGATGTGGTCGGCCCCGGCGGCCGCCCGTTGGGCGGCGATGTTCGGCCAGCCGTCGCGCGGGTTGACCAGTCGCAGCTCGGACAACGCAAAATTGCCCATCGCCCGCGCCGCCATGCCGATGTTCTCGCCGAGCTGCGGCTCGACCAGGATCACCACCGGGCCCGTGATCTCCAATCCCGCCTTCGTCTTGTCGGTGCCCGACACGCTCGATCCTCGATGTCCAGATCCGGTTGAAGGGCGCGCCCGCGCGCCCTGCCCGCTCCGTTGGCCCGGCTGGCGAGAATTCTCAAGCAAAATAATCGGCTTAGCCAAGAATTTTACGGTTTGCGCGAAACCGCAGCCGGCCGCCTCGCCGCCGTTGCCCACCGCATGAGCGGGCTGCGAAAATCAGCACCGGACGCATACCGGGTGCGCTTCCGCCCGCGGTGCAGCAGTGCTATGACGCGCTTGATTTCACAAGCGCTTTCCATTCCTGGCGCGCTGTTCCCAAGAAGGCCCCATCGATCATGGCAAAAATCAAGGTGACCAACCCGGTCGTCGAGCTCGACGGCGACGAGATGACGCGGATCATCTGGCAGTACATCAAGGACAAGCTGATCAACCCGTTCCTTGACATCGATCTGCAGTATTTCGACCTGGGGATGGAGAGCCGCGACAAGACCAACGACCAGATCACGATCGATGCCGCCAACGCCATCAAGAAGGTCGGCGTCGGCGTGAAGTGCGCCACCATCACCCCGGACGAGGCCCGGGTGAAGGAGTTCGGCCTCAAGGAGATGTGGAAGTCGCCGAACGGCACCATCCGCAACATCCTCGGCGGCGTCGTGTTCCGCGAGCCGATCATCTGCAAGAACGTGCCGCGCCTGGTCCCCGGCTGGACCAAGCCGATCATCATCGGCCGCCACGCCTACGGCGACCAGTACCGCGCCACCGACTTCAAGTTCCCCGGCAAGGGCGTGCTGACGATGAAGTTCGTCGGTGACGACGGCACCGTGATCGAGAAGGAAGTCTTCAGGGCGCCCGGCGCCGGCGTCGCGATGGAGATGTACAACCTCGACGAGTCGATCTACGACTTCGCCCGCGCCTCGCTCAACATGGGCCTCGCCAAGAACTACTCGGTCTACCTGTCGACCAAGAACACCATCCTGAAGGTCTATGACGGCCGCTTCAAGGACATCTTCCAGGAGGTGTACGACAAGGAGTTCAAGGACAAGTTCGAGGCCAAGAAGATCACCTACGAGCACCGCCTGATCGACGACATGGTCGCCGCGGCGCTGAAGTGGTCGGGCGGCTATGTCTGGGCCTGCAAGAACTATGACGGCGACGTGCAGTCCGACACGGTGGCCCAGGGCTACGGCTCGCTCGGCCTGATGACCTCGGTGCTGATGACGCCGGACGGCCAGACCGTCGAGGCCGAGGCCGCCCACGGCACGGTGACCCGTCACTTCCGCGAGCACCAGAAGGGCAAGGAGACCTCGACCAACTCGATCGCCTCGATCTTCGCCTGGACCCGCGGCCTGTCGCACCGCGCCAAGCTCGACAACAATGCCGAGCTGGCGAAGTTCGCGACCACCCTGGAGAAGGTCTGCGTCGACACCGTCGAGTCCGGCTACATGACCAAGGACCTCGCGCTGCTGGTCGGCGCCGACCAGCGCTGGCTCTCGACCACCGGCTTCCTCGACAAGATCGCCGAGAACCTCACCAAGGCGATGGCGGCGTAAGTTTCCCCACTTTCGCCTTCTGGTTTCGTCACCTATCAACGGGCCGCGCCGCCAGCGCGGCCCGTTTTCGTTTCACTCCTGCCGTCGAGGAACCTGATCATGCGCTTGACCTCATCGCTCGCTCTGCTGGTGCTCGGTGCCCAGATCGGCTCCTCCCACGCCGCAGAGACCACGATTCCCGACGCGCTGGTCGCCGCCGGCGAAAAGGCCGTGCTGACGCTGCATGCCGAAGGCGCGCAGGTCTACGACTGCAAGGCCGACAAGGACGGCAAGCTCGCCTGGACCTTTCGCGAACCGATCGCCAGTCTGTTCGAGGACGGCAAGACCGTCGGCCGGCACTACGCCGGCCCGAGCTGGGAGCATCAGGACGGCTCGATCGTCGGCGGCCGCGTGCAGGGCACCGCGGTCGGCGCCACCGACAACGATATCCCCTGGCTGAAGCTCGAGGTCGTCTCCCATCGTGGCGCGAAGGGCGTGCTCTCGGATGTGACCACCGTGCAGCGGATCAACACGGCCGGCGGCAAGCTGGCAGGCGCCTGCGACGCCGCCGGGCAACTCCGCAGCGTCGCCTATTCCGCGGACTACGTGTTCCTGCGGAAGCAGTAAGGCGCCTCACGCTTCGCGATAATCCAGCAGGATCAATCCCACCAGCACGAACGCCACCGGCCAGACCCAGGCGGCGACGCGGCTGATGCGGCCGTCCATGCGCAGCTCCAGCCAGCGCGCCCAGCCGGCGGTGATGCCGCACAGCGCCAGCGGCGTGTGGCTCATCTCGATCAGGAGCTGGTCCTTGATGTTGGCGATGGCGTGCGAGTGCGTCAGCAGCAGCGCGCCGCCGGCGGCGACCGTCAGCGGAAACACCAGCGCCGCCCGCCCCGCCTGCTGCCCGCGCAGCCGCACCCGCCATTCGAACAGGCCGAACAAGATGATCAGCACCACGAACAGCCGGTGCTGCGCCACTTCCGGATCGCGCCACGAGGCCCAGAAACCGATCGGGCCGAGCGGCCAGGCCATCTCGTCGGCGCGCAGGAACAGGAACGCCGCCATCACCAGGAACAACAGCGGCCAGTGCCGCGCCCACCTGCCCCAGGCAAAGCGCTCGATCAGCGCGAGCAGGCCGATCAGCACGACGAAGATGCCGGCCCAATGGTGGTTGTATTCCGACCAGGCGATGTCGGCGGCGCTGCGCGGCAGGATCACGCCCTCGCCCGGCACATAGGCTTGCGGCGCCGTCAGGCGCTGCGCGTCGGCGGCGTCGATCCTCGCCTGCAGCTGCGAGATCGTGAGCTGGTCGACCGAGGGGCTCGTCAGCCGCGGCCATTGCGGCGCGGCGCGCTCGACGATCTCGCTTAAGCTCAACCGGTCCTGGCTGAGATCGATGCCGGGCGGCAGCGACGTCAGCGAGCCCGCGGTCAGGAGCACCGTCAGCCCAATGCCGAGCTCGACCTCGACGAAGCGCTTCATGCGCGAGAGCGGTGCTGCGGGATCACGGCGGCGCAAACGTTCGACGGCGAAGAAGTTGCCGGCGCCGAGCGCCAGCAGCATCAGCAGCATCGCGACCTTGGCCGACATCATCACGCCATAGGCGGTGCCGTAGATCGCCTCGAACGAGCCGAGATAGGCGATCGCCATCACAATGCCGCCGAGCACGATCGCCGCCACCGAGACCATCGACATCAGCGAGTAGCGCCGTCCGATCAGGCGCTGATCGTCATCCGCCTTGCAGCCGTTCAGCGCCATCAGGAAATACGGCAGGCCGCCGATCCAGATTCCGGCGCCGAGCATGTGCAGGAAGTCGGCGGCGAGCAGCGGCCAGCGCACCTCGAGCCGGCTCGCCGCGTGCGTCAGGTTGAGCTGCAGCAGCAGCGCGGCACCAGCCAGCACGGCCAGTGCCACGACGCGCCAGGCGGCCCAGCTGCCGGTCCGGGCGAGCGCCGCGATGCCGAGCGCGCAGGCGGCAACGGCCATGCCGGAGCGCGCGAAGTCGGCGCCGACCGCCTCGCCGAGCGAGAGGTCGAGCGTCCCGATCAGCGCCGCCATGTTGACCGCGAGCGAGGCCAGCACGACCGCGAACCAGCCGAACGCGCTTCGGCGCAGGAAGCGCTGGCTGCGCTTCCCCACGACGATCGCGTCGGCGGACAGCCTTTGCTGTAGCGGGCGAAGCAGCAACAGCAGAAACGCCAGGCCGCCCACGGTGAAGGATTGTGCCAGCAGGGTCAGGCCGCGCAGCACCACCGAGAGATAGCCGAAGATGTCGAGGAAGAGCGACACGGCTAGCGCACGTTGAAAGGAATGTCGCCACGGGTGATGTGGCCATCGACGCTGAGCACCTGCCATTGCAGATGCCAGGCGCCGGGGCTGAGCGCCCTGGCCTCGGCGTCGATCTCGTCGGCCGGCGCGTCGGCGGCCGGCGTGAGCGCCTGCTCGGCGCCGTCGGGCGCGCGCAGCTTCAGCCGCGAGCGGGCGTGATCGATGCGGCTGTTGAAGCGCAGCCGGATCAGTGTCGGCTGCTTCTCGATGGTCCCGCCCGCCGCGGGCTGCGACGAGACGATGATAGCATGGGCCGAGGCGGCGCCGGGGGCGGCCAGAAGCAGCGCGGCAAGGGTCGGCAGGTGACGGAATCGGATGACGGACGACATGGGACGCGCGGGCGGAGGCTGCGGCGGGAACGTTCGGGCTGGACCGGGTCGAACAAAACTCTACCGTTCAAATCTAAGCGCCCTTCCTGTTCCCCGCGTAGCCACAAAGTCGTGACTGCGCCGAACGGGGACCTGCGGCTGTGGACAGCCGCGCGCCGGCCCTGCCCGCGGAGCATCCCGGAACGGCGAAATTTAGGGTCGAATCATCAAGCACTTCGCTGTATGCCTCGCCGCATCATTCCGTCTGTCCGGCCCGGCCTGCCGGCCCGCGGACCAACATTGCCTTTCGAGGAACGCCTGAGGAAACCCGTCATGCCCGCCTATCGCTCCCGCACCTCCACCCATGGCCGCAACATGGCCGGCGCCCGCGGCCTGTGGCGCGCCACCGGCATGACCAACGAGGATTTCGGCAAGCCGATCATCGCCGTCGTCAACTCCTTCACCCAGTTCGTGCCGGGCCATGTCCACCTCAAGGACCTCGGCCAGCTGGTCGCCCGCGAGATCGAGAAGGCCGGCGGCGTCGCCAAGGAGTTCAACACGATCGCGGTCGATGACGGCATCGCGATGGGCCATGACGGCATGCTCTACAGCCTGCCGTCGCGCGAGCTGATCGCCGACAGCACCGAATACATGGTCAACGCGCATTGCGCCGACGCCATGGTCTGCATCTCCAACTGCGACAAGATCACGCCCGGCATGCTGATGGCCGCAATGCGGCTCAACATCCCCGCGGTGTTCGTCTCCGGCGGTCCGATGGAGGCCGGCAAGGTCAACATCGAGGGCAAGCTGCGCAAGGTCGATCTGATCGATGCGATGATCGTGGCCGCCGACGACAAGGTGTCCGATGCCGACGTGGAGGTCATGGAGCGCTCGGCCTGCCCGACCTGCGGCTCCTGCTCCGGCATGTTCACGGCCAACTCCATGAACTGCCTGACTGAGGCGCTCGGCCTGTCGCTGCCCGGCAACGGCTCGGTGCTGGCGACGCATGCCGACCGCCGCGGCCTGTTCGTCGAGGCCGGTCACCTGATCGTCGATCTCGCCCGCCGCTATTACGAGCAGGACGATGCGTCCGTGCTCCCGCGCTCGATCGCCAACTTCAAGGCGTTCGAGAACGCGATGAGCATGGACATCGCGATGGGCGGCTCGACCAACACCGTGCTGCATCTGCTCGCCGCCGCGCATGAGGGCGAGATCCCGTTCACGATGACCGACATCGATCGCCTGTCGCGCAAGGTCCCCTGCCTGTGCAAGGTCGCTCCCGCCGTGGCCGACGTGCACATGGAGGACGTGCACCGCGCCGGCGGCGTGATGGGCATCCTCGGCGAGCTCGCCCGCGCCGGCCTGCTGCACACCGAATTGCCGAGCGTCCATTCGGCCTCGCTGGCATCAGCGCTGGAGCGCTGGGACATCCGCAGCACGGCGAGCGAGAGCGTCAAGAACTTCTACATGGCCGCCCCCGGCGGCGTGCCGACGCAGGTCGCGTTCAGCCAGGACCGCCGCTACCAGGAGCTCGATCTCGACCGCGAGAAGGGCTGCATCCGCGACCTCGCGCATGCCTATTCCAAGGATGGCGGCCTGGCCGTGCTGACCGGCAACATCGCGCGCGACGGCTGCATCGTGAAGACCGCGGGCGTCGATGCCTCGATCCTGAAGTTCTCGGGTCCTGCGCGCGTGATGGAGAGCCAGGACGCCGCGGTCGAAGCGATCCTCACCAACAAGATCAAGGCCGGCGACATCGTCGTCATCATCTATGAGGGCCCGCGCGGCGGCCCGGGCATGCAGGAGATGCTGTATCCGACCAGCTATCTGAAGTCGAAGGGCCTCGGCAAGGCGTGCGCGTTGATCACCGACGGCCGCTTCTCCGGCGGCACCTCGGGGCTGTCGATCGGCCATGTCTCGCCGGAAGCCGCCGAGGGCGGCCTGATCGGCCTGGTGCAGGACGGCGACCGCATCGAGATCGACATCCCCAACCGCACCATCCATCTCGCAGTGTCGGATGAGGAGCTCGCCCGGCGCCGCGCCGCGATGGAGGCCCGGGGGGACCAGGCCTGGAAGCCGGCCAAGCGCGCCCGCAAGGTCTCGACCGCGCTGAAGGCCTACGCCGCGTTCGCCTCAAGCGCCGCGAAGGGCGCCGTGCGCGTGGTGAGGGATTGAGCCTTTAGCCCGCAGGACGGAGAAAGCATCTGCCTTCGCTCGACAGAGTGAAGGCAGATGCGTGCCTGCCGTCCTACTATGAGGCCGATTACTACGACCGACGGGCGGTGGGCACGGCGCGTCCGCTGACACTCCGCACCAGCCTTTTACTCAATCTGAAATTGCATTCAACTCGTGATGGTTGATTCAGGTCAACGCCCGATCTAGCGCCGTGCCGATACTGTGTCAGCATAGGGCCGCACGCGTCCCGGCGGTCACGTCCGGCCCGCATGGATGGGAGACGATCATGTCACAACAGCCGCTCCTCGACGAGCCGCGCCTCGCCTACCAGATCATCGTCACTGCGCCGGGCACGAAATCGCAGAACTGGCACGGCGTGCTGTACGATCAGAAGGGCGAGCCCGTGACGATCGCCGCCGGCGCGACGGTCAAGACCGGCGTCGGCGTGTTCGTCGGCGTCCCCGAGGACCGTCCTTTCCATCCCTTTGGTGCGATCCACGCCGACACCATTGCCTGGATGAAGACGGCGCAGGGCAACGTCATCATGGACACCGAGCCCTGGGCCTACCGGCTTCATGTCGGCGCGGAAGGCTCCAAGAACGAAGGCTGGCAGGGCGAGTTGCTGCATGGTCGGGGTGTGGTCGGGCCCCAGCCCGGCAAGTTTGAAACGCCGATGGGACCGTTCATCTGGTTGGAACGGACTCACCCCTGGGGCCTCGGCGGCTGGTTCCACGCATCCTGGTCGGCGGCCCAACGACAGGCACCGGCCAAACAAAGCGGCGCGGCCTGAGACGCGCGCGGTCGCGCCTGGGTTTCCATCTGACGGCTCAACCCGCCGGCTCAGAACTTGTATGTGGGCAGGTCGCTCGCGCGCCCCTGCCTAATCTACGTACTATGGCTGTGACCCAGCGAGCTTCGGTGTCGTTGTCCGAAGCTCCAATGCTCCGGCCTCCGCTCCGGCGTCGCGGAACGACACCAGCCGGCGCTGCTGTTCGTCCCACAGCACCAGTCGGACACAGCGCAGGCTCTCGGGCAGCGTGATGCGGCCGATCTCGCGCAGTTCGGGATGATCGCGCAGCACGACCGGCAGCCGGTAATAGGGAATTCGGCTCGAGAGATGGTGGACGTGGTGGATGCCGATGTTGGCGGTGAGCCAGTGCAGCCATGCCGGCAGGTCGTAATGTGAGCTGCCGTAGAGCGCAGCCTGCTGCTGCGTCCAGCGCTCGCCCCGCTCCCAGACGGTGTGCTCGAACTGATGCTGGACGTAGAACAGCCACACCCCGGCCATGGCGGCGAGCAGCATGATCGGGAGATGCACGACCAGGAACGCCTGGATGCCGATCAGCCACATCAGCCCGGCGACCACCAGGGCGATGCCGAGATTGGTGGCCATCGTGCTGACCCAGGGCGACCAGCCAGCCCGCATGAGACCGAACGGAAGACGGTGCTGCAGGAAGAACAGGTAAGCGGGACCGGCCACGAACATGACCAGGGGATGGCGGTAAAGCCGGTAGCGCAGCCGGGCCCAGCTCGACCGCGCCTGATATTCCCGCACGGTCAACGTATCGATATCGCCGATGCCGCGCCTGTCGAGGTTGCCGCTGCTGGCGTGGTGGATCGCATGCGTGCGCCGCCACCAGTCATAAGGCGTCAGGGTCAGCACGCCCAGGATGCGGCCGACCCAGTCGTTCGCCTGACGCCCGGCGAAGAAGGTGCCGTGGCCGCAATCGTGCTGGATCATGAACAGACGCACCAGAAAGGCGCCGGCAGGAATCGCGATGAGCAACGACGCCCAGGCATGGCCGAGCGAGAACGCGAACCAGGCGGCCGTCCACAGCGCCACCAGCGGCACGGCCGTGATGACCAGCTCGGTCACGCTGCGCAGGCGGTTTGGCGTGCGATAGCTGCTGAGAATCTGCATCCAGTACCTTGCGTCGGCCGCCGCGCGGCCCTCGTCGTCGCCGGCGCGCAGCGTGGCGCGGTCCTTGGGCGGCACAGTCGCCATCGCGACTGGCTGATCGAACTGCAATGTCGTCTCCACCTTGTGTTCTTGGCGATCGCGCATGGCGCGACCGCGGCCAAATGGACCCCTGCGGACCGCCGCAGGCGTTCGAAACCAGAGCTTTCGCGGATTCAACCGGGGGTCGAAGCCAAATGATTCATCGTGCGCCCGACGATGAGCCGGTCTGGAAGAGCAGTCTGAGACATGCCCGCAGGAAAGAGGTCAAGGGCGCGCAGGACAGATCGTACAACGTAACCCGCCGGACTCCGCATTGCTAGGAGATGGCGGATTACGATCCGTTAATTCCCTCTTGTTTGCCGCGACGATATGGCGCTGCGCCGTTTTCTCCGGGTTATTGCGGGGTGGGCCCGGGCTCCGCAGCCGCCACTGCACGAGACGACGAGCGCAGCGATGATCCCGCCAATGACGGCCTTTTGGTGGTCATGAATCCGGGCCGGCCCCTGGCGCTTCTGCCCGGGAATGACGGGAGCAGAATTCGAGTCATCCTCACGGTGGCGGTCATCGGCCCATCGTGACGTGCCTCATCGTCCAGTACCCTGCGTGGTGTCGTGCACGAACGCCCCATCGCCGCGCGCGTCGGAGAACATGTTCCAGATCGCGATAAACATTGCGGCGATGACCGGCCCGATGATGAAGCCGTTCAGACCGAACGCCTCGATCCCGCCGAGGGTCGAGATCAGCACGACATAGTCGGGCATCTTGGTGTCCTGGCCGACCAGGAGGGGACGCAGCAGATTGTCGACAAGCCCGATCACCAGGGCGCCATAGGCGATCAGGATCACGCCATGCCAGACCGATCCGGTGGCCAGCAGATAGAGCGCGACCGGAAACCACACCAGCCCTGCTCCGACAGCCGGAAGCAGCGACAGAAACGCCATCACGACGGCCCATAGCAGCGGCGCGGTGATGCCGAGGAACCAGAAGATCAGACCGCCCAGAGCGCCCTGCGCCAGCGCCACGACCAGATTGCCCTTCACCGTCGCGCGAATGACGACCGTGAACTTGCCCAGCAGCGCGTGCCGCTGCTCCGCGCGCAGCGGAATGGCGTTGGCGATACGCGCCGACAACGCCTCCTGGTCGCGAAGCAGGAAGAACAGCAGATACAGCATGAGGAACAGATTGACGAAGAACTCGAAGGTCCCTTGGCCGATGTTCAGCGCCTGGCCCGCAATCATCTGGCTGCCTTTCAGCAGGCCGGCCGACAGCCTGTCCTTCAGTCCGGCCAGGCTGCCGAGTCCAAAACGGTTGAGGAGATCGACCACCCATGTCGGAAGCGCCTCCAGCATCTTCTGGAAATACTGCCCGAGGTCCAACTGGCCCGACTGCGCCTGGCCGTAGACACCGGAGGCCTGCTGCGCCAGCGCCGCCCCGATCAGCGACAGCGGCAGAATGACGATCAGGACGACCAGCAGTACGGCGACGGCTGCGGCAAGCCCATCTCTGCCGTGCATCGACCGCGACAATCGGCGGTGGAGGGGAGAAAACACGATGGCCCCCACGACGCCCCACAGCACGGCGGGGTAGAATGGCAGCAGGATCCAGCCGAGCAGCAGCGTGATCACCACGAGCAGGAACAACAGAACTCGGTCTTCGAAGCTGCGCATGTCAACTTTCCAGTCTGGCCGCGACATCTGGACGCGTGCCGTGGTCTTTCGAGCATCGCGAGTCGGCTATCGCCGAATCCAACAGGGGTCAACGCGGGCAGGCGCCATTCGGGCTCCAAGCTGGTCGCGAGATCGATGCGGCACGTTGCATGACATCCACCATCGCGTCGCGCTCATATCACGCGCGGTGTCAGGGACGCCCCCGCCTCCCCGCCGTCATTCCGGGGCAGCGGCGAGAGCGTGCGCCAAAACGCGGATTTCGCCTGAACCCTCAACAACAACGCCAATTTCAAGAGTTTCCGCGAAAAATCAATCGCTTCTGAACACCAGCAGATCAGTTCACAGGGCGGGGGTTGGCGCAGCGTAACCCGCCGAAAGCTTGGCGCGAGAAGATGGTGGATTGTGCTACGGCAATCCGCCCTGCGCGCTGCTATGAGGTCGTAGGGCGGGTCGCGCCGAAGGACTTCCGAGATGGCGTGCGTTAGACCCGGCTGCTCAAGCGCTCGCCTGGGCAGATACCGGCTCGCTGCGGGAGGAGCGCGATGCATCCGATGATCACTGCCGCCAGGATTGCCGACGCGTAGTATCGGCTGAACGCCAGCCCGCCGTTCGCGATTGGCTTGTCCAGAAAATCGCCGAGCGTCGCACCAAGCGGTCTGGTGAGAATGAAGGCGGCCCAGAACAGCGTCGTGCGCGACAGCGAGGTGAAGTAGTAGGCAGCCGCGATCGCCGCCAGGCCGGCGCCGAAGACGAGCGCGCCGCGTTCGTAGCCGAGACCGTTGGTGTCGGCCACCCAGTCCCCAAGCGCGGTACCCAGCGTCTGAGAGAACAGGATCGATATCCAATAGAACGCCTCGATGCGCGGCGTCGAAACGGTGTTGACCGAGATTGATCCTTCCGACCGGTACCAGACGAGGAGGGAGAGCATCAACAGCGCGAAAAGAAGGGACGAGCCGCCAGCATATCCGATTCCCAAGGAGCGGTCGGCAAGGTCGGCCACGGTCGTGCCGGCCGTGGTCGTGGCGATGACGACCGACCAATAGAGGAAGGGGCGAAATTGTCTTGCCGCGATCTGGGCGGCGACAACAACGAGGAACAGGGCGATGAATATGGCGCTGCTTACCCCGTATCCAAGTTTCATCGACATCGAAGCGGCGTCGCCACCCGTCTCGCCAAGCGTCGTCGCCAAAATCTTGATGACCCAGAATATCAGGGTCACTTCCGGAACCTTGCTCGTCTCGATGCCGTCGTTCATGCGGGGGTCTTTCACTTGATTGTAGATCGCTCCGGTGCGCCGGAACGTGGCGGCACATCGCGAAATGGGCCGCCACCGGCTCTGGAGACGCGGGCTAGGCCTTCATGGAGTCCATCACCGAAAGCAGATCGGCGAGGGCCGTCTTGCACTTCGCTGCGTCCGGCTTGGTCTCGCGGACGGCTTCGAGCGCCCGGTCGATCGCCTTGTCGACGGTGTGCCAGTCGGCTGCAGCGCGCGGTTTCAGGCCAGCCTCCGACTCGTCCCATTTGGTCTCCAGATCCTTGATGCGGGTCTTGGCGCCCGAAAGGTCTCCCTTGTCGACGAGAGCCGCGACTTCGGCGGCGATGCTCCTGAAGGCAGTCAGGTCGCCGAGCTTCGACTGCGCCGCTTCCGCGCGCGGCACCAGGAAAGCGCCTCCGCCGGCGACCGGGGCCAACTGGGCGATGGACAGGGCGAGGATGACTGCGGTGCTCGTGAACAGGGTCTTCTTCATTGTTACACTCCGATGGTGGTCTGGGTTGGATCGGTTTGCGGGGAACGAGGTCATTCGCTCAGGAAGGCCTCGGTCTTCCGGGGGCGGTCGCCTTCGAAGGACAACCATGCGACCAGCCCGATGATGACGGTGAGGAAAGCCAGGCTGGTATGGATGGTGCCTAGTCCGAGTCCGCCATATTCGCGCGACTGCGAAAGGAGGTCTCCGAGCGAGGCTCCGAGTGGGCGGGTCAGGATGTAGGCGAGCCAGAAGGTCAGCACGGCGTTCGCGCCCAGCATGGAGGCAGCGGCGACGGCGGCGATCAGACCCGCAAAGGCAAAGACGCCGACGTTGAAGCCAAGCCCCAAAGCCTCGGTCGCGAGGTCTCCCGCGGCGGTACCCAGCGCGAACGTGAAGAGAATCGCGGACCAGTAGAAGGCCTCGCGCCTCGTCGTGAAGATGGTATGGATCGAGAGCGTTCGTTCGAACGCGTACCAGACCGCGAAGATCGCAGCCAGGACGATGGCAAACGCCACCGTGCTGACATACAGACTGACCTCGAGCTTGTCGGTCAGCGCATCGGTGATCTGGGTGCCGACCACACTGACCAGGACCACGGTCAGCCAGTAGATCCAGGGCACGTACCTGTTCATGCTTAGCTGGACCGCGAGCGCCGCTGCGAGAAGGCCCGCCATGACGAGGCCGGTCACCGTCGTCCCCAGCCCGACATGGACGGCAAGATAGTCAGCGCCGGTTTCGCCGACGGTGGTCGACATGATCTTGATCACCCAGAAGACGAGGGTGACCTCGGGGACCTTGTTGAGCATCCTGTGGCCTGTCGATTCGTTCCCGGGCATTTCCGCACAACTCCTGTTCGATCTGGTCTGGCGACGTTGCGTCGTTGCCATGCAAGGTGCCTGCTCAGACTTAGCTCCGCCTTAGAGGATCGGGCCTCCGAACGCGGCTAAGTCGCTCCTAAGTCGCGATCGTCATGGTGCGCCGGAGGGGGACATGAAACGGAGAAACGGAATGCTACGTTCACCAATCGCCGCCTGCTCGATCCTTCTGTTGACGGTCGTCGCGGCTTCGGCGGAAACTCCGAGCACGGCCGCGAATGATGCCGGTCCGATCGCATCGGCCAGGGTCTCGCTGCCGTCCGCGATCGACATCGCCGAGAGGCACGCCAAGGGCAAGGCGGTCCGGGCGGAATACGAAAAGCAGAAAGATGGAAGCTGGGTCTACGACGTCGAAGTGAAGGCCGACAACGGAGTGACCGACGTCAAGGTCGATCCGGAGAAGGGAACGATCGTGGCGTCTGCGGCGGACAGGGACGACGAGGACAACGACAAGGCCGATTGATCGAAGGTGCTCGGCGGCCGGCAGGCTTATCTTCCGGTCGCCGTTCGGGGACGGACAGATGCGTGTATTGCTCGTGGAAGACGACGCGATGATCGGTGCCGCGGTTTCGCAGGCGTTGAAGGACGCCGCCTACGCGGTGGATTGGGTGCGGGACGGCGAACTCGCGATCGACGCGGTGCGAAGCGAGACCTACGATATCGCGCTGCTCGATCTCGGCCTGCCCGAGATCGACGGCCTGGAGATACTGCGGAAAGTCCGCAGCGGCGGCGCGCGCCTGCCGGTGATCATACTGACCGCGCGTGACGCCCTGGACGACCGCATCAGAGGTCTCGATCTCGGAGCCGACGACTATCTCGTCAAGCCGTTCGAGATCGGGGAGTTGCTGGCGCGCATGCGCGCGGTGACGAGGCGCGAGGGCAGCGGCGCGGCGCCAATTCTGACGAACGGAAAGCTCCAACTCGACCCGGCGACGCGCGAAGCCTCCTATTTCGAGGAAAAGGCGGTTCTCAGCGCGCGCGAATTCGCGCTGCTTCGGGCGCTGCTCGCACGGCCTGGAACGATCCTGTCCCGAAGCGAGCTGGAGGGACATATCTACGGATGGAGCGAAGAAGTAGAAAGCAACGCCGTCGAGTTCCTGATCCACGCCGTGCGAAAGAAGCTCGGCAATACGTCGATCAGAAACGTTCGAGGCGTCGGCTGGATGGTGGATCGCTCCACATGATCGGATCGCTGCGCGGCCGCCTCTTCGCCGGACTCACTGCCGTCATCGTCGTTGCAGGAGCGGTCGGAGGAGCGTTTGCATATGTCTGGGCTTACGACGAGGCCATCGAGATGCAGGACTCCGTCCTCAACCAGATCGGGGTCTTCGCGCTGAGCTCCCCGATCAGGCAGAGCCAGCCGCTCAATGGGGTCGACGCCGAGTCGGAGATCGCCGTCGTCGAATTGGGCGAGCTCCCGCATGGTCCGGCCGACAATCGCCGGTTCTGGGGTCTTCGGGATGGATTGCACAACGATACGTATCAGGGGCAACCGGTGCGCGCTCTGCTCCGGACGCGTCCCGACGGGACCCGGCTCGCAATCACGCAACGAACGGAAATCCGGACCGAGCTCGCGAGCGATATGGCGCTGCGCACGCTGCTTCCCATCCTCGCGCTGATCCCGTGCCTGATGCTGGTCATCGCGATCGTGATCGCCCGCTCCCTGCGGCCCATGGTCGTTCTGGCCGGCGAGCTGGATGCGAGGAAGCCTGACGATATCGAACAATTGAAGGCCGCGACCGCCCCCAGCGAGTTGCAACCTTTCCTCGACTCCATAAATGGTCTGCTTCGGCGCATGCGCGCCATGATGGAGCAGCAACGGCGCTTCATCGACGATGCGGCCCACGAGCTCCGGACGCCGATTACGGCTCTCAGCCTGCAGGCGGAAAATCTCGACCTCATGGAGATGCCGGCGGCGTCCCGGGAACGCCTCGCCGCTTTGAAAAGCGGTATGCGGCGAACGAAGCATCTGCTGGAGCAGCTTCTGGCCCTCGCCCGTCACGACGCCGAAACGCCGGCAACCAACGAGCCGGTACAGCTGGACAGGATCACGAAGGGCGTGGTGGCCGATCTTCTGCCGGAGGCCGCGACCCGCGACATAGACGTCGGCTTCACGATGGCCGAGACGGTCGTGGTGGAAGGCACGCCGTTCTTCGTCATATCGGCCGTTCGGAACCTGATCGAAAACGCGATCAAATTCACCCCAGACGGCGGCAGCGTCGATATCGGTATCTATCGGGAGGGCGAAGCAGCGATCGTGCAGATCGAAGATACCGGGCCAGGCATCCCGCCATCGGATCTCGACCGCATCTTCGAGCCTTTTTTCCGGTCGAGACAGGCCGGCGGCGAAGGATCGGGGCTCGGTCTCTCGATCGTCAAACGCATCGTCGAGAGGTATCGCGGATCGATTTACGTCGAAAATATCGTGGAGGCGGATCGCTCCGGCCTTCGCGTCATTCTACGCTTGCCCGCCTCGGACAAGGTGCCCGCATAGTGACCTGCTTCCCTGGTATTGTTCGGTTCGGACTATGACGGCGCGGCGCGCCGCCTACCACGTGAATCTCACCCGGCAGCGGTTGCAGGCAGCCCCGCTGCACGAAAATCCGCACCGCATGCGGCCTTTGAACCAGGCACCTCGTCACCCCAGGCTCGACGGGTCCGTACGAAAGATGACCACGGACGGCCAGGCGCGGCTGGCTAGGGATTCCCGGCTTAGCCGCCGGCACGGCAGCTTCGTAAACAGCGTCCCAATGTGCGGCGAAGCGGTGCGCTGAAACGCGGATTTGGCCTGAACGCTCAACAACAACGCCCATTTCAAGAGCCTGCGCGAAAAATAAATCGCTTCCGAAAATCAGCAAATCAGGCGTATGCTGCCCGCGTTCCGGTCCGGATGAGGGACGTACGCGTCGTCACGATACGTTGGGCCGGCAATGCGGTGGACGTGAGGGCATCGGCGCGCATCATGTGCGGACGAACGATGCACTTGCGGACGTGAAGTCGCGTGGTCCTGACACCCCGAAGCTGGTGTCCCCGCGGCGGCGTGCGAGAAGCGCGTCGTCGCGTACGGTGGCCAACAAGCCCGGTGCACCGAGGAGAGCGCGTATAAGCGTTAAAACCTCCGCGCAGGGAATGCCGGGATGTCTCGGCTGACCTGTGGTGACTGCCGCCTGCTTTTTTTCTGCAGGCGGGCCATGGGTGCGGCCAGCGCCCGGCATTCCCTGCGCCCTCATCATGTCACGAGGGCCCGCCTATCGCATGACCCGGACGCACTGGGCGTCGCGGCGATGCTGCGGCTCGTCCTGATCCGGATCCTCGTCTGCGGCCTCCGCCCCGGTTGCCAACCGCGCGATGAGTCGCAATAAACAGCGCTTCCGAGCCGGCGCGACCGGCCCGTCGACCTGGAGGCATGATGATGACGACGAGACCGACCGCAAAATCATCCGACAAGGATGTCTGGCGCGTCGGCGTGCTGTTCTCACGCAGCGGCCTGATGGAGGTCACGGAGTCCGAGCATTTCTTCGGCACCGCGCTGGCGATCCAGGAGATCAACCGGGACGGCGGCGTGCTCGGCCGCGAGATCGAGGTCATCGCCTATGATCCGGGCTCGCAGCCTGAGACGTTCCGCAAGCTCGCCGATCGGCTGCTGACCGAGGACGGCGCCTCCGTCATCTTCGGCTGCTCGACCTCGGCCGAGCGCAAGGCGGTGCTGCCGGCGATCGAGCGTCGTAACGGCCTGCTGTGGTATCCCTCGCTCTACGAGGGTTTTGAATATTCGCCGAACGTGATCTACACCGGGCCGGCGCCGAACCAGAACGCGTTCCAGCTTGCCGAATACATCGTGCGCAAGCATGGCCCGCGCGTCTACCTGATCGGCTCGGACTACATCTATCCGCGCGAATCCAACCGCATCATGCGCGACCTCGTCGAGTCCTATGCGGGCCGCGTCGTCGGCGAGCAATATGTGGCGATGGAGGCGACCGATGCCGAGCTCTCGCGCGGCCTCAATGCCATCAGGGATGCCGCGCCCGACGTCGTGTTCTCGACCATCGTCGGCCGCACCGCACAGCGCTTCTATCGGATGTATGCGCAGGCCGGCTTCGACCCGAAGCGGCTGCCTATCGCCAGTCTCACGATGGCCGAGGGCGAGGTCCGCGCCATCGGTCCCGAATATTGCGCCGGCCACCTCACTGCGGCGAGCTATTTCGGTACGCTCGCGCGCGACAGCAACGACCGCTTCAAGGCGGCGTTCGCGGCCGCCTTCGGCGCCGACAAGCCGGTCAGCATGTGGAGCGCCTCGGCCTATGCGCAGATCAAGCTGTTCGCGCTGGCGTTGGCGCAGGCGGGCAGCCTCGATACCCAGAAGCTGGTCGAAGCCGCGCTCGGCCTCAGCCTGGAGGCGCCGGAGGGACCGATGCGGATCGATCCCGACAACAACCACGTCTGGACCACGCCGCGCATCGGGCGCGTGCGCGCCGACGGGCAGTTCGACATCGTCTGGGAGAGCAAAAGCCCGATCAAGCCGGACCCGTATCTGTCAGTCTCGCCGATCGGTGGCCGCTGGCTGAGCGAAGAGGCGCTCTCAGCATGAGACCGGATGACCGCATGAAGCCGGGGGTGCGCCGGCTGATCGAGGAGCTGCGCGGCGCGCGCGTGCTGGTGATCCATCCGCGCGATGCCGAGGGCGATGCGCTGATCGACCAGCTCAAGCGCATCGGCTGCAACGTGCGCGGCGTGTGGCCGCCGCCGGCCGCGATCCCGCACGACATCGACACCGTGTTCCAGCTGATCGAGACCTCGGAGGAGATGATCTTTCCGGAAGGCACCAGCGAGCATCCCCTCACCTTCATCGCCATCGTCGACTACGAGAATCCGACCATCCTGAAGCGGCTGCTCGACAGCAACGCGCATGGCGTCGTCAACAAGCCGATCCGCTCGTTCGGCATCTTGTCGTCGCTGGTGCTCGCGCGCTCGCTGCGCGGCTACACGCGCAGGCTCGAGAGCAAGGTGCAGAAGCTGGAGGAGACCTTGAAGGCGCGGCGCGACGTCGACAAGGCGGTGAAGATCCTGATGGGGCTGAAGCAGGTCGGCGAGGTCGAGGCCTATGAGCTGATCCGCGCGCAGGCGACGCAGAAGCGCGTCGCGATGGCGGATATCGCGATCTCGATCATCAATGCGCAGGAGACGCTCGGCGGATTGGGTGTGCTGGATGCGCCGGCCTCGCGCTGAGCGGGTGTTTCCGCGCTCATGCGCTGGGCAGCCGCGGCCCGAAATTTTTGCAGCCGATGGCGTTGACTTCGTATCAAGCATGGGAATTACTTGAGGACGTCGCGGACATCGGATGTCCGCCAATGGCCGGTCGGCCATTTCACATCAGGCTATGCAGCCCTCGCATTGCGCCACAAGGCGCAGTCGGGGGCTTTTTGTTTGGCGCGCGCGACCCTCGCGAACGCAACGGAGACTCGTGCCTTGACGACGGATGACGACAGCAAACTGCGGATCGCCTGCATCCAGATGCAGCCGATGGTCGGCGAGTTGGCAACCAACCTCGCCCACAGCCTCGACCTGATTCACCAGGCCGTGGCGCAAGGCGCCAGGCTCGTGGTGCTCCCCGAGCTCGCCTCCTCCGGCTACGTATTCAAATCGCGCGAGGAGGCCTTCGCCGCCTCCGAGACCATTCCAGGCGGTCCCGCAGTGACCGCCTGGAGCGAGATCGCCGCCGAGCACGGCCTGCATCTCGTGGCAGGGATCTGCGAGCGCGACGGCGCCAAGCTCTACAACAGCGCCGTGCTGATCGGACCGAACGGCTATATCGGCAAGTTCCGCAAGGTGCACCTGTGGAACGAGGAGAACCTATATTTCGAGCCCGGCAATCTCGGCTTCCCCGTCTACCACACCGAGATCGGCCGCATCGGCATGGCGATCTGCTACGACGGCTGGTTCCCCGAGAGCTATCGTCTCAATGCGCTGCAAGGCGCCGACATCGTCTGCGTGCCGACCAACTGGGTGCCGATCCCCGGCCAGGCGCCGGGCCGCGAGGCGATGGCCAACATTCTCGCCATGGCCGCCGCACATTCCAACTCGATCTTCATCGCCTGCGCCGATCGCGTTGGCATCGAGCGCGGCCAGCCGTTCGAGGGTCAGAGCCTGATCGTCAGCTACACCGGCTGGCCTGTCGCCGGTCCCGCGAGCCGGGACAAGGAGGAGATCGTGGTCGCCGACGTCTCGCTCGGCGAGGCCCGCCGCGCCCGCAACTGGAACGCCTTCAACCAGGTCCTGCGCGACCGCCGCTCCGATGTCTATGACGAGATGCTCGGCAGCGAGGTCAAACGGGGGTGGTACTGACTGCTCCACGGCAATTTTCATCTCGACCATTCACGGAGGACAATCGATGACGTCGCGTTTGATCACCACCTCGCTGGCGCTCGCCCTTGCGGCGGGAACGGCACTCTCGCCTGCTCTGGCCGCCGATCCGATCAAGATCGGCGTTCCCGTCGGCCTGTCGGGCGCCAACTCCGTCGTTGCACCGTCGGTGGTGCAATCCGCCGAGCTCGCGGTGGAGGAGATCAACGCCAAGGGCGGCGTGCTCGGCCGCAAGCTCGCGCTCGAGGTCGCCGATGACGCCTCGGGCGCGGCCGGCGCCCAGAAGGCATTCGACGCGCTGATCTTTCAGAAGAAGGTCAACGTGCTGATCTCGATGGAGACCAGCGCGGCCCGCAACGCCGGCCTGCCGATCGTCGCCCGCGGCAAGACGCCCTACATCTACACCTCGTTCTACGAGGGCAAGTCCTGCAGCCCCTATCTGTATGTCAACGCCTGGGTGCCGGACCAGCAGGTGCCGCCGATCGTCGACTACTTCAACAAGGAGAAGAAGGCGAAGAACTATTTCCTGATCGGCTCCGACTACGCCTTCGGCCGCGGCATGCTCGGCTTCACCAAGAGCTACATCGAGAAGACCGGCGGCAAGGTGGTCGGCGAGGAATATCTGCCGATGGACGGCTCGGACTGGACCTCGATCATCTCCAAGCTCAAGACTTCCGGGGCTGACGCGCTGATCACCTCGACGGCGGGCGGCGCGCCGAACGTGACCCTGACCAAGCAACTGCGCGCCGCCGGCGTGAATCTGCCTTACGGCAACCTCGCCGTCGACGAGGGCACCGCCAAGGGCATGGGTGCTGATGCCGCCGGCATCTATCTGTCGGCCTCGTACGTCACGGGCATCGACACCCCCGCCAACAAGACCTTTTTGGCGGCGATGGCCAAGAAGTTTGGTGCCGAGCTGAAGACGCCGAACGATCTGTCGGTTCCGGAGTATGAGGCGGTGTACGCCTACAAGGCGGCGGTCGAGAAGGCCGGCAGCACCGACCAGGACAAGGTGCTGAAGGCGCTGGCCGAGGTCTCGGTCGACGGCCCGCGCGGCACGATCAAGATGGACAAGCAGCGCCATGCGCCGCTGACGATGTATCTCGGCCAGGTCCAGGCCAACGGCAGCGTCAAGGTGATCCAGAGCTTTGCGAACGTCGATCCCGGAGCGCAGTGCCCGGGCAAGTCCTGATCGCGTATCCTCCCGCGGGGCGGACGCGCGTCCGCCCCGCAACCTCTCGACCGGGAATGACCATGCTGACCGTCGCCCTCGATGCCGTCACGACGGCCGCCATGCTCTTCATCATCGCCGCCGGCCTTCTGATCGTGTTCGGCGTGATGAAGATCATCAACTTCGCCCATGCCGCCTTCCTGACCGTGGGCGCTTATGCAGCCCTGGTCGGCGCGCAACTGGGCCTGCCGTGGTTTCTGATCCTGCCGCTCGCCTTCGTCGCCGGCGCGGTCTGCGGCGGCGTGACGGAGATCGTGATCGTCCGCCGGCTCTACAAGCGTCCGCTCGATGCGATCCTCGCCACCTGGGGCCTCGGCATCGTACTCGGGCAGCTCATCACGCTGATGTTCGGCCGCGAGGTGCAGTTTGTGCAAGCGCCGATCTCGGGAACGGTGCATCTGTTCGGCGCCGATTATTCGGCCTACCGGCTGGTGATGATCGCCGCGGCCATCATCGTCGGCCTGCTGTTCACCGCTCTTCTCAACGGCACGCGGCTTGGTCTGTCGACCAAGGCCGTGATCATGAACGAGATGCTGGCGCAGGGCCTCGGCGTCGACTCCTCACGGGTCAGGCTGATCACCTTCGCACTCGGCAGCGGGCTCGCCGCGCTGTCGGGCGCACTGATCACGCCGCTGTCGAGCGTCGACCCGAACATGGGCGTGCCCTGGCTGATCGGTGCGTTCATGCTGGTCATGGTGTCCGGCGGCTCGCTGCTGGCGCTGGCCGGCTCCTGCGCGGTCCTCGGCACCCTTCAGGTCCTGGTTTCGACCTTCGTCAATCCGATCCTCGGCGGTCTCACCATCGCGATCTGCGCCGCCGTCGTGCTGCGGATCCGCCCGGAGGGTTTTGCCCGTGCCTGATGCGCGCCCCCTCGCCTCTCCTGTGTCCCCAACGAAGCGCGCGATGCCGCTCCTGATCGTCCCCGCGTTGCTGGTCGCGCTCGCCGCCGGCGTGATCGTCGTGGCGCCGCTGCTGCTCGATACCTACCTCGTGAACATCCTGGTGCGCGCCTGCTTCGTCGCCATCGCGGCGATCACCGTCGACATCATGTGGGGCTATTGCGGCACGCTGACGTTCGGCCAGTCCGCCTTCTTCGGCATCGGCGCCTATGCGCTCGCGATCATGTTCACCGAATATGGCTTCGGCCCCTGGCAGATCTGCGCCGCGATCGGCGCAGCCGTGGTGGTGGCGGCCGCTGTCGCCGCCTTCACTGGCTGGCTGTCGTTCTACCCTGGCTCGACGCCGCTCTACGCCTCCGTGATCTCGCTGGTGGTGCCGATCGTGCTGGTGCAGATCCTCTATTCCGGCGGCACATTCACCGGCTCGTCGAGCGGACTTGTCGGCTTCGAAAGCTTCGATCTGGAGATCGAGACCTGGCTGCGACTCGCTGGTTTCGGATTGCTGGCGACGGCGACGCTCGCGCTCGTCGTGATGCGCAGTGACACCGGACGTCTGCTGGCGGCGCTGCGCGACAACGACGCACGCTGCACCTATCTCGGCATCGACACGTCGCGGCTGCGTATCACGGTGCTGGTATTGTCCGCGATCGTCTCCGCGCTGGCCGGATTCTTTTATGCCGGATTCGGCGGTATCGCCGCGCCCGAAAACGCGAGCTTCAGCTTCGGAACCAACCTCGTGATCATGGTCGCGCTCGGCGGCCGCGGCACCGTGATCGGTCCGGTGATCGGCGCGCTGTGCATCGAGGTGGCGAGCGCCTACCTTGCCAATAGCCTCCCCTATGTGTGGGAGCTGATCGTCGGGCTTGCGCTGATCATCGTGATCCTTGTCTTCCCGGACGGCCTGCTTGGCGCTGTGATGCGCCTGGTCAAGCGCGGCGGTTCGGGACGGCGCACTGCGACGACGCTGCGCCCGGCCGCTGCCGCCACGGCGGTCAGCAATCCGGACGCCGTTGCCATCGAAGTTCGCGCGCTCGGCAAGCATTATGGCAGTCTCGCAGTGCTGGACGGCGTGCAGTTCACGGCATATCGCGGCGAATTGCTGAGCCTCGTCGGTCCCAACGGGGCTGGCAAGACCACCTTGATCCGCTGCCTGTCCGACGGCCGCGAACGCTCGACCGGCGACGTCGCGATCGCCGGCCACGACATCGTACGGCTGCCGCCGGATCGCGTCGTTCGGTTTGGCCTGGGACGCAAGTTCCAGACGGCATCGGTGTTCGAGACGCTGACCGTCGCAGAATGCCTGCGCGTCGCGCGGACACATGCTGATCCTCCCGCACTGACCTCGCGCGCGGTGACGCTGGCGCTGCCGCCTGCAGCCATGTCGGTCGTCGAACGCTCCGGGCTCAGCGAGCGGCTCGATGAGGAAGCGCGCAATCTGAGCCACGGGCTCAAGCAGGCACTCGAGCTCGCGATGGTGCTGTCGCTCGAGCCCGACGTGCTGCTGCTGGATGAGCCAACCGCCGGACTGACGCGCGCGGAACGGCAGAGCTTCGCCGACATCCTCACCGCCCTCGCCCGCCGCGACCGGCTCTGCATTCTCCTGGTCGAGCACGATCTCGATTTCGTGCGCGAGATCTCCTCGCGCATCATCGTGCTGCACCAGGGGCGCCTCGCGCTCGACGGCTCGGTCGACGAGGTCGTGAACAGCGAGCTGGTGCGCGAAATATACACCGGACAGCATGTTCCGCATGCGGAGGCCCTCGCATGAGCAGCGTTCTGGATGTTCACGAGCTGGCAAGCGGCTACGGCTCGTCGGAGGTGATCAGCAATGTCGGTTTTGCGCTCGGCAAAGCCGAAACCCTCGCCATCGTGGGCAAGAACGGCATGGGCAAGACCTCGCTGCTCAAGGCCATCGTCGGCTTCCTGCCGGCCTGGCGCGGCCGAGTGAGACTTGCAGGCAAGGACGTGACGCGGATAGCGCCGCATCTGAAGCGGAAGATGGGGCTGGTCTATGTGCCGCAGGAGCATGCGCTGTTCCAGGATCTGTCGGTGCGCGACAATCTCAGGCTCGGCGTGCTCACGGACGACGACATGACCGCGCGTTTCGAGCAGGTCGGCGGCTGGTTTCCGGTGCTGACCAAGCGGCTCAGCCAGCGGGCCGGCACGCTGTCCGGCGGCGAGCAGAAGATGCTGATCGTGGCGCGCGCGCTGATGGCGAAGCCCGACGTGCTGCTGCTCGACGAGGTCACGGAAGGTCTGCAGCCGTCCGTCGTCGACCGGCTGTCCGAGGTGCTGGTGCGGGCTCGCCGCGAGATCGGCACCTCGATGATCGTGGTCGAGCAGCATCTGCCGTTCGCGCTCTCGATCAGCGACAGATACCTCGTGTTCAAGCGCGGCGAGATCGTCGATGCCGCCGCTGTCGACCGTGACTCCGCCGCGCGCATCGACGAGCACATGCGGATCTAGCGAACGCCTCGGCGGGAGAACAGCGAGATCAGCACCGGCAGCGTGATTAGGATGACCATCGGGGCCAGCATCATGCCGGTGACCACGACGATCGCGAGCGGCTTCTGCACCTGTGAGCCGATGCCGGTCGACACCGCGGCCGGCATCAGGCCGATGCCGGCGACGACGCAGGTCATCAGCACCGGACGCAACTGCAATTCGCCGGTGCGGATGACGGCCTCGATGCGGTCGACACCCTCGTCGATCAGCTGGTTGAACTGCGACAGGATGATGATGCCGTCCATCACGGCGATGCCGAACAAGGCGATGAAGCCGATCGCCGCCGAGACGCTGAACGGGATTCCGGTCAAGACGAGGCCGACCACGCCGCCGAAGATCGCCATCGGGATCACGCTCATGGCGAGCAAGGTATCGGCCATCGAGCCGAAATTGAACCACAGGAGCACGCCGATCAGCGCGAGGCTGATCGGCACCACGATCGACAGCCGCTTGATCGCATCCTGCAGATTGCCGAACTCGCCGACCCACTCGACATGCGAGCCCGGCGGCAACTGCACCTGGTCGGCGACCTTCTGCTGCGCCTCCTGGATCGCGCTGCCGAGGTCGCGCTCGCGCACCGAGAACTTGATCGGCAGATAGCGCTCCTGCTGCTCGCGATAGATATAGGCTGCGCCCGAGACCAGCTTGATGGTCGCGACCTCGCTCAGCGGAATTTGCGTAATGCCGTTCGGCCCCTGCGCGCCGATGCGCAGATTCTCGATCGCCTCCGCGCTCTTGCGATATTCCGGCGCCAGACGAACGATGATCGGGAAATGCCGGTCGGAGCCGGGCTCGTAGAGATCGCCCGCGGTGTCGCCGCCGATCGCGACCTTGATGGTGGCGTTGATGTCGCCAGGCGCGAGCCCGTAGCGCGCCGCCTTGGCGCGGTCGATGTCGATCTGCACGGTCGGCTGTCCGAGCGAGGTGAACACCGCGAGATCGGTGATGCCCTGCACCGTCGACAGCACCTGCTTGATCTTGTTGGCGGTATCCGTCAGCGCCTGCAGATCATTACCATAGAGCTTGATCGAGTTCTCGCCTTTCACGCCGGAGACGGCTTCGGAGACGTTGTCCTGCAGATATTGCGAGAAATTGAACTCGACGCCGGGGAAGCGGTCGTCGAGCTGCTTCAGCAACTCCGCGGTAAGCTGATCCTTGTCCTTGGTGCCGGGCCAGTCCTTCACCGGCTTCAGCGGCGCGAAGAACTCGGCATTGAAGAAGCCCGCGGCATCGGTGCCGTCGTCGGGACGGCCGTGCTGCGAGACCACCGCATCGACCTCGGGCCGCGCGCGGATGATCTTGCGCATCTCGTTGACGTAGGCGTTGCCCTCCTGCAGCGAAATCGTCGGCGGCAGGGTCGCACGGATCCAGAGATTGCCCTCCTCCAGCTTGGGCAGGAATTCGAGCCCGAGCAGCCGGCCGACCACCACGGTCAGCAGCACGAGACCGATCGCGCCGGTCATCACCAGATTGCGGTTGCCGACCGCCCAGCGCAGCACCGGCGAATAGATCGCGTGCAGCAGCCGCATCAGCCGGGTCTCGGTCTCCTCGACATGTGCGGGCAGGATGATCGCGCTCAGCGCCGGCGTCACGGTGAAGGTCGCAAGCAGACCGCCGGCGAGCGCATAGGCATAGGTGCGCGCCATCGGCCCGAAGATGTTGCCCTCGACGCCGCTCAGGGTGAACAGCGGCAGGAACGCGGCGATGATGATCGCGGCGGCAAAGAAGATCGAGCGCGACACGTCGGCGGCCGCCGACAGGATCGCGTGGCTCTTCATGCCCATCATCGTCTCTGGCGAGATGTGACTCTCCTCGGCCTCGGACAATGGCGTGGTCTGCGTCAGCCGGCGGAAGATCGCCTCGACCATGATGACGGTGGCATCGACGATCAGGCCGAAATCGATCGCGCCGACCGACAGCAGGTTCGCCGACTCGCCGCGCAGCACCAGGATGATGACGGCGAAGAACAGCGCGAACGGAATCGTGGCGCCGACGATCAGCGCGCTGCGCAGATTGCCGAGGAAGATCCACTGCAACAGCACGATCAGACCGATGCCGACCACCATGTTGTGCAGCACGGTGTGGGTCGTGGTGTCGATCAGGTCCTTGCGGTCGTAGATGCGCTCGATGCGCACGCCCGGCGGCAGGATCGTCGAGTTGTTGATCTGGTCGACCAGTTGCTCGACCCGCGCGATCGTCGGCGAACTCTGCTCGCCGCGCCGCATCAGCACGATGCCCTGGACGATATCGTCGTTGTTGTTGAGGCCGGCGATGCCGAGCCGCGGCTTCTCCGCCACCGTGACGTTGGCGACGTCCTTCACCAGCACCGGATTGCCGCCGCTCTGCGACACCATGGTATTGGCAAGGTCGTCCATCGAGCGGATCAGGCCGACGCCGCGCACGACCGCCGACTGCGTGCCGATCTCGACCGTGTTGCCGCCGACATTGATGTTGGAGTTGCCGACCGCCTGCAAGAGCTGCGGCAGGGTCAGACCGTTGGCGACCAGCTTGTTGAAATCGACCTGGATCTCATAGGTCTTGGTCTTGCCGCCCCAGCCGGTGACGTCGATGACGCCAGGCACGGCGCGGAAGCGCCGCTGCAGCACCCAGTCCTGCAAGGTCTTGAGGTCGAGCACGCTGTAGCCGGGCGGACCACGCAGCCGGTAGCGATAGATTTCGCCGACCGCGCTCAAGGGCGAGATCTGCGGCGTGACGTTGCCCGGCAGTGGTGACAGCTGCGACAGCCGGTTCAGCACCTGCTGCAAAGCTTCGTCGTAGGTGTAGTCGAACGAAAACTGCAGCTTGACGTCGGACAGGCCGTACAACGAGATCGTTCTGATCGTGCGCAGGTTCTTGATGCCCGCAACCTGGGTTTCGATCGGGATCGTGATGTAGCGCTCGATCTCCTCGGCCGAGAGACCCGGGCTCTGCGTCACGATGTCAACCATCGGCGGGGTCGGATCGGGATAGGCTTCGATGTTGAGCTGGCGGAACGCGATCAGGCCGCCGATCAGGACGGCGACGAACATTCCGACCATCAGGAAGCGCCGCTGGACGGCGATGGCGACGAGGCGGTCCATTCAGATCGGCACTTTCAGGAAGGCAGGCGGGAGGCGCGCATCTCAGCTGCCCGAGGCTGCGCGATCGATGAACAGGCTTCCCTTGGTGACGATCTGCTCGCCTGCGCTCAGATTGCTTTCGACGGCGACCTGATCGCCATTGATCAGACCGGTCTTGATCTTGCGCAGCTCGATCGACTTGTCGGGACGGGCGACCCAGACGCGAACCTGGTTGCCTTCGTAGATCAGCGCCTGTCGGGGCACCGCGACGGCGGGTTGCTCGCCTGGCGAATAGATCGTCACATTGGCGAACATCTCCGGCTTCAGCAGGCCGTCCTTGTTGTCGATGGTCGCCCGGACGAGCAGCCGGCGGCTCGCCGGGTCGATCGAAGCGGCGACGTAGTTGATGCTGGCCTTGAGCGGCCGGCCGGGCAGCGCCAGCACGTTGACGAGGATTTCCTCGCCGATGTTCACCAGCGCCGCATCGCTCTCACGGACGAACGCGGTCAGCCAGACGGTGGAGAGATCGCCGATCACGAACACCGGGTCGCTCGCGCCGGAGTTGACGTATTGTCCGGGGCCGACCTTGCGCTGCACGACCGTGCCGGCGATCGGCGAATAGATCGTGATCTCGCGGTCGATCACGCCCTTGCTCTGGAAATCGGTGATCGCAGCATCCGTGAAGCCGAGGATGCGCAGCTTGTTGCGGGCGGCCTCCAGCGCCGTTTGTGACGACCGCATGTCATTCTGGGCCTGAACGGAGGTCGCCTCCGCCTGCTGGAAATCCTTCAGCGGGATGGCCCTGCCTTCAAACAGGTCCTTGGCGCGCTTGTACTGGATGTCGGCGAGATCGAGCGCGGACTTCGCCTTGTTCATCGAGGTGATGGCCGCAATGAAATCGTTCTGGGCCTGCACCGTGTCGGCGGCCTCGATCACGAACAGCGGCTGGCCCTGCTTGACGTTGTCGCCCGGGCGGGCCAACAGCTTGGTGACGCGGCCGGCATAGGGCGAGAACACCGGCGTCGAGCGGTCCTCGTCGACGGCAACCTTGCCCTCGGTGACGTGCTCGGCACGGAAAATCTTGTCGCAGACCGGCTCGATCGTCAGCGTCGCCCATTCCGCCGCCGATGGCGTGAAAGTGGTGCCGTTGCGCTTGGACTGGCTGGAGAGCTCGATATTGTCTTTCGCAGCCGATCCCGACTGGAATTGCGTATAGCCATAGCCGCCCGCGCCGGCCACCGCCAGGGCAGCCAGGCCGATCAGCAGCCGCTTGGTGCTGAGCATCTGCGGGGATGGGTTCATGTCAGACGCCATGGCTGGTCAGATAGGCTCGCTTTATCTGTCGACGATTCCGGCTCTGGCGGTCTCATCGTGGCGCTAATAGTGCGGAACTGGAGCTTTAAACAACCTAAAAATCGCCCAACTCGTCCCTGTTTTGCTTTAAAAATTTGAAAGTTCAACGACAGCCGTTCAGCTTGCATTCAGCTCGTTCCGGGCAATCGCGGTTGCACCGCGGCGCACCATGGACGCATCGACGGCGCCGCGGATCGCCGGGACGGTGTCGCCGGTCGATGAGCCAACCTCCGCGGGTACGCCTCTACTCCGGCCTCACCTTTTGTGCTCCGGCTCGGGCGAGATCGCAACGTCGTGCGTGTTCGCGAAAATCGAGTCATGGTTTCCATGGCCCTGCGATGGCTGACGGCCATGCGATCATCGATGGCAGCCTCGATCAGGTGACTGGGACGCGCACATGAAGACGCAGTCTCGCGGCGCAGATGCGTCCGAGTCTTGCTGATTTTCTTGCCGATCGCTTCACCCTCTCGTGAAGAGGGCGCAGGGAAGGCCAGGCGCCGGCTGGCGCCTGCGGCCCGCCTGCGAAAAGAATGCAGGCGGCAGGTACCACAGGTGCAGCCGAGAACGCCCGGCCTTCCCTGCGCGATGGT
>NZ_JAUEUL010000024.1:0-98880 GCF_032487575.1 Bradyrhizobium sp. SZCCHNRI1009 | reverse complement strand
GTGGCCCGCCTGCGAAAGAAAATGCAGGCGGCAGGTACCACAGGTCTGGCCGAACACACCCGGCCCTCCCTGCGCAACGGTTTTAACGGCTGCTTCGCGTTCTCCCTGGTGCGCCGGGCTGTCTGGCCACCATCCCCACGCGAAGCGAAGCTTCGTCGTGAGTTGATATCAGCGTCGGGATATCAGGACCGCGCGACTTGACCGTGCGTGCATCGATCGTTCGTCCGCGCAGACCGATCCACGCTGCGTCGACACACGCCCATCGCATCCCACTGCCAACGTCTCGTGACGGTCGCGACACGCCCCTCATGCGGCAGCAGGGACGCGCGGAAATGTGCAGGTGATTTGCCCGACGGCACAAGGCCGAATATCGCGACAAACTAACACGACGGGCAGTTTGCGCATGGGAGGAATGCGGGCGACGTCACGCGATCTCGCATGAGACCGACAGCCACATCGTCCGCTTCTACGGCCGAGACCTCGGCCTCATCGACCGCGACCGCCGTTTCCTGCGCTTTGCTCCGCCGCGTGCGCGGCTCCGCGTCGCGCAGGAAACGGCGGAGACAAAACAGCAGTGATCGAATACTGTCAGGAGTCAGCCCGGTCCAAAATGTCAGGGATCAACCCGGTCGGTCAGGGCGATGAATCCAGTGGCGCGCGTCGTACGATCAGCAAAACGGCTGGCCCGTCGCTATCAAGACATGGGCATCGACTCTCATCGGCAGCGGATTCGTGGACCCCCCACCCCCGACCCCTCCCCGCAAGGGGGAGGGGTGCGCACCGCGGTTGGAATTGGCGGGCGAGGTTCAAACGCTCAAGGATCGATCAGGCAATCTGCACCCGCCCTCAGAACGACGTGCCGCCGCCGAACCGGAATTCCTGGGTGACGTCGTATTTGCCCTTGGACAGCGGCACCGCGTAGTCGAAGCGGAGCGGGCCGAACGGGGAGGCCCAGATCAGGCCGACGCCGACGGAGGAGCGCACGACCTTGCTGTCGTCATACAGCATGCCGCATTTGCAGGCGGCCGAGTTGACCTCGCCGGTGGCGGCCCAGGAGGTCGGGCCCTGATAGCCCCACAGCGAGCCGGCGTCGGCATAGACGGCGCCCTTGAGGCCGACTTCCTTGGGCAGGAACCAGAACGGCATCTGCAGCTCGGCGGAGGCGCCCCAATATTTGGTGCCGCCGAGCGAATCGCCGGTGGCGCCGAGGCTGCGATAGGTGATGTCGCGCGGCCCGATGCCGTTGGACGCGAAGCCGCGCACCAGCGTCGGGCCCATCTGGTAGTGGTCGAGCATGCGCAGGTCCTTGTCGCCGATCTTGTTCAGCATGCCGCCCTGCAGATGGATGACGCTGACGATATCGGCGACCAGCGGGGTGTAATATTTCGCGTCCACCGCCGACTTCAGATAGCTGACATTGCCGCCGACGCCGGCGAAATCCTGCCGCCAGTCGATCAGCAGGCCGTCGGTCGGGTTCTTGGTGTTGTCGAGCGTGTTGTAGGTAAGAGTGTAGCCGAGCGCCGAGGTCAGCGCGGCGCCGTCATTCAGCTCCTTGCGCACCGCCAGGCTGGATTCGCCGTCGCCGTAGCAGCCATAGCCATAGACGCCGGAGCTGGTCGCGTTGGTCGGATCGACGCCGCCGAGCACGCTCTGGATATAGGCCGGGGTCGGATTGAAGGCGAGCAGGCCGTTGGCGTTGTTGTTGTTGCAGTTCGCCAGATAGGACGGCAGCGTGATCTCCTGCCGGTACAGCGAGTAGCGCAGCTGCAGCGACAGGTCCTCGCGCAGCTGGAAGCCGAGCCGCGGGCTGAAGCCGATCGTGCGCGTGCCGTAGCTCGTATAGCTGTTGGCGAGCTGCTGACGATAGGAGACGTCCAGCCCGAGCGCCACGCGGTAGTCCAGCAGATAGGGCTCGACAAAGGACAGCGACACGCCGCGGGTATATTGTCCGTAGGTGACCGCCGCCTTGGCGTACAGGCCGCGGCCGAGGAAATTGCGCTCGGAGATCGAGACCTCGGCCAGGGCGCCGTCGGTGGTGGAATAGCCGCCCGAGATCGAGAAATCGCCGGTCGACTTTTCCTCCAGATTGACCACGAGGATGACGCGGTCGCTCGACGAGCCCGGCTCTGCGGTGATCTTCACGTCCTTGAAGAAATCCAGGTTCTTCAGCCGGCGCTCGGCGCGATCGACCAGCGCGCGGTTGTAGGCGTCGCCCTCGGACAGATCGAACTCGCGCCGGATCACGTAGTCGCGGGTGCGGGTGTTGCCGCGGATGGTGATGCGCTCGATATAGGTGCGCGGGCCCTCGTCGACCTGGAACACGATCGCCACCGTATGGGCTTCCAGATTGCGGTCGCCGCGCGGACGCACGACGGCAAAGGCGAAGCCGCGGCGCGACGCCTCGATCTGCATCTCCTCGACCGACTTCTCGAGCTGCTCGACGTTGTAGAGCGCGCCGACATTGACGCGCGAATAGCCGCGCAGCGTGTTGGCGTCGAGCGCCGCGACGCTCGACTGGAACTGCACCGAGCTGACGCGGTATTGCTGGCCTTCCTCGATCTGGAACGTGACCAGGAAGCCCTTCTGCCCAGGGTCGTATTCGCTGAGCGCCGCGACGACCTGAACGTCGGCATAGCCGTTCTTCAGATAGAACCGGCGAATCAGGTCTCGATCGGCCTCGACGCGATCGGGGTCGTAGACGTCGTTGTTGCCGAGAAAGCTGAGCCAGTTCGATTCGTGGGTCTTGATCACGTCGCGCAGGCGCGCGGCGGAATAGGCGTTGTTGCCGACGAAGCTGATCGACTTCACGCCGGTCTTGACGCCCTCTTCGATGGTGAAGACGAGATCGACGCGGTTGTTGGGCTGCTCGATGATCTCGGGCGTGACGCGGACGTCGTAGCGGCCGGAGCGGCGATAGATCTCGGCGATGCGCTGCGCGTCGGACTGCACCATCGGACGGGACAGCGTGCCGCGCGGCTTCGACTGCACTTCCGCCGTGAGCTGCTCGTCCTTGACCTTCTTGTTGCCCTCGAAGGCGACGCGGCCGATCACGGGATTCTCGACAACGCGCACGATCAGCCGGCCGCCCTGCCGGTCGATCTTCACGTCGGCGAACAGGCCGGTCTCGACCAGCGCCTTGAGACCGTCGTCGACCTGGCCGGCATCCAGCGTGCCGGACGGGCCGGGCTTGAAGTAGGAGCGGATGGTGTCGGATTCAACGCGCCGGTTGCCCTCGACGGTAATCAAAGTAGCAACCGCGGCCGGCGCTGCCATGGCGATGCGGGGCGGCGCGGTCATTGGCAGGGCCAGCATGATCAGGGCAAACACGCCCGGCAGTCTCAGACGCATCATCGACGCTCTTTCGAAAGTCAGAGTCCTCGGCGCGCACGCATTCGCCGGCACGCCACGGGAATCGCTGATGCCCGCCAATCATGGTCGCGATGCGCCGATCTCGTTTCGCGAAATGTCTGATGATTCTGGATGTGGCTGATTATGTCCGGCCAGACAAGATTCTCGGCCCGGCGGGTCGACAAAGCGTGCGACACGCTAATAAGTGCGTCCGCCGCGCTGCGACCGGAAAGCCACGGCGGAGGCGGACATGTCCGTTAAGCAATTGGTCCATCCACGCCGCACTCGGTGGCTTCCGAAATCAAATTCTACAAATCTTCGGAAGTTGGCAATACAAGGGAAAAACCAGGGTGCTAATTGACCATCACCCGAACTAAGCCCCCAAGTAGTTCGGCCAAGGCCCGGTGCGCGCAGATTCCCATTGATATTCCGGCGCACCGGGCCGCCCGTTTTTGTCATCTGCGGCGGTGCTTATGAATGCGCCCTCTCCCCTTGTGGGAGAGGGCATGTATGAGCGTGCGGCAGGCGCGGTTGAGTGAGGGGTATCTCTCCACAAGCTCAGCCCGTGGAGAGACCCCTCCTCACCCAACCGCGCTCGCGGATGGGCCAGCGATGCCCTCTCCCCACAAGGGGCGAGGGCGCTGTATCGGGCAGCGCGCTGGCGGCGGCTTGGGCCTAGCCAAATGAGACGGTTCCCCTCCGCCCCCCGAATCACCACAATGTCCGCCGCTGTTGCGAAATTGCCTCTGGATCGGGGCGGGAAAACCGATCAAAACGGGCGGCAGCGCCGATGGTTAATCGCGTCTTAACCTCGCCCCACCTATGGTGACCGCTAAAGGCACCGGTTCATGGGCGATCGGCGGCTTCCACTGGTTTGGCGCGCGTTTTACGTATGGCAATGACCGCTTCATCCCCCGCGCCCGCTGGCGCCAGCCATTCGGAGAGCGAACGCTCGCCGTTTGCGCGGCTGAACGAGCTGCTCGCCCCCTACAAGCCGGGCAAGCCGATGATCACGCTCGCCGTCGGTGAGCCGCAGCATCCGGTGCCGGGCTTCGTCGGGCCGGTGCTGGCCCAGCACATCGCCGAGTTCGGCCGCTACCCCGCGGCCAAGGGCATCGAGCCGTTCCGCAAGGCGGCCGCCGGCTGGCTGTCGCGCCGATTCGCGCTGCCGCGCGCTGTTGATCCCGAGCACGAGATCCTGGTCCTCAACGGCAGCCGCGAGGGCCTGTTCTTCGCCGCCCATGCCGCGCTCCGCCACGTCGGCCCGCGCCGCGGCAAGCCCGCGATCCTGATGCCGAACCCGTTCTATCCGGTCTACGGCGTCGGCGCGCGCACCGCCGGCTGCGACTCCATCTATCTGCCGACGACGCGCGAGAACGGCTTTCTGCCGGACCTCGAGGCGATCGACGAGGCGACGCTGTCGCGCACGATCGCGTTCTACCTTGCGACGCCGGCCAACCCGCAGGGCTCGGTGGCATCAGCGGACTATATGCGCAAGCTGGTCCGGCTCGCCAACGCCTACGGCTTCCTGATCTTCAGCGACGAATGCTATTCGGAGATCTACACGAAGGCGGCGCCCGGCAGCATGCTGGAGCATGCCGGGCCCGACTACACCAATGTGGTCGCGTTCCAGTCACTGTCGAAGCGCTCCAACGTGCCGGGCATGCGGATCGGCTTCGCCGCCGGCGACCGCCGATTCCTCGCGGGCTTTCACGAGCTGCGCAACGTCGCGGCGCCGCAGGTGCCGGTGCCGCTGCAGCACGTGGCGGTCGCCGCCTATGCCGACGAGGCCCATGTCGAGGAGAACCGGCGGCTGTACCGCGCCAAGTTCGACCTCGCCGACCAGATCATCGGCAACCGCTATGGCTACAGGCGGCCCGATGGCGGCTTCTGCGTCTGGCTCGACGTCACTGAGCGCGGCGGCGACGAGGAGGTGACGTTGCGGCTGTATCGCGACGCCGGCGTGCGCGTGGTGCCCGGCAGCTACCTGGCGCGGCCGCAGGCCGACGGCTTCAATCCGGGCCTCGGCTACATCAGGCTGGCGCTGGTGGCCGATGCCGAATCCACCGGTGAGGCGTTGCACCGGCTGGTCGAGGTCCTGGGATAATCGCGGGGCTGATGCAGATGCCGGCGATCGAACGAGTCATTCCCCTGGTCAACCACCTGCCGACGTCGCTGCGCGACGCGCTGGTGCGGCGGCTGCGCGAGCTTGCGGGCCTCTGCCTGATCGCGCTGTGCGGCGTGGCCGCGGCGGCGCTGATGACGTGGTCGGTGCAGGACCCCAGCCTGAGCCACGCCACCTCGCGCGCGATCCGCAACATCGTCGGCTATCCCGGCGCGATCAGCGCCGATCTGCTGATGCAGATCCTCGGTCTCGGCTCGATCATGGCGATCCTGCCGCTTTCGATCCGCGGCTGGCGGATGATGACGCACCGGCCGTTCGACCGCGAGGCGCTGCGCTTCGGCGCCTGGATTCTCGGCGCCGTCATCGCCGCCGGCTTTGCCAGCTGCTGGCCGCGCTCGCATGCCTGGCCGCTGCCGACCGGTCTCGGCGGTGTCGTCGGCGATGCCCTGGTGCGCGCACCGGCCGTGGTGTTCGGACCGCCCGGCGTGATCTATCGGCTGGTGCTCGGCGCCCTTCTTCTGGTGGCGATGATCGGCTGCCTGCTGGTGGCCGGCGGCATGGGCGCGAAGGAAGCCGACCCGAGCCTGCTCGCCGACGAGGACGACGACACGCCGCTGGCCGACCCGGAGGATGACGACGACCGCAAGGCGATCCGGCTCGGCTGGGTGTTCCATGCCATCATGAGCGCCAAGGCGCAGGTCGTCTGGTTCCTCAGCACGGCCTACCGCGCGCTGGTGTCGTCAGGTCCGCAGCCGCGCGCCGCCGCCGCAGGCCGGCAGGAGCCGAGCCTCGGCCGCGGCCAGGGCAAGCCGACGCTCGCGCCCGAGATGGACGAGGACGGCGGCGACGAGGAAGAAGCCGAGGAGGGCGAGGACGAAGAAGAGGAGGAGGAGCCCGCTCCGAAGTCGCGCAAGAAGCCGGCGCCGAAGACTCCTGCGAAAAAGTCCAACGACAAATACGATCTGCCCTCGGTCTCGATGCTGGCGGCGCCGAAATCCTCCGACCGCCAGCCGCTGTCGAAGAGCGAGCTGGAGGCCAATTCGCGCGCTCTCGAGGGCGTGCTGCAGGATTTCGGCGTGCGCGGCGAGATCGTCAAGGCGCATCCCGGCCCGGTCGTCACGCTGTACGAGCTGGAGCCGGCGCCGGGCATCAAGTCCTCGCGCGTGATCGGCCTGGCCGACGACATCGCCCGCTCGATGAGCGCGCTGTCGGCGCGCGTCGCCGTCGTGCCCGGCCGCAACGCCATCGGCATCGAGCTGCCCAACGTGCATCGCGAGAAGGTGTACCTGCGCGAGCTGCTGGTGGCCAAGGAGGCGACCGAGAGCGTCGCAAAGCTGCCGCTGTGCCTCGGCAAGAACATCGGCGGCGAATCCATCATCATCGATCTCGCCCGCACCCCGCACATGCTGATCGCCGGCACCACCGGCTCGGGCAAGTCGGT
Source organism: Bradyrhizobium sp. SZCCHNRI1009 (assembly GCF_032487575.1). Classification (NCBI taxonomy): domain Bacteria; kingdom Pseudomonadati; phylum Pseudomonadota; class Alphaproteobacteria; order Hyphomicrobiales; family Nitrobacteraceae; genus Bradyrhizobium; species Bradyrhizobium sp. SZCCHNRI1009. The sequence goes on along the minus strand of NZ_JAUEUL010000024.1, from coordinate 91,966 downwards.
CGCGATCAACACCATGATCCTGAGCCTGGTGTATCGGCTGCGCCCCGATCAGTGCCGCCTCATCATGGTCGACCCGAAGATGCTCGAGCTTTCCGTCTATGACGGCATCCCGCATCTCCTCACGCCCGTCGTGACCGACCCGAAGAAGGCCGTGGTCGCGCTGAAATGGGCCGTGCGCGAGATGGAGGAGCGCTACAAGAAGATGGCCAAGCTCGGCGTGCGCAACATCGACGGCTACAACGCCCGTCTCGGCGAAGCGCGCGCCAAGGGCGAGGAGCTGACCCGCACCGTCCATACCGGCTTCGACAAGGAGAGCGGCAAGGCGATCTACGAGGAGGAGAAGCTCGACCTCGATCCCCTGCCCTACATCGTCATCATCGTCGACGAGATGGCCGACCTGATGATGGTCGCCGGCAAGGACATCGAGGGCACGGTGCAGCGCCTCGCCCAGATGGCGCGCGCCGCCGGCCTGCACGTCATCCTGGCGACGCAGCGTCCGTCGGTCGACGTCATCACCGGCACCATCAAGGCCAACTTCCCGACCCGCATCTCCTTCCAGGTGACGTCGAAGATCGACAGCCGCACCATCCTGGGCGAGATGGGCGCCGAGCAGCTGCTCGGCCAGGGCGACATGCTCTACATGGCCGGCGGCGGCCGCATCAGCCGCGTGCACGGCCCGTTCTGCTCCGACGAGGAGGTCGAGAAGGTGGTCAAGCATCTCAAGGCCCAGGGCTCGCCGGAATATCTCGAGGCGGTCACCGCCGAGGAGCCGAGCGAGGAGGATGGCGCCGTGTTCGACGCCACCGGCATGGGCGGCGGTGGCGGCGGCGACGACCTGTTCTCGCAGGCGGTCGCCGTGGTCAAGCGCGACCGCAAGGCCTCCACCAGCTACATTCAACGGCGGCTGCAGATCGGCTATAACAAGGCCGCTTCGCTGATGGAGCGGATGGAACAGGAAGGCATCGTCGGCCAGGCCAACCACGCCGGCAAGCGCGAGATCCTGGTGCCCGAGGAGGAAGGCGGGTTCTGACGGCCCGATGGCCGCAGAAACGCCGCTTCGGTGCCCGATCTTCACGCGATTACGATCACGCTGCCCGGCCGAACCGGGATAGAACGCGTAAAACCTCAGGACGTCGTTTTGAAAAGCTCCTTGTTGAACAGCACGTTTTCGTATCACGCAGCTTGGCGCGGGCGCCGGATCGGCGCCTGGCTGGTCGCCTGCGCCGTGACGACATGCTCCATCGCCGGAGCGTCCGGTCACGCCGCCGCGCAAGGCACGCCGGCTCCGAAATCAGGCCCGAAGAGCGGCTCCCAGCTCAGCGCCTCCGACCAGCAGCGGGCCGGCCAGAGCCCCTCGACCACGCAGACGGCCCCGCCCAATCCGGTCATTCCCGATCCCCGGCGCAACGTGCCGGCCAGCATCTTCACCTCGTTCGACGCCAACCAGAAGGCGCAGGCGGCCAAGGTCAGCGCCTATCTGTCGTCGCTGCAGACGCTGGTTGGGAATTTCGTTCAGGTCGGCCCGGACGGCAGCAAGACCAAGGGTGATTTCTACATCCAGAAGCCCGGCAAGGTCCGCTTCGAATATGACCCGCCGACCCCGATCGACATCATCGCCGACGGCTCCTCGCTGGTGGTGCGCGACCGCAAGCTCGCCACCCAGGACGTCTATCCGCTGTCGCAGACGCCGCTGCGCTATCTCTTGTCCGACCGCATCGACCTGTTGAAGGACACCAACGTGATCGCGGTCGCCGCCGACGACCTCTACGTCACGATCACGATCGAGGAGAAGCAGGCCCTGATCGGCACCAGCCGGCTGATGCTGATGCTCGGCGCCAAGGACGGTCAGCTCAAGCAGTGGACCGTGACCGATCCGCAGGGCTACGACACCACGATTGCCGTCTACAATCTCGATACGACCAAGAAGCTCGACCCGGCGATGTTCAAGATCGACTTCACGGCCTACCCGTCGACCCCGCCGGGCTGACGCCGCTTCCCGCGCTCGCTCAGCGCGATTCGAGCCCGCGCACCTTCCACTGCGCTTCGGACAGCGCAAGCTTCTCGAAGCGCTTGCGCGCCTCTTCGAGGTCATCGGCTGGAAGCGCGTCGCAGCCGGGCCGGTCGCGCAGGATCATCGACGTCGTCGCCCAGCTCAGCCGTGCCGCCTTGCAGGCCAGCAGCAGATCCGTGAGGCGATCCTCCTCCAGCAGCGTCTCGATCGTCTCGATGGTGACGACGCAGAGCAGCGCCAGCGCCGCGATCACGGCAGGGAAATCGCCGGTGGCACAGAAGCGGTTGACGGCGGAGTCGCCGAGCTTGCCGGTGCGGCTGAGGGCGGCGACCTCAGCCTTGACCTGCTGATAGTCCCAGATCGCGCGCATCGCCGCGCCGGGCGAGCGGGTCGGCGTCGCCTGAAGGGTCGCGCGGGTCGCCGGCGGTGCGGCCTTGATGAAGCGGGCGCGGGCGCCCTCGCTGGCCGCGGCGACGAAGGCGCGCGACAGCTTGGCCGGCAGGTCGGTGCGCAGCGCGAGCTTCTCGGCGAGATCCTCATCGCGCTCGGCGATCTTGAACAGGCTGCGATAGCCATCCTCGGACAGCTTTGACGTGAGGTTCTGCGCCAGCGCCATGCGCACCGCCGGAAAGCCGCGCGCGATCAGCTGCGTCGTGAGATTGTCGCCGATGCCCCTGCGGCTGGCGATCGCGACGAGATGCGCCGGGCTGCCGGTGCGGATGAACTCGGCGAGGTCGCGCTCGGTCAGCACCGCCGCCTTGGCCAGCATCGGCCCGGCGACGCGCAATTCGGGGTGAACGGCGAGCATCCGCGCCGTCGCGTAAGGCGCGCGTTCGACGCCGGCGAGCGCCATGCTCAGCTCGGCCAGCAGCTCGGTCGCGACCTGCGGCATCAGCCGGGCGAACATCTGATCGTAGAGATCGAGCTGCTCGTTCGACGCCGGCCGCGGACCGGCCAGGAACAGGCTGGTGGTCCGGCGCAGCATGTCGGTGGCGAGCTCGGACACCGTCCGCGCATCACCGGCGGGCGTCTTGGCAGTTGGAGCTGCCGCGGGCGCTGGAGGCATCACACGTCCCTCGTTGGGCGCCTCTCGGCCGTGACGGAGGCGCGGGTCGATCATCAATTGCGGAAGAATGCGAAGGCCGGACTAAAGGCGCGTTAAGCCAAGCAGACCGACCTGGGTCGCGATGCGACCGTCGTTAACGGATTGCGCGCGTCCGGCGCACCGGCTTGTTCCTGTATTGTTCTTGCGAACTGGACCCGCTTCCGCTAGCCTTCTCGCGGGAGGGGGCATCATGGTCCAGCGCGTTTCCACCGTTGCCTTCGAGGGAATCGAGGCCCGCGCGGTCGACGTGCAGGTCCAGGTCGCGCCCGGACTGCCGGCGTTCGCGATCGTCGGACTGCCGGACAAGGCGGTGTCGGAGGCGCGCGAGCGGGTGCGCTCGGCGCTGATCGCCTCCGGCCTGGCGCTGCCGGCGCGGCGGATCACCGTCAACCTGGCGCCGGCCGACGTGCCCAAGGAAGGCAGCCATTACGACCTGCCGATCGCGCTCGGCCTGATGGCCGCGATCGGCGCCATCCCGCCCGATGCGCTCAGCGGCTTCACCGTGCTTGGCGAGCTCGGCCTCGACGGCTCGATCGCGCCCGTGGCGGGCGTGCTGCCGGCCGCGATCGGCGCCAATGGCCGCGAGGAAGGCCTGATCTGCCCGGCCGCCTGCGGCGCCGAGGCGGCGTGGGCGAGCCCCGATTTGCAGATCATCGCGGCGAGCTCGCTGATCCAGATCGCCAACCATTTCAAGGGCACGCAGGTGCTGTCGCGGCCGCAGCCGAAGATCCAGGAGGCGCCCGCGAGCCTGCTCGACCTGCGCGACATCAAGGGCCAGGAGAGCGGCAAGCGCGCGCTCGAGATCGCCGCCGCCGGCGGGCATCATCTCTTGATGATCGGCTCGCCCGGCGCCGGCAAGTCGATGCTGGCGGCGCGGCTGCCGTCGATCCTGCCGCCGCTGTCGCCGGCCGAGCTCCTGGAAGTGTCGATGATCGCCTCAGTCGCCGGCGAGATCGAGGGCGGCGCGCTGACCAACCGGCGGCCGTTCCGCAGCCCGCATCATTCCGCCAGCATGGCGGCGCTGACCGGCGGCGGCCTGCGCGCCCGCCCCGGCGAGATCTCGCTGGCGCATCAGGGCGTGCTGTTTCTCGACGAGCTGCCGGAGTTCGATCCGCGCGTGCTGGATTCGCTGCGCCAACCCTTGGAGAATGGCGAGGTCTCGATCTCGCGCGCCAACCACCGCGTCACCTACCCTGCCCGCTTCATGCTGGTCGCGGCGATGAATCCCTGCCGCTGCGGCAATGCCTTCGAGCCGGGGTACGCGTGCAAGCGCGGCCGCATCGACCGCTGCACGGCGGACTACCAGACCCGAATCTCCGGCCCGCTGATGGACCGCATCGACCTGCGTATCGAGGTGCCGGCGGTCACCGCCGCCGACCTGATCCTGCCGCCATCCAAGGAAGGCTCGGCCGAGGTCGCCGCCCGCGTCGCCGCCGCGCGCGAGCTGCAGCGCGCCCGCTATGCCAAGGCCGGCCTGCCGCATATCCGCACCAACGCCGAGGCGCCCGCCGCCGTGCTCGACGATGTCGCCAAGCTCGACGCCCCCGGCCAGAAGCTGCTGCGCGAGGCCGCCGAGACGATGCGGCTGTCGGCGCGCGGCTATCACCGCGTGCTGCGCGTGGCGCGGACGCTCGCCGATCTCGATCACGCCGAGGCGATCGGCCGGCTGCATCTGGCCGAAGCGCTGTCGTATCGCGCGCTGGCGGAGGACAATCGTCACGCGGCGTGACTGCCCGCCCCTTCAACACTCTGGTAACGACTTCTCTTTACGCTCCGACAACCATAAGGCCCGCGTTTCGTCCTCAGGCCTGCCGCGTCGGTGCGTATCATGTTGCGTTTCAAGGTCATCGTTTCGGCCGTGCCGCTGATCGCGGCCGTGGTCATTGCCAAGGTCGAATTGGCACCCTCCCCGCAGCCCTGCATTGCCGTCGGCGCCGACAGCGCCTCGCTTGGATCGGCGCCGTTCCACGCCGATCTGCATGTCGACTTCACCGACGATCCCGCGCTCGCCACGGTGCGCGTGGCCCTGGCGGACAGTCCGGAGGCGGCCGATGTCGTCGTGGTCGACGATGCGCCCGTGGAAGAGGATCGGGGTTGCGGCATCACGGCCGCCACCCAGGTCGTCGCGATCGCGGCTGATCGCCTTGCGGGTTCGCAGCGGATCTATCTCGCCAGCGATGATGCCGATGGCCGCGCCGACTATCGCATCTACGTCCGCTCCAGCCACACGACGGCCAGGGACGCCGCCGCATTGATCGTCGCGGCCCGTAATCATTCCTCATCGCCGGCCAACCCGGTTCTGTGACTCGGGCTAACGCCCGGTTCACCATCTCTGCACCGCCGGCTAGCGCGGGCATGACCTTTCAAAGTCTCAGCAATACCGACGTCGCATGGTGCGGGGTCGGCGAGGACATTGGGATCGGAAGCTGGGGGTGAACGAGATGGGACCGATTTTTCACGTCAGGCTGCGCCTGCGCCGGTTCATACGCCGTCACCGCACCATCTTCGCGATTCTGCGCTCGCTGATGATCTTCTCCGCCGGCTTCGGCGGGGCCTACGGCTTCATCAAGGCCAGCATCTCCCCGAACTCCGGCTACAATCCGCACGCCTTCGCGATCGGCGCCAGCTTCCTGTTCGCGCTCGCCTGCGTCGGCCTGGCCACGCTCAGCATGCGGCTGCGCTTCGTCGCCAAGAAGATGCACAAGATCGCGCTCCACAACGAGGTGCTGGCCGACCGGAACTGGGAGCTGCAGGAAGCCGAGCAGCGCGCCCGCAATCTGTTCGAGCAGCAGGGCGATCTCATCGTCATGCGCGCCCGCGACGGCACCATCGTCTTCGTCAACGACGCCTATTGCCGGATGGCGGGCCTCGATCGCGACAATCTGCTCGGCAGCGCGTTCACCTTCCAGCTGATCGAGCAGGGCGACAGCGCGCTGGAGCCGAACGGCACGCGCGTCCACGACCAGCGCATCGAGAGCGCGATCGGACCGCGCTGGATCGCGTGGCGCGAGGCGCTCGTGCGTTCCGACGCCGGCCAGCCCGCCCTGCTGCAATGTGTCGGCCGCGACGTCACCGACCGCACCGAAACCGAGCGCGCGCTGGCGGAGGCGCGCGACCAGGCCAACGCCGCGAACCGCGCCAAGTCACGCTTCCTGGCGATGGCGAGCCACGAGATCCGCACGCCGCTGAACGGCATCCTCGGCATGAGCGGCCTGTTGCTCGACACGCAGCTCACGCCGGAGCAGACGACCTACGCCAAGGCGGTCCGCACCTCGGGTGAGGCCTTGATGTCGCTGATCAACGAGCTGCTCGACTATTCCAAGATCGAGGCCGGCAAGCTGGCGCTCGAGGCGCAGCCGTTCTCGCTGGCGGCGCTGATCGAGGAGATCACCGAATTGCTGGCGCCGCGCGCGCAGGCCAAGCAGTTGGAGATCGCGGCCTATCTCGACGAGCGGCTGCCGACCTGGGTGACGGGCGACGCGGCGCGGCTGCGCCAGGTGCTGCTCAACCTCGCCGGCAACGCCATCAAGTTCACCGCGACGGGCGGCGTTGCCCTGATCGCCGAGCCCGGCATCTGGCCGAACGAGATCAGCTTCCAGGTGCGCGACACCGGCATTGGCATCGCCGCCGACGCGCAGGACCGCATCTTCCGCGAATTCGAGCAGGCCGACGACAGCGTGGCGCGCAGCTTCGGCGGCACCGGGCTTGGCCTCGCGATCTCCGACCGGATCGTCAAGCGCATGGGCGGGCGCATTTCGCTGCAAAGCCAGCTCGGCGCCGGCTCGACCTTCGAGGTGGCGGTGCCGCTGCCGCCGGCGCTGGAGCGCGGCGAGCAGAACAGCTTCCGCGGCCCCGACCTCGCCGGACAGTCGATCATGCTGGTCGCGCCGGCCGGGCTGCAGGCCGAGCTGATCGAGCGGCGCCTGCAGAACTGGGGGGCGCAGACCTGCCTGATCGCCGAGGCCGAGGTCGCGCGAGCCCTGCTGCCCGAACGCGCCTGGCATGCCGTGCTGGTCGACGACGCCATCGGCAGCGATGAATCGCTGCGTCTGGGCCAGGTCGCGCACCACCATACGACACGGCTGATCGTGCTGGTGACGCCGGCGAGCCGCCACGAGCTGGCACCGGCGGCGCCATTCCACGGCTATCTCGTCAAGCCGCTGCGCGCCGCTTCGCTCGCCGCGCGCGTGAGCTTCGACACCGACGGCACGGTCCTCGCCGACGATCCAGTCCCGACGATCGCGCCGCCGATCGCGGCTCAGGCCGGCGCGGGCCTGTCGATCCTCGTCGCCGAGGACAACGACATCAACGCGCTGCTGATGCGCTCGCTGCTGACCAAGCTCGGCCATCACGCCGACATCGCCGTGCATGGCGAAGCGGCGCTCGACTCCTGGCTCGCGGCGCGCTCGGCCGGCGCGCCGTACGATCTGATCCTGATGGATGTGCAGATGCCGAAGCTCGACGGCATCGCTGCCGCCAGGCGCATCCGCGCCATCGAGGCCAGCGAGCCCGGCGGGCGCACCCCGATCCTGGCGCTGACGGCCAACGCGCTGGTCGAGGACCGCTACGCCTGCTTCGAGGCGGGCATGGACGGGTTCCTGGTCAAGCCGATCGATCGCGACAAGCTCGACGAGGCGCTGGCGAATCTGGCGGCGGCCCGGCAGGTGGCCGCGTAAGTCGTTAGTTGCGGCACCGACCGTGCGCTCCCTCTCCCCGTTCTTACGGGGAGAGGGCTGGGGTGAGGGGCAGCCGCACGAGTTGTGCGAATGGTGAGACCTGTACCCCCTCACCCGGATTGCATCTGGCGATGCAATCCGACCTCTCCCCGCAAGCGGGGCGAGGTAAGCATCGCGCAAGCCGCGAGAGCTTCCATCATCGTAGGCGGGCGATCTTACTCACTCATCAGCGCGCCGGGCCTGCCTCGGCGGCTCAGCTCACAACCGCCGCAGAGCCACCGTCTCGATCTCGTGATCCGCGCCCTTCTTCAGGATCAGGGTCGCGCGCGGCCGTGTCGGGAGGATATTATCCTCGAGATTGGCCAGGTTGGTGCGCTCCCAGATCGCGATCGCGGTGGCGATGGCCTCCTCGTCCGACAGCAGCGCGTAGCGGTTGAAGTAGGACCTGGGATCATGGAACGCCGTGTCGCGCAGCGAGAGGAAGCGCTTGACGTACCATTTGCGCAGGATCGCCTCGTCGGCATCGATATAGACCGAGAAGTCGAAGAAGTCGGAGACGACCGGCACGGCCTTGCCGTCGCGCGGCAGCGGACCGGTCTGCAGCACGTTGACGCCTTCGACGATGAGGATGTCCGGCTGGTCGATCTCGGTCCACTGATTGGGGACGATGTCGTAGCTCAGATGGGAATACACCGGCGCGCGCACCGGATGGCGGCCGGCCTTGATGTCGGACAGAAATCCGAGCAGCCGCGGCAGGTCATAGCTTTCCGGAAAGCCCTTCTTCTGCATCAGGCCCTGCCGCTCCAGCACCGCGTTCGGATACAGGAAGCCGTCGGTGGTGATGAGATCGACCTTGGGCCGCGGCGACCAGCGGGTCAGCAACGCCTGCAGCACGCGCGCGGTGGTCGACTTGCCGACCGCCACCGAGCCGGCGACGCCGATGATGTAGGGCATCTTGCGGTCGCGGATGCCGAGGAACTGACGCTGCGCGTAGTACAGCCGCTGCGCCGCGTCGACATACATCGACAGCAGTCGCGACAGCGGGAGGTAGATGTCCTCGACCTCCTGAAGGTCGAGACGATCGTGCATCGACCGCAGCTTGGAGAACTCGCCGGGCTCCAAGGTCATCGGCGTGTCGTTGCGCAGCTCGGCCCATTGTTCGCGGGTGAAGACGCGGTACGGATTATATTGTTGTTCGGTGGTGCGCATATCCATCACGCTGCCCTTCGTTTCCCCGCCGCCGCGCCCTACTCCGTCTTGCGCGACGCCTTTTCTTCCAGCCCCGATTGACCGGTGCGCTTGCCGAGCGCCGCCTCGACCTCCTCGAGCCGGACGTCGCGCGACTTCAACAACACCAACAGATGAAACAGCAGATCGGCGCTTTCGGAGATCAGATGCTCGCGGTCGGTGCCAACAGCGGCGATGACCGTCTCGACCGCCTCCTCGCCCATCTTCTTGGCGCATTGCGGCGGCCCCTTGTCGAGCAGCTTGCGCGTATAGGACGCCTCGCCGCCCGCCGCGGCGCGCGCGTCGATGATGGCAGCGAGATCGTGAAGCGTGAAGCGGGACATCAGCCGGTACTCGGAACGCCTGCCCGACCACGGCGGCCGGACCAGCGTTCATCTAACATTTTTGCGACGCAATGTCGTCAGGGATCGAGCCGCATCGGCAGGCCCTGGCGCACCATGTGCTCCTTGGCCTGCCGGATGGTAAATTCCCCGAAATGGAAGATCGACGCGGCCAGCACCGCGGTCGCGCGGCCCTCGCGGATGCCGTCCACCAGATGATCGAGGTTGCCGACACCGCCGGAGGCGATCACCGGCACCGGGACGCTGTCGGCGACCGCCCGGGTCAGCGGCAGGTCGAAGCCCTGGCGGGTGCCGTCGCGGTCCATCGAGGTCAGCAGGATCTCCCCTGCCCCCAGCGATACCACCTCCTGGGCATATTCCAGCGCATCGATGCCGGTCGATTTGCGGCCGCCATGGGTGAAGATCTCCCAGCGCGACCCGCCGCCAGGCCGCGACACGGACTTGGCGTCGATCGCGACCACAATGCACTGCTCGCCGAACTTCTCGGCCGCCTCCTTGACGAATTCGCGCCTGCTCACCGCGGCCGAATTGATCGAGACCTTGTCGGCGCCGGAACGCAGCAGGGTCTTGATGTCGTCGATGGTGCGCACGCCGCCGCCGACCGTGACCGGCATGAAGCAGGCCTCCGCCGTGCGCCGGACGACGTCCAGCATGATGCCACGGTTCTCATGGGTGGCGGTGATGTCGAGGAAGCAGAGCTCGTCGGCGCCGGCGGCGTCATAGGCGATCGCCGCCTCCACCGGATCGCCGGCGTCGCGCAGATTGACGAAGTTGACGCCCTTGACGACCCGTCCGTCCTTGACGTCGAGGCAGGGAATGACACGGACCTTGAACATCCTGTTTCCTCCTACGCACGCGCCGCGCGGATCAGCGCCAGTGCTTCCGCGGGATCGAGGCGGCCGTCATAGAGCGCGCGGCCAGCGATGGCGCCTTCGAGCTTTTTCGCCCGTGGTGTCAGCATCGCCTTGACGTCCTCGATCGAGGCCAGGCCGCCGGAGGCAATCACGGGGATCGAGATGGCGTCACCGAGCGCGATCGTGGCCTCGAGATTGAGGCCCTTGAGCAGGCCGTCGCGCGCGATGTCGGTGAAGATGATCGCGGCGACGCCGGCGTCCTCGAAACGCCTGGCGATGTCGAGCGCCGTGACCTCGGAGGTCTCGGCCCAGCCCTCGACGGCGACCTTGCCGTCGCGGGCATCGAGTCCGACGGCGACGCGGCCGGGGAAGGCCTTGGCTGCGGTCTTCACCAGCTCGGGATCGCGCACCGCCGCGGTGCCGATGATGACACGGGTGATGCCCTTGGTCAGCCAGGCCTCGACCGTCGCGAGATCGCGGATGCCGCCGCCGAGCTGCACCGGCATCTTGACAACTTTCAACATCGCCTCGACCGCATGCGCATTCATCGGCTTGCCGGCGAAGGCGCCGTCGAGATCGACGACGTGGAGATAGTCGAAGCCCTGGTCGGCGAAGCTCTTGGCTTGCGCAGCGGGATCGAGATTGAACACGGTGGCGCGGGCCATGTCGCCCTGCTCCAGGCGCACGCACTGGCCGTTCTTCAGATCGATGGCAGGAAAAAGGATCATCGGAGCTGTCTTTCAGGCAAGCGCCCTGCCCGCCTCCTGGACGGACAGGCGCGCTGCGCTCACGGCTTCCACTTCAGGAAGTTGGAAATGAGGGCGAGACCGAAACGCTGGCTCTTCTCGGGATGGAATTGCGTGCCGATCGCGGTGTCCTTGCCGACAACAGCGGTGACCGGACCGCCGTAGTCCGCGCGCGCCAGCACGTCGTTCTCGTTGACGGCATTCAAGTGATAGGAGTGCACAAAGTAGGCATGCAGGCCCTTCGGCCCGAGCGGCAGCCGCTCCAGCACCGGATGCTCTTGCAGTACATCGAGCGTGTTCCAGCCCATATGCGGGATCTTCAGGCTCTCGTCGCGAGGCGTGATCTTCTCGACGTCGCCGGAGACCCAGTCGAAGCCGTCGGTGGTGACATGCTCCTTGCCGCGCGTCGCCATCAGCTGCATGCCGACGCAGATGCCGAAGAACGGCCGCGCCTTGTGGCGCACGGCTTCGGTCATCGCCTCCAGCATGCCATCGACGGAGTCGAGACCGCGGCGGCAGTCGGCGAAGGCGCCGACGCCGGGCAGCACGATGCGGTCGGCGCGATACACCGTGTCCGGATCGCGGGTCACCACGACCTTCTGCGGATCCTCCATGCCGCGCGCGGCGCGCTCGAACGCCTTGGCGGCGGAATGCAGATTGCCGGAGCCGTAATCGATGATCGCGACACTCATCGTCCACCTCCGGGTTCTGGGAACAAGCCAATGATGCTGGCATGCGGCAGCGGCGGCGGGTGCTGCCCATTGCCATTGTCACGCGAGGGCGGCGGTGCGCCGCGATCGACGGTGTAGTTGCTGTAGCCGAGATCGCTGCGCCGGGCGGCCCAGCGCTCGAAGAAGCGGCGCTCGGCGGCATCGAGATCGTCGGCCACGACGAGGTCGAGCTGGCGCCAATTGCCGCGCGAATAGCTCCAGCGCTTCAGGCTCGAGGCTTCGAGCCCGAGCAGGATCGCAAGCAACAGATCGATTCCGGCAATCGCGGCGCCGCTGACGCCGACGCGTACCAGGACGACGTCGAGCGCGATCATCAGCAGGGCCCAGACCAGCATCGCAAGCCAGAGGCGATGCCAGGCCAGCCAGACGGCGCCGAGCACGGCGGCCCAGAAATGGAAGCCGTCACGGATGAAGACGAAGCGATCGGTCGAGCGCAGATCGGCTCCGGCGGCGAGGGGAGCGTGAACCGTATAAACGGGCATGTCGAAATTCCCTTGGGAGGAGGGAGGTCAGCCGCCGAGCTGACCCTTGGTGGATGGCACTTCGCCCTTGTTGCGCGGGTCGATCGCGAGCGCGGTTCGCAGCGCCCTGGCCAGACCCTTGAAGCAGGATTCGGCGATATGATGGGCGTTCTCGCCGTACAGCGTCTCGACATGCAGCGTGATGCCGGCGTTCATGGCAAAGGCGTTGAACCACTCGCGCACCAGCTCGGTGTCGAACTCGCCGATCTTGTCGCGCGCGAAGGTCGTGCGGAACACCAGCATCGGCCGGCCCGACACGTCGATCACGACGCGCGTCAGCGTCTCGTCCATCGGCATGTGGATCGAGGCGTAGCGGGTGATGCCGGCCATGTCGCCGAGCGCCTGACGCACGGCCTGGCCGAGGGCGATGCCGACATCCTCGGTGGTGTGGTGGAAATCGATATGCAGGTCGCCGACCGCCTTGACGGTCATGTCGATGCGGGAATGCCGGGCAAGCAGATCCAGCATGTGATCGAAGAAGCCGATCCCGGTCGCGATATCAACCACGCCGGTGCCGTCGAGGTTCACGGACACCTCGATCTCGGTCTCTTTGGTCTTGCGCTTGATGGTCGCGCTACGCATGGGGTCAGCTTTCCCTTGAAAACGCGGCCCTTTTATCAGGCGGATGACACCTTAGCTACTGCGGGATGACGCCCCGGACGCCTGATCTCGGGCCATGGTGAGCGGATTTCAAGGCCTGACAGGGCAGGGCAGGGACCCGGTAATTGTATCCCGACGCCTCAGCCCCTAAATCAGGGCATCAACCAGGGATCCCCCATGCACGCATCTTCGAACGAGCCCACCGTCTGGCACGGCACCACGATCCTGACCGTCCGCAAGGGGGGCAGGGTGGTGATCGGCGGCGACGGCCAGGTCTCGATCGGCCAGACCGTGATCAAGTCCAACGCCCGCAAGGTGCGCAAGCTCGGCAAGGGCGACGTCATCGGCGGCTTCGCCGGCGCCACCGCCGACGCGTTCACCCTGTTCGAGCGGCTGGAGAGCAAGCTGGAGCAATATCCGGGGCAGCTGACCCGGGCCGCGGTCGAGCTCGCCAAGGACTGGCGCACCGACCGCTACCTGCGGCGGCTGGAGGCGATGATGATCGTGGCCGACAAGGAGGTCTCGCTGGTGCTGACCGGGACGGGCGACGTCCTGGAACCGGAGGCCGGCGTGATGGCGATCGGCTCCGGCGGCAACTATGCGCTGGCGGCCGCGCGGGCGCTGATCGACACCGACAAGGACGCCGAGAGCATCGTGCGCCGCTCGCTCGACATCGCCGCCGACATCTGCGTCTACACCAACCGCAACATCACCATCGAAGCGCTGTCGGCCGAGTAGACGATGACCGCGGACGAGATCGGCGCCCCGTCCCGGCCTTGGTCCGGACCCTGGCTCATCCTGGCGCTCGGTCTGCTGGTGCTGCAGGCCGCACTGTTGTTCGCGATGGGCCGGCTGCCGATCTGCGCCTGCGGCACCGTCAAGCTGTGGCACGGCGTGGTGCAGAGCTCGGAGAACTCCCAGCATCTCACCGACTGGTACACGTTCTCCCATGTCATTCACGGCTTCCTGTTCTATGCGCTGACCGCGCTGGTTCTGCCGTTTCTGCCGTGGCAGGGGCGGCTGATCATCGCGATGCTGATCGAGGGCGCCTGGGAGCTGGTCGAGAACTCCAGCTTCATCATCGAGCGCTATCGCGCCGCCACGATCTCGCTGGACTATTTCGGCGACAGCATCGTGAACTCCATCGGCGACACCTTGGCGATGATGACCGGCTTCCTGCTGGCGCGGGTGCTGCCGGTCTGGCTGACCGTCGTGATCGCAATCGCGTTCGAGATCGGGGTCGGCCTGCACATCCGTGACAACCTGACCCTGAACATCCTGATGCTGATCTATCCAACCGAGGCGATCCGGCAGTGGCAGGCCGGGCCGCCGCTCCTGTGACGGCGGAAATCCGGCTTGCCCTCATCCCCGTCCGACCCTAGCTAGAGCCCATGACCGACTTTTCCCCCCGCGAAATCGTCTCCGAACTCGACCGCTACATCGTCGGCCAGGCCGACGCCAAGCGCGCCGTCTCCATCGCCCTGCGCAACCGCTGGCGCCGGCTGCAGCTCGATGCCGGCCTGCGCGAGGAGGTGCTGCCGAAGAACATCCTGATGATCGGCCCGACCGGCGTCGGCAAGACCGAGATCGCGCGGCGGCTGGCCAAGCTCGCGGGCGCGCCGTTCCTCAAGGTCGAGGCGACCAAGTTCACCGAGGTCGGCTATGTCGGCCGCGACGTCGAGCAGATCATTCGCGACCTCGTCGAGGTCGCGATCGTCCAGGTGCGCGAGCGCAAGCGCAAGGACGTCGCCGCCCGCGCCCAGCTCGCCGCCGAGGAGCGCGTGCTGGATGCGCTGGTTGGCGCCAATGCGAGTGCTGCGACGCGCGACTCGTTCCGCCGCAAGCTGCGCGCCGGCGAGCTGAACGACAAGGAAATCGAAATCGAGACGCAGTCCTCGGGCGGCGGCATGCCGATGTTCGAAATCCCCGGCATGCCGGGCGCGCAGATGGGTGCGATCTCGATCGGCGACATCTTCGGCAAGCTCGGCGGCCGAACCAAGACGCGGCGCGTGACGGTCGAGGCCTCGCACGACATCCTGATCGCGGAGGAATCCGACAAGCTGCTCGACAGCGACCAGCTGGTGCAGGAGGCGATCGGCGTGGTCGAGAACAACGGCATCGTGTTCCTCGACGAGATCGACAAGATCTGCGTGCGCGAGAACCGCGCCGGCGGCGACGTCTCGCGCGAGGGCGTGCAGCGTGACCTGCTGCCGCTGATCGAGGGCACGACCGTCTCGACCAAGCATGGCGCGGTCAAGACCGACCACGTCCTGTTCATCGCCTCGGGCGCGTTCCACATCGCCAAGCCCTCGGACCTCTTGCCGGAGCTGCAGGGACGATTGCCGATCCGGGTCGAGCTGCAGGCGCTGACCCGCGACGACATGCGCCGCATCCTGACCGAGCCGGAGGCATCGCTGATCAAGCAATATGTCGCGCTGATGCGGACCGAGGGCGTGACGCTCGACATCACCGACGATGCGATCGACGCGCTCGCCGACATCGCGGTTGCGGTAAATTCGACGGTCGAGAACATCGGCGCACGCCGGCTGCAGACGGTGATGGAACGCGTGCTGGACGAGATCTCCTTCAACGCCTCCGACCGCGGCGGCGAGACGATGCGTGTCGACGCCGCCTATGTGCAGCAGCATATCGGCGACCTCGCCAAGAACACGGATCTCAGCCGGTTCATTTTGTAAGAGGCGTCGCCCTTCAGCCTCTGCGCTCTTTCGCACAGGCGTAGCGTCACCCTCCGCTGTCGTCCCCGCGAAGGCGGGGACCCATAACCACCGAAGCTGATTGTCACTCAAGATGGCGGCTCCAGCCCTGCCTCATCACGTACAGCGGTGGTTACGGGTCCCGGCTCAAGGCCGGGACGACAGCGGTGGGTGTGGCGGCGAGCTTGCCTCCATCTCTCACCGCTCGGACATCGCATGACGGCCGCCTACAGCCGGCACTGGCGCACGATGCTCGCCGTCAACGCCGCGGTCATGCTCGGCGTGTTCCTGCACAAGCTCACGCTGCCGCCCTACATTCCCTACATCCACCTGCTGGTCGACTTTCATCACGGCTTCATCAAGCGCGCGCTGATCGGTGCCATCGTCGGGCTGTTCACAACCAAGGTGCCGGTGTGGCTGGTGTTCGCGATCGCGGGCAGCGTCTGGCTGATCACCTTCGCTCTCTTCGTCCAGCTATTCCGCCGAACATTCGGATTGAACAGCGCACAGCTCCCGCTGTTCGTCTTCACCGCTGGCTCGCCGTTCGTGTTCAAGAACTTCCTGTTCACGCTCGGGCACTTCGACGTCTATGGCTGTCTTGGTGCCATCATCCTGATGCTGGTGCCGGCGGGCTCGCTCGGCTACGTCCTGCTCGCTGCGCTGACCTCGGCGGTGCTGGTGCTGATCCATCACATCCATCTGCTGATGTACGTGCCCACCATCGCCGCCATCGTCGTGCTGCGCTACTACTTGCCGCGCAGGACGACGCGCCTCGACATGGCCGTCGGCGGAGCCGCACTGATCGGACTCGGCGCGCTGTTCCTGACGGCGCAGTTCCTCGGCACGATGCCGCTGCCGGAAGCGGACTTCACAGCATATCTGCGGACCCGCATGGCCGATCCGACACGCACCGAGCTCTTGCAGTTCGCTTACGTGTGGTACCAGCCACTGACGAAGGAGGTGCAGGACACCTGGGCAAGACTGCCGTCGAACCTGCTCGGCGTTCCCGTGTATGCGCTGCTGCTCTGGCTTCACGCGCCGCTCTGGCGCACTTTCAGGGACCTGATTGGCGCGCTGGAAGAGCAGCGCCATCGCCAGATCGTCATCGCCGCGCTGGTTGTCATCACTCTCGCTTACCTCGTGATGTTCGCGATGGTGTTCGACTATTCGCGCTGGATCTCGAGCTGGGTGGTCTGCATGGTGCTGATGCTGCACGCGGTGAAGACGCTGCCCACCACAAAGCCTGTGGCCCTCATCGACGCCGGCGACCGCACGACCACGATCCTGGGCTGGATCGTCACCGCCATCCCGCGCGTCGGCATCATCCGGCCGTTCTGAGGCTCAGCCCCGGGCGCGCCTGATCCGGACATAGAGCGCGCCGGCACCGCCATGTCCCACGTGAGCCTCCTCGAAGCCGACAATCAGCGAGCGGAATTCCGGCAGGCTCAGCCAATGCGGCACCTGGCGCCGGAGCACGCCGCGTTCGGGATCCGCACCGATCGTACCCTTGCCGGTGATGACGAGCACGAAGGTGAGACCGTCATGCTGGGCGCGATGCAGGAAATGGTGCAGCGCCTGGTGCGCCCGGCTCTGGGTCATGCCGTGTAGATCGAGCCGCGCATCGATCTCGCTGCGGCCGCGCGACAGTTTCGAGCGCTCCTTGCGGCCGAGCGAGACCAGCGGCGGGATGGCCGGCCGGGCCGGCTTCGGCACGACCACCGGCGCGACCGGCCGCGGCGTCATCATCGGCTTGTCCGGCTGCGGCTCGGCCGTCACCATCGGCGGATGCGGCCGCACCGGACGCGGTGTCTTGCGCAGCGGCTTGACCTGGCGCGCCACCGTCTCCCACAGCGTACGCTCGTCCTCGGAGAGGCCACGCTTGCGACGGCCGCGGGGCGGCTCGGGATCTTCAGACATGGAGACGGCTTGTCATCGGCGGTTGCGGTGGCGCCTGCCATAACGCAATCGGCGGATATTGCGATCACTTTCGATACGGGGGCGAGCCTCGGGCAGGGGCACGGGCTGTGGTGCCACGACGTTCTGCGCCACCGTGGTCGCCGGGCTTGCGCTCGCGGCGGGAGCAGGGGCTTTCGCGTCGTTGACCGGAGAGGCGGCGGCTTTGTTGGCCTGCCCCTGATCCTTCCCTTGATCCTTGACCTGATCCTTGGCTGCCTCCTTCGGCAGCACCTGCGGAAACAGTTTTGCGATCTTCTCCGACGGGCGTGCATCCGGCAGCGGCATCTTGCGGCCACGCGCAACCGGATCGAGGCTCTTCGGCACCAGCATCACGAACTGGATACTGTGCTTGAGACGGCCGGAGACCTTGCCGGCGTCCTGGCCGGCGCCGAAATAGAGATCGGCGCGCGCAGGTCCGACGATCGCCGAGCCCGTATCCTGCGCGATCATCAGCCGGTGGAACGCCGTCTTCGACTTCTCGGATTCGATCGGCAGCTCGCCGGTGATGAAGAACGGCGTGCCATAGACGTGCAGCGACTTATCGACCGCGATCGAGCGGCCCGGGGTCAGCGGAATGCCCTGCGCGCCGACCGCCTCGTCCTTCTCCGACAGCTGCACCTCGCGGAAGAAGATGTAGGAGCGGTTCATCCGCCGCAGCTCGTTGGCACCTTCCGGATTCTGCTCCATCCAGTCGCGGATGCGCTGCATCGACATCTGCTCGCGTGGAATGATGCCGCGCTCGATCAGGATGCGGCCGACCGGTGTGTAGGGAAGGCCATTATAGGCATCGTAGTTGATGCGAATGGTCGAGCCGTCGTCGAGACTGATGCGCGCCGATCCCTGGATCTGGGCAAACAGCAGGTCGGTCTGGTTCCTGAGCCACGCGATCTCCAGGCCGCGCCCCTCGATCGCACCGTCCTCGATCTCGGCGCGGTCGTAGTAGGGGACCAGCTTGCGCCGTCCGATCTTGCGATAGACGGGGCCCTTGTTGGGCAGACTCGTCGCATCCTGCTTGAAACCACGGACAAACAAATTGGAGGGCCGGCGATAGACTGGAACGTTGTAGACCTCATTCTGGGTCCGCGAGCCCTCGATGACGGGTTCGTAGTAGCCGGTGACGAAACCGTCGGCATCGCCGAGCTTGGAGATCCTCAGCGGCTCGAAGTGCCGTTCGAAAAAAGCCCTTGCCGCAGCATTGTCGGCGAGATCGGTGGCCCGAGCATCGCGACAGGGGTCGCGCAGGGAATCACCCAGCGCCTTACCATCCACCCTGCCATCCGGCGCTGCATCCGTCTTCGCGGCGATCGGCTTGCAGCTGGCGCGGAACGTCCGATAGGCCGCGAGCTGATCGTCGTCGTTCCAGCCGGGCACGTCGGTCCAATCCATCGGCAGGTACTGGCTGTTGCTGATCTCGAGCGGCCAGTCGAGCTGCGGGTAGGGCAGGTGGCGCATCGGCGGCGTCGCCGCCCGATGGCGCGCGCGAACCGCCTCGGCTGCATAGGGGGCGAGCGCCACGGCAGCGACGCTCAGGGCGAGCGCCGGCGTCCAGTAGGTCAGGCGGCGGGCGGTAAAACCCCGCTTCCAAATTTCGCGAACCATGCTTGCACCATCAAAGTACCACTCAACGCGAAATTCGGAGAAAACGGGATGCTGAAAAGATCCGTGTCAAAAATCGAGGATGCGCCTCTTCACGCGCCTCACGCAGCCGGTCGACAACGGGAGCAGGCGATCTCCCAATGTAACGCCAGCGGCGGCAGCCTATTCCATCAATGGCTGCCGGTTCCGACCAGCTTCCAGTTCGGATCGCGCGAGCCGGTGTCGCGGGCGAAAGTCCAGATGTCGGTGATGTCGGCGACCTTGTCCGGATTGCCGTCGACGATGTTGCCCCCCTTGTCGCGTGTCACCGAGATCATCTGCGAGACGAAGCGCACCGTGACCTGCGCGGTGCGGTCGCGCAGCTCGGCGCCGACCAGTTCGGCGGTATCGATGGAGACGAAGCGGGTTTCGGTCTTCTGCTCCTGCTTCTCACGCTCCTTGATGACGGCGTCGAAACTCTCATAGACCTCGGACGACAACAGGTCGCGCAACGCGCGGCGATCGCCATTGGCAAACGCCAGCACGATCATCTCGTAGGCGCTGCGCGCGCCGGTCAGGAAATGGCGCGGATCGAACGAGGAGTCGTCGGCGACGATCGCATCGAGGCCACGGGCGAGCGGCGTGCCCGGCTCGGCCAGACCACGCCAGCGATCACCCGGCGCCGGCATCTCGCCGCCGGGGACCGCAGCCGAGGGGTCGATGGGCTTGTTGGGAACCGGCATGACGTGGTTGTCCGGCGCGCCCTGGACCGCGTTTCGGGCGGCATGATCGAACGGCGTCCGCTCGCTCCCGGTGCGCTGCCCGAGCACGGCGCGCAGGCGGATGAAGATGAAGACCGCCAGCGCCAGGAAGATGATGGTATAAATGTCCACGTCGTGTTCGCTTTCTGACTTGTCGAGCCGAACGCGGAGCCCGGCCACCGGGCACCCGTTCTACAGGATCCAGGTTAAGACCCGTGAATCCCTGGTCGACCCGGATGTAGTCATCGAATTGGGCCCGGCCAATGGCGCATTGTGGCGCGCCGATCCTAACCCTTTTCCCCCTCAAGGGGAAATCCGATCGGCCCCGGATTGGAACAGGGGAGGCCCGTCTCCGGTTCCCTCCGACGGCCGATGCGACAAATAGAGGCATACTGGCCGGATCGAGCGGTTGCTTCGGCCCTTGACGGCGTCGGTGGCTCGTCCTTGTGGAACAAGCCGGCCCTATGGTAGCCACGCGCCGCAACGACCCGCCCTTTTTGCCTGGAGAACACTGCGATGACCAACGGTAACGGCGCCACTCCCGACGCGGCTCCTCCTCCTCAACTGAACGTGCTGGCGCAATACATCAAGGATCTCTCGTTCGAGAATCCGAACGCTCCGCAGTCCCTGGCGCCGCAGGGCCAGCCGCCGCAGATCAACATCCAGATCAATGTCGGCGCCAATGCGCTGAATGACACCGAGTACGAGGTGACGCTGACAATCGAGGGCAAGGCCGAGAGCGGCAGCCAGGTGATGTTCAGCTTCGAGCTGGTCTATGGCGGCGTGTTCCGGCTGGTCAACATCCCGCGCGAGAACCTGTCGCCGATGCTGCTGATCGAATGCCCGCGCCTGCTGTTCCCGTTCGCCCGCGAGATCGTCGCCAACTCGGTGCGCGACGGCGGCTTCCCGCCCTTGATGCTGGACCCGGTCGATTTCGTCGGCCTGTACCGCCAGAACATGGAGCGTCAGGCCGCGGCCCAGGGCGGCCAGGTGCTGTCGAGCTGATCGTTTCGCTCTTTAAAAATTTGATGTTTGCAGGGCGTGATCCGCCGCCGATCGGGCGGATCACGTGCCGGCGAGAAACTCCATCCAGATCGGCTTGTCGCCGAGGGTAGCGATGAAGGCGCGATGTGCCTCTCGCTCCGCCTCCGTGACCCGCGGCGACAGCGGCTGCTCGCGCTGACGGCGCGGCGTCTCGCCGGCGGACCCGATGCGGATCTCCTGGCTGTCCTGGGTCAGGATCAGCTGCGACTGCCGCGCCCCGACCAGATCGACATAGACCTCCGCCAGCAGCTCGGCGTCGAGCAACGCGCCGTGCTTGGTCCGGCGTGAGTTGTCGATCGCATAGCGCGAGCAGAGGTCGTCGAGGCGGTTCGACACGCCAGGATGCTTGCGACGTGCGAGCAGCAGCGTATCGACCAGACGATCCCTGGGAATGGCCGCGCGCTTGACCCGGTCGAGCTCGGCATTGATGAAGCCGATATCGAACGAGGCGTTGTGGATCACCAGCGGGGCATCGCCGATGAACTCCAGGAACTCCTCGACGACCTCGTGAAACAGCGGCTTGTCGGCCAGGAACTCGCTCGACAGGCCGTGAACCGCGAACGCTTCCGCCGGCATGTCGCGTTCGGGATTGATGTAGCGATGGTAGACTTGACCGGTGGGCATGCGGTTGATGATTTCGACACAGCCGATCTCGACGAGGCGGTCGCCGCGCAGGGCGTCGAGGCCGGTGGTTTCGGTGTCGAGAACGATCTCACGCATCTGATTTGATCCGTCTGACTTGATCCGTCGAAATTCCGCGCGGCCGGATTTGCGAATCAGCCCCGGCGCTGCGGCATTCTAACGACCTCCGCCAGGATGTCGCGGATGCGTGCCCGCACCGGATCGAGCCCGTGCGAGGTATCCACGACGAAATCGGCGCGCTTGCGCTTCTCGGCATCCGGCATCTGCCGTGCGAGCAGCGCATCGAGCGCTTCGTCCGTCATCGTGCCGCGCGCCAGGATGCGCTGACGCTGGATCTCGGGCGAGGTCGACACCACCACCACGGCATCGACGCGCTTGTCGCCGCCGGTCTCGAACAGCAAGGGGACATCAACAACGGCAACGGGCACGCCGGACTGCTCGGCGTCATCGAGAAACTTCTGATGATAGGAGCGCAGCATCGGGTGCACGATCGCTTCGAGCCGGCGGATTGCGGCGGGATCGCCGACGACCTTGGCCGAGAGCCTGGCCCGATCCACCTTGCCGTCCACCGTTGTCCCGGGAAATTCGGCTTCGATCGCCGGCGCGGCTTCGGCTTCATAGACCTTATGAACGGTCGCGTCGGCGTCGTAGACCGGGACGCCGGCTTCGGCGAACAGCTTTGCGGTCGTCGACTTGCCCATGCCCATCGAGCCGGTCAGACCCAGCACTCTCATCCGCGGTCACTCCCCTTACGCGTGGCTGCGGTCGGCATCAGATCCTGAGCAGCTTCGCTTCGCGAAAATAGGCGAGCAGCGGCAACAGCGGCAGGCCGAGGATGGTGAAGTGATCGCCGTCGATCCGGTCGAACAGGTGCACCCCGAGCCCCTCCAACTGATAGGCGCCGACGCTGGATGTGACGGCGTCGCCGGCGGCATCGAGATAGGCGGCGATCTCGGCCTCAGAGAGGGCGCGCATCGTCATCCAGGCGACGGCGACGTGCGAGAACAGCACCTCGCCGTTACGGACCACGGCGATGGCCGAGTGTAGCGCATGGGTGCGCCCGCCCAGCGCCAACAATTGCTGCATGGCATGCTGGCGGCCGGCCGGCTTGTTGAACATGCGCTCACCCAATGCGAGCGTCTGATCCGCGCCGACCACATAGGAATTGGGCCTGCTTGCCGAGACCGCAGCGGCTTTCGCATTGGCAAGGTGTAACGCAATCTCGTAGGGCGCGACCAGGCCGGCTTCGGCCTGGACCGCGCGCTCGTCGATATCGGCCGGAAGCGCCTCGCACGCGAGTCCTGCGTTCGCGAGCAGCATCCGCCGCGCGCGGCTCTGCGACGCCAGAATGAGAGGCTCGTCACTGCACCAGATAGACATTGATCCGCTCACTAGTCCGGAAGCCGCTGCCGCTGCCGGTCGGTATAAAGTTTCAGGATCGCGGCGGCCGTCTCCTCGATCGAGCGCCGCGTCACGTCGAGCATGACCCAGTTGAACTTCGCACTGAGCTTGCGCGCATAGGCGACCTCGTCCGTCACCGACTGCTTGTCGACATAGTTCTCATTGCCGGATTCCGCACCCATGCTGAGCAGGCGATTCTGCCGCACCTGGATCAGCCGCTCCGGGGTCGCATGCAGGCTGACGACCAGCGGTTTCTTCAATGTCTCGAGCTGGTGCGGGATTGGAATGCCCGGGACCAGCGGCACGTTGGCTGTGCGCACGCCGCGGTTGGCGAGATAGATCGAGGTCGGAGTCTTCGAGGTCCGGCTGACGCCCACCAGCACCACCTCGGCGTCTTCGAGGCCGTCGACCATTTGCCCGTCATCGTGGAGCATCGTGTAGTTCAGCGCATCGATGCGGGCGAAATATTCGGCATTGAGCACGTGCTGCGCACCGACGCGGCCGGCGGTCGACGCGCCGAGATAGGCCTCGAACAGCTGCATCACCGGACCGATGATCGACAGGCTCGGAATGTTGATCTGCTGGCACTTGCCTTCGAGCCGGCTGACCAGGTCCTTCTCGAGCAGGGTGAACAGCACGATGCCCGGCGCTTCCTCGATCTCGTCGAGCACGCGGTCGAGCTGCTTCTGGCTCCGCACCAGCGGGTACACGTGCTCGACCGGGGTCACATTGGTGTATTGCGCGGCGACTGCTCGCGCGACCGTGATCAGGGTTTCGCCCGTCGAGTCGGAAACAAGATGCAGGTGAAAGTAGTTGCCGGTGGTGGGCATCAAATCCTTAACGATCTGTGAATCCCTGTGAAGGATGGGACCAAAAAGCAGCCGCCGACGGCGCCCTTTGGATAACCCCGATTCTTCTGCACATGGTCGCCGTCCCGGGACAACGCCAAGCCGCAGGCCGATGATATCGGGACGACGCTCGTTTGTCTCTGGATAAGCTGTCGAAGGATTTCGGCAAGCGTTTGAATCGCATTGAACTCTGGGGCGATCCGGTGGGCGCAGCGCGCATGTTGAGGGATGTGAACAAGCTGCGGGCAGACTGCGGATGACATTGCATGAGTCCAATCCACCGCTACCTAGACTCAAACCTTAAGATTCTAAAATTATTTGGTTTGGAGGGGACTGAGCGAGCGGATATGTCTCGGCACGTAAGCTGATCGCTGGCTGAGAGGATCGCGCGTTTCCGATGTATGAGTGGATCAAGGCCCTGCACGTCATCGCGGTCATCGCCTGGATGGCCGGCATGCTCTATCTGCCGCGGCTGTTCGTCTATCATTGCGACGCCGAGATCGGATCGAAGCAGTCCGAGACGTTCAAGGTCATGGAACGCCGCCTGCTCAAGGCGATCATCAATCCGGCGATCACTGTGACTTGGCTGGCCGGGCTTTATCTGGTCTGGGCCGGACACTGGTATACCAGTGGTTGGTTCCACGCCAAATTCCTGCTAGTGCTGATCATGTCCGGAGTCCACGGCCTGTTTACCCGCTGGGTCAGGGAATTCGGCGCCGACAAGAACACGCGCAGCCAGAAATTCTACCGCTATATCAATGAGGTACCGACGGTTCTCATGATCGGCATCGTGATTCTCGTGATCGTCAAGCCGTTCTGACCGTCTCCCAGGGAATACCGCTCCGCCGCAGACGCCTTGCGGACAACGGTGCGATTTTCTATATTGTCGATATCCCACCCCACGCAGGCGGATGTGGTTGCGTTCCGGCTTGACCGGCCGCCGCATCAGGTCTGGTGCCTCATTGGCGCCAACCTTGCTCAGACCTGCGGACCTCATTTTCGTCCGCCTTCCCACAGCCACCTCGCATCCCCCTCCCAAGTCGCTTCCACAGGACCACCCCAATGCGGGAAATCAAACTACAGGACCTCAAGTCAAAGACGCCGGCCGAGCTCGTCTCCTTCGCGGAGGAAAACGGGGTCGAGAACGCCAGCACGATGCGCAAGCAGGAGCTGATGTTCGCCATCCTCAAGCAGCTCGCTATCCAGGAGATCGACATCATCGGCGAGGGCGTCGTCGAGGTTCTGTCCGACGGCTTCGGCTTCCTCCGCTCGCCCGACGCCAACTACCTGCCGGGTCCCGACGACATCTATGTCTCGCCCTCGCAGATCCGCCGCTTCGGCCTGCGCACCGGTGATACGATCGAGGGCCACATCCGCAGCCCGAAAGAGGGCGAGCGCTATTTCGCGCTCCTCAAGGTCAACACGCTGAACTTCGAGGATCCCGAGAAGTCCAAGCACAAGGTCAATTTCGACAACCTGACGCCGCTGTTTCCGGACGAGCGCTTCCGGCTCGAGCTCGAGGATCCGACCCGCAAGGATCTGTCGCCGCGCGTCATCGACATCGTCGCGCCGATCGGCAAGGGCCAACGCGCGCTGATCGTCGCGCCGCCGCGCACCGGCAAGACCGTGCTGATGCAGAACATCGCGCACTCGATCACGGCCAATCATCCCGAGTGCTACCTGATCGTGCTGCTGATCGACGAGCGCCCCGAGGAAGTCACGGACATGCAGCGCTCGGTCAAGGGCGAGGTCGTGTCCTCGACCTTCGACGAGCCGGCGGCGCGTCACGTCCAGGTCGCGGAGATGGTGATCGAGAAGGCCAAGCGCCTGGTCGAGCACGGCCGCGACGTCGTCATTCTGCTGGACTCGATCACCCGCCTCGGCCGCGCCTACAACACTGTCGTGCCGTCCTCCGGCAAGGTACTGACCGGCGGTGTCGATGCCAACGCGCTGCAGCGGCCGAAGCGCTTCTTCGGTGCCGCCCGCAATATCGAGGAAGGCGGCTCGCTGACGATCATCGCGACCGCGCTGGTCGATACCGGCAGCCGCATGGACGAGGTCATTTTCGAAGAGTTCAAGGGCACCGGCAACTCCGAGCTCATCCTCGACCGCAAGGTCGCGGACAAGCGGACCTTCCCGGCGATCGACATCGCCCGGTCCGGCACCCGCAAGGAAGAGCTCATCACCGAGCCGCAGAACCTCAAGAAGATGTACGTCCTCCGCCGCATCCTCAATCCGATGGGCACCATGGACGCGATCGACTTCCTGCTCGACAAGCTCCGCAGCACCAAGAGCAATGCCGAGTTCTTCGAATCCATGAACACCTGATTGGACCACGGTCTCGATCTGGAAAGGGCGCTCTTCGGAGCGCCCTTTTTGTTTGCGGGACTGTATCAGGCGCGGGCGCCACCGCTCGTCGGCGGCATCCGGCGTAAAGCATGCCGCTGCAAACCGATTGTGTTTCGCTGCCGGCAAGCCCAACTGATGATCATGCATCCTCACGATCAGACCATCTTTGCATTGTCCTCGGGACGGCTGCCGAGCGCGATTGCGATTGTCAGACTCTCTGGCTCATACGCGGGATCTGCCCTTCGGCTGCTGGCGGGAAGATTGCCGGTGCCGAGGACAGCGACACGCGCCCTGCTGCGCGATGGCGGTGGCGAAGCGATCGACGATGCCGTCGTGCTGTGGTTTCCCGGACCCGCAAGCGCCACCGGCGAGGATGTCGCCGAGTTGCACGTCCATGGCAGTCGGGCCGTCATCGCGGCGGTGTTCTCGCTCCTCTCGACGATGCCGCAGATGCGCCCTGCAGAGCCGGGCGAGTTCACGCGGCGCGCGTTCGAGAATGGCAAGATCGATCTGACCGAAGCCGAGGGGCTCGACGATCTCATTCACGCCGACACCGATCGCCAGCGGCGCCAGGCGTTGCGGCAGTTGAAGGGCCTGCTGGGCGACAAGGCGCGGAGCTGGCGTGAGCAGATCATCGAAGCTGCGGCGATGATCGAAGCCGGGATCGACTTTGCCGATGAAGGCGACGTTCCGGCTGAGCTGATGGCGCCGGCGCTGTCCCGGATCGAACAGCTCCTGGCGGAGATCGAGACCGTTCTGACGGCTCAGGGCCGGGCGGAGCGGCTGCGTGACGGTTTGACGGTCGTGATCGCCGGACCTCCGAACGCCGGCAAGTCGACATTGATGAACCAACTGGCCCGGCGTGAAGTGGCGATCGTCTCGCCCCATGCCGGCACCACGCGCGACGTCATCGAGATCCAGCTTGACCTCCAGGGCTATCCGGTCACGGTGATCGATACTGCGGGGATCCGGGAGACGGACGATCCCGTGGAGCAGGAGGGCGTGCGGCGGGCCCGCGATCGGGCGGCGCAGGCCGATCTCGTGCTGTGGCTGTCCGAGGATGATCAGGCGGAGGCAGAGCGTCGAACTGGGGTGCCTGTCTGGCTGGTCCGCAACAAGATCGACCTGCCGGCCCCCCAGGCGAGAGCTGCGGCGTCGGTGCAAAGCGCGGATCGGGTTTTTGCGATCTCGGCGAGAACCGGAGCAGGCTTGTCCGAACTGCTGGAGGCCCTGATCGGCTTCGCTGGTGACTTCTTTGGATCGACCGAGAGTGGCCTGATCACGCGAGAACGGCAACGAACCCTGCTCGAGGAGACGGCGGCCGCACTTCGCCAGAGCATTGCGGCCGTAGATCTCGGGGAGGAGCTCGCCGCGGAGGAGCTGCGGATCGCCGCCCTCGCGCTCGGGCGCCTCTTGGGGCGGGTTGACATCGAGGATGTGCTGGACGTGATCTTTCGCGAGTTCTGTATCGGCAAGTAGCGACGGCAACGGTCTCGGCGCGACAGATATACTTAATGAAGCGTTGCTTGGTTAACGGACCATCAACTGTTTCACGTGAAACAGGGACGGAACTCTCGCGACGTTTCACGTGAAACAAGTTCCGATCTCAGGGTGCTGTTTCACGTGAAACGTCCTCGCCTTGTCGTGGCGAATGTTTCACGTGAAACGTCTTCCGAGCGTTGTCTGCAAGCGTTAGATAAGCCCCCATGTTCCAGCATCTGACATCCTACGACGTCATCGTCATCGGTGGCGGCCACGCCGGCTGCGAAGCTGCGGCGGGTGCGGCACGCATGGGCGCCCGGACCGCACTGATCACCCATCAGTTCGCGACGATCGGGGCCATGTCTTGCAATCCAGCGATCGGAGGACTGGGGAAAGGACATCTGGTTCGCGAGGTCGACGCGCTCGACGGCTTGATGGGCCGGGTCGCCGATGCCGGCGGCATCCAGTTTCGGGTTCTGAATCGCCGGAAGGGACCGGCCGTTCGAGGTCCCCGTGCCCAGGCCGATCGCAAGCTCTATGCCGCAGCGATGCAGTCGGCGATCCGGGAGACCGCGAACCTTTCCGTGATCGAAGGCGAGGCGGACGAATTGATCGTCACGGACGGCCGGGTCACGGGAGTGCGGTTGGCCGATGGCCGGGCTTTTATTTGTGGCGCGGTGGTCATCACGACCGGCACCTTCCTGCGTGGTCTGATTCACCTGGGTGAGCGGAC
Source organism: Bradyrhizobium sp. SZCCHNRI1009 (assembly GCF_032487575.1). Lineage (NCBI taxonomy): Bacteria > Pseudomonadati > Pseudomonadota > Alphaproteobacteria > Hyphomicrobiales > Nitrobacteraceae > Bradyrhizobium > Bradyrhizobium sp. SZCCHNRI1009. The sequence goes on along the minus strand of NZ_JAUEUL010000024.1, from coordinate 63,628 downwards.
CTGGCCGGCTGGGCGGGTCGACGAAGCGCCGGCGCTGGGGCTCTCCCGGTCCCTGGAGGCCATCGGGCTTCAGCTCGGCCGGCTCAAGACCGGGACCCCGCCGCGTCTGGATGGATCGACGATCGACTGGACGGCAGTCGAGATGCAGCCCGGCGACGATCCGCCGGAGCCGTTCTCCGCGCTGACCGATAAGATCACCACCCCGCAGATCCAATGCGGCATCACCCGGACGACGACCGCGACCCATGAGGTGATCCGCGCCAATGTCCATCGCTCGCCGATGTACTCCGGGCAGATCAAGTCGACCGGGCCGCGGTATTGTCCCTCGGTCGAGGACAAGATCGTCCGCTTCGGTGATCGCGACGGCCACCAGATCTTCCTGGAGCCGGAAGGACTCGACGACACGACGGTCTACCCGAACGGCATCTCGACCTCGCTGCCGGAGGAGGTTCAGCTCGCGCTGCTGCCGACCATCCCGGGTCTCGAGCGGGTCCGGATGATCCGGCCCGGCTATGCGATCGAGTATGACCACGTCGATCCGCGTGAGCTCGAGCCGACCCTGCAGACCAGGCGGATGAAGGGTCTGTTCCTGGCCGGTCAGATCAACGGCACGACCGGGTATGAGGAGGCCGCGGCTCAAGGTCTGGTCGCCGGCCTCAATGCGGCGCTGGCCGCAGGCGGCGGCGCGCCGGTCGTGTTTGATCGCGCCGACGGTTATCTCGGGGTGATGATCGATGACCTGGTCACGCGAGGGATCACCGAGCCGTATCGGATGTTCACCTCGCGCGCCGAGTATCGGCTGACGCTGCGGGCGGACAATGCGGACCAGCGGCTGACCGACAAGGGCATCGCACTCGGCTGTGTCGGCAATGAGCGTGCGTGTTTCCATCGAACCAAGATGGATGCGTTGGAGGCTGCCCGTTCGCTGGCGAGGTCGCTGACGATCACGCCCAACGAGGCGGCTAAGCATGGCCTCACGCTCAACAAGGATGGCCAGCGCCGCTCGGCCTTCGAGCTGATGGCCTATCCGGAGATCGGCTTCTCCGAGGTGAGGGTGATCTGGCCGGAGCTCGGCGCGATCGATGCCGCCATCGCCGCCCATCTCGAGATCGATGCCAAATATGATGTCTATGTCCGCCGCCAAAGCGACGACGTCGATGCCTTCCGGCGCGACGAGGGATTGGTGCTCGGCGACATCGACTATGCGCTCGTCCCGGGTCTTTCCAATGAGGCGCGGGCGAAGCTGGCGGCTGCCAGGCCCTGGACGATCGGGCAGGCGGGCCGGATCGACGGCATGACGCCGGCGGCGCTCGGAATTCTCGCGGCCTATCTTCGCCGCGAAGCGCGTCGCAGCAAGGCCGCGGGCTGAAGGGCGTTTCACGTGAAACAGGCAGTGGCGTCCAAGGTGATCGAATCCGACAAGGCGGCTGCGCTCGCCTTGACGCCCGTTTCACGTGAAACGGAGCAGCGCCTCGATTGCTATGTCTCCCTGCTGTTGGAGTGGCAGGCCAAGACGAATCTCGTCGCGCCTTCGACCTTGCCGCATCTCTGGACCCGGCACATTTCGGATTCGCTGCAGCTTCTCGATCTCGCGCCCGACGCCCGGATCTGGGTCGATCTCGGCAGCGGCGGCGGGTTTCCGGGCGTCGTCCTCGCCTGCGCGCTGGCCGAGCGGCCCGGCGCCCAGGTCCATCTGGTTGAGCGCATCGCCAAGAAGGCGGCGTTCCTGCGCGAAGCAATTCGCGTCACCGGTGCTCCGGGGATCGTGCATTTGTCAGAGATCGGGGATATCGTGGAGAAGTGGAGTGGGCGAGTCGATTGCGTGACCGCACGCGCGCTGGCTCCGCTACACCAACTCATCGGCTTTGCGGAGCCCCTGGTGAAAAAAGGCGCGAAAGCGCTGTTTCTCAAGGGTCAAGATGTAGAAGCGGAATTGACCGAATCTACTAAGTATTGGAAAATTGAGCCGAAACTTCATTCCAGCCGGACGGGCGGGCAGGGCTGGATCGTCGCAATCGATTGCATCGAGCGACAGAGCTGAATTCCGTCAAGACGACAACCAATGGCGATCGCGCATGGCCGTAATTGATCAGATTTATCAAGAAGATAGGGCTCCTCACCCGGAGGGGCATCCGCGCATCCTGGCGCTCGCCAACCAGAAGGGCGGGGTTGGCAAGACCACGACCGCGATCAATCTCGGCACGGCGCTGGCCGCGATCGGCGAGCGCGTGCTGATCGTCGACCTCGATCCGCAGGGCAATGCCTCGACCGGGCTCGGCATCGACCGTGGCAGCCGCAACTGCTCGACCTATGACGTGCTGATCGGCGAGGCCTCGCTGCGCGACGCCGTCGTTGCGACGGCCGTGCCACGGCTGCACATCGCCTCCTCGACGATGGACCTGTCGGGTCTGGAGCTCGAGCTCGGCTCCAGCGCCAACCGCGCCTTCCGTCTGCGCGACGCGATCGCCGGTCTCAACAACAACGTCTCGCCGGAGAACGACTACACCTACGTGCTGGTCGATTGCCCGCCGTCGCTGAACCTGCTGACCGTCAATGCGATGGCCGCGTCGGATGCGATCCTGGTGCCGCTGCAGTGCGAGTTCTTCGCGCTCGAAGGTCTGTCGCAATTGCTGCAGACCGTGGAGCAGGTGCGCTCGACCCTGAACCCGAACCTGTCGATCCACGGCATCGTGCTGACGATGTTCGACTCGCGCAACAACCTGTCGAACCAGGTGGTGGCCGACGTCCGTCAGTTCATGGGATCGAAGGTCTACAACACGATGATCCCGCGCAACGTGCGCATCTCGGAAGCACCGTCCTACGGCAAGCCGGTGCTGGTCTACGATTTGAAGTGCGTCGGCAGCGAGGCCTATCTGAAGCTCGCCACCGAGGTCATTCAGCGCGAGCGTGACCTGCGCACGAACTGACCTTGCCTCTGCTCCGGGCACCTCGTCGCCCGGATCTCATTTGAGGACGGCAGCGGATCCGGTCAGGATCCGCTCCCTCGTTCATTGTGCCGGCGGGACTGATCGGCAGCAGACGCAAGCGGAGCGTGACGTGAATCCAAAGGAGAAGGCGATGGCCGACGAGTCGCGATCGCGATTGGGCCGGGGTCTTGCAAGTCTGATCGGTGACGTCGGCCGCGAGGCCGGCGCGCCGCCGGAGCGGCCGCGCAATCAGCGCAAGGTGCCGATCGAGTTTCTCAAGCCCAATCCGCGCAACCCGCGCAAGACGTTTTCCGACGGCGAGCTCGCCGAGCTCTCGGCCTCGATCAAGCAGCACGGCGTGATCCAGCCGATCGTGGTGCGTCCGGTGAAGGGCCAGCACGACCGCTACGAGATCATCGCCGGCGAGCGGCGCTGGCGCGCCTCGCAGGCCGCCGGCCTGCACGAGGTGCCGATCGTTCCGGTCGATGTCAGCGACAGCGACGCGCTGGAGCTCGCGATCATCGAGAACGTGCAGCGTGAGGATCTCAACCCGATGGAGGAGGCGCAGGGCTATCACGCGCTCGCCAACGAGTTCAAACGCAACCAGGAAGACATCGCCAAGATCGTCGGCAAGAGCCGCAGCCACGTCGCCAACATGATGCGGCTGACCAAGCTGCCGGCCGAGGTGCAGGGCTTTATCGCGACCGGGCAGATCTCGGCCGGCCATGCGCGCGCGCTGATCAATCTGCCGGATCCGATGTCGGCGGCGAAGAAGATCATCGCGGAAGGATTGAACGTCCGGCAGACCGAGGCGCTCGCGCATGAAGAGGGCGTGCCGGAGCGCAAGCCGCAGAAGCCGCGCAGCGCTGGAGGCAGCGCGACGGCGGAGAAGAAGGACGCGGACACCATCGCGCTGGAGAAGCGCGTCGGCGATGCGCTCGGCCTTTCCGTGTCGATCAGCCACCGCGATCCCGGCGGCACGGTGCAGATCACCTATCGCAGCCTGGAGCAGCTCGACGAGGTGATGCGTCGGTTGGAGCAGGGTTAGATGTGAGTTGGCGGCGCTTACTGCGCCGCGGTCTCTCATGAGTTCGTTGCCCCGAACTCACATTCGTCATGGCCGGGTCAAGCACGAGCATGACGAGCTACTAATGAGTGACGAGAGTGGCCTGCATGTGTCCTCGTCGCGTCTGCCTCTGCTGATCTCGGCTCTCTCCTCCGTCATTCCGGGGCGCGCGTAGCGCGAACCCGGAATCCATTTTACGGCAGATGACGCAGCCCGATGGATTCCGGGTTCGCCGCGCTGCCGCGCGTCGCCCCGGAATGACGCCGGAGATTGGAGCGCGGTCGCTGGCCAATTTGGGGTGTGCGCTTCGTCACCGCCGCTGCCTCAGCCGACGTTACGTAGACGCGTCACCCCTTCCGCCGTGCCGCGACCGCGATCGACAACAATGTCCGCTGCGCGATCGCCGCTGCGAGCCCCGGCTGCTTGCGCATGTCGAGCGCAGCCGTCGCCAGCTGGTCGATGATCGGCAGCAGCCGGGCAGGGGAGAAGTTGCGCAGCGCGACTTCCGCGCTCGGCTTGCGCGAGAAGTGCAGCCGCGGGAAACCGCCTTCGAGGATGGACGAGACTGGCGTGCCGGAAGCGACGGCGAGCGCCGATTTGTGCAGCCATGCCGCATGTCGCTGCGCAGCGGAGATGATGACGCCGGGATAGGTACCGGCGATCATCGCCTTGCCGAACTCGGTCTCGACAATTTCGGGCTTGCCGCCGAAGGCGCCGTCAACGATCGGGTCGAGCTTCATCTCCGAGGCGTCCGCGACCACGGCCATCACGTGGTCGAGCGTCACCTCGCCTTCGCCATGGGCGAACAGGGTCAGCTTGCGCAGCTCGTTGCGCGAGGCCTGGCGGTCGCCCCCGAGCAGCGCCATCAGATAGGCGCGAGCGTCAGGCGCGATGCGCAGGGCCGCGATGCGCAATTCGTCGTCGATCAGCTTGGCGAGATCGCGCTCGGTGTCCGGGTAGCAGCCGATCGCGACCGCCGTTCTGGCCTTCTCGCAGATCTTGCGGAGTGGCGAATCGGGGCGGATGTCGCCGGCCTCGATCACGATGCGGCAGTCCCGCACGTTCATCTCGCTGAGCGTCTCGACGCCGCTGGCGAAATTGCGCGAGCCGGCGCGGACCCGGATGGCCCGCCGGCCGCCGAACAGCGGCACGGTCATGGCCTCGTCGACGAGGCGCGACGGCTCCGCGGAGAGCTCGTCACCGTCGAGCCTGACCACGGAGAACGGATCATCGGGGTTGTCGACGGCCGACGCGATAAGGGCCTCGGCACGCTCGCGAACCAGGCCCGTATCCGGGCCGTACAACAGGATCAGCGGACGGGCGGCGTCCGGTTTGGCCAGGAAGGCATCGATGTCTCGTCCGCGCAGCGCGACCACGGCGATGTCAGCCGTGCGTCAGGTGCCCGCGGTGAAATAGGCCGCGAGCCGGGTCTTGATCTTCTCGGCAACCTCCTCGGAGGCGCGATCCTCGGCGTCACGGAAGGCGCGTTGCCGGGCGAAGCGCTGGTACGAGCCGGGGATGTCGTAGGAGGTGCGCGCGAAGGTCGTTCCGGTCATGACCGACTTGTTGGTCGCCAGCTCGACCAGATTGTACTGCACGTCGAGGCCGACATTTTCGGTGGTCGGCAGGCCGGTGGTCTGCGAGACGATCAGCGAGGACCGGCTGGTCTGCAATCGCAGCACCAGCTTGTGGGTCGGCGCCGTGCCGGTTGCGGTGCCGTACAGCTTGAAGGCGAGCGCGTTGCGGATGCCGACGCCGATGCGCGCCTCGGGCGAGGCGTTCGGCTTGTCGACCGGCGGCAGCTCGATGCCGGCAAGCTTTTCACGCAGGCCGGGCGTGCCGTCGGTATGTTCCGCATACATCGGCTGGAAGCAGCCTGCCGTCAGCGCGGCCAAAGCGGCCACGGCAACAAGCCGAGCAGCGATCCGAAACCTAGCCGACGACATTCACGATCCTCTTGGGAACAATGATCACCTTGCGGACGGGTTTGCCATCCAGCGCCAGTTTTACTGCATCGAGGGCCAAAACGGCAGCCTCAATTTCCGGATTCTGCGCGTTGCTGGCGACTGTGACTTCTCCGCGCTTCTTGCCGTTGACCTGGACGACCAGGCTCATGCTGTCCTCAACCAGCAAATCTCGTTCGATTTGCGGCCAGGACGCCTCCGAGATCAGCCCAGTGTGGCCCAGCAACTGCCAGCATTCCTCGGCCAGATGCGGCATCATCGGCGAGAAAAGCTGCACCAGGATCCCCGCAGCCTCGCGAATCGCCCAGGCCAGGTCGGGGGCCGGCTTGGCCGGCCGCGCCAGGACGTCGGCCAGCGCGTTGGCGAATTCGCGGATATGCGCCAGGCAGACGTTGAAGTGCAGCCGCTCGATGCCGCCGGTCACCTTGTCGAGGGCGCCGTGGGCCGCCTTGCGTAGCGCCAGCGCGTCGGCGCCGAAGGCGGCGGGACGGGGGGAGGGGGTTTCGGCGGACGCCGCGACCGATTCGTTGACCAGCCGCCAGAGACGCTGGACGAAGCGCGCCGCGCCCTGCACCCGCTCGTCGCTCCAGATCACGTCGCGGTCCGGCGGCGAGTCCGACAGCATGAACCAGCGCGCGACGTCGGCGCCGTAGCTCTCGATGATGTCGTCGGGGTCGACCGTGTTCTTCTTCGACTTCGACATCTTCTCGATCGGGCCGATCGTGATGTCCTCGCCGGTCGCGCTCAGCACCGCGCGGCGGCCATTGCCGCCAACCTCGATCTTGACCTCGGCCGGGTTCACATAAGTGCCGTCGGCCTTCTGGTAGGTCTCGTGCACCACCATGCCCTGCGTGAACATGCCGGCGAACGGCTCGTCCATGGCGACGTGCCCGGTGGCCTTCATCGCGCGGGTGAAGAAGCGGCTGTAGAGCAGATGCAGGATCGCGTGCTCGACGCCGCCGATATACTGGTCGACCGGCATCATCCGGTTGGCCACCGCCGGCGTGGTCGGCGAGGTCTCGTTCCACGGATCGGTGAAGCGCGCGAAGTACCAGGACGAGTCCACGAAGGTGTCCATGGTATCGGTTTCGCGCAACGCCTTGCCCCCGCATGTCGGGCAAGTGACGTGCTTCCAGGTCGGATGGTGATCGAGCGCATTGCCTGGCTTGTCGAAGCTGACGTCGTCCGGCAGCACCACCGGCAGGTCCTTCGGCGGTACCGGCACGACGTCGCACTTGGCGCAGTGGATCACCGGGATCGGACAGCCCCAGTAGCGCTGCCGGGAGATGCCCCAGTCGCGCAGGCGGAAATTGACCTGGCGCTCGCCGACGGCAGCGCCGCCACGCTGCTCGGTCTCCAGCCGCCTGGCGACCTCGTCCTTGGCCTGCGCGATCGTCATGCCGTCGAGGAAGCGCGAATTGATCAGCCGGCCGTCGCCGTCGAAGGCGGTGTCGGTGATGACGAAGCTCGCCGGGTCCTGGCCCTCGGGGCAGACCACCGGGACATTGCCGAGGCCGTATTTGTTGACGAAGTCGAGGTCGCGCTGGTCGTGCGCCGGACAGCCGAAGATGGCGCCGGTGCCGTATTCCATCAGCACGAAGTTCGCGACATAGACCGGCAAGGTCCAGCTGGGGTCGAAAGGGTGCACGGCGCGGATGCCGGTGTCGAAGCCCTGCTTCTCCGCGGTGTCGATCGCTTCCTGCGCGGTTCCGATCCGCTTGATCTCGGCGATGAACGCGGCGAGCTCCGGGTTCTTGGCGGCCGCGGCTTGCGCCAGCGGATGGTCCGCCGAGATCGCCATGAACTTGGCGCCGAACAGCGTGTCGGGCCGCGTCGTGAAGATCTTCAATTCGGTCTCGCCCGCCGGCGTCGTCTTGGGATCCAGCGCAAAGCGGATCAGCAGGCCTTCGGAGCGGCCGATCCAGTTCCGCTGCATCAGCCGGACCTTGTCGGGCCAGCGGTCGAGACCATCGAGCGCGTCCAGCAGCTCCTGCGAGTACTTCGTGATCTTGAACACCCACTGGTTCATCTCACGCTGTTCGACCACCGCACCGGACCGCCAGCCGCGACCGTCGATGACCTGCTCGTTGGCGAGCACGGTCATGTCGACCGGATCCCAGTTCACCTTGCGCTGCTCGCGCTCCACCAGCCCGGCTTGCATGAAATCGAGGAACATCTTCTGCTGGTGCTTGTAGTAGGACGGATCGCAGGTCGCGAATTCGCGCGCCCAGTCGAGCGACAGGCCGATCGAGCGCAGCTGCTTCTTCATCGCGGCGATGTTGTCGTAGGTCCATGCCTTCGGCGCGACCTTGCGCTCGATCGCGGCGTTCTCCGCCGGCAGGCCGAACGCGTCCCAGCCCATCGGATGCAGCACGTTGAAGCCCTTGGCGCGCATGAAGCGCGCCAGCACGTCGCCGAGCGTATAATTACGGACATGGCCGATATGGATGCGTCCCGACGGATAGGGAAACATCTCGAGTACGTAGTATTTCGGACGCGGATCGTCGTTCCTGGTGGCGAAGATCGCCTTCTCGTCCCACTGGCGCTGCCAGCGCGGCTCGGCTTCACGGGCGTTGTAGCGTTCGGATGTCATGGAATCGCTTATAATTTTCGAGGATTCGCGTCGTTTGAAGACGGCGGACTAGGCCACAAAAGCGGCAGCCCGGTCAATGGGGCGACAGATGATGATACCATTTTGGGCATCCGCTAAGCGACGGTAATCGCGAGTTTTTTGCAGCCTCCGCCGGCTGTGTCGAAGGTCCGATTGAGGCACGGTTAAGACTTGAATGGGAGACTGAGTGCATACATCCAGGCATCAGCCCGCATCTGGGATCACTCCACATCGTGTCCGGCGCTACGTTCGACGAGCTTGACTTCGAGTACGCGACGACGGTCGCGGAAAAGGCCATGAAATCCATGGCTCAACAGCGCGTGCCACCGACGCCTAACAACTTCCATCTGTGGTTCAAGTACTCACTGGGCTCGGCGTCGGATCTCAAGCGCGCCGTCGACATCCTGGTCAGCAACAAGCGCAAGTTCGACAAGACCACCAACCAGGCGCTGTTCGACACCTATATCGGCCAGCAGGGTACGGAAGCGGCTGTCGTCCACAAAGTCTCGCAGCAGTTGCATGGCGTGATGGACTCCGCCAAGCAGTATCTGACGGCCGCGATCGCCGACAACCGCACGCACATGGCGGCGATCGATGGCGTCGCCGAACGCAGCGAGCAGGGTGTCGATCCGAAGATCCTGATCGAGAACCTGGTCAGTGAGCTCGCCCAGGCAACCGCGCGTGCGGCGAAACTCGAAGCGAGCTTTGCCGAGAAGTCACGCGAGCTCGACACCATCCGGGACTCGCTCAACAAGTCGGAGCAGCGCGCCCGCACCGACACGCTGACCGGATTGCCGAACCGGCGCGCGCTCGAAGAGTTCTTCCGCCATGCACAGGTCGAGGCGATGGAGCGCGACGAACCGCTCAGCATTCTCCTGATCGACGTCGACCACTTCAAGAAGTTCAACGACAATTACGGCCATGGCGTCGGCGATCAGGTGCTGCGCCTCGTCGCCAAGGCATTGCGCGAGCGCGTCCGCGACAAGGATCTTCCGGCGCGTTACGGCGGCGAGGAACTGATCGCGGTGCTGCCGCAGACCGACCTCGAAGGTTGCACCGTCATCGCTGAGCGCATCCGGCGCACCATCGCCGACTGTCAGTTCACGCGGCGCTCGACCGGCGAGGTGCTGCCGCAGATCACGGTGTCGATCGGCGTCGGCCAGTTCCAGTTCGGCGAATCGATGGCTGATCTGATCGACCGTTGCGACCGCTCGCTGTATCTCGCCAAGAAGCTCGGCCGAAACCGCGTGGTCACCGAGCTCGAGCTCGACCGGAAGCTCGCGGTCGGCTGATCGCTGGCCGCGGCGCAGCCCTATCCGGCGCGTGCCACGCCGCTCCTGTCATCCGCGACATCCGCGAAGCCATGCGCGATGACCGTGTTGCGGCCGCGATGCTTGGCCGCATAGAGCGCGGCATCGGCGGCTTCGATCAGGTCGGAGGGCATCAGCGACTCGTTCGGCCGGGTCGAGGCGACACCGACGCTCACGGTGACGCATCGATGCGCCGACGTCGCGTGCGGCAGCTCGAGCTCCAGCACCGTGGCGCGCACCTGCTCGCCGACCGCGAGCGCCTCTCTCGCACCCATGCCCGGCAGCAACAGGCAGAACTCCTCACCACCATAGCGGCCGGCGAAAGCCGTCATTGCACCGGCGATCTGCGACAGCGTCTCGCCGAGACGTGACAGGCAGGCGTCGCCCTCAGGGTGCCCATAGGTGTCGTTGTAGAGCTTGAAGTGGTCGACGTCGATCATCAGCAGCGACAGCTCGGTGCCGGCCTGCTGCGCGCGGCTCCATTCGACGTCGATGCGGTTCTGGAAGCCGCGGCGGTTGGCGAGGCCCGAGAGCATGTCGATCGACGCCATCACCGTCAGCCGGTCATTGGCGGCGACCAGCTCGCGCTCGCGCTGGCCGAGTTTGGCGGCCATCGCATTGAAGGACTTTGCCAGCGGAACGAACTCCGACGGCAGATGCTTGGTGGTGACGCGCGCCGACCAGTGGCCGTGGCCGAAGCGCTTGGCGGTCGCGGCGAGCATGCTGACGGGCTTCACGATCAGCTTCTCGGCGGCGATCAGCGCGCCGAGCAGCACGATCAGGCAGACGAGGCCAGCCTGCAGATAGGCATTGCGGATCTCGCGGTCGATGGCGGCGGTGACGCGCGTCTCATCGATGCTGACGATCAGCCGCGAGCCGGTGTCGGCGATCCGGGTGAAGGTGATCGCGCGCTTGGAGCCATCCGCCGCCGTGAAACTCATCGTCTCGGACGGCTTGCCCGAGCTCAGCGCGGTCTCGGCAACGGCCGACAACAACGGCACGCTGTCGAGCGGCCGGCCGATCAGCTCGGTGCGGTCGGCGGGCGCCGCCAGCACGGTTCCCTCGCTATCGATCAGCACCGCCGTGATGCCGGGGCGACCGCCAAGATTGTTCATGATCTTGGACATCCATTCCAGGTTCACGCTCGCGAGCATCACCGCGTCCGGCTCGCCGGTGATCGCGCCGACCGGATAGGCGGCCATGACGATCGGCACGTGCGACGGCTTCGACAGCAGGTAGTCGCTGAACACGAACTCACGGGATTCCTGGGCGCTGCGGAAATACGGCCGGTCGCTGAAATCGAGCCCGACATATTGGTTGTTGGTCGAGCACTGGATGCGGCCGTCGCGGCCGGCGATCATCAGGGTGCGGATCCACGGCAGGGTCGCCGGCAGGCTGGCGCGCATCATGTCGCAGCTGCGGCTCACGCCGGTGCTCGACGCCCGGACATAGGCCGTCGATTTCAGCACCGTCTCCACCGACATGATGACCTCGCGCTGCATGTCGGCGCTCTGCCGGGCGAGGCTGGAGAATTCCTCCGATGCGAGCGCGATCTGCCTTGTCCTGGCGCCTTCCAGCGAGCGCGCACGTTCCAGCATCAGCGGCGCCACCAGGATCAGGGCGAGCAGCGCCAGCCGGGCGCGGATCCCCATCAGCCGGTTCAGCTTCACTCTATTGCGATTGAACCGGATGCTTGGCATTTCTTCCCCCTACCCCCGGCCGTGGAGGGTAAGGAGAAGGGCTCAAGAACCTTTTCTCGAACTGCGTAAAATTGCAGCCAAACCCGTAATCTACCGACGGACGCCATCGTGCCTGATGAATCGAACGCCTCAACCTCGTCCTCGCCGTCCGCGCTCGCCGCCGTCGAGCAGGAGATTCTGCGGGCCTGCCGCGACGCCAAACGTGATCGCGGCTCGGTCACGCTGATCGCTGTGTCGAAGACCTTCGATGCCGACGCGATCGAGCCGGTGATCGCGGCCGGACAGCGCGTGTTCGGTGAAAATCGCGTTCAGGAAGCCAAAGCCAAGTGGCCGCCGCTGATGGCCGCGCATCCGGGACTCGCGCTGCACCTGATCGGGCCGCTGCAATCCAACAAGGCCAAGGAGGCGGTGGCGCTGTTCGACGCCATCCATTCGGTGGACCGGCCGAGCCTGTGCGTGGCGCTTGCCAAGGAGATTTCCGCCCAGGGCCGGCATCCGCAACTGTTCATCCAGATCAACACCGGCGAGGAGCCGCAGAAGGCGGGCATCGCGCCCGGCGACGCCGACGCCTTCATCGCCGCCTGCCGCACGGATTACGGGCTCACGATTTCAGGGCTGATGTGCATTCCGCCGGTCGACGAAGCACCCGGGCCGCATTTCGCGCTGACCGCCAAGATCGCCGCCCGCAACGGCCTCGCGCATCTGTCGATGGGCATGAGCGCCGATTTCGCCATCGCCATCCAGTTTGGCGCCACGCATGTCCGTGTCGGCTCGGCGATCTTCGGGCATCGCTGAAGAGGGCGCGGTCGCGGCAGGTCCCTACTCGAACCGCACCGATACCTGCCCCAGATCGCCGAAATCGGCCTCCATGTGGTCGTCGCTGTCGATCGGCAGCGGCGGATGACAGGTGCCGGTCGTGATCACCTGCCCTGCTCGCGCGGGCACGCCGAGCGCGCTGAGCTCGTTGACCAGCCAGGCCAGCGCGATCAGGGGATCACCGAGCACGTTGCGGCCGTGGCCGATGAAGGTCTCGCCACGCAGCGTGATCCGCGGCCGCTCCGCGATCAGGTCGCGGCTGCGCCAGTCGGCGGTGCTGGCCTCGCCCAGCACGAACAGATGCGCGCAGGCATTGTCGGCGATCAGTTGCGCCTCGCCGGCACTGACGAAGTCGGCGAACCGCGAATCGGGAATTTCGATCGCGGGGTGCAGCGTGTCGACCGCGGCCAGCACCTCCGCGACATTATAGGGTGTCGGCCGGGGCGGCAGATCGCGTCCGAGGCGGAAGGCGAATTCCGGCTCGGCGACCCGCATCGCGTTGCCGGCCATCGACGCGGTGCCGCCGACCGGCAGCACCGTTTCGGCCAGGATTCGCCCGGCCATCGGACCGGCGACATTGATATGGCGCTGGCCGGCCTCGCTGGTCGCCGCAATCTTCCAGCCAAATAGCGGCTTGGGCGAGTGGCGCTCGAGCTCGGCCTGGACCGCATAGCCCTCTGCGCGGTCGCGTGGACGCAGCTCCGGCGGCAGCGCCGCCAGCTTCCGGCCTTCGCTCCAATGCTGGCGCAGGATGCCCGAGGCGCTGGCTGGCTGATCCGGTGCGCGCATGACGTCGTCCTCCCCCCTATTATTGGATGACGATCCTGGTGCGCGGACCGATCCTTTGCAACAGACGCAGCATCGCCGGGAGGGTCATGGCCACGCAGCCCGCGGTCGGACCGAAATTCGGCCGCGCGAGGTGCAGGAACACAGCGCTGCCGCGGCCCGCGATTCGCGGCCGCGTGTTGTGGTCGATTTCGATGATGAAGTCGTAGAGATGGTCCTGGCGCGCCAGCCGGTCCCCGGGCCGGTCGCCGCGCAGGCGGATCGCCCGATTGTAGTGCCGGTCGGCCGGGTCCTCGCACCAGGCGTCCTCCGGACCGATCCCTCGGATCGGAAGAAAGGTCCGCGGACGCGGATGACGATCGGCCCGCCACCACAGCTGCCGGGGCCGGAAGGTCCCCCGGGGGGTGCCACCATCGCCCTCGCGCTTGTTGGCCAGGACGCCGCCGCGGCCGAGCGCCACCGGGATGACATGGCCCCAGACATGGAGCCAGCCGCGCTGCCGCGACCCGGCTTTGGTGCGAATCGAGATTCGCGATGCTGGCATGCCAGGCTTCACCTTCGATAACGACATGAAACAACGTGCCTTTTCATTGCCACGGATTGCCCGGTAATTGCCTTAATGTCGGCAAATGGTCCGCCGCGAGGGTCGAACAGGACAATCATCTCAATCCCTGCTCAATTCTGGAGTAGAGTCCCGGGCGCTTGTGAATCGGTAACCGCCCCCTACTTCAAGACGGAACAGGGCTGATGAGCCTGTTTGCCCACCGTTGACGGCGCCACCCATCCGATCCCGCCGGCGCCACCTAGAGGATTGTACAATGGCCAATGCCCGCAAGATCCTGATCGTGGATGACGACACCGATCTGCGCGATGCCCTGATGGAGCAGCTCTCGCTGCATGACGAGTTCGAAGCCCAGGCCGTCGATACCGGCGCCAAAGGCGCCACCGCCGCAAAGGCCAATTCACCCGACCTGGTTCTGATGGATGTCGGCCTGCCCGACACCGATGGCCGCGAAGTGGTGCGGTCCCTGCGCAAGGGCGGCTTCAAGGCGCCGATCATCATGCTGACTGGGCACGATACCGATTCCGATACGATTCTCGGGCTCGAATCCGGCGCCAACGACTATGTCGCCAAGCCCTTCCGCTTCGCCGTGCTGCTGGCCCGCATCCGGGCCCAGCTGCGCCAGCACGAGGCCAGCGAGGACGCGGTGTTCTCGGTCGGTCCCTACAGCTTCCGGCCGGGCTCGAAGATGCTGACCGGCGCCAATGCCCGCAAGGTCCGCCTGACGGAGAAGGAAACGGCGATCCTGCGCTTCCTGTACCGCGCCGGCCAGCAGCCGGTGTCGCGCGAGACCCTGCTCCAGGAGGTGTGGGGCTACAATTCCGGCGTCACCACCCACACCTTGGAAACGCACATTTACCGTCTGCGGCAGAAGATCGAGAAAGATGCCGCGAATCCGGAGATTCTGGTGACGGAGGCCGGTGGCTACAAGTTGGTACCGTGATAGGTTCGGGGATGGCGGTTTCGCCATTTATGATATTGGTTCCATTCAGCCTTCCCCGGGCCCTTGATGTCGATCGAAGACGATATTGCGCTATTGGAGCGCGTCCCAACATTGCGCCTGCTGGGAAGCGACTCACTTCGCATGATCGCCATCGGCTCCGAGCAGCGTAACATCCAGAGCGGCGAGACCCTGTTCCGCGAGGGCGACACGGCCGATTGCGGCTATGTCGTCCAGCGCGGGTCATTGCGCATCAGCGACGAGGTCGGTGCCGAGATCGTCGCGACGCCGACCATGCTGATCGGCGAGCTGGCGCTGCTGGTCGAGATGCGGCGTCCGGCGACCGCGACGGCCCTGGAATATTCGACCGTGGTGCGGATCTCGCGCAGCCTGTTTCAGCGTGTGCTGGAGAGCGACGCCAAGGCTGCGCGCCGGCTGCGCGACGAGTTCGCCCACCGCGCCAGCCGAATCGCCAACGACATCATGGCGGCCGGGGCCAAGCTGACGTCGTGACGGGGCTGGCGGCCGCCCGAGGTCTACGCGGACCTCTTGCCGATGCAGCACGATCGTCTCGCTTGAGTTTGGCTCCTTCCCCGCCGTCATGGCCGGGCTCGTCCCGGCCATCCACGTCGTCCGGCGTGCTAAGAACGGCGTGGATACCCGGGACAAGCCCGGGCATGACGATGTGGGGACAGGCGAATGACAAACTCGGCACTGACGGGTCTGTCTGGTCGCGCCGTCAAACGTCCAGCGTCACCGTGACCGGCACGTGATCCGACGGCCGCTCCCAGCTGCGGGCGTCGCGCAGGATCCTGAAGTCGCTGACCCGGTCCTTCAAGGCGCGTGACACCCAGATGTGGTCGAGCCTTCGGCCGCGATCACCCACGGTCCAGTCGGCGGCGCGGTAGCTCCACCACGTGTAGACCTTCTCCGACATCGGGATGCGTTCGCGGGCGACGTCGACCCATTCGCCATGGGTCTGCGCCGCCAGCAGCTTCTCGCATTCGATCGGCGTGTGCGACACCACCTTCAGGAGCTGCTTGTGCGACCAGACGTCGTGCTCATGCGGCGCGACGTTGAGGTCGCCGACCAGGATATGCCGGTCGTCGCCGCGCGGATGCAGCGGCTCGCACGCCTTCAGTTCGTCGAGGAATTGCAGCTTGTGCTCGAATTTGGGATTGAGCGCGGGATCGGGAATGTCGCCGCCGGCCGGCACATAGAAATTATGCAGCACCAGCGGCTGCGCGAGCTGCGCCTTCTCGCCGAATGCCACGGTGATGTGGCGCGAGTCCACCTTGTCGCAGAAGGTGCGGACGTTGGTCTCCTCGAACGGCCATTTCGAGATCACGGCGACGCCGTGATAGCCCTTCTGCCCGTTCAGTGCGACGTGCTCATAGCCGAGCCGCTTGAAGCGCTTCAGCGGGAAAGCGTCGTCGATGCACTTGGTCTCCTGCAGGCACAGGACATCGGGCCTGACCTGCTTGATGAGCTTGGCGACAAGGTCGATGCGCAGGCGCACCGAGTTGATGTTCCAGGTGGTCAGGACGAGACGCATGAGAATGGCGTCATAGCATGAATTGCGCCGATGTCAGCGATTCCGCCTCGCCTCTGACGCATCGGACTGATCGCGTTGGTTGGCCTTATCCCCAGCGAAGTGGGACGGCGCTTGATCAGCGCCGTTTGCTCTCGATGACGTCCCATACGCGGGCCGCGATGTCGGGTCCGCCGAGCCGCGAGATCGCCCGGATGCCGGTCGGCGAGGTCACGTTGATCTCGGTGAGGTTGCCGTCGATCACGTCGATGCCGACCAGCAATAGCCCGCGCGCGCGCAACTCCGGACCCAGCGTATCGCAGATCTCGCGCTCGCGGGCGCTGAGATCGGTGGCCTGCGCGGCGCCGCCGCGCACCATGTTGGAGCGCAGATCGTCGGCCGCCGGCACGCGGTTGACGGCGCCGGCGAACTCGCCGTCGACCAGGATGATGCGCTTGTCGCCATGCTTCACCTCGGGGAGGAAGCGCTGGATCACCCAGGGCTCCTTGAACGTCACCGAGAACATGTCGAACAGCGAGCCGAAATTCATGTCCTGCGGCATGACGCGGAACACCGCCGCGCCGCCATGGCCATGCAGCGGCTTCATCACCACGGCGCCGTGCTGATCGCGGAAGGCGTTGATCTCGTCGAGGTCGCGCGAAATCAAAGTCGGCGGCATCAGTTGCGGGAAGTTCATCACGAACAGCTTTTCCGGCGCGTTGCGCACGCTCGCGGGATCATTGACCACCAGCGTCTTCGGATGGATGCGCTCGAGGAAATGCGTCGAGGTGATGTAGGCGAGATCGAACGGCGGATCCTGGCGCAGGAGCACGACGTCGAACGAGGTCAGCGCGGTCGGCTTCGGTTCGCCGAGCGTGAAGTGGTCGCCGACCTGGTCGCGCACCGTCAGCGCCTGCACCGGCGCATACAGCTCCTCGCCGCGCAGCGACAGCTTGTCCGGCGTGTAATAGCACAGGCCATGGCCGCGCCTCTGCGCTTCGAGGAGCATCGCGAAGGTGGAGTCGCCGCGGATGTTGATGCGCGCGATGGGGTCCATCTGGACGGCGACGTTCAGTTTCATGGGCAGGTCCCTGCTCTCTGCAATCAGTTCATGTCAGGTGCTGGCGTCGAACGCCGCTACCAGATGGCGCGGCAGGCTGCGCGGCGCAACCAGAATCGCGTCGAAGCGCAGCTCCAATTCGGCATGGTCGGGATGCGCCATCAGCCACGCCTGCGTGGCATTGATGATGCGCTGCTGCTGGCGCGGCGTCACCGCATAGGCGGCATCGTCGAGCGAGGCGCGCGCCTTGACCTCGACGAACGCCACGAGGCCGCGCTTGCGCGCGATGATGTCGATCTCGCCATGCGGCGTGCGGAAGCGCTTGGCGAGGATGCGATAGCCCTTGGCGATCAGCAGCGCTGCCGCGCGGGCCTCCGCCGATAGTCCGGTGCGAAAGGCGGCGACGCGCTCCGGCGCAGCCGTCTTGGCCGGCTTGTCGGCGGACGCGCGCTCAGTCTTCGCCATCGGCCGACCCTGACCGCGCGTCCTTCGCCAGCTCGAGCGCGCGCGCATAGACTTCGCGGCGCGGCCGGCCGGAGAGCTCGACCGCATGCATGACGGCATCCTTGACGCTCGATCGCTGCAGCAGATCCTTCAGTACGGCATCGAGCGCATCCGGCGTCAGCACCCCGGCGCCGCGCGGCGGCGGACCGATCACCAGCACGAATTCGCCGCGGGTTTCGAGATCGCCAGCCGCTGCAGCGAGATCGCCGATGGCGCCGCGCAGCACCTCCTCATGCAGCTTGGTCAGCTCGCGGCAGATCGCGGCCTGGCGTCCCGCCATGGCCTCGGCGAGATCGGCCAGCGTCTCCTGAACCCGGCTGCCGGCCTCGAACAGCACCAGCGTCGCGTCGATGCGCGCGAGCTCGGCCAGCCGCGCGCGCCGCGCCTGCTGCCTGGCCGGCAGGAAACCCTCGAAAAAGAAGCGGTCGGTCGGCAGCGCCGCGACGCTGAGCGCCGCGAGCACGGCGGACGGGCCCGGCAGCGCTGTGACGTCATGCCCGGCCTCGCACGCCTCGCGCACCAGTTTGTAGCCGGGATCGGAGATCAGCGGCGTGCCGGCGTCGGACACCAGCGCGATGGCCGTGCCTTCGGCGAGGCGCTGCAGAATCCTGGGCCTGACGGCTTCGGCATTGTGCTCGTGATAGGCTGCGAGTTCCGCGGCCAGGCCATAACGCTCGGTCAGGCGCCGCGTGATTCGCGTGTCCTCGCACAAGATGAGATCGGCGCCGGCCAGGGTTTCCAGCGCGCGCAGTGTGATGTCGCCGAGATTGCCGATCGGCGTCGCCACCAAGTGCAATCCAGGCCGCGCCTTGGGCGCCGCAACGGTCTGCCCCGCCACCAGATAGGTCGGCGTGGTGGAAGATTTGCCGTCGTCCGGCGACGTCTTGGGGATTGCCTTCGCGCCCATCGAGGTAATTTAAAGGGCCTGCCGCGGGATTGCCACAGGGGAACAGCCGCGCGGCGATTTGAAGTTCCGGGATCGGCATCGCCGCGTCGCCATTCATCGCCGATTCAAGTCCGAAACGGCACATCGATGGGGGTGTGGACGAGCAGGGGATAGGCCGTGCAAAACGTCGAATTGATCGGCGGTGTGGCGCTGACAGCCTTTTGTTTTGCTTAACTATTCGTCGACAATATGAGTGAATCGGCACGGCCTGCGGACGTGCGTTTGGGGAACTTCTGGCCGGTCTCGGCCGAACGAAGAGATGCCATGGTGGGCCCGCGTCATCCCAACTCTCTCGGTCCGGGACCCCATGGGGTCGCCCGGCGAACGGCGCTGGGCCTGATCGTCGGCGCGCCGCTGCTGTCGGCGTGCTCCAACGTGCAGCAGGGCTTCAATCCGTTCGAGCAGCCGACGGCGCCGGCCGGACCGCCGCAGCAGCCGGCGGTGGCCGGCAACGGCCAGGTCAAGGTCGGGCTGATTCTGCCGCTGTCGGCGTCGGGCAATGCCGGCGTCGCCGCGCAATCGATGAAGAACGCGGCCGAGATGGCGCTGGCCGAGTTTCAGAACCCCAACATCCAGCTCCTGATCAAGGATGACGCCGGCAGCCCGCAAGGCGCGCAGCAGGGCGCGCAACAGGCCTGCGACGAAGGCGCCGAGATCATCCTCGGCCCGCTGTTCGCCGGCTCGGTGCCGGCGACGGCCCAGGTGGCGCGCACGCGCAACATCTCGGTCATCGCCTTCTCGACGGATTCGAGCGTGGCGGGGCGCGGCGTCTATCTGCTCAGCTTCCTGCCGGAGTCCGATGCGAGCCGCATCGTCGAATATTCCGCCAGCGTCGGCAAACGCTCGTTCGCGGCGCTGCTGCCCGACAATGCCTATGGCACCGTCGTCGAGGGGGCGTTCAAGACTGCGGTCAGCCGCCGCGGCGGACGCATCGTGGCATTCGAGAAATATTCCGGCGACCGCACCGGGCCGGCGCGCACGGTGGCGCAGGCGCTCGGCGGCGCCGATGCGCTGCTGCTGGCCGACGACGGCGAATCGGTCGCGGCGACGGCCGATGCGCTGACCGCTGCCGGCGCCAATCTGCGCAACATCCAGCTGCTCGGCACCGGGCTGTGGGACAATCCGCGCGTCTATGCCAGCGCCAGCCTGCAGGGCGGCCTCTATGCCGCGCCGGATCCGTCCGGCTTCCGCGCTTTCGCCGGACGCTACCGGACGCGATTCGGCGGCGATCCCGTACGCACCGCGACCCTCGCCTATGATGCGGTGGCGCTCGTGGCCGCGCTGGCGCGCACCCAGGGCAACCAGCGTTTCGCGCCCGATGTCCTGACCAATGCCTCCGGCTTCGCCGGCATCGACGGCCTGTTCCGGTTCCGCAGCGACGGCACCAATGAGCGCGGGCTTGCCGTGATGCGTGTCGGTTCGGGGGGCGGACAGGCTGTCGCCGGCGCACCGAAGAGTTTCAGCGCGACTTAGATCGTCCAGCGCGGCTTGTTCGGCGGGTCAGAGCGGTCGCCGCGATGTCGCGCCTTATAGAAGGCTGCTTCCCCTCACCCTGAGGAGCCCGCCGAAGGCGCGCGTCTCGAAGGGCGAGGCCCCGGCACGGGCCTCATGGTTCGAGCGCCTGCGGCGCTCCTCACCACGAGGGTTAGCGCCGAAACCGCCGCTGCATCACGCGCGGTATCCTCATGCAAAGCTCAGGCGGCGAGGTCGGCGACGACCGCGTCGAGCACCGGAAAGCCGTCCTGGGTCACGCGCAGCCGCCCGTCCGGCTCGACCGCAATCGCGCCCTCCTCGCGCAGCAGCGCGATGCGGCGCGGATCCAGCGCCCGTCCGGAGATCGCGGCATAGCGGCGGGGATCGATGCCCTCTCGGAGGCGCAGCCCCATCAGCAGGAATTCGTCGGCGCGCTCCTCGCGATTGAGCTCGTCGTCGGTCATCACACCGTGACCGTTGGACTCGACCCGCATCAGCCAGGCCTCGGGCCGCTTGTCGGTTGCGGTCGCGTGTCTGATGCCGCCGATGTCGAGACGGCCATGGGCGCCGGGACCGATGCCGGCATATTCCTGGCCACGCCAATAGAGCAGGTTGTGCCGGCACTCCGCGCCCGGGCGGGCATGATTGGAGATCTCGTAGGCCGGCAGTCCGTGACGGCCACAGATCTCCTGCGTGACGTCGTACAATGTGCGCGCCAGGCCTTCATCCGGCGTCTTCAGCTTGCCCGCGGCATGCAGGCCGAAGAATGGCGTGCCTTCCTCGATGGTCAGTTGATACAGCGACAAATGCTCGGCTGCCTCGCCGATCGCGCGCGTCAGCTCCTCGGTCCACATCGCCGGCGTCTGGTCGGGCCGGGCATAGATCAGATCGAACGAATAGCGCTCGAAGGCATTGCGCGCGATCGCCACCGCCTTCATCGCCTCCTCGGCCGTGTGCAGTCGGCCCAGCATCTTGAGCGACGCATCGTCCATCGCCTGGACGCCGAGCGAGACGCGGTTGACGCCGGCGGCGCGATAGCCGGCAAAGCGCGTCGCCTCGACGCTGGTCGGATTGGCTTCGAGCGACACCTCGACGTCAGCGGCGACATGCCAGTGCTTTCCGATCGCGTCGAGAATGGCGCCGACGGTCTGCGGCTGCATCAGCGACGGCGTGCCGCCGCCGAGAAAGATCGAGCTGACGGTGCGCGGCCCAATGCGGGCGGCGGTGGTCGCGATCTCCTGGGCGAAGGCGCGGGCGTAGCGCTCCTGGTCGATGGCCGCGTGCCGGACGTGGCTGTTGAAGTCGCAATACGGACATTTCGACAGGCAGAACGGCCAGTGCACATAGACGCCGAACGCTTCGCTGTCAGCGCTGGTCAAGGCAGATCTCCGCGAGCTTCACGAAGGCGCGCGCCCGGTGCGACAGGCGGAGGCCGAGCGGCGGCAGGCCGTGCTTCTCGATGCTGGTCATCTCGCCGAACGTGCGATCGTGCCCTTCTGGCAGGAACATCGGGTCGTAGCCGAAGCCGGCCGTGCCGCGCGGCGGCCAGACCAGCGTGCCGTCGACCCGCGCCTCGACCTCCTCGACATGGCCGTCCGGCCATGCCACGCACAGCGCCGAAACGAAATGAGCGCCGCGCTGGTCGGCACCCGCGGCGCCGCGCTCCTGCAGCAGGCGCTCGATCCGCGTCATCGCGCCGGTGAAATCCTTGTCCGGTCCGGCCCAGCGCGCCGAATAGATCCCCGGCGCACCGTCGAGGGCGTGAACCACGATGCCGGAATCGTCGGCAAAGGCCGGAAGCTGCGCGGCCTTGGCCGCGGCGACCGCCTTGATGCGGGCGTTGGCCTGGAAGGTCTCACCGGTCTCGTCCGGCTCGCCCAGGCCGAGATCGCCGGCCGACACCGCCTCGACGCCATGGGGGGCGAGCAGCTCGCGCATCTCGGCAAGCTTGCCGGGATTGTGGGTCGCGATGACGATGCGACCGGTGAGCCTGCGGTGCGGACCGTTCACGCGACCGCCATCTTCTGCAGGTCGACCAGCCGCGCGACGCCCTTGCGGGCGAGCGCCATCAGCGCCAGGAACTCGGCCTCCGTGAACGGCGTCTTCTCCGCCGTGCCCTGCACCTCGATGATGCGGCCGTCGCCGGTCATGACGAAATTGGCATCGGTCTCCGCCTCGGAATCCTCAGCGTAGTCGAGATCGAGCACCGGCGTGCCGTTGTAGATGCCGCAGGAGATCGCGGCGACGTTGGCGCGCAGCACCTCGGTCTTGATCATGTTGCGCGACTTCATCCACTTGATGCAGTCGGCCAGCGCGACCCAGGCGCCGGTGATCGACGCCGTGCGCGTGCCGCCATCGGCCTGCAGCACGTCGCAGTCCACCGTGATCTGGCGCTCGCCGAGCGCTTCCAGGTCGATCGCGGTGCGCAGCGAGCGGCCGATCAGGCGCTGGATCTCGACCGTGCGGCCGGTCTGCTTGCCGGCGGAGGCCTCGCGCCGGGTTCGCTCCAACGTGGCGCGTGGCAGCATGCCGTATTCGGCGGTGATCCAGCCGCGTCCCTGGCCCTTGAGCCAGGGCGGCAGCCGGTCCTCGAGCGTGGCGGTGACCAGCACATGGGTGTCGCCGAACTTCACCAGGCAGGAGCCCTCGGCGTATTTGACGACGCCGCGTTCCAGGCTCACGGCCCGCAGTTCATCCGGTGCACGGCGGCTCGGCCGCATGATTCTCTCCGTGAAAGAGGCGAAAGAGGGTGTTTGACGGCCTTGTAGGAGCCGCGACCGGCAGCGGCAAGGGTTTATCAAGGGCCCGTCGCTCCCGGAGCCCCCTCCTCATGACCGGCTTGCCACCGAGCCGCCGCATGGACACATTATAGGCAGCTGGGAGGAGTGCATCTGGTGGCCCACCACGATCCGATCAACCTGATGACACCGCCGGCCGGTCTGGCGCAGCTGAACGAGCGCTCGCGCGAGATCTTCCGGCAGATCGTCGAAAGCTATCTGGCGACCGGCGAGCCGGTCGGCTCGCGCAACATTTCGCGGCTGATCGCGGTTCCGCTGTCGCCGGCCTCTGTGCGCAACGTCATGGCCGATCTCGAGCAGCTCGGCCTGATCTACGCGCCGCACACCTCGGCCGGCCGGCTGCCCACCGAAGCCGGCCTGCGCTTCTTCGTCGACGCCCTGATGCAGGTTGGCGACATGACGGAGGCCGAGCGGCAGTCGATCCAGAGCCAGCTCGCGGCCGTTGGCCGGGCGCAATCGGTCGAGGCGGCGCTGGATGAAGCGCTGACCCGGCTGTCGGGTCTGACCCGTGCCGCCGCCGTGGTTCTGACCGCCAAATCCAACACCCGGCTGAAGCACATCGAGTTCGTCAGGCTCGAGCCCGAGCGCGCGCTCGTCGTTCTGGTCGGCGAGGAAGGACAGGTCGAGAACCGGGTCCTGACCCTGCCGCCGGGCGTGCCGTCCTCGGCATTGACCGAGGCGTCCAATTTCCTCAACGCCCGGATCAGAGGGCGGACGCTGGCGGAAGCGCGGCTCGAACTCGAGACCGCGCTGGCGCACGACCGTGCCGAGCTCGACCAGCTGACGCAGAAGGTGATCGCCGCCGGCGTCGCGAGCTGGTCCGGCGGCGACAGCGACGAGCGGCAGCTCATCGTGCGCGGCCACGCCAACCTGCTCGAGGACCTGCATGCGCTCGAAGATCTCGAGCGTGTCCGGCGGCTGTTCGACGATCTCGAAACCAAGCGCGGCGTCGTCGATCTGCTCGGGCGCGCGGAGAGCGCGGAAGGTGTCCGCATCTTCATCGGCTCGGAGAACAAGCTGTTCTCGCTGTCGGGTTCGTCGACGATCGTGTCGCCCTATTCCGACGCCACGGGTCGCATCGTCGGCGTGCTCGGCGTCATCGGTCCGACCCGGCTCAACTATGCCCGGGTGATTCCGACGGTCGATTATGCCGCGCGCCTGGTCAGCCGGCTGCTGGGTGGCTGATGCGTGAGATGGTTAATCCGCGGACGGCGTCTCCGGCGAGCCGGTCAGGCTGCGCTTGATTTTCGACGCTCAAAGCACGATATCCCGCCCCATATCCCCAAACCCGTCAGCCGAACTTGCGAGTCTGTCCATGACCGATCCCGACCTGCATAAGAATGATCCGGAAAACCCGGCGCAGGCCAGCGAACCCGTCGTCTCCAAGCCCTACATCATGCCCGATGATCCCGAGGCCGGCTCGGCAGAGGCCCTTGCCAAGGAGGCGGCCGACGCGCGCGACAAGATGCTGCGCACGCTGGCGGAGATGGAGAATCTGCGCAAGCGGACCGCCCGCGAGGTCGCCGATGCGCGCATGTACGGCATCACCGGCTTCGCCCGTGACGTGCTCGACATCGCCGACAATCTGCAGCGCGCGCTCGATGCCGTGCCGGCGGAGACGCGCGACAATGCCGATGCGGGCCTGAAGTCGCTGATCGAGGGCGTCGAGCTCACCGAGCGCTCGCTGCTCAACACGCTGGAGAAAAACGGCGTCAAGAAGTTCGATCCGACCGGGCAAAAGTTCGACCCCAATTTCCAGCAGGCGATGTACGAGGTGCCGGATCCGTCGGTGCCGTCCGGCACGGTGGTGCAGGTCGTGCAGGCCGGCTTCATGATCGGCGAGCGCGTGCTGCGCCCCGCCCTGGTCGGCGTGTCCAAGGGCGGCGCGAAGGCGGCGCCCGCGGCGAGCAACGATCAGTCGAACAGCGCCGCCTGACGGCGAGCACGGGCACGCGTTCTGCGGCCGTCCTGTTGTCGAACGAAGAAGCCACGGGCAGTGATGCCCGTGGCTTCTTTTTTGTCGGCGCGACCTTGTAGTTCGTCTCGCGGCGAGCAGCCGGCGTGATCACGCCGTCCGATGCCGGGCTGGTCTCAGCCTCTTGGCTGGATGCCGTCGCGGACGGCACGGAACCGCGGGAAGGCCGCCGACCACTGGTCGCGCGGCGCGCTGCCGATGATCCGCAACGTGTTCGGCCCGCCGAAGCGCAGCCACTGCACCACCGTCACCGGCGTATTGTCCTTGCCGCTGGTGGCGTCGATCCGGGTCTCATAGGCCGGCTGGCCGTCGATGCGGATCGGCTCGGACATCGTGATGCGCGCTTCGCGGACGCCCGGAATGGTGGTGGCCGCCTGCTGCGCCACGCGCGCGCGGTCGCCCGCCTCCGGGGCCACGCCGGCCACCAGCCCGATCACCACGAAGGGCGCGGCCTCGAATCCCTTGTCCTCCTCGCCGTCGGCGAGGATCAGGGCGCCCGGCCCGAGCGTGCGGATGGTCTTGAACCCGGAGAGGTCGGTGACCTTGAACGGCATCATCGCGAGCTGCTCGTCGACCGGAACGTCCTTGCGGACGACGGCGGAGGCGAACATCTGGCGCACGGCATCGTCGGTATAGATCCGGCTCGCGGTCTCCGGGATCTGCACGGCCACGTAGCCGGAGAAGCCGTTGCCGGGCAGGATCATCGAGTAGCGCCGCACCGGCGTGTTGCCATCGCGGCCGTTCTCGACGGTATAGTAGGCGGTGCCGGCGGCGGTCTCGATGCTCTCCGGCTTGACGCTGCCGGTCCCGGCGGGATTGGCGGTAAACGCGTTCTTCACCTCGCCATAGGCGGCGGCGGGCAGTTCGGTCAGCAGCACCTTCACGCTCTGGTCCTCGGTTTCGAAGCCGGAGAACGTCTTGGCCTTGGCGAGCCCGACCAGCGGCGCGAGCCCGATGCGGACGCCGGGCGGAAATACGGCGTCAGTGGCCCATGCGGGGTGCAGCAGCGAGATCAGCAGGGTGGCCGCGGTGAAGAGTCGAACGATCATCATCAAACATTGCCTCGTTGACCGGGGCCGCGCGCCGAGGCGGTCGGGGGTCCTCGCCAGCGTGGTCTTCGGCGGGCACGCTTTTAGCGGCTTTGCGCCCCCCGCAACAGGCCGGGCGCGCGGTTTTGATCGCCTGCGGCGGTCGGCGCGCTCCGGCGGGGCACATTTTGCCTCAAAAGGCGGATTCAGGATGGTGCAGCGCTAGCCGCGCTTCAGGATTTCGACGCCGTCGACGGTCTGTACCAGCACATAGGGCGCGAGCAGGGCCCTGAGCTCGGGGTCGGAACGCGCCCAATCGCCCCAGTCGCTGTTCTGATTGTCGATCAGGACGACGTCGGGCGGCTGCTTCCGGAAGTCGGCGATGATCCCGGCGCGTTCGCGTTCCACATAGGGCGCGAGCCGCTGCGCCGTCTGTGAATCGATGGTTCCGTCCTGTTGCGATCGGCGGACGATTTCCCGGACCCAGAACGCCTCCTGGCGCGAGATCCAGGTGCCACCGAGGGTCCGCACCATCGGGTGGCCGATGACCGCGGCCGCGCTGAGCACCAGCATGCTCGGTCGCGGCCCGAGCCGCGCCACCTGGGCTTCAATCTGCCGGACGTCGACGCTGCCATTGAACCAGAGGCAGGTCTGCACGAACAGCACGGCGCCGGCGAGAGCGGTGGCGACCTGCGGCCAGCGCCGCATGTCGCGGCGGGTGTCGATCGCCGACGCGGCGAGGCCGGCGGCGAGCAACGCCAGCGCGACCATGGGATAGGCGTGATAGCCCCAGCCCTTCTGCTGCGCGACGAACGACACCAGGAATCCGAGCGATCCGGCCAGCGTGGTGAAAGACGCCGCGTCGCGCGCGTGCTGCCGGCGTTGGAGGAGGAGAATGGTGATCGCTGCGGCAAGCCACAGGCCCATCGGCAGGGTCACGAGGATGGTCGGCACCGGCGCCTTCAGGAGCAGATAGACGTCGCGGACCAGCGGATAGATGAGCGTGAAATATTCGGGAAAGAACAGGTAGATACAGGCCGCGTTGAGCAGCACCAGCGCCGCGGCGATCCAGTTCTCCAGCGCGAACAGCACGCGCCAGTCGCGCGCCTGAGCGGCGGCGGCGAGAATGCAGAAGCCGGCGCTGAAGGCGAAATAGGGCTTGAAGCTCATCGTGAGGCCGGCGCTGAGCCCGGCGATGAGCACGGCGGCCGGGCCCACCCGCTCGCCCCTGGCGCGCAGGATGTACACCGCGATCGCCGGCAGGATCGTGATCAGGGCCAGGTGTTCCCGCTGGCCGAAATCATACATCGGCGCGATCAGGAGCAGGGCGGCCGTCCACGCCGCCAGCCAACCGTCGGCGAGGCGATGGCGCAGGGCCGATGTCCGCAGCACCAGCCACACCAGCGTCAGGGATGCCGCGGCCAGCGCGAAGATCAGGATGTTCGTCGCCAATTCGGGCCTGAGATGGATCGCACGCGCCAGCGCGACGGCCAGCAGATAGACCGATCCGGCCATCGGCGGATTGGTCTCGAGGATGTCGACGTAGAGCCGCTGGCCATCGAGCATGCGCTCGCTGACGAGGAGCCACCAGCTGACATCGACATTGAGGGGAAGGGTGTATCGCAGCCACGCCGCTGCAACCACGATGGCGCAGATCAGCAGTCCGGGGAACGTGGCCTGGCCGGCTTCGCGCGCACGCTGCGGAAAGCCCCAATCGGTGTCGATGACCATGCCTCATTCCCGTCCCAGGAGTGCGGCAGGCTAGGGCCCGTGGGTTAACAACGCATTTCGGTCATCGGGGCAGATCCGGAGTACCGGATTCGTTGCTCCCTGCCCGCGATCGCACCCTCCCGTTTAGGGCGCTGCCAAGGTCGATTGGCCCTTCTTGATGACTCCGCGAGGTCGTTCGGCGAGGGCCGTGATTTTCGTGGGGTCGAACCCCTGGTCCGGTCCTTGCGGGCCACTCCCCCCCTCCTATATGACGCTCATCGTCGCAATATCGCGAGCATTTGATCTGAGGGGGTTTTGGATGGGGGCGCCGTCAGGGCCCCACCCAACCTGCCGCAAAAAGAAGGATATGAGACCATGGGAAAGGTCATCGGGATCGATCTCGGCACCACGAATTCGTGCGTGGCCGTTATGGACGGCAAAACGTCGAAGGTCATCGAGAACGCCGAGGGCATGCGCACCACGCCGTCGATCGTCGCCTTCAGTGACGACGGCGAACGTCTGGTCGGCCAGCCGGCCAAGCGCCAGGCCGTGACCAACCCCGAGCGCACCTTCTTTGCGGTCAAGCGCCTCATCGGCCGCCGCTATGATGACCCGATGGTCGAGAAGGACAAGAAGCTCGTCCCCTACAAGATCGTCAAGGCCGGCAACGGCGACGCCTGGGTCGAGGCCGACGGCAAGACCTATTCGCCCTCGCAGGTCTCCGCCTTCATCCTGCAGAAGATGAAGGAGACCGCGGAAGCCCATCTCGGCCAGAAGGTCGACCAGGCCGTCATCACCGTCCCCGCTTATTTCAACGACGCCCAGCGTCAGGCCACCAAGGACGCCGGCAAGATCGCGGGCCTCGAGGTTCTGCGCATCATCAACGAGCCGACCGCGGCGGCGCTCGCCTACGGCCTCGACAAGACCAAGGCCGGCACGATCGCCGTGTACGACCTCGGCGGCGGCACCTTCGACGTCTCCATTCTTGAAATCGGCGACGGCGTGTTCGAGGTGAAGTCGACCAACGGCGACACCTTCCTCGGCGGTGAAGACTTCGACATGCGTCTGGTCAGCTACCTCGCCGACGAATTCCAGAAGGAGCAGGGCATCAACCTGCGCAACGACAAGCTCGCTCTGCAGCGCCTCAAGGAAGCGGCCGAGAAGGCCAAGATCGAGCTGTCGTCGACCACGCAGACCGAGATCAACCTGCCCTTCATCACCGCGGACCAGTCCGGTCCGAAGCATCTGACGATGAAGCTGACCCGCGCCAAGTTCGAGGCGCTGGTGGCCGACCTCGTCGAGAAGACCATCGAGCCGTGCCGCAAGGCGCTGAAGGATGCCGGCCTCACCGCCGGCGAGATCGGCGAAGTGGTGCTGGTCGGCGGCATGACCCGCATGCCGAAGATCCAGGAGATGGTGAAGCAGTTCTTCGGCAAGGAGCCGCACAAGGGCGTCAACCCCGACGAGGTGGTGGCGATCGGCGCCGCGATCCAGGCCGGCGTGCTGCAGGGCGACGTCAAGGACGTGCTGCTGCTCGACGTGACCCCGCTCTCGCTGGGCATCGAGACCCTGGGCGGCGTGTTCACCCGCATCATCGACCGCAACACCACGATCCCGACCAAGAAGAGCCAGGTGTTCTCGACCGCCGAGGACAATCAGAACGCGGTCACCATTCGGGTCTTCCAGGGTGAGCGCGAGATGGCGGCCGACAACAAGATGCTCGGCCAGTTCGACCTGATGGGCATTCCGCCGGCCCCGCGCGGCATGCCGCAGATCGAGGTGACGTTCGACATCGACGCCAACGGCATCGTCAACGTGTCGGCCAAGGACAAGGCCACCGGCAAGGAGCAGCAGATCCGCATCCAGGCCTCGGGTGGTCTGTCGGAAGCCGACATCGACAAGATGGTCAAGGACGCCGAGGCGAATGCCGCGGCGGACAAGAAGCGCCGCGAGGCGGTCGACGCCAAGAACCATGCCGACGCGCTGGTGCACTCCACCGAGAAGGCGCTGGCCGAGCATGGCTCGAAGGTCGCCGACACCGAGCGCCGCGCCATCGAGGATGCCGTCAGCGACCTCAAGGAAGCGCTGAAGGGCGACGATGCCGAGGCGATCAAGGCCAAGACCAACACGCTGGCCCAGGCGTCGATGAAGCTCGGCGAGGCGATGTACAAGCAGCAGGCCGAGAGCGATGCGGCCCGCGACGCCGCCAAGGATGACGTGGTCGACGCGGAGTTCACCGAGGTCGACGACGACAAGAAGAAATCTGCTTAACTGAGGCAGAGGTAGTGACCATGACCCCCATGCCAAAGAGCGCTTTCAGCGGCTCGTTGGATGGGGGTCATTTTCATTGACCCGGAACGCGCGCGGCGATCGCGCCAGCCGTTCCTGTTGGGCGAAGTTCGGGCGGGTTTGATTGATGTCCACCAAGCGCTGCTACTACGAGACCCTGGAAGTCGAACGCGACGCCGACGAGGGCAAGCTCAAGGCCGCCTTCCGCAAGCTGGCCATGAAGTGGCATCCGGACAAGAATCCGGGCGATGCCTCCAGCGAAGTGAAATTCAAGGAGATCAACGAGGCCTATGAGGTGCTGCGCGACGCCGACAAGCGCGCCGCCTACGACCGCTATGGCCACGCCGCCTTCGAGCAGGGCGGCATGGGCGGCGCGCACGGCTTCGGCGCCGGCTTTGCCTCCTCGTTCTCCGACATCTTCGAAGACCTGTTCGGCATGGCCGGCCAGCGGCGCGGCGGCACGGGGCGCGAGCGCGGCGCCGACCTGCGCTACAACATGGAAATCACCCTGGAAGAGGCGTTCCAGGGCAAGACCGCTCAGATCGAGATTCCGGTCTCGGTGACCTGCGAATCCTGCTCGGGCACCGGCGCCAAGGCCGGCACCAAGCCGAAGACCTGCGCGATGTGCGGCGGCGCCGGTCGCGTCCGGCAGGCGCAGGGCTTTTTCACCCTGGAGCGCACCTGTCCCGGCTGTCACGGCCGCGGCCAGATGATCGAGGACCCCTGTCCGTCATGCTCCGGCTCGGGCCGCGTCACCCGTGACCGCACGCTGTCGGTCAACATTCCCCAGGGCGTCGAGGACGGCACCCGCATCCGTCTCGCCGGCGAGGGCGAAGCGGGCCTGCGCGGCGGGCCGCCCGGCGATCTCTACATCTTCCTGTCGCTGACGGCCCACGAGTTTTTCCAGCGCGACGGCGCCGACCTGCACTGCCGCGTGCCAATCTCGATGGTGACGGCGGCGCTCGGCGGCGAGTTCGAGGTGCCGACGATCGACAAGGGCAAGACCAAGGTCAAGATTCCCGCCGGAGCGCAGTCCGGCCGCCGCTTCCGGATCGCGTCTAGGGGCATGCCGGTGCTGCGCTCGCGCCAGACCGGCGACATGTATGTCCAGATCGTGGTCGAGACGCCGCAGAACCTGACCAAGAAGCAGCAGGAGCTGCTGGCCGAGTTCGAGAAGTTGTCGTCCGGAGCGACCCAGCCCGAGGCGGCCGGCTTCTTCACCAAGGTGAAGGACTTCTTCGGCAAGGCGGCGAGCTGAGCCGTGAGTTCAAGCAAGCACGGCCTCGTGGTTTCGCCGAATGATTTCGGGATTCAGATTCAGAGGTCGAGCGAATTTGCTGCTCTGCACATGCAAAAAATTATCGAATGCAACTGTAAGAGCGCGGACCCGCCAGCCTTAATCGTACGTTACGGTTCGGCTTGACCGTCCCGCCTGCGCCCTATAGGTCTTTGTGACTCTTTTCTGACATCGCCGTGAAAGCGGTCCCGTCTGGTACCGAGATGCCCCTGCAAACGTCCGTGCGTGCGTCGAAAAAGCCTCTCCGTCTGGACGACGAAGTGCGCTTCCTCCGCTCATGGATCGAAAAGCCGCTGCATATGGGCGCCGTCATGCCGTCGGGCCGGCTGCTGGCGCGGACCATGGCGCAGTACGTCGATCCGCACGGCACAGGCCCTGTCATCGAGCTCGGACCGGGCACCGGCGCGATCACCAACGCGCTGGTCGAGCGCGGGGTCGATCAGAAGCGGCTCGTGCTGGTCGAGTACAATCCGGGCTTCTGCGCGTTGCTGCGCGACCGCTACCCGCAGGCCAAGGTGGTCCAGGGCGACGCCTATCGCCTCCGCGACACGCTCTGGAACGTGCTCAGCGCCCCTGCCGCGGCCGTCGTCTCCGGCCTGCCGCTCGTGACCAAGCCGATGCTGACGCGCATGAAGCTGATCCGCGATGCGTTCGCGGCGATGTCGCCGAATGCGCCGTTCGTGCAGTTCACCTATTCCGTCGTGCCGCCGATTCCCAAGTCGCTGCCCGGCGTCACCACGCAGGCCTCCGAGCGCATCTGGATGAACCTTCCGCCGGCGCGCGTCTGGGTGTATCGCAAGCCCTGACCGGCGGCCGCGATCCTTCGTGGCGGGTCGCTGACCGACCTCACGATGTCCGCGCTGAAGATCCTCATCATTCCCGGCTCGACCCGGGCCGGCTCGCACAACGCGAAGCTCGCCGCGGCCGCCGCCTATCAGTTCGTGCAGGCTGGCGCCGACATCACCCGTATCTCGCTCGCTGACTTCCCGCTGCCGATCTACGACGCCGACCTCGAGGCGCAATCGGGCATTCCGCATCACGCCGTGAATCTGACGCGCATGATCGGCGTTCATCATGCCGTGCTGCTGGTGACGCCGGAATACAACGCCTCGGTGCCGCCGCTGCTGACCAACGCAATCACCTGGATCTCGCGGGTCGACGAGCCGCCCGGCAGCCGCGGCGCGGTTTTTCGCAGCCGGCCGTTCGCGATCGCCGCCGCCTCCGAGAACCGCTTCGGCGGCATCCGCGCGCTCGCCGCCTTGCGGCTGGTGCTGACCGCCTGCAATGCGACGGTGATCCCGAGCCAGCTCGCGCTGGCCTTCGCCGACAAGGCCTACAACGACATGGACCGGCTCAAACTGCCCGCCGACATCACGGCGCTCGATGCGCTGGTGCGGGAGCTGATCGCAACAGCGCAACATACGATGTGAGGTGACATGCCGACCGAGATTGCTCCGCGCGACCGTCTGATCGTGGCGCTCGACCTGCCCGGCGTGGCCGAGGCCGAGGCCATGATCGCAAGGCTGGGCGATGCCGTGACGTTCTACAAGATCGGCATGGAGCTGACCTATGCCGGCGGGCTCGGCCTCGCCGAGCGGCTTGCGGCCGAGGGCAAGCACGTCTTCATGGACCTCAAGCTGCACGACATCCCGACCACCGTCGAGCGCGCCACGAGGCAGATCGCCCGGCTCGGCGCCCGTTTCCTTACCGTGCATGGCTTCTCGCAGAGCATGCGAGCGGCGCTCGCC
This sequence comes from Bradyrhizobium sp. SZCCHNRI1009, assembly GCF_032487575.1. Lineage (NCBI taxonomy): Bacteria > Pseudomonadati > Pseudomonadota > Alphaproteobacteria > Hyphomicrobiales > Nitrobacteraceae > Bradyrhizobium > Bradyrhizobium sp. SZCCHNRI1009. The sequence continues at coordinate 30,587 of NZ_JAUEUL010000024.1, read as the reverse complement.
GGCGCCGCCGGCTCCAGCCTCGAGCTGCTCGCCGTCACCGTGATGACGTCCTACGATGATGCCGACCTCGCCGCCGCCGGCTACGCCATGGGCGTCAAGGAGCTCGTCGCCAGGCGCGCCGTGCAGGCCAAGGAGATCGGCATCCACGGCCTGATCCTGTCGCCCGAGGAAACGGCGCTGGTGCGTCCGCTGGTCGGGCCTGACATGCAGCTCGTGACCCCCGGGATCCGTCCGGCGGGATCCGACGTTGGCGACCAGAAGCGCATCATGACCCCGGCCCTGGCGATCGCCGGCGGCGCCGACCGCCTCGTCGTCGGGCGTCCCGTCACCGGCGCTGCCGATCCGGCTGCGGCCGCCGAGAGCATCGTCGCCGACATCGCCGGCGCCGTGGCGCTGGCCGGCAAGACCAATCGCACGTAAGCAACAGCGACCGAGAACAGGGAGACGACAGGGATGCCCAAGGCCTATTGGATCGCGCGGATCGACGTGCACAACATGGACGGCTACAAGGAATACGTCGCGCAGAACGGCGCGGTGTTCCACCAGTACGGCGCCAAGTTCCTGGTCCGCGGCGGCCAGTACGAGACCAGGGAGGGCACCTCGCGCTCGCGCAACGTCGTGATCGAGTTCAAGGACTACGCGACCGCGCTGGCGTGTTACAATTCTCCTGAATACCAGCGCCTGGTCGCGATGCGCGCGCCGCATTCGCAGGGCGATCTGGTGATCATCGAGGGCTATGACGGCCCGCAGCCCTGATCGCCGCCCGCCCCACACCACGCGCGACCTGGCCTCGCTCGGTTGCCGCCGCCATCGGCCCCGGCTATAGCCCTTGAAGGAGCGGAGGAGCTGAGATGTCCAAGATGCGCTTGATCGTTGCCGGAGCTGGCGGCCGCATGGGCCGCGCCCTGGTGCGTGCAATCGCCGAGACCGACGGCGCCGTGCTGGCGGGTGCGCTCGAAGCCCCCGGCTCGGAGCTGATCGGCAAGGACTCCGGCGCCCTCGCCGGCCTGCCTGCCAACGGCATCAAGCTGTCGGGCGACCTCTGGACCATGTCCGCCGAGGCCGACGGCATCCTCGATTTCACCGTCCCGGCCGCGACCATCGCCAACGTCGCCATCGCCGCCGAGCGCGGCATCGTCCACGTCGTCGGCACCACCGGCCTGTCGTCGTCGGACGACGCCGTCATCAAGAGCGTCACCAAGCGCGCCATCGTCGTGCAGTCCGGCAATATGAGCCTCGGCGTCAACCTGCTGGCGGCGCTGGTCAGGCAGGTGGCGAAGTCGCTCGACGCCGGCTTCGACATCGAGATCCTCGAGATGCATCACAAGCACAAGGTCGACGCGCCCTCCGGCACCGCGCTGATGCTGGGACGTGCGGCTGCCGACGGCCGCGGCATCACGCTCGACCAGCATTCCGCCCGCGGCCGCGACGGCATCACCGGCGAGCGCCGCTCTGGCGACATCGGCTTCGCCTCGCTGCGCGGCGGCACCGCCGCCGGCGATCACAGCGTCATCTTCGCCGGCCCTTCGGAGCGACTGGTGCTGTCGCACCAGGCCGAGGACCGCATGATCTTCGCCCATGGCGCGCTCAAGGCGGCGCTGTGGGCGCACGGCAAGCCGCCGGGCTACTACACGATGGACGACGTGCTCGGCCTCAAGGACCTGTTCTAGTTCAACGTCGATGGAAGCGAACTGATGAGTGAACGTCTCCTGGTGCTGGTGCGCCACGGCCAGAGCGAGTGGAATCTGAAGAACCTGTTCACCGGCTGGAAGGATCCGGACCTGACCGAGCAGGGCGTGGCCGAGGCCAAGGAGGCCGGGCGCAAGCTGAAGGCGCAGGGGCTCGTCTTCGACGTTGCGTTCACCTCGGTGCTGACGCGCGCCCAGCACACGCTCGACCTGATCCTGACCGAGCTCGGCCAGACCGGCCTGCCGACAAGTAAGAATCTCGCGTTGAACGAGCGCGACTATGGCGATCTCTCCGGCCTCAACAAGGACGACGCCCGCGCCAGATGGGGCGAGGAGCAGGTCCACATCTGGCGCCGCTCCTACGACGTGCCGCCGCCCGGCGGCGAGAGCCTCAAGGACACGCTCGCCCGCGCGCTGCCCTACTACGTCCAGGAGATCCTCCCCGGCGTCCTCCGCGGCCAGCGCACCCTCGTCGCCGCCCACGGCAACTCGCTCCGCGCTTTGATCATGGTGCTGGAGAAGCTCTCCCCGGAAGGCATTTTGAAGCGCGAGCTCGCGACCGGCGTACCGATCATCTACCGGCTGAACGCGGATTCGACCGTGGAGTCGAAGCTGGATTTGGCGGGCTGATCGAGCACGCGCTGATCGAGCTAATGAGCTCGTCATGCCCGGGCTTGACCCGGGCATCCATTCCCTTGCAGAAGGGCCGTCCAAAAAGATGGATGGCCGGGTCAAGCCCGGCCATGACGGTCTGAGTGACCTAACGCCGACTTGGCCCTGAGATCGCGCAGTTCGCGGACGCGTGCCTTACGCGGTCCGGGTGACACGGACGCCCGGATCGCCTTTTCCCTGATTCACATCTCAAACAACTGAAGACACGGTCCCACGATCTCGCGGCGCATCTCGCCCGAGTCCTGCTTCAACCATGTCCCTCCGAAAGATGAGAGGGCGCAGGGAATGCCGGGTGAAGGCCTCACCCATGGCCCGCCTGCGTAAAAAAATGCAGGCGGCAGGTACCACAGGTGCTGCCGATCATCCGGCATTCCCTGCGCGATGGTCTTCACGCTTATACGCAGTCTCCCTGGTGCGCCGGGCTTGTTGGCCACCATCCCCACGCGAAGCGAAGCTTCGTCGTGAGTTGATACCAGCGTCGGGGTATCAGGACCCTGCGACTTCACGTCCGCAATCCAGCCGTTCGTCGGCGCGCCCATAAGGACACGCTGCGGCAGACCGCGGCCATCGCCTCCCCACCTCGCGTGTCGTGACGATCGCGCGCAACGCCCCTCTCGTTGAGGCGGGATGGGCGGATAAAATCACAATTTCTGTAAATACGCAAGAGAATTATATTTTTTAGAAGTCGCTCACCAGATAGCAAACGCGATTTCGATACGTTGCGATCGATGATCTCTCCTGCGAGATCGAGGCGCTCGACGAACCGGGGTGTTACGGTCAACGTGAGGAGTTGATCGCCGAAGGCCATTGAAAATATTCAAGCTTTTCGACCACCACGCCACCGCTTTGTACCGGTCTCGTGTCCTGCCATCAATTCTCTGAAGCAAGCCGGCTCCCAAATTCGGCGCCCCACACCTACATCAGTGGAATGTCAGACACCGCCAAACTCCCTTCTGCACCGCCCGCCGTCGCTCGGACCAACACGCCGCCGCCCGGCTGGGCTGACGATGAGCTCACCAAGTTCCTACAGGAGACTCATCAGCAACAGTATGCCACCTTCCACAACAAGAAGGCCGCGACCGCCCGGCTCGTAGCAATCGACGAACTCTTCGTCAGGATTTCGAAGCACTGGGTAAACCCACCAAGCGAAGTTGAGGCGATGCTTCTGCTCCGCTGCCATGCCGCGATGCGTGCCGCCGCAGGAGAAGCGATGGCCGGGCAGGCCGTGGAGTGTTACCGCCAGTGCCGGGGTATGCTTGAGAACGCGGCCTATGCCGTTCACATTCGTCGCGACCCGTCACTGGCGACTGTTTGGCTTAACCGGCATCAGGACGAGGCGGGCATGAAGGCGTCGAAGAAGGCGTTCAAGCATGTTGCCGTCGCAGCGTCTGTGACCGCAGCGAATCGGCACGCCGGGCAGCGCTTCGAGGACCTTTACCAACGCTGCATCGACTGGGGCGGCCATCCGAATGAGCGCTCCGTCACTGGCAACATGAAGATTATTGATGAGCCGGACCGCCGATTGATGCTCGCGATCATGTTGCACGGCGACGGCATTGAACTGGACACGGCATTGCGGACTACCGCCCAGTGCGGAATGGTGTCACTGGAGCTTTTGCAGGTCCTCTACAACGCGAAGTTCGAGTTGCTCGGCATCAACGCCGCAATGCTCGAACTGCGGAAGGGTCTCTAAGATCGAACGGACCGCGTCACCGGGCGAAAAAATACGGCGCCAATCGATCGCGTGTGTCCGCTTGCAGCTTCCCCCATCTTCTAGGACTCGGTCCGCATGGGTACCGAACTCGACCACGAGTCGACATGGCTTCATACAGATCGGCGACTGTGACGCTACGCCGATAAGGGTCCACCCCAAGCTAATCGGAGGGCCAATGCAGCCTTACGCTAATCCAGATGGGCATGATAGTTCCTTCTACCCCATCCCCACCTGTCCGGCCTCCCACCCGATCATCGCCTGCTTGCGCGTCAGCCCCCAGTGATAGCCCGTCAGCGCGCCGGTCTTGCCGAGCGCGCGGTGGCACGGCACGACGAAGGAGATCGGGTTCTTGCCGACGGCAGCGCCGACTGCGCGCGAGGCTTTCGGCGACTCCAGCCTTGTCGCGATATCCGAGTAGCATACGGCGCGGCCCATGGGGATCTTGAGCAGGGACTCCCAGACGCGGACCTCGAAGTCGGTGCCGATCAGCACGACGCGCAGCGGCTGGTCGGGGCGCCACAGGGTCTTGTCGAAGATGCGTTGGGCGAGGCCGGCGGTGCCGGGGACGTCCTCGACATAATCGGCGCGGGGCCAGCGGCTCTTCATGTCGGCGAGCGCGCCAGCCTCCTCGCCGGGGTCGGCGAAGGCGAGGCCGGCGAGGCCGCGCGGGGTGGCCATGACGAGCGCCATGCCGAACGGGCAGGGGTGGAAGCCGTAGCGCAAGGTGGTGCCGGCGCCGCCGGTCTTCCATTCGCCGGGGGACATCGCCTCGTGGGTGACGAACAGGTCGTGCAGCCGGCCGGGGCCCGACAGGCCGGAATCGAGCGCGGCGTCGAGCACGCTGGCCGAGCCTTTCAAGAGGCCCTTGGCATGGTCGAGCGTCAGCGCCTGCATGAACGCCTTCGGCGTCAGCCCGGCCCAGCGCCGGAACAGGTGGTGCAGCTCGTCCGGCGTCAGGCTGGCGGCGTCGGCCATGTCCTCGATGGTCGGCTGCCGGCGCCAATGCTCCGAGATGAACGCGATCGCGCGGCGCACGGCGTCGTAGTCGCGCAGATCAGCGGAATGTTGCGGGCCCGGCTTGGCCAGGGCGGAATCGTGAATGGCGAGGGTCATCATGATCCGGATGTAGGGCGGCCGGGACGGGGACTCCACCCGATTTCTGATCGGGGGGCTAGGGGGGCGGCCGGTTTTGGTCTGATCCGGGACGGTGCTGGCTTGCTCCGTCATTCCGGGGCATCGCGCAGCGATGAGCCCGGAATCCATAACCACGAGAAGACGTGTGAGGCGAGATGCCCACTCCTCGCGTGCCCCACATGATGTCCTGTGGGTATGGGTTCCGGGCTCGCGCTGCGCGCGCCCCGGAACGACGGCGGAGGTGATGGTGGGTACTTCCGTCTGGGTACCAGACCCGCCGCGCAGTCCCGCCGGCCCGCTACAGCGGATTATACACCGGCCCGCGTTTCGCGGCCTGCAGGCCGGCCGTCAGGGCTTTCGCAAAGCTCGCCTTTTCCTCCGGCCCCAGAAAGCTCGCGATGGCGACGCGCTGGCCGCGGGCGACGAGGTAGAGGTGCTCGATGCCGAACTCCTCATGGCTCTCCGTATCGAGCCGAACCCAGAGCGGGTTGAAGCGCCATTCCATGACATGGCCCTTGTGGCTCACCCGGCGCAGGCGCAGCTCGGTCAGGGTGATCGAGACGTCCTCGTAAGCCTTGGCGCGGCGGAAGTTGACCTTGAAGGCCCAGTAGATCGCCAGCGCATCCAGGCCGAAGAAGCCGAGCACCGGCCAGGCGCCCATCAGCAGCGAGGCGAGGCCGCCGATGAAGCTGATGGCGCAGACCACCACCATCAGCACCAGAAAGCCGGTGCGGTTGAGCGAGCGATGCGGCGTCAGCCGGGCCGAGAACAGCTCGGGATCAGCGGCGTCGTTGCCGGTCTCCTGATACGCAAAAGCGTTGCCTGGCGTCATGGGGCCTCAGTATACCCGGATCATGGCCAAAATCACCCGCCCCCAACGCGCCAAGCCGCTGCCGGTTCGCAAGCCTGCCAAGAAGGCCGTCAAAGCCGCTCCCAAGACGGCCCCGAAAGCCGCCGCCAAGGCCGCGAAGAAGACGCCAAAGGTCTCCCCGGCCCGGCCCGTCAAGAAAACCTTGAAGGCGACCAAGCCCTGGACCCCGGAAGAGGTGCGCGAGGCGTTCAGCCGCTTTGCGGCGGCCAATCCGGAGCCCAAGGGCGAGCTCGAGCACCTCAACCCGTACACGCTGCTGGTCGCCGTGGTGCTGTCGGCGCAGGCGACCGACGCCGGCGTCAACAAGGCGACGCGGCCGCTGTTCGCGGTCGCCGACACGCCGCAGAAGATGATCGCGCTCGGCGAGGACACCGTGCGTGACACCATCAAGACCGTCGGCCTCTATCGTACCAAGGCCAAGAACGTGATCGCGCTGTCGCACAAGCTGATCAACGAGTTCGGCGGCGAGGTGCCGCGCACGCGCGCCGAGCTGGAATCGCTGCCGGGCGCCGGGCGCAAGACCGCGAACGTCGTGCTCAACATGGCGTTCGGCGAGCACACGATGGCGGTCGACACACACGTGTTTCGCGTCGGCAACCGCACGGGGCTGGCCCCCGGCAAGACCCCGCTCGAGGTCGAGCTCGGGCTGGAGAAGGTGATCCCGGCCGAGTTCATGCTGCATGCCCATCACTGGCTGATCCTGCACGGCCGCTACACCTGCCTCGCGCGCAAGCCGCGCTGCGAGCTGTGCCTGATCAAGGACCTCTGCCGCTGGCCGGAGAAGACCGCCTGATACGTTGAGGACGACGAACGGTTGCACGCGCGCGTGCGATTGACAGTCACCTTTACGTCACGCGCCGACGCGCTCTCACCATCGCCGGGCCACATCGCCGCCCGCATTGGTCATAAGATGGAACAGTAATCCGGGCGATGTGAGTGGCGCGTGAGAATTCCCGCGTTCTCGGACTTTTTGCGCCGGGACGTGGAAGGATCGATCGCATGGACCATACCGCCGCCCTCGTGTCGCTCGCGACCGCTGTGCCGCCGCATCAATTCCGTCAGAACGAAGTGATGGAAGCGGCGCGCGTGGTGCTGTCGCCGCGCTTTCCGCAGTTCGACACGATGGCGAGCCTGTTCGCCAACACCGGCATCCGCCAGCGCTACGGCGTCAAGCCGATCGAATGGTACATGGAGCGGCGCGGCTGGCCGGAGCGCACGCAGGCCTATCTCGAAGGCGCCGAGGCGCTGTTCGTCGACGCGACGAACAAGGCGCTGGCGCAGGCCGATCTCACGGCTGCCGAGATCGACACCATCGTCAGCGTGAGCTCGACCGGCATCGCGACGCCGACCTTGGAGGCGCGCGTCGCCGGCCGCATGGGCTTCCGCTCCGATGTCTCGCGCGTGCCGGTGTTCGGGCTCGGCTGCGCCGGCGGCGTCTCCGGCCTGTCGATCGCCGCGCGGCTGGCGCAGGCGCGGCCCGGCACCAATGTGCTGTTCGTGACCTTCGAATTGTGCACGCTTGCGGTGCGCCACGACGAGCTGAGCAAGGCCAACATCGTCGCGCTCAGCCTGTTCGGCGACGGCGCGGCGGCCGCGATCCTGCGCGCCGGCGATGGCGGCCAGACGCGCGTCGAGGCGACCGGCGAGAAGCTGTGGCCGGATACGCTTGATATCATGGGCTGGAGCGTCGATCCCGAAGGTTTTGGCGTGATCTTCCAGCGCACGATTCCGGACTTCGTCACCGAGAACATGGGCCCCGCGGTCAACGAGATCCTCGGCAACATGAAGCTGTCGCCCGGCGACGTCGACCGCTTCGTCTGCCATCCCGGCGGCGCCAAGGTGATCACGGCGCTGGAGCGCGCGCTGTCGATCGGCCAGGGCACGCTGGATCATGAGCGCGAGATCATCGCCGACTACGGCAACATGTCCGCGCCGACGGTGTTGTTCGTGCTGGAGCGCGCGCGCGCCCGCGGACTGCCGCCGCGCTCGGTGCTGACCGCGCTCGGACCGGGTTTCACCGCAAGCTGCGTTTCACTGAGGCACGCCGCATGACCTTCGCCGCCTTCGTCCTCGCGCTCGTCACCATGCAAAGGCTCGGGGAGCTCGTGCTCGCCCGCCACAACACCCGTCGCCTGCGCGCCATGGGCGCGGTCGAGGTCGGCGCGGATCATTATCCGCTGATGATCTCGATGCACGCGGCCTGGCTGGTCTCGCTGTGGCTGCTCGGCGCCGACCAGGAGGTCGACCCGTGGCTGCTGTCTGGCTTCGTGCTGCTGCAGGGGCTGCGCTGGTGGGTGCTCGCGACGCTCGGTCCGCGCTGGACGACGCGCATCATCATCCTGCCCGGTGCGCCGCTGGTGACCGATGGTCCCTATCGCTACATCTCGCATCCGAACTACCTGGTGGTCGCCGCCGAGATCGCGCTGCTGCCGCTGGCGCTGCATCTGCCGCTGATCGCGCTGATCTTCTCCGGCCTGAATGCGGCGGTGCTGTTCATCCGCATCCGCGCCGAATCCGAGGCGCTCTCGGGCATCGGCGGCGGCCAGACGGCATGAGCGGGTCGGCCGCGCCGCAGGATCGTCCGAGCATCGCCACCTGGCTCGGGTTCATCCTGATGTGCGTCGGCATGTTCATGGCGATCCTGGACATCCAGGTGGTGGCGACGTCGCTGCCGACCATCCAGGAGGCGCTCGGCATCACGCCCGAGGCGATGAGCTGGATCCAGACGGCGTATCTGATCGCCGAGATCATCGCCATTCCGCTCACCGGCCTGCTCACGCGCGTGTTCACCTTGCGCTGGCTTTTCACGGGCGCCGTCGGCATCTTCACCGCCGCCTCGCTCGGCTGCGCGTTCAGCGGCGATTTTCACACGCTGCTGGCGTTCCGCGTGCTGCAGGGCTTCTTCGGCGGCCTGTTGATTCCCGTGGTGTTCTCCGCCGTCTTCCTGCTGTTTCCGCCGCGCCTGCACGCGGTCGCGACCACCATCGGCGGCGTCGTCGCGGTGCTCGCGCCGACCATCGGGCCCGTGGTCGGCGGCTTCATCACCAACACCTGGTCGTGGCCTTGGCTGTTCCTCATCAACATCGTGCCGGGTGTCATTGCCGCGCTGGTGACGCCTGGCCTGCTGCCGAAGCAGCGCGTGGATCTCGCGGAGCTCGACAAGCTCGATTTGTTCGCGCTGCTGCTGCTCGCGGTGTCCCTGGCCAGCCTCGAGCTCGGGCTGAAGGAGGCGCCGAAGGGCGGCTGGCTGTCGTCGAACTGCATTGCGTTCCTGGTGCTGAGCGCGTCATGCCTCACCTTGCTGATCCAGCGCCTGCTCGCCGCGCCATATCCGATCCTGCGGCTCGGCAGCTTCCAGCGGCGGTCGTTCACGCTCGGCTGCCTGTCGAGCTTCTGCCTCGGCATCGGGCTGTTCGGCTCGGTCTATCTGATGCCGGTGTTCCTCGCCTTCGTGCGCGGCCACGATGCGTTCGAGATCGGCAAGATCATGCTGGTGACCGGCGTGGCGCAACTGATTGCGGCCCCGCTCGTGACGGCGCTGGACGGCAAGGTCGATGCGCGTCTGCTGACGGCGTTCGGCTTCGTGCTGTTCGGCGCGGGGCTTGCCGCGAGCGCGTTCCAGCCGCCGACCGCAGACTATCAGGAGATGTTCTGGCCGCAGGTGGTGCGCGGCGTCGGCATCATGTTCTGCCTGCTGCCGCCGACACGGATCGCGCTCGGCGACCTGCCGCAGGCCGAGGTCGCCGATGCCAGCGGGCTGTTCAATTTGATGCGCAATCTCGGCGGCGCCATCGGCATCGCGCTGATCGACACCATCATCTACGGCCGCGTCGCCATGCATGCGCAGGCGTTCCGCGACCGCCTGATGGCCGGCGACACCGCGGCGGCCAAGGCGATCGGGCTGGCGCCGGAGCTGCTGCGCAACCGGCCGCGCGGCGTCTCGGAGGAGCAGGCGATCGCCTATGTCCGGCCGCTGGTGGAGAAGGCCTCGCTGGCGCTGTGCGTCAACGAGGCCTGGTCGCTGCTCGCAGGCATAGCGCTGCTCGGCTTCCTGCTGATCCCGTTTGCGCGCAACAAGGCCGTGAGCCTGTCGCCGCGGATGATGGCGCTAGAGGCTGCGCAGCCGGCGCTCCGGCGACGGCTCGATCAGCTCGGGCCGCGGTCCGGATAGGCGCTTGTGCAGGTGGACCATGAAGGCCATGCCGAACAGCGGCGTCGCCAGGTTCACGATCGGGATGGTGACGAAGGCCGCGATGATCAGGCCCGCGGTGAACACGGTCACCGCATTGTCGCGCCGCATCGCCTTCGCTTCCGCCGGCGGCCGGAAGCGCATCGCGGCGAGCTCGAAATATTCGCGGCCGAGCAGCCAGGCGGTGGCGAGGAAGAAGATCACGAAGCCGGCGCCGGCCAGGAACACGAAGGGCAGGGCGATCAGATAGACCAGGATGGTGAGGCCGGCGGCCTTGAGGCCTTCCGCGATCGCGACGCCGAACGGCAGCGCGACGCCGGGGCGCTCGGCCGGATAGTGCTCGCGCTCGACGAGGTCGGCGACGTCGTCGACGAACAGGCTCGCGATCAGCGACGTGATCGCCGGCATCAGCATGATGCCGCCGAACACCACGCCGAACCCGGCGGCGATCGAGATGATCCAGGTCAGCACCTCGAGCGTGCCGTGCGAGTTCGGCCCGAGCATGGCTTCCGCCCAGCCCTCGCCGGCGGTCGCGAGCCAGGTCAAGAGCCGCTGCAGCCCGATCGCGAGCACCGTGACCAGCACCAGCGCCAGCCCGATCGAGCGCCACAGGATCGAGCGCATCGGTGGCGACAGAATTTGCGAAATCGCCTTGATGGCGGCGTCGATCATGGCGGGTCCCTCGCTGCAAAGCCCGCGGCAGAGGTAGACATGCCGGCGGGCTTCGGCAAGTCCGCCGGCATCGTCTCAAAGATCGGTCGCCCGCAGCCGCAGCGCGTTGCCGACCACGCTGACCGACGACAGCGACATCGCGGCAGCGGCGATGATCGGCGACAGCAGGATGCCGAACACGGGGTAGAGGATGCCGGCCGCGATCGGGATGCCCGCGGCGTTGTAGATGAACGCGAAGAACAGGTTCTGGCGGATGTTGCGCATCGTCGCCGCCGACAGTTTTCGCGCCCGCGCGATGCCGCCGAGATCGCCCTGCAGCAGCGTGACGCCGGCGCTCTCCATCGCCACGTCGGTGCCGGTGCCCATCGCGATGCCGACATCGGCCGCGGCGAGCGCCGGCGCATCGTTGACGCCGTCGCCGGCCATCGCGACGATCTTGCCGCTGGCGCGCAGACGCGCGACCACCGCGCTCTTCTGCTCGGGCAGCACCTCGGCCTCGACCTCGGTGATGCCGATCTTGCGCGCGACCGCGGTGGCCGTGGTGCGGTTGTCGCCGGTCAGCATGATCACCTTGATGCCGTCGGCCGCGAGTGCCTTCAGCGCCTCCGGCGTCGAGGCCTTGACCGGATCGGCGATCGCGAACAACGCGGCCGGCTTGCCGTCGACGGCCATCGTGATCACGGTCGCGCCCTCTTCGCGCAGCCGCTTGCTCTCGACCCCCAGCGTATCGGTGATGATGCCGAGCGAGGCGAGATAGGTGGCATTGCCGAGCACGACCGACTTGCCGTCGATCTCGCCGCGCGCGCCCTTGCCGGTCGGCGCGTCGAAGTTCTTGACGTCGGCGAGCTTGATGTTGCGCTCCGCGGCATGCCGGACGATGGCCTCGGCCAGCGGATGCTCGCTGGCGCGCTCGACGCTGGCGGCCAGCCGCAGCGCCTCAGACTCGTCGAAGCCCTGAGCCGTGACGATGCTGGTCACCTTCGGCTTGCCCTCGGTCAAGGTGCCGGTCTTGTCGACGACCAGCGTATCGACCTTCTCCATCCGCTCCAGCGCCTCGGCGCTCTTGATCAGCACGCCGGCCTGGGCGCCGCGACCGACCCCGACCATGATCGACATCGGCGTCGCAAGACCGAGCGCGCAGGGACACGCGATGATCAGCACGCTCACGGCGGCGACGAGGCCGAAGGCGAAGCGCGGCTCGGGACCGAACGCGTACCACGCGACGAAGGCGGCAATGGCAGCAGCGATCACGGTCGGCACGAACCAGCCCGCGACCTGGTCGGCGAGGCGCTGGATCGGCGCGCGCGAGCGCTGCGCATCGGCGACCATCTGCACGATCTGCGACAGCAGGGTCTCGCGACCGACCTTGTCGGCGCGCATCACGAAGCCGCCGGTCTGGTTCAACGTGCCGGCGATGACGCGCTCGCCCTCGTCCTTGGTGACAGGCATCGATTCGCCGGTGACCAGCGATTCGTCGAGCGACGAGCGGCCTTCGAGGATGACGCCGTCGACCGGCACCTTCTCACCGGGACGCACCCGCAGCCGGTCGCCGACCGCGAGCTCGACGATCTCCACCTCATGATCGTTGCCGTCGGCATCGAGCCGCCGCGCCGTCTTCGGCGCGAGTTGCAAGAGCGCCTTGATCGCGCCTGACGTCGCCTCGCGTGCCCGCAGCTCCAGCACCTGGCCGAGCAGGACGAGGACGGTGATGACCGAGGCCGCCTCGAAATACACCGCCACCGCGCCGCCATGGCCGCGGAACGCCGATGGAAACGCCTGCGGTGCCAGGGTCGCGATCACGCTGTAGACGTAGGCGACGCCCGTGCCCATCGCGATCAGGGTGAACATGTTGAGATTGCGGGTCTGCACTGATTGCCAGCCGCGCACGAAGAACGGCCAGCCGGCCCACAGCACCACCGGCGTCGCCAGCGCGAACTGGATCCAGTTCGACAGCACGGGATCGATCAGGCCGTGGCCGCCGACGAGGTGCCCGCCCATCTCCAGCACGACCACGGGAGCTGCCAGCACCGCGCCGATCCAGAATCGTCTGGTCATGTCGGCGAGCTCGGGATTGGGCGCATCGTCGAGGCTGATGACGTCGGGCTCCAGCGCCATGCCGCAGATCGGGCAAGTGCCTGGGCCTTCCTGCCGGATCTCGGGATGCATCGGGCAGGTGTAGATCGTGCCTGCCGGCATCTCCGGCGGCGGCTCGCGCTCGCCGAGATATTTGTCGGGCTCAGCCGCGAATTTGGTTCGGCAGCCGGCCGAGCAGAAATGGAAAGTGTGACCCGCGTGCTCGAAGCGATGTTTCGAGGTCGCGGGATCGACGCTCATGCCGCAGACGGGATCGATCACCTTCGCATCGTCATGCTGATGCGCGTGATGGTCATGACCGCCACAGCACGACGCCGCGGCTGCAGGCGCGGCCGTCACGAGATACTTGGCGGGATCGGCGGCGAACTTGGTGCGGCAGCTCGCGGAGCAGAAATGGTACGTCTGCCCCTGATGTTCGAAGCGGTGCTTGGAGGTCGCGGGATCGACGGACATGCCGCAGACGGGATCCTTCACCTTCGCGCTCGGCGGCGGCGCCTCGTCACGGCCGCCGCAGCAGCCACCATGGTTGTGGGCTGGTGTCGCATCGGCACGATCACTGCAACATCCCTCTGCAGCCGCGGTCTCTTGTCCGGTTTCCACCGCGCTCGCCTGTGGTCCACAGCCGCATCCGCTGGCCTTGACCGCTGCGGCGCCATGTCCGTGTTCGGTTCCCGACATTGCCCAGCCTCGCCTCTTGAAACCTATACCCTGTAGGGGTATATAGGCCGCATGCGCGAGGACATCAAGACATCCTGTCAGAAACGTTTGAGCCGGATCGAAGGGCAGGTCAGGGGCCTGTCGAAAATGGTCGAGGACAACCGCTACTGCATCGACATCGTGACCCAGATCTCCGCTGTCAGGGCGGCGCTGCGACGGGTCGAGGAGGAGATCCTGCGCGACCACGTCGCCCATTGCGTCGAGCACGCCATCGCATCGGGCGACAAGGCCGATCAACGGCAGAAGATCGCGGAGTTGATGGATGTGATCAGCCGGTCGGATCGCTGAGGCCAGCCCGGGTCAGACTGCCACTTTTTTGCGGCGTCGTGCGGTCGGACGTGGCGCGACGTTTCGTACCGGCTCGGCGACGAGAAAATGCTCGCTGACCACGAGCCGCTCGCCGAGCTTCGCAACTACTTCCTCAGCCGCAGCCTGCTGCGTCGCTTCTTCGTCAGCCGTCTCAGGAACGAGCGGCGGCGCTGTGATGGCTCCTGGAAACACGGCGAACTCGCCCGCTACCTCCGCGAGCGGCTTCTGCTTGTCGGCCCAATGCAGCGTCGTGTAGTCGAATCCATTGACGATGGTCGGCTTGACGATCTCGAAATAGGGCGAGATGTCGAAATCGCGCGGCATGTAGAGCGACGAATCCCGGATGTGCAGGATCTCGCGCTTGGCGCGCCGCGATGGCGCCCGCGTGATCTTCGGCAGGATCGGATAGCGCACCGCATCGAACGCCTGCGCGATCAGCGCCGAGCAGATCATCTTGGTCGGATCGCCCGAGCCCAGCGCGATCATGCGCCGCCGCCAGCGTTGCGGAATCGGCATCGGGATCAGATAGCGCATCAGGTCGATGATGTTCTTGGTGTCGTAGCCGAAGCCGATGCGATTGATGGCGTAGCGGCACACCGTGTGCCGGTCCTCATACGTTAGTCCGACCGGCCGGCACACACGGGTGTGATAGGCGAAATATTTCGACAGCGGCGCCGAGATCACGCCATCGCCGACATAGGCCTCGACCAGCACGTGCGGCTCCCCATCGGGCTCGACGGCGCCGTCGATCGGTCCGACATAGAGCGCGGCATGCGACCAGGTCGACTGCGTGAGGTATTTGATGATGCCGGAAATACGGCTGTTGCCCTCGACGAGCAGCACGTCGCCGGGCTGGACATCCTTGCGCAGATAGTCTGGATCGCTCGGCGTGAACGGCTCATAGCCCGGGATCTCCTTCTGGAGATAGGCGGCAATCAGCTTGCCGATGTGATCGAGCACGATACCCATAACGCTCCCCGGGCGACCTTGGCCGGTCGCCGGCTTTTTCCCTTCTTCCATGATGGTCGATTGCGGTTGCAATTTGGTTCATAGTCGATGCGTTCTGCACGGTATCACGTTTACCATCCCGGGTTGCCGCAGCGCGGCAGATGCGGCAAATTCGGCGGGTATTCGTTTGATTCAAAAGCTTTCGGAAACCATGTCATGAATGTCACGCGCCGCGGCTTCCTCTCCGCTTCCGCGGCGCTGGCCGCGCTGCCTATTGCCGGCCGCGCCGCGCAGGCGGCTGTTCCACGCGAGGCTGACATTGTCGTGATCGGGGCGGGAGCGGCGGGAATCGCCGCGGCCCGTCGGATCGTCGCGGCCAACCGCAAGGTCGTGGTGCTGGAGGCCGCGCCGCAGCCCGGCGGCCGTTGCAGCACGGATACTGCCACCTTCGGCGTGCCGTTCGATCGCGGCGCCCGCTGGCTGCTCAATGCCGACGGCAATCCCATCAGCAGGCTCGCGCGGGGTCTCGGGCTCGATCTCGTCGCGGCCCCCGTCGGGCAGAAGATCCGGGTCGGTCGGCGCAATGCGCGGCCCGGTGAGACCGAGCAGTTCCTGGCGGGGCTGGTGCGCGCCAATCGTGCCATCGACGAGGCGGCGCGCGGCAAGCTCGACACCTCCTGCGCCGCGGCGCTGCCGAAGGATCTGGGCGACTGGACCAGCACCACCGCGTTCGTGCTCGGCGCCAGCGCGACCGGGAAGGATCTCGCCGATCTCTCCGCGATGGACAAGGCGCGTGCGCAGGATCGCAGCGCGCCGCTGGCCTGCCGCCAGGGCCTGGGCACCTTCATCGCCAGGCTCGGTGAATCCGTGCCGTTGTCGCTGTCGACTCCAGCAACGCGCGTCGTGTGGGCCAACCGCGACGTCGCGGTGGAAACGCCGGCGGGGCGGATCGCGGCGCGCGCCGTCATCCTCACGGTGTCGACCAACGTGCTGACATCAGGCGCCATCAAGTTCGCCCCCGAGCTGCCCAAGCGGCAGCTCGACGCCGCCGCCAAGCTCAGCCTCGGCAGCTATGATCACATTGCGCTGATGCTGGCGGGCAATCCGCTCGGCCTGTCGCGGGACGAGGTCATCATCGAGCAGAGTAATTCCAACCGCACCGGTCTGTTGCTTGCCAATATTGGTGGATCGTCGCTCTGCACCGTCGATGTTGCCGGCGCCTTCGGCCGTGAACTCTCAGCGCAGGGCGAGGCGGCGATGGTCGACTTCGCGAGGGAGTGGATCGGCAAGCTGTTTGGAAGCGAGGCCGCCGCGGCGGTGAAAGCGTCCGCAGCCACGCGCTGGAACCAGGCGCCGGGCGTGCTCGGCGCGATGTCGGCGGCCACGCCCGGCAGCCAGGGGGCGCGCAAGATCCTCGGCGAATCCCTCGGTCCGCTGTTCCTGGCGGGCGAGGCGACGCACGAAACGCTGTGGGGCACAGTCGACGGCGCCTGGGACTCGGGCGAACGCGCCGCCGAAGCCGCGCTGCGCCGGATCGGCGCGTTGAAGGATTCCGAGCCGGAGCCGAGCAGTGAGCGGCAACGACCACGCCGTCGCGGCAAGGTGCGGTCGGCCTCGCCTGAGGATTGACATTCGATCGTCGCGCTAAGATCGCAACAT
The DNA here is from genome assembly GCF_032487575.1 of Bradyrhizobium sp. SZCCHNRI1009. Taxonomy (NCBI): domain Bacteria; kingdom Pseudomonadati; phylum Pseudomonadota; class Alphaproteobacteria; order Hyphomicrobiales; family Nitrobacteraceae; genus Bradyrhizobium; species Bradyrhizobium sp. SZCCHNRI1009. The sequence goes on along the minus strand of NZ_JAUEUL010000024.1, from coordinate 13,920 downwards.
GGATGCGGTGCCCGTGACTGCGCCCTCTCCCCTTGTGGGACCCACAAGGGGAGAGGGCCTTGAAATGTACAGTCGTTGTGCTCGCTATTTGCAGCTTTGCTGATCTAGCTTACACCGGCAGCTTCAGCTCCATCAAATCCTTCGCCACGATGATCCGGCCCGAGTAGTTCTTCTTCACGTCCCGGGTCCAATCCTCGTCGGTCACTTCGGGATCATCACCGGGCACGAAGTGGCTGAGCACCAGCACCTTCACGCCTGCCGCCGCAGCGATACGCCCGACGTCCTCGGTCGTCGTGTGGCTGTCGAGCAGGTGCTTCTTCAGCGTCGAGCCGTTCTTCGTTTTCGCGACCAGGCGATCGACCGCCGGCACATACAGGCATTCGTGCACCAGCACGTCGGCGCCCCTGGCGAACTCGGCGAGCTTCGGATTGTAGGCGGTGTCGCTCGAGAACACGATCGTGCCGTTCGGGGTCTCGAACTTGTAGGCGAAGTTGTCGGTGATCGGCGGATGCGGCGTGCGGAACGCGGTCACCGTCACATCCGCCGTCTTCAGCACGACGCCGTCCGCGTCGATGTCCTTCGCGACCAGGAGCGGCCGAGGATCGGGCCTGCCTTCATCTGCGATGCGGGTGTCGACGTCGAACTTGTTGGTTTCCCAGAAACTCCTGGTCATCGCCTCCAGGCCCTTCGGTCCGAACGACTGGATCGGCGTCGACAATCCTGCGGCCCAGGCGTTGTAGAACAGGTTGCCGTATTCGAGATTGTGATCGGAATGGTGATGGCTGATCAGGATGTACTTGACCGACGGGATCGGAACGCCCGCATTGACGAGCTGACGGCTGACGCCCATGCCGCAATCGACCACGAACGGCGTGCCGTTGACGACGACGAGATTGGCCGGATTCGAAGCGCCCACGCCGACGCGTGGGCCGCCCTTGGTGCCGAGGAAGACGATCCGCGTGCCGGTCTTGGCGCCTTGCGCGAACACCGAGCGCGCTGCGACAGCTCCCGCTGTGCCCAGCGCGAGCGACAACATCGTGCGGCGATTGATCATGGTGTCCTCCCGGTCGGTCTCGTTGCGGGAGGCTAGCCTCGCCCGAGCACGCCGTCGAGGGCCGGCAGGCCGGCGATGACGGCAATTGCGATCAGCACATAGCAGATGGCGCGGAACACCTGCTCGCTGGCGCGGCCGAACAGCGAAGCGCCGAACGCAACGCCAAGCGCGTAGACCGGCCCGATCAGCAGCGAGAGCTTCAGCGAATCCCAGGAGATCAGCCCGCTCATTGCGTAGCTCACCATCGCGAAGAAGTCCGATGCGCCGAAGAACAGCACGATGTTCGCTCGCGCGATCTTCGGCGGGATCGGGCGTCCCAGCCAGTAGCCGACGATCGGCGGGCCCCCGGTCTGCGCCAGTCCGCTGCAGAATCCGGAGATACAGCCGACAGCGACCGACAGTGCGGTGTACTCCCTGCCGCGATAGCGCCAGCCGGACAGCAGCAGCGCAAGCAGCGCGAGCACGAAACCGGTGATGATCCAGCGGACGGTGACCGGGTCCAGCCGGCTGAGGAAATAGGTGCCCACGGGCACGCCGACCAACGCGCCCGTAACGATCACCGCGGTGGCCTTACGGTCGGCCTCGCGCCAGGCCGGCGCCACCATCGGGGCCATCGAGACGAAATCGATCACCAGCAGCAGCGGCGCGACCAGACGGGGCGTCGCAAAGCTGCTCGCGAGCGGCATGAAGATCAGCGCCGAGCCGAAGCCGGAGAAGCCGCGCGCGGTCGCAGCGATAAAGGCCGTGATCGCCAGCGCGACCGTCGCGAACGAGCTGAGGTCGGCAGGGATGAGCCCGGCCAGGCTCATCCGCGCAACGTGCCGCCGGTCTTCTTGGCGACGTCGGCGGTGATCTTCGCCGCGACGGCGTCGATTTCCTCGTCGGTCATGGTCTTGTCGCGTGGCTGCAGCGTCACGGCGATCGCGACCGATTTCCTGCCGTCCTCGATGCCCTTGCCCTCGTAGACGTCGAACACGGTGACATCGGTGATCAGCTTCTTGTCGACGCCCTGTGCGGCGCGCACGATGTCGCCGGCCTTGACCTTGCGGTCGACGATGAAGGCGAAGTCGCGCGACACCGGCTGGAACGCCGAGAGCTCCAGGACCGGCTTGGCGCGCGTCGGTTTCGCCTTGGCGGCCGGAATGCGATCGAGGATGACCTCGAAGGCGACGAGCGGGCCGTCGGCCTTGAGCGTCTCCAACGTGCGCGGATGCAGCTCGCCGAAATGCCCGAGCACGTTCTGCGGTCCCATCTGGATGGTGCCGGAGCGACCCGGATGCATCCAGGCCGGACCGCCGGCAACGATCTGCAGCGACGCCATCGGCGCGCCGGCCGCCGCCAGCACGGCGAGCGCATCGGCCTTGGCGTCGTAGGCACTGGCCGGCTGCGATCCCGTCCAATGCCGGCCGAGTCCCTTCGCCGAGGCGATGCCACGGCGGATGCCGCTCGCGGCCACGAACTGATCCGTGGGGCCGTCGTCCTTGAAGACCTGCCCGACCTCGAAGATCGCGGCATCGCCGAAGCCGCGATCGGCGTTGGCCTGCACAGTCGCGATCAGGCCCGGCAAAAGGCTCGGGCGCATGTCCGAGAGATCGGCCGCGATCGGATTGGCGAGTGCGAGTTGGGCCTTGCCGCCGCCGAACAATTCGGCGGCCGGCTTCGAGATAAATGACCACGTCACGGCTTCGACCATGCCGCGTGCCGCCAACGCGCGCTTGGCGCGCCGCGTGCGCAATTGCAGCGGCGTCAGCACCGGCTTGCGCGGCGCATCGCCGCGCTCGAACGGCGTCATCGGCACCTTGTCGACGCCGACGATGCGCACGATTTCCTCGACGATGTCAGCCTTGCCGTGGACGTCGCTGCGCCAGGAGGGCACCGCGACCTTCACGACCGGGCCGTTGCCTGCGACCACGAAGCCGAGATGCGTCAGGATCCGCCGCATCTCGGTCAGTGGCACCTCGATGCCCGCCAGCCGCTTCACCTCGGTGAGCGGGAAGTCGACGATGCGGTCATCGCCGAAGGGATTGCCGACGACGAGGGTTTCCGATGGCGTGCCGCCGCACAGGTCGAGCACGAGCCTGGTCGCCATCTCCAGGCCCGGCACCATGAAGGCCGGATCGACGCCGCGCTCGAAGCGATAGCGCGCGTCCGAGTTGATGCCGAGCTTGCGGCCGGTCTGGGCGATGTTGATCTCGTTCCACAGCGCCGATTCGATCAGCACGTCGGTGGTGCCTTCATCGCAGCCGGAGGCCTCGCCGCCCATGATGCCGGCGAGCGATTCGACAGCGGCGTCATCGGCAATGACGCACATCGATTCGTCGAGGGTGTAGGTGCGGCCGTCCAGCGCCAGCAAGCTCTCGCCATCGCGGGCGCGGCGGACGACCAGGTTGCCCTTGACCTTCTTGGCATCGAACACGTGCAGCGGGCGCGCGCGGTCGAAGGTCATGTAGTTGGTGATGTCGACCAGCGCATTGATCGGGCGCAGCCCGATCGAGGTCAGGCGCTGCTGCAGCCATGTCGGCGACGGGCCGTTCTTGACGCCGCGCACCAGCCGCAGCGCGAAGCCGGGACACAGCTTCTCGTCTTCGACCACGACCTTCACGGGACAGGGGAATTCGCCCTTGATCGGCTTGATGCCGGGATCCTTGAGCTGGCCCATGTCGGCGGCAGCGAGGTCGCGTGCGATGCCGTGCACGCCGGTACAGTCCTGGCGGTTCGGCGTCAGATTGATCTCGAACTGGGGATCGCCGAGGCCTGCCCATTCGGCGTAGGAGGTGCCGATCGGCGCATCCGCCGGCAGCTCCATGATGCCGTCGTGATCGTCGGAGATCTCGAGCTCGGCCGCCGAGCACAGCATGCCGCGGCTCTCGACACCTCTGATCGTGCCGACCGAGAGCGTGATGTTCTTGCCGGGGATGTAGGTGCCGGGCGGCGAGAACACCGACACCAGCCCCGCGCGCGCATTCGGCGCGCCGCAGACCACCTGCACCGGCGCGCCACCGTCACCGGTGTCGACCATGCAGACGCGCAGCCGGTCGGCGTTCGGGTGCTGCTCGGCGGAGACGACGCGCGCAATCCTATACGGCGCGAGCAGCTTCGCCTTGTCCTCGAGATGCTCGACCTCGAGGCCGATCATCGTGAGCTTGTCGGCGATTGTCTCGACCGACTCATCGGTGTCGAGATGGTCCTTCAGCCAGGACAGCGTGAATTTCATGGCTGCATGCCTCGGATCTTGCTGGTGTTTGTATCGTGAGTGTGGTCGTGTTCGCTGTCTTGGTCGCTTGCGACGCTCTCTCCGCTCCCTCCCCCCTTGTGGGGGAGGGGTGGGGAGGGGGGTAAGCCGCGGGCGCGGTCGGCAATGGCTTCGCGGATTGCCGCAACAACACCTTCCAGATTCGAGGTCACCTGCTCATTAGTGAAGCGGAGGACCTCGAAGCCTTCGGCTGCGAAGAAGGCGTCACGCTCGGCGTCTCTTGCCTGCCGTTCGGTGAAATCGTGCGACTCGCCATCGAGCTCGATCACGAGCTTGGCCGAGAAGCAGGCGAAGTCTGCGATGTAGTTGCGAAATGGCACCTGGCGGCGAAAGCTGGCGCCGTCAATTCGGTCGGCCTTGATGTAGCGCCACAGCAGCGTCTCGGCGCGCGTCATCGCCTGGCGAAGTTGCTTCGCTCGGTTGCGCTGGCGGTTGCTGACAACGGCGTGCGGCATCCTGGGCTACCCCCCTCCCTGACCCTCCCCCACAAGGGGGGAGGGAACGGAGAGACCGATGGTTGTCGAAGTAAGAGCGCGCAGATCCCAGCCCTCCCCCGCAAGCGGGAGAGGGAGTCCTAGCGTTTGCTGGGAAACATTGGGGCCGACAATCGTCACGTGCTCAATCCCCCGGCCAGCGTCGGCACCTCCAGCGGCTTGAAGCCGTAGTGCGACAGCCAGCGGACGTCGCCTTCGAACAGTTGGCGGAGGTCGCTCATGCCGTATTTCAGCATCGCGATGCGGTCGATGCCCATGCCCCAAGCGAAGCCTTGATACTCGTCCGGATCGATGCCGCAGGCGCGCAGTACGTTCGGATGCACCATGCCGCAGCCGAGAATCTCCAGCCAGTCCTCGCCTTCGCCGAAGCGGATCTCGCCCTTGTCGCGGCGGCACTGGATGTCGACCTCGAGCGACGGCTCGGTGAACGGGAAGAACGACGGCCGGAACTTCATGTTGATGTGGTCGACCTCGAAGAACGCCTTGCAGAATTCGTGCAGGATCCATTTGAGGTGGCCGAGATGCGAGCCCTTGTCGATGACGAGGCCCTCGACCTGGTGGAATTGCGGCGTGTGCGTCGCGTCCGAATCGATGCGGTAGGTGCGGCCCGGACAGATCACGCGGATCGGCGGTTTCTGGCTCAGCATCGTGCGCACCTGCACCGGCGAGGTGTGGGTCCGCAGCAGCATGCGCGAGCCGTCAGGCTTAGGGTTGAAGAAGAAGGTGTCGTGCATCTCCCGCGCCGGATGGCCTTCCGGGAAATTCAGCTTGGTGAAGTTGTAGTCGTCGGTCTCGACGTCGGGACCTTCGGCGATCGAGAAGCCCATGTCGGCGAAGATCGTGGTCAGCTCGTCCATCACCTGGCTGAGCGGATGGATGCGCCCGGTCTCGGCCGGCGAATCCTGCAAGGGCAGGGTGACGTCGATGGTCTCGGCGGCGAGGCGAGCATCGAGCGCCGCGGCCCTGAGCACCTCGCGGCGCGCGGTCAGCGCCTGCGTGACCTTGTCCTTGGCGAGGTTGATGGCCGCACCCTGCGTCTTGCGCTCGTCCGGCGACATCTTGCCGAGCGTCGCCAGCAGCGCCGAGATCGAGCCCTTCTTGCCGAGCGCTGCGACGCGGACGGTTTCCAGCGCGGCTTCATCGCCGGCGGCGGCGATCTGGTCGAGGATCGAGGTTTCGAGCGAGGCGAGGTCGGACACGGGCAAAATCTCCGCGGGACAAAAGGCGGCTGGGTTGTCGCCGCGCCGGCGACAGCGGTCAAGCGAAAGCAGGCAAGCAAACCGGCATGTCGCCGGATAGCAAAAAGCGGCCGAGAGCATCGGCCGCTTTTGAAATCCTCACGATGCGCTGGGCGATCAGGCGGCGAGCGCCGCCTTGGCCTTCACAACGATCGCCTCGAACGCGGCGGGCTCGTTGATCGCGAGATCCGACAGCACCTTGCGGTCGACGGTGATGCCGGACTTGGACAGGCCGTCGATAAATCGGCTGTAGGTGAGCTCGAACGGACGCACGGCGGCGTTCAGGCGCTGGATCCAGAGCGCGCGGAAGGTGCGCTTCTTGCGCTTGCGATCGCGGAACGCATACTGGCCGGCCTTTTCGACGGCCTGCTTGGCGGTGCGGATCGTGTTCTTGCGGCGGCCGTAATAGCCCTTGGCGGCCTTGAAGACTTTCTTGTGCTTGGCGTGGGCGGTCACACCGCGTTTGACGCGAGACATGCCGGAAATCCTTGGATTCAGAGATGACGATCAGCCGCGGCTTTGAGGCGGCCAGGGGTTCGGAAGCGAGAGGCCGGTCAGGCGTTCGGCAAGAAGTACTTCTTGACGTTGTCGCCGTCGGTCTTGAACAGCACGCGGGTGCCGCGCAGCTGCCGGATCTGCTTCTTCGTCCGCTTGATCATGCCGTGGCGCTTGCCGCGCTGGGCGTGCATCACTTTGCCGGTGGCAGTCACCTTGAAGCGCTTTTTGGCGCCGGATTTGGTCTTCAGCTTGGGCATTTGGCTCTCCTTGATGCCAACGGCAAGCCGCCCGCAAAAGCGGCGCCATCCGGCGAAAATGCTCGTTAGAGCGTTGGTTGTGCTCAGGTTTCGGGTCCAAACGAGGATCCACCCGCACAGAAACATCGCCACGGCAGCCCTTGATCAGCCGGGCGACGAAGGCCGCGCTTATGCCAGAGACAAAGCCAGTTGGCAACGTCGAACCACGGAATCGGCTATTCCGACCCATGATCAGCCGACCATGACAGTCGAGGATCGACCATGACCCGCCTCATTCGCCGCGCCATCTCCGCCACCCTTACGACCGCGCTGCTGACGGGCCTCGCAGGCCTGCCGGCGAGGCCTGCGCACGCTGCCGGCTTCGATGGCGCCTGGACCGTGCTGATCATTACCGAGGCCGGCAGTTGCGACCAGGGCTACAGCTTCCCGATCCGGATCAGCAGGGGCCGGGTCCTCTCGAACAGCACCGCCAACATCACCGGCTCGGTTGGCCGCAGCGGCGCCGTCACCGTGCGGGTATCCCAGGGTGGCGCCTCGGCCAGTGGCACCGGCCGGCTCGGCGCCACCTCAGGTTTCGGTCGCTGGAGCGGCAAAGGCTCGTCCGGAACCTGCCGCGGGCGGTGGCAGGCGACGCGGTCCTGACCCCGGCCCGCAAGAGCGGTCCTGGCGGGCGCCCTCAAGAGAAAAGCCCGCCAAACGCGTGGCGGGCCCGGCTTCAGGTGTCGGTGTGCTGGACCTAGCGCGGCGCCAGAACCATGACCACCTGACGGCCCTCGAACCTGGCGTCCTGCTCGACCTTGGCGAACGCTGCGACGTCGGATTTCACCTTGTCGAGCAGCTTGGTGCCGATCTCCTGGTGCGCCATTTCGCGGCCGCGATAGCGCAGCGTGATCTTGACCTTGTCGCCCTCTTCGAAGAACCGCTGCATCGCGCGCATCTTCACGTCGTAGTCGTGGTCGTCGATCATCGGGCGGAGCTTGATCTCCTTGATCTCAACGACCTTCTGCTTCTTGCGGGCCTCGGCGGCCTTCTTCTGCGCCGAATATTTGTACTTCCCGTAGTCCATGATCTTACAGACGGGAGGCGTGTTGTTCGGCGAAATCTCGACCAGATCCATGCCGGCGTCAGCGGCCATCTTGATCGCGACAACGGTCTCGACGACACCACGGTTGGTGCCTTCGGCATCGATCAGCTGGATCTGCGCATTGCGAATCTCATCATTGGTGCGCGGCCCGTCTTTGACGGCAGCGGGCGGGGCTCGATTGGGGCGGCGAATGGGTAGTTCTCCAAGGTTGTGGAAGAAGGCGGCTAGTTTGAAGGAAGATGCTTTCGCGGGCAAGGTCGCAACTGTCCGGTGCGTCGAAATTCCGCCCGGCCGTCGCGGCTCCTGCGACGCATGCGCGAGACTCGTGCGTCGATGCATTCCCCCAAGGAAGCCACACGGCCGAGAATTGCGATCAAACTCGCGCTTTTTCGGGCCCTCGTGGTTCCGCCGGGGGACATAGAGTGCGCCGCGCGCTTTCGCAAGCGGCAGCGTCAAGCTTGGCCGATTGACGGAAACGGCCGGTTCGCCCACACAACACCCGACAGCGAGTAACGATCCATGAACCCTGCTGCAGAGAATGCCGATCCGCCTGTCTTCATCACCGTCGGCGCGGGCGAATCGTCGCGCCGGATCGCGGTGCGGGCGCGGCCAGGCCATCCGCCCGGGCTGTTCTGGCTCGGTGGCTTCAATTCCGACATGAAAGGCACCAAGGCACTGGCCCTCGATGCCTGGGCCGCCGGGCGCGACCGCGCCTGCGTCCGCTTCGACTATTCCGGGCACGGCGAATCCGGCGGACGCTTCGTCGACGGCACGATCAGCCGCTGGCTCGAGGAGAGCGTTGCCGTGTTCCGGCAATTCTGCCGCGGACCGCAGGTCGTGGTCGGCTCCTCGATGGGCGGCTGGATGGCGCTGCTGCTGGCGCGCGCGCTGCTCGAGGAACCGGCCGAAGCGACGCTGGCGGGCCTGGTCCTGATCGCCCCGGCGCCCGATTTCACCGAGGAGCTGATGTGGAAGGGCTTCTCGCCGGCGGTCCGGACCGAGATCGAGACCAACGGCCTCTGGATGCGTCCGTCGGAGTACGGCGAGCCCTATCCCATCACCAGGGCGCTGATCGAGGACGGGCGCAGTCATCTCCTGCTCGGCGGTGCCATCAAGATCGGCTGCCCGGTGCGTATCCTGCAGGGCGCGCAGGACCCGGACGTCCCCTGGCAGCATGCGTTCGCGCTGACCCACCGCCTGCCGGCCGAGGACGTGGTGCTGACCATGATCCAAGACGGCGACCACCGGCTGTCGCGGCCGCAGGACATCGCGCGCATGCTGGCCGCCGTCGGCGAGATGGGCTGAGGCGGCCTGCTTCAGCATCGGACTTGCCATTCCGCGCGGACGCTCTCGGCGGCCTCGGTCGCCAGCGCAATCGTCGCACGTTGGGCAAAAGCCCCCGGGTCGAGCAGTTGCGCCAAGGCCCAGGCGGCGGCACCGCGCACCAGCGGACTCGGATCGGTGGCCAGCCGCTCGGCGGACGGCGTCAGCGCCACATCGCCGGAGTTGCCGATCGCGATCAGCACGTTGCGCAGGAAGCGGTCGCGGCCGATGCGCTTGATCGGCGATTTCGCGAACAGCGCGCGGAACGCGGCATCGTCGAGCGCGGCCAGCTCCGCCAGTGAAGGCGCGCGCAACGCGTCGCGCGCCGCCAGCTTCGCCTCGCGTCCAGCCTGCGCGAACTTGTTCCACGGACAGGCGGCGAGGCAGTCATCGCAGCCGTAGATGCGATTGCCCATGGCCTTGCGGAACTCGCGCGGGATCGGCCCCTTGTTCTCGATCGTCAGATAGGAGATGCAGCGCCGTGCATCGAGGCTGTAGGGGGCCGGGAAGGCCGCGGTCGGGCAACTGTCGAGGCAGGCCCGGCAGGAGCCGCAATGATCGAGCTCCGGCGCATCCGGCGGCAGGTCCAGCGTGGTGTAGATGGCGCCGAGGAACAGCCAGGAGCCGAAGCCTGATGACACCAGGTTGGTGTGCTTGCCCTGCCAGCCGAGCCCGGCCGCTTCGGCCAGCGGCTTCTCCATGACGGCCGCGGTGTCGACGAACACCTTCACGTCACAGCCGGCCTGCGCGACCAGCCAGCGCGCGAGCGTCTTGAGGTTCTTCTTGATGATGTCGTGATAGTCGTCGCCGCGGGCATAGACCGAGATCGCAGCATTGCTGCGCTGGGACAGCACCGCGCGCGGGTCCTCGTCGGGGCCGTAATTGACGCCCAGCATGATGATGCTGCGGACCTCGCTCCACAGCGTTGTGGGATCGGTGCGGCGGGACGGCTCGCGCGCCAGCCAGTCCATGTCGCCGTGCTGGCCGGCGGCGAGGAAGCGTTCGAACGCGGCGGCCCGCTCGGCGCTCACGACCGGGGCGGTGAGACCGATGACATCGAAGCCCAGCCGCTGCGCCTCGGCGGCCAGCGCCGCCTTCAACGTCTCCGGCGTGGGCCTATCGGCGCTCAGAAGTCCAGATCCACATAGGTGCGCGACGCCGGCACGCCGGCCAGCCAGTCGCTCAGCAGCGGCCGGAACGACGGCCGCGACTTGACCCGCGCGTACCACGCCTTCGCGGCGTCGTCCTCGATCCATGGCACGTCGCCCAGATAGTCGATCGCCGACAGATGCGCGGCGGCGGCCAAATCAGCATAGGTCAGGCGGTCGCCGGCCAGGAAATTGCGCCGCTGCGCGAGCCAGCCGATATAGGCGAGATGATAGCGCACATTGGTCTTGGCGGCGCGAATCACGTCGGTCGACGGCGGCCCGCCGCCATCCTCCTCGCTCATGAAGCGCTTGTAGATGCGCTCGGTGACCAAGAGGTTCGAGGCCTCCTCGAAGAACTTGGTGTTGAACCAGTCCATCAGCCGGCGCACCTCGATGCGCTCGGCCGCCGTGCCCGGCATCAGCCGGCGATCGCCCATCTCAAGCCCGCAGGTCTCATCGATGAATTCGGCGATCACGCCGACACCGGGCACCGGCGGCAGGCCTTCGACCGACAGCACCGGCGTGGTGGCCGCGGGATTGAGCACGAGAAACGCCTCGCGGCGCTCCCAGGCGCGTTCCTCCACCAGGCGCAGATCGAGCCCGTATTCGCCGAGCACCAGCCGGACGAAGCGTGAATGCGGGCAGAAGGGATGGTGGAAGAGCGTGTACATGGAGCCTTTCGACGATTCCGCGGCTGCGGCGCTTAACGAACAATCAACCATCGGTTCGCACCGATGCCTCGTCCCGATACCGGCGCCCGGTTGCGCTCGCGAATCGGACCATTAGCGCATGGTCGGCGAAAGTGTAAGCAGTAGGGCGACGGGTCAGCATGCGGGAAACGACGTTCGGGGAACACGCGTCGGTGAGCTGGATCGGCCCTCCGGACCCGTCGCGTTCTGATTCGTAAGCTGCGCTCACGCGCCGGTTCATTCATCCGATGGGACCGCCCATGCCGCTTTTTGCAATTGCGGGCGGGGGCCGAATAGGCGAGAAGGGCGGCGTTTTGCCGGCAATCCAGGATCCGATCAATGATGTCAGATACGCTGCGGGCGGTGCTTCTCGGCATCATCGAGGGCGTCACCGAGTTTCTTCCGGTATCCTCGACCGGCCATCTGCTGCTGGCGGAGCGCTTCTTCGGGCTCGGTGACGAGGGGTTCTGGAAGAGTTTCGCGATCCTGATCCAGCTCGGCGCCATCCTCGCCATCGTCGCGCTGTACTTCTTCAAGCTGTACCGCGTCGCCATCGGCGCGCTGTCGAACCCTGACGATCGCCGCTTCATCATCGGCGTGCTGGTCGCCTTCCTGCCCGCGGTCGTTGTCGGCCTCATCGCCGGCAAGTACATCAAGGCGCTCCTGTTCGATCCGTGGGTCGTGTGCTTCTCGCTGATCGTCGGCGGTGCCATCCTGCTGTGGGTCGATCAGATCGATCTCAAGCCGCGCGAGCACGACGCCACGCGCTATCCGCTCATGATGTATCTGTGGATCGGCGTCGCGCAGTGCCTCGCCATGATCCCCGGCGTGTCGCGCTCCGGCGCCACCATCGTGGCGGCGATGCTGCTCGGCGGCGACAAGCGCTCGGCCGCGGAGTTCTCCTTCTTCCTGGCGATCCCGACCATGGTCGGCGCCTTCGTCTACGACTTCTACAAGAGCCGCGCCGAGATGACGTCCGATCACCTCGGCCTGATCGCGATCGGCTTCGTCGTCTCCTTCATCACCGCGATGATCGTGGTGAAGGCCTTCCTCGGCTACGTCACCCGCCATGGCTTCGTGCTGTTCGCCTGGTGGCGCGTCATCGTCGGCACCCTCGGCCTGATCGCGCTGGCCCTCGGCAAGTAAGTCGGCCCGTCTCTCTCCGCTCGTCATTGCGAGCGCAAGCGCAGCAATCCAGTGTGGTGGGCGGGACTCTGGATTGCTTCGTCGCTTCGCTCCTCGCAATGACGGCGTTTAGCAGGGGGCCCTTCTTACGCGTTCTTGCGCTGGAACTGCCCGGCGGGACGGAAGCGCCAGAGATATTGCGGGGCGACCGCCTCGAGTGAATCCGGCGTGATGCCCAGCCCCTGAAAGGTCAGGCCGGCCGCCTTCGCCGCCTCCGACACGACGTTGTCGTGGCGCAGCAGCTCGACCTGATCCGGCGTCAGCTTCAGCGGTCCCGGCGCGAACTGCAGGAACGCCGCCTTCAGCTTCGCCAGTCCGAACGGCACCGGCAGCAGCGCGCGGTCGCGGTCGGTGATGTCGAGGATGATTTTGAGGATCTCCCGGAAGCTCAGCACCTCGGGCCCGCCGAGCTCGTAGGTGGCGCCGGGCTGCGCCTTGCCGTCGACCGCATCGGCGACCGCTGACGCGACGTCGCCGACATAGACCGGCTGCATCTTCGTCTCGCCGCCGCCGATCAGCGGCAGGAACGGCGAGATCCGGGCGAGCCCCGCAAAGCGGTTGGTGAACTGGTCCTCGGGGCCGAACACGACCGACGGGCGCATGATCACGGCCTCGGGCACCGCGGCCAGCACGGCCGCCTCGCCGGCCGCCTTGGCGCGGGCGTAGCTCGATGCCGACTCCGGATCGGCGCCGATGGCCGAGACATGCACCATGCGGGCGCCGGCAGCGGCGGCCGCCTTGGCGACGGTGGCGGCGCCCTCGGCCTGCACGGCGTCGAAGGTCTGCGCGCCGCTCTCGGTCAGGATGCCGACGAGGTTGATCGCGACATGGCTGTCGCGCATCGCTGATGCGACCGAGTCGGGATAGCGCAGATTGGCCTGTACGGCGTGGATCTGGCCGACCCGGCCGAGCGGCTGCAGGTGGCCGGCGAGCTCCGGCCGGCGCACCGCGACGCGGATGCGGTAGTCGCGCTTGGCCAGCGCCCGGACCACGTTGCGCCCGACGAAGCCGGAGCCGCCGAAGACGGTAACCAATGTGTCCAGATTCGATGCCATGGAATGCTTCCTGGGATTGCATCGGGCGGTCGGACCGCCCCGACGAGAGGGCTCTGAGCGGCGATTCGCATCCCGCGGGCCGCCATCCTGGCCCGCTGTATAGCCCATCGTCCGCACCGCGGAAAAGTGGCCGTGTTTTTGCGCATGGCGTGAGAAAAATTGTCATCTTGGGCGTTCAGCGGTTTGACAAGCCGGCGTTCGATCCGTACACACCGCCTCCACATGCCCAGGTGGCGGAATTGGTAGACGCGCTGGCTTCAGGTGCCAGTGGCTTAACGGCCGTGAAGGTTCGAGTCCTTTCCTGGGCACCACGCTTCGCTCTTCGAGCTTCGCGTGGCGCCGCCGAGCCAAGGCTCGGTTTTGATTTTTCCCCGACATCGCTGTAGCTCCGAAGTCGCCGGACCACGCATCCCGTCGGTCGCAGACACGCTTCGCCGCGCATCGGCGGCTTTCGCCGTGAGCTCCGTTTCGGCCATGCCAACACCTCGTGTCATTCTCGATCTCGCCGCAGCGACGGTCAGCTCCCCTCCCCCTTGCGGGGAGGGGTTGGGGGTGGGGGTCCGCCCCATTGGCGCTAACTTACCAAATTAACGCTTGGTATTCTCGTTTTCTTGGCGGCTCTTGGAGATGGCGTTGAATGTT